>CAISLN010000084.1 GCA_903886275.1 uncultured beta proteobacterium | reverse complement strand
CCTTGTTGATGGTCAGAACACCATGAGCAGCGGTGAAGTCATAGTTGGCCGCATTCAGGTCGCCGAGGTTGACGGTAATGGCGGATGTGCCAGCACCCGTGGAGGCCGTGGCCAAGGTGCTGACCGTGGAGCTGCCGGTGACGCTGGTGGCGTTCTCATTATTGACAAAGCCGCTGAGGGTCTGGCTGAGCGTCGGATTGCTTTGCCCGTACACCCGCGTCTGGTTATCGGCGCTCACCGTCAGATGCGCCTTGTTGATGGTCAGCACACCGCCAGCGTATGCGATGGCATAGCCAAGGTCGTTGGTGTAGCCGCTAGCAGTGATGGTGTAGGTGTTGGGAGTAACTGCGCCCTGCGCGGTGCCGCCGTAAACAAGGGTGCCGGACAGAACGGACGAGGTCTGGCCATTGGCCAAGCCCGTGAAGGTCACACCGTTCCCACCGGTGTAGGCCAGCCCGCTGTAATCCTTGCTGTCGTTAGTGGCGTTGACGGTAATAGTTGGCTGTTCGCGATACAAGGCATAGGTGCCGCTACCCAATGGAGTGCTATAGCCTGCACTGGCCTCGTCGCTGTTGTAGCGGAAATTGCCACTGCCGGAGCCAATTTTTTCGGCCATGCCGGTACTGCCTGCCACGCTGCCTGTAAAGAGTGTGGTGCGGCCGTTGGCGCCCGTCGTAAAGCTTGGCGTCCCGCTGATAACGATGTCTCCCCCCGCTACCGTGCCGGCAGACGCATCCTTTGCGGCATTGATACCGATAGCCGTGCTGGCCGTACTGGCGCTCGTCAGGTTGTTCTTGATGGTGATATTGCCGCTGTGGGTGGCAATATCGATCGGGCCGCTAGCGGTAATCCCACTGACTGCAGAAACAGCGCCGATGGTCAGGTCAACGTCGTTGTTGAGGAAGGTAAAACTACTGGCGCCCGAGGCCGCAAGCGTACCCACCTTATGGCCAGTGCCGGAGGCCACCAGGTTGTAGGTCGTGTTGAGGCCCTTCAGAAGCAGTGAGTTGGCGGTAATTACGCCGCTGCTGTCAACGGTAAGACCATCGGTCAGGGTATTGATCACAATGGAATCCCCGCCGATTCCGCCCGTCCAACCGAGCGCTCCACCGCTGTAGGTTTGGTTACCTGAAGTGGTCATGTTGGTGAGCACTATCGAACCATTGACGCCGCTGTTGTGGTCTTCGTTCTTGCTGGTATTGACGACGAGGCTACCGAGGTAATTTCCACCCGCGTTTCCGGCAATTATCGACACCGCACCGCCGCTATGGGTCCAGTCCGTCGAACCACTGAAGTAACCGGTCCCGGTATTCGTGCTGGTGTCGATCTTAAGCGCAGTGCCTGCCGATATGGCCGAGATCCCCGTGCCTGAGAGGGTTACCGAGCCGGCTGTACCGGTTTGCGTTGCGGAGTAACTTTGCCAAGTGTCGATGGTGACATTGCCGGCGAGCCGGGTATCGCCGGTGATGGCGACGTCACCTCGCTGGGTGCTAATGTCTCCATGAAGGGTCACAATACCCCCAGAATAAGTTTGCGAATTATCCGCACCGTTGGTGGTCGCATTTATGGCCGGCAGATTGATGGAACCCGCTGTCCCGCCCGAGCCACCGGTGGTCGTGATGGTGACTTTACCGGTGTTCAGGACGCTGTGGCTGTAAGTGTAGAGGTCCACATTGCCACCACTACTATTCGCGTGCGTGGTCGCGGTATTGAGCGTCAATGGTCCATTGTTATACCCATTGGCAAGATCTTTGCCTGAGAAGACGATGCTTCCGCCAGCGCCCGTATTCTCCTTCTCGGTGTCGATGATAACGCCCGAGTTATTAATATAGCTGTTGCCAGTGGAGGAAAAACTGCCGTTTAGATAATAAGAACTTCCGTATAGAGAGATATTTCCATCATTGGAGTTTATCGAACCCTTGGACGTCAAGGTCAGCCCGGACAGATAGGCTCCGGCGGAATTGCCGGCACTGCTGCTCAAGGAAATGCTATTGCCCGCACTGTCCGTAGAACCGGAATCCACCGTCAGCGTGTATGGCGCGGACACACCGGAGAGTTCTCCCTGCAGGGATATCGAACCCGCCGTACCCCCCGACATGGTATTGGACGCATCGTCGGCATTGCTGTCGATGCGCACGGACTTCATGAGGGCAATGCCGGACGCGCTCAAAGTAATACTGCCGCCATTGGTGAGAATATCACCATTGAGCTTGATGCCATTTCCGGCGTACAGCGTGTAGCTACCGGTGCTGAGGGAGCTACCGTCTACCTCGATCATGCGACTCTGTGCGTACAAGTTCCAATTGCGATTGTTCGCAGACAGATTGACCTTGGTGCCGTCGATGCTGAGCAGGCTGCCGCTGTCGGAAAAATGGACGTCATCCGCGCCGTTCAAGTCAATGGCAATGCCCTGGGCGACGCTTGCACCATTCAACGTGAGGTTGATACTCTTGAAATGATTGGGACTCAGCTCTGTGAGATCGACAGCGCCACCGTAGGTGTTGACCGTGAGCGAATTGTTCGTGGAACTTCCACCCTGCGCAATTTCTATATTATTGATGGAACCGACTGCGCTGTCAGCGATGTTGAAGCTTACATCGCCGGCAGTGATTTCTGCCGCACTGTCCTTGGTATTGCTCTTGGCGTAAATGGCTTGGCCGGTATTGCGGTCCGTATTTCCCGAGTAAATATTCGCCGCAAACGCCCCGGAGCCGATATTGATGGAATTAGTGTCGAATTCTATATAGCCATTTTGGGCATTCAGGGTGAAAGTCCGATTGGAGTTGCGCAGGTCAACGCCATGCATTGCGCCGGGTGTAGAGTCGATCGTCGGCAAGAGTATGCCGCTTCCGTTTGTCGTGTAGTCAATATGATCGCCATTGGCGAACACGACCGAGTGCGTACCCGCTGTTTTGACATTCCTCAGGCTGACAGTGGAGACGGTTTCCGCAGCTTTCACATAGGTTGAGCCCCCGTTGTTGAGGATATTCAGAGTTCCGCCTCCGACCTCCACGGGATTGCTTGATGTCCCGACATCGAGTGCGTTGAGTGTGGCAGTAATGGCGCTAATGTCCGGCGTCGTGTTGTTCTGTGAACCTCTCAGTGTGCCGGACGCCGTTGCGGAAAAGTTGGCGGAATAGGAGTAATAGTTCCCGTAGTACGTGCTGGCGCCGGTGTCCACCGAATGGTCGGCGAATGTGATGCTGGGCGCGCTGAGGGTCACGCTGGTGGGGAATACGGAAGGGTTCCCGGCGTTGGAGCCGACTGGAGTGCCGCCAGTCTTGATATTGTCGGTGGCCAGGTTCAGCAAGCCAGCACCATCGGTGTTCAGGATGATGTGACCTGTCCCGGTGGTGCCGTTTCCGCCGGCGTCGCCCATGAGTTGGATATTCTGGGTTTGATTGAGTTGGCTGCCGATGGATACGCTTACCGAGCCGAATATCTGCTTGCCGATCTCGTTGACGTACGAACTGCCGGTCGTGTTGCTGATGTACAGATTCCGAGCGAAACTGGGGAAGCTGTTATAGGAGAGTCCGCTTGGGCCGGAAATCTTGATTTGCTCGCCTGCAGTCGGGGTGCCGATACTGGCTGCGCTCAGGTAAACCTGCGTCGATGTCAGAATATCTGGGCTTGCAGGAGTAATGTTTGTGGTGGTGATACTGCCGGAAGCATCCACCGCGATATAGTTAACCAGGTTGTACCGGCCGACGCCATCGTTGTAGTAGGTTTGCGGATAACCGGTACTGTTGCTGGCCTTCAGGCTATTGGCATCGAGCACGACATTGCCGTATACCTTGATGTCCAGGTTGCCCGTGCCCACGTCGATGAAGCTGCCAAGCGCCATGGTCAAGTCCTGGCCCTTTGGCATCACGGTGTAGTTAGGGGAGATGCCTGCAATCCCCGCAGTGAAGTTTCCGTTTTTGGTGGTGACGCTGCCTGAAGCGCCGAAGAGGATGCTGCCGGTGCCAGAAGCATCCTGGTTAGCGGTGAGCACCACGTTCAACCTTCCACCGGTGGAGGAGATGGCCTGGTTGATGTTGATGTCGTTGTGGGCCTTGAGCGTCAGGGTCGTGACCGTCGTGGCCGAGCCGCTGGTCTTGCTGATCGCATCGTTTACCGTGATGTCGCCATTACCGCTACCAGGTGTCGAAGCGTAGCTGACGCCCGTGGCCGTGGTATTGGTGGTATCGATGGTGACGTTCGTCGAGTTCAGCGCCGTCGCGATGGTGGCGCCAGTGGCGTTGCCGCCGGTTGCCGCAATCACCACATCGTAAGGGTCGATCAGCCATTGGCCCGTGGTGCCTGCGGGCGCCAAGGTGCTGATAACGAGATTGCTGGCCAGATTGACGGTGGCTGCGCTGGTTTCGATAAAGCCGCCATCTCCGCCATGGGGTGCACTGGCATCGAGCTTGCCACCCACCTCAATGCGGTCATGCGCCATGGCGCCCAGGAGGGCAATCTGTCCCTTTTCACCTGTCGCCAAGGTTTGGGCTTCTATCAGGCCGGTGTTGTTGATGACGGTACTGGCCAGGTCGCCGGCCGCTTTGGCGCTCAGATAGACAAGCCCGCCATCGGCCATGATGGCCCCGCCGTTTTGGATCAGGGCATCGATGACGCCCTGTTCCACCTGCAGCTTGACCGGGCCACCCAGATCCAGGGTGAGCTTGCTGCCAGCGCCGATGAGGACATTGCCTGCAGGCGCCGTGAGCTTGCCGTCGTTGGTGATCTTGGCTGCGATCAGCGCAATGCTGCCGCCCTTGGCGGCGGATATGCTGCCTTGGTTGATGATGGCATTGCTGCTGGAACCTTGGAACAGGTAGTGACCGGCCAGGAAATTTTCGGTGCTCACATGGAGCGTGGACGCCACAAGCCCGCCCACATTCACCTGTGCGCTAGGGCTGAACAGCACGCCGTTAGGGTTGACAAGGAACACTTGGCCGTTGGCTTTGAGCGCACCCTGGATGATGGAAACATCCGAGCCCAGCACCCGATTCAGGGCTACAGAGCTGGCAGAAGGCTGAACGAAGCTGACGCTATTGCCTTGACCGATGGAGAAGCTCTGCCAGTCAATGGCCATCTTGCCGGTGGTCTGGTTGACAGTCATGACCGTACCGTCTTGGACGATGGTGCCGCTGCCGGCCATGACACTAGCGCCAGACGGTAGGGCGCCAGCCGCGAAGGCAGAGGATGCAAGCGCTGAACAGGAGAGCACAGCCAACTTTAAGCGGCGTGCAGCCCGAGCACTCTTGGACTTTCCGGCGCCCTTACTCGATTCAGCGACGGCTTGCCAAACGCCCTTGCTCTTATTCCAGACAATGCGGAATATGCGGTTCATTGAGCCGTTGTCTTTCATTGGGACTGCCTTCGAAAAAATCTGTTCTGCATCCCAAAATCGGATGCAAAGTATGTAAAAAAGAATGAAAAAGGCTGACTTCTCTTCTGAAATCAACAATTTAGCCCGCGAGCACCTCTCAGCGCCAAACCAGCACGGCCTAGCGCCGGGCCGGCTGGCTCTTGGGAATGCAGTGGGTTGGCTCACGGATTCAGGAACAGGGCAAACTTTGGAAAGTTCATGAATCTTTTTCATGTTCTCAGCCCAGGCGCTTTCAAATCCAACCAAATCCAATATTGGCTGGATTTAGCTTGATACCTGCCTGGATGCCCCTACACCGATCTTGCCAAGGGCAGCGCCATTCCCGCCACCACACCGCCACCGGATGCGTTGCGAACGTGGATATCGCCACCATGCTGCTGCGCAATCCTGCGCGACAAATGCAGCCCCAGACCGGCGCCACTCAAATGGGGGTGCTGCTGCCCCCGTGCAAACTTTTCAAACAAGCGGCTGCTCGCCTGCGCGTCCAGCCCCGGGCCGTGGTCGCGCACCGCAAATGTCAGGCGCCCCTTGTCCACCGCCACCGACAGGTGAACCTGCCCCAGCGGGTCGTACTTCAGGGCGTTGTCCAACAGGTTTTTCAGCGCAACACCCAGCAAGACCAGGTCGCCCAACACCTGCGCCCTATCCAGCCCGGCCGCACCCGCCGCGTCGAAGGGCGTCAGTTGCAGCCGCCCGCTTTCGTCGGCGAGTTGCTTCAGGCTCTCCTGCACGATTAGCGCCGGCGTCAATGGAATTTGTGGGCGCTCGCTGAGCGCCAGGGTCGACAGGCGTTCATCCGCAAGGCAGTAGCCAAGCACATATTGCAGGCGCTCCACGGCACGGGACATGCGGTCCAGGCGGGCATCGGATGCTGGGCCCAGCGAATCGCGCATCAAATTGCTGATGGCGCCGTCCAGCGTGGCGAGGGGGTTGCGAATTTCGTGTGACAGCAAAGCGACGAAGTGACGCTGCTCATCGAGTTGCGCCGCACTGAGCAGGGCCTGGCTTTTTGCCTCCAAGCTGGCCCTATACACCTGCCCTACCTTGTGCGCCACGATGAAAAACAAGATCAGCGCGTGGCATGTCAGTCCTGCCAACGTGCCGACATCCAGCCAGTTGATGCTCGGGGCGTAGCCCACATTGCGCACCAGTCGCAGCAGGCCTGGCAATATGATCGGGAGGAAGGACAGAATGACCCAGCGGGTTTGGGGTTCCCGGGGCCAAATCCACAAGCCCACCGCGATTACAACCACCAATTGCGCTATGGCCACATAGTTCAACCAGGGGTTGACCTTGGCAAAGCCACCTGCCAACACGAGCAACACGGCCACAAGGCTGTAGGACCAGGCGACGCGCAAGTAAGCACGCACCAGACGGGGCGCGTGGCGCTCGCCTCGCACGACGCCGAAAAAGACGGTCGAGCAAAGGGGAATCGCCAGCGCAAGGCAGAAGCTGGTCAGGTAGTGGGAGACCCTAGGCGCAGCAGGCAACAGCAGCAGGCTAAACCAGCCATCCGCAGTAAACAGCATGGCGCCGATAGAAAAAAAATAAGCGCCGCACCACTGAAAGAGCCGGTTGCCCGCGATCGAGCCAAGGATCATGGCCGCTGCAGTGATGAAGACCAGGACGCCATATAACAAGCCCATCAACCAGTTCCCCCTATGGTTGCTTTCCTCGATTGACTCGGGACGCCACATCACCGGGATGACGGTCTTGGCCGTCTCGGTATCCACCCGCAACCAAAGGGTATAGGCCTGGGTGTCTGGCAGGTTCACCGGAAACACACTTTTGCGATGCCAGCGCGGACGGTCTTGTGGGAGCACCGCAAGTCCCGCCCGCTGCGCAACGGGCTCTGGCAATGCCGCCACACCTGCAGACGTGCTGGCTGGTTCCACCCACAGGGTCACTAGATCCAGGTGGGCTGGAGAAACCTCCAGCAACCAGTCGCTTGCACTTCCGGCATCGCGCTGCACCAGCATGCGCACCCAGACCACGCCGGGGCGGTGGCCCAAGGTGACATTTCCCGCCACCGGCTCAAATGGCTGCAAGTGGGCTTGTTGCCAGGTGGCTGTGCCAGCCTCGTCCAACCAAATCGCCATGTGGCCGACCAGAGCAACCTTGGGCGCGGACAAGGCCATCGGCGACATGGCTGTGGCACCAGTCTGTGCCAACAGGGGCGAAAGGCACAACGCGCAAAGCAGCAGGGCGCATCGGGCAATGAGGGAGAATCGAATCATGCAAACTGCTACTGTTTTATTGGTTGAAGACGACACCGACCTGCGTGCCGAGGTGAAAGATTACCTTGCGGCGGAAGGATTCAAGGTACTGGAGGCGAGTAGTCTGCGAAGCAGCATGGAGATTTTGCAAAATCAGACCGTGGGCGCATTGGTGCTGGATGCGGGTTTGCCCGATGGCAACGCACTTTTCTCCTTGCCAGAAATGCGCCGCCTCACCAACTGTCCGATTGTGATGATGACGGCTTGGGGCCAACTGAGCCAGCGTCTGCAAGGACTGCAACAGGGCGCTGATTACTACCTGGTCAAGCCGGTGCCACTAGCCGAACTGTGTGCAGTGCTGGCGACCTTGCTACGGCGCACCCCAAAGCTCGGGAGTTGGCACGCCAACGTCGCCGAGCGGGTGCTCTTTGCACCCAATGGACACGGGATTCAGCTCACGGCCAGTGAATGGATTTTTGTGCAGCAGTTGCGGCAAAACCCTGGCAAGGTCGTCAGTCGCCAAGAATTGGTTCGCTCTCTGGGGCAGGATCCGCTCGATTACGACTCTCGCCGCATGGACACCTTGTTACAGCGTGTGCGAAAGAAGGCACAACAAGCCAATGTGGGGACGCTTCCCCTGCATACCCGGCACGGCTTAGGTTACGTATGGGAAGAGCGTGAAACCCCAAAGACCGCTTAGACCCACGCCGCCCATGAGGCTTGGCGGCTCACCATCAACCTCCATGCCACCGCCATTTCCGTAAAATCAGCCGCGTGAACTCCATCCTCAACATCTCCACCTACAAGTTTGTCCCCCTGCCCGACGCCGCTGTGCTGCGTGAGCTGCTGCTGCAGCGGGCAACAGCGCTGCATCTCAAGGGCACCATCCTGCTGGCCGAGGAAGGCATCAACCTGTTTCTGGCCGGGCCGCAGTGGTATGTGCGCGGCTTTATTGCGCAACTGCACGGCGACGCGCGCTTTGCCGACATCGCGCCCAAAGAAAGCTGGTCTGCCACCCAACCCTTCAAGAAAATGCTGGTAAAGGTCAAGCGCGAAATCATCCGTATGGACCACCCCACCATCCGGCCCTCCCTTGGCCGCGCTCCGGCAGTCACAGCCGCCACCGTCAAGCGCTGGCTGGACCAGGGCCATGACGACATCGGCCGCCCGGTGGTCACGCTAGACACCCGCAACGACTACGAGGTGGATGCCGGAACCTTTGACGGCGCCATCGACTGGCGCCTGACCAAGTTCACCGAATTTCCACAAGCGGTGCGCTCTCATTTGGCCGAATTGGAAGACAAGACCGTGGTCAGTTTTTGCACCGGGGGCATACGCTGCGAGAAGGCGGCCATCCTGATGCATGAACTGGGCCTGCCACACGTTTACCAACTCGAAGGCGGCATCCTCAAGTACTTTGAGGAAGTGGGCGGCGCCCATTACCACGGCGGCTGCTTTGTGTTTGACGAGCGGCGCGCGGTCGATGCGCAACTGAAGGCGGCGCCCGAGTTGGTGAACCCGGGCAGCGCCGGGTTTTAGACGCTCTGGGGCAACGGCCAGCAGGCCGACAAGGCGGCGGGGTCAGCCCACCGGGTGAATCACCTTGCTGCTGGGCTGCGCCTCGTTCTCTACCCACCAGTTCACCCACAAGCGCTGCGCCGGGTCGTCCATGGCGTCGGGCTCAATCGTCATGAAGTTGCGCGCACCGATCAGACGGCGCGAGGTGGTGGGAAATTCGTACATGGCAGCCGTGATGCCCCGGTCCACCGTCTCCACCTGCAAGCAGGCCTGCTCCAGAAAATAGCGCGCCGTAGCGACCGGCGGCGTGTGCACGATGCCGCTGCTGGTGACCTGGTTGATCACCTGGGCGTTGCTGTCCGACGCAGTGCGCCGGGATTCAAGCACCCCCACCGCAGCCACATGCACATCGCCGCTGACGATGGTGACACGGCAGCCCTGTTGCTGGCTGTAATCGAACAGCCGGTGAATCAGGCGCAGGCGCTCGGAGCGGTGCGCGGCACTGGTCCAGTGGTCACGCAAATCGTCTTCCAGCTCCTGTTGCCCCGGCAATACGCCCAGCATTTTTTCCAACAGTTCAAAGCTGGGATGTACCACCGGGATGCTGCTCATCAACACCAGATGCTTCATGTCCTTTTGCGCATCCAGCCACTGGTAAGCGGCGGACCAACTGCCTTCGCTCAGCACCAGCGCGCTCTGCATGTTGCCGCCGCGCCGGCGCTCGGGGCTGCGCTCGCTGCGCATGTCCAGCGCCAACAGGCCCATTTTTCCCATACGGTAGCCCGCGCTGAAGGCGCTCTGGCCGGGCAGCGTGCAAGGCGGCGTCGTACCCGGCAAGCTGTGGCGCTGAAACAGCGCGAAGCAGGTTTTGGCAATCGCAAACACGCCCTGGTAGACCGGGCAGTCGTGGTCTTCCAGCGGGTAAGAGCCCCAGCCGTCGAAGATATCGTGGTCATCCCACATCATCACGCCAGGCAGGCTGGCCAGGGCCAGCGTCACTTCGGGCTGTGACCACTTGCCGAGGTACAGGTTTTCAAAAAAGGCCGTCACCTGCGTTTGCAAGGCGGGCGTCCATTGGGCCTTGCGCCGCTGGTCGCGCGGTAGCTGGCTCCAGGCCACGATGTCCGGGCAACTGCTGTCCTGCCACAGCGGGTCGGAATACACCTGGTCACCACCCAGCAGCAACAAATGGTAGGGGCCAAACCTGCGGCCGTTGATGCGTTCGCGCCCGGCATGCAGGTTGAGCAGGCGCGTCCACAGCGCGTTCCTGTCGACCACGGTTTTTGCCAGGGAAGGGTTGGAAAAGCCGTTGCACGAGGCATAGGCCAGGCACGGTGACTCGCCCGCGGCGGGCACGTAGATGGCGTTGCTCTGCCCGTCCACGCTGTAGTCCACATACCGCGCCGCAGCCCCCATTGCCACCGAAACGGATGCACGCCATGCCCTGGCGCCGCTTTGCAGGGTGCACAGTAGTTGGAAGGGCTCGGCACTGGGCGTGCTTTGCAGCGCGGGCGGTGTTGGCGCGTCCGTCACCACCAGGATGCTCAGGCACCACTGGTCGGCATGCACACCGAGGAATTGCAAAACCGGTCCTAGCAGGGTTGTCATGTTGGGCCTTCTTTCTGATTTTTTGGCAGAAACAGCTTTGCATGCCTCCAACAATTACGCAAGACACTGCCACTTTTTCGCATCGGGCTTTGAAATCGCGGCCCATGCAGCCGGTTGCCATGCTCGGCAGTCCAAGCAGGCGGCCGCAAGGCGCAATTGCCCGATTTCAACAGCTGTTTTTTGCACTGGAAATTTCCTACGAAACGTCTCGTCACCTGCTGAGCGCCGGCCTGTGCACCCATGCACTGGCACCAAGCAACAAGGCCAGCGCGGCATCGGAGGCGCTGGGTCTGGGCCGTGTGTTCACGATCGTGGCCGAGGGTGCCAGTGAAGTGGTCTCGCTCACCCTGCAGGGCGTTGGCCAAGCACTGCGCTACCAGTCGCGACTCACTATGCGGACCACAGCGGCTGCAACACGCCCGCCTCCATGCGCATGCCCACATCGCCCATGGCGCGGGCCTCGGCCTCGTCGTGCGTCACCCACAGCACGGCCATCTGGCTTTGTGCGATATGGCTGCGAAACTCCGCACGCAGTTGCACCCGCAGCGCCGCGTCCAGCGCCGAAAACGGCTCATCGAGCAGCAGCACAAGCGGGCGGGTGATCAGGGCGCGCGCCAGGGCCACGCGCTGCTGCTCGCCGCCGGAGAGCTGCCAGACACGCGAAGCCGCAAAGGCCTGCAGGCCAAAGCGCCCCAGCATCTCCTGCGCCAAGGCGCGCGCTTGCACCTTGGCCATGCGCTGCTCCACCAGGCCAAAGGCCACGTTGTCTTGCACATTCAAATGCGGGAACAGGGCGAAGTCCTGAAACATCAGCGCAAAGTGGCGCCGCTCGGGTGGCACATCGGTGATGTCTTTTCCGTCGAACCAGACCGTGCCGCTGTCCAGCGGCTCCAACCCGGCGACGATCTTTAGCAAGGTGCTTTTGCCGCTGCCCGAAGGGCCCAAAATGGCCAGGGTCTGGCCGGGCTGAACCGACGCATTCACCCCCTGCAGCAGCTGGCGGATCTCACCTTGGCGCGGCTGCCAGGTCTTGCAAAGGGAGCGCAGTTCAAGCATGGGTTTCCTCTTGCGGCGTGGGCCATTCAATCAGGGCAAAGGCGGCCAAGGCCAGCAGCATCAGCATGCAAGACAGCAACATGGCAGCGTCCAGATTGGCCGCGCCGGGGCGCCCCAGTCGCTGGTAAATCAGCGTGGTGAGCGTGGCCCATTCGGGGCGCGACAAAAACAAGGTGACGGCAAATTCACCCACGGCAGTGGCGCCGGCAAAGGCCATGCCCCGGCGCAGCGCCGGGCGCAGCAGGGGAAAGGTCACACGCCAAAACGCGCGCCAGGGACTCGCACCGAGCGAGCGGGCCGCATCCAGATAATGGGCGGGCAGGCTGTCCAGGGCCGAGGCCAGCGACTTGGCCACAAACGGGTAGGCCAAGAGCGCATAGGCCGCAATCAACAGCCCCGCACTGGCGCTCCAGCTCGGGTACAGCAGCAACAGTCCAAAGGCCACCATCACGGGCGACACCACAAAGGGCAAAAAAACCAGGGTGCGCAGCAGCAGCGAACGGCGTGCGGCAAAGGCGTGGGCCAGCCCCAGCAGCGTGGCAAGCAGCACCGCAGAGACGCTAAAGCGCAGGGTGTTCCAAAGGGCCAGCAGGGTGTCGTCTTCCAACAGCAGGCGCCAAGCACTGCCCTCGGCAGTGGGCGCACCGGACATAAAGGCCTTCCAGACGATGGCCAGCAGCGGTGCTGCACAAAAAAGCCCCAACACCAGCAGCGCGATCGCCACTGCCAGCCATTGCCAAACGCCCTTGGGTCGGCGCCTGGCCAGGCAGTCGGCACGCGCGGGCGTGGCCAGGTTTCTTTCAATGGCCGCATAGCCCAGCGCTGCCAGCAGGGTCAGCGCCATCATCCACAGCGACAGCACACCGGCCTGCCCCAGCTGCAGCTCATAGGCCACCAGGGTGTAGATCTCCACCTCGGCCGTGGCATAGGCCTGACCGCCCAGCACCAGCGCCAGCCCAAAGCCGGCAAAGCAATACAGAAACACCAGACATAAGGCCGACATCAGCCAGGGCGCAATGGCCGGCCACTCGATGCGCCAAAAGGCACGCCAAGGTGTGGCGCCCAGGCTGCGCGCAGCGGCCATGCGGGCGGCGCTGACCTGCGCCAATGCGTCGGTGCCGGCACGCACCAGCACACAGAGGTTGAAAAACAGATTGCCGTAGAGCAGCAGCCAGGGCGTGCCCTGCAGGTCAGGCCCGCCCATCTGGGCCAGCAGACCCTGCGGCCCCAGCAGGGCCAACACGCCCATGGCAGCCACCAGCGTGGGCACCACAAAGGGCAGCATCAGGGCGCGCAGCACCAGGCTGCGACCAGGGAATTCAAAACGCGCCAGCACCCAGGCGACAGGCAGACCCAGCAGCAGCGCGGCCACGCAGGTGAGGCTGGCCTGCAGCAAGGACCAGACCATGCGCCAGCGCAGGTACGGGTCCAACCAGGGCGCCCACAGGGCCGACAGCACCGGCTCGCTGCCAGCCCAGGCCTCTTGCAGCAGCCGCAGGGCCGGGGCCAGTTGCACCAGCAGCAAAAAGGCCAGCGGCACCAGGGCCACAGACCAGGCGCGCCACATCGAAATTACTTCAGCACCACGCGGGTCCAGCGTGCCACCCACTGCGCACCCTTGGCGGCCAGGTCCGCCTCGGTGGGCGCATCAAAGGTGGCGGGCTCGGGCGCATGCTTCATCACCTCGGCACGGGTGGCTCCGCTTGCGGCTGGGTACATCCACATCTCGGTTTGCAGCTGCTGCTGCACGGCGCTTGAGCGCAGGAACTCGATGAACTTCTCAGCCGCCACACGCTGGGCGCCACCCTTGACCAGGGCCACGCCTTCGACTTGGCGGAACACGCCACCGGGCAGGCTCAGGCTGCCGGTAGGCGCCTCAGCAGGCTTGTCCTTGGCGTAAAACAGCTCGGCCGCCGGGCTGGTGGCGTAGCTGATCACCAAAGGGTATTTGCCGCCATTGCGTGAGAAATCGGTGTAATAGGCCTCGGTCCAACCCTTGGCCACCTTCATGCCGCCGCTGCGCATGCGGGCCCACCAGTCAAAGGCTTTTTCTTCGCCCATTGCGCCTAGGGTGGCCAGCATGAAGGCGTTGCCGGGGCTGGAAGTGGCGGGGTTTTCCATCACCAGCAGCTTGGCGTACGCGGGTTGCGCCAACTCTTCCAGCGACTTCGGCAAGGCCAGGCCACTCTTGGCAAACCAGGCCTTGTCAAAATTAACGGTCACATAGCCATAGTCCACTGCCACCAGCGGTGCAGTCAGGGGTGCGTTGGATGCGGTGGAGGCTGCCGGGCCAACGTAGCTGTCGAGCACCTGGGCTGCCAGCGCCTTGGGTGCCAGCGCGTTGTCTATGCCAAACACCACATCGGCAATCGGGTTGGCGCGGGTCAGGATGAGCTTGTTGAGCATCTCACCGGCATCACCCGCCTTGGCAATGCGCAGCTTGACGCCGGCTTCTTTTTCAAACTGCGCGAGCAAGGGCTTGGGCACGGCAAAGGAGCTGTGGGTTAGCACCCGCAACTCGGGCACCGCAGCGCCTTGTGCGCCAGTGGCTATCAGCAGCGCAGCGGCTGCCAGAAAAGAAAAAATCCCATGTTTCATGTGTGCGCTTTCGTTTGGTACGCCCGCAGCAGGACGCATCAAAAGCCAAGAGCCACGTGCAACACGGGATGGGTTTTCACACTTCCTACGCTGGCATTACCCAGTTCAGGTTCTTGGGGTATCTCTCAGTCCGTCTTGCAACGAACACCCCCGGCGAAGTGTGGATTGTAGGGCTTGGCCCCAAGCGGGCTTGGCCCCTTGCAGCTAAGCCTTGAACTTGGCGGCCAGCGTCGCCATGCGCTCGCCAAACAGGCGACCGGTTTCCAGATCGCCGGCATTCATTTCGTCTGCGCCCGAGTCGCCCGGTGTCTGGGCCATGGGGCCGGCGCTGGAGGCCAGGTAGTTGAGGTCGCTGCGCTGCGAGGCCTTGGTGTTGTTGTAGTTGATGCCGGTGCCCGCCCAGATGCCGCCGTGCTGCATGGCCAGGGTCATGAAGTAATGGAGGGTGCTGTGCTTGTCGCCATTCATATTGGCGCTGGCGGTGAAGCCACCAAAGAGCTTGTCCTTCCAGGCCTGGGTGTACCAGGGCTTGGAAGAGGCATCGGCAAACTTCTTGAACTGCCAGCTCACCGAGCCCATGTAGGTGGGCGAGCCAAAGACGATGGCATCGGCCGCGGCCAGGGCTTCCCAGGCCGCGTCGCTCAGGTTGCCGTCGGCGTCAATGGCCAGCAGCTCGGCGTTTGCGCCAGCTGCCACGGACTGCGCCAGGCGTTGGGTGTGGCCGTAGCCCGAATGAAAAACAACAACAACTTTTGCCATGTCTTAGCTCCTGGTTTGGATACTTAAAAAATCCCACTGCCGGTGGGGCGGATAGGAAAAAACGCAAATGCAAAACGCAAACGCTTCACAGCGCTCAGGGCGCCAGGTCAAACACCAGCACCTCGGCATCTTGGCCCTGGGTCAGCGACACCAGGCCCTCGTCTTGCAGCAGGGCCGCATCCCCCGCACACAGGGCCTGTCCATTGACCTGCAACTTGCCGCGCACCAGGTGCACATAGGCCAAACGGCCCGGTGCCAGCGCCAGTGTAGCGGTCTGATCGGCGTCAAACAGGCCGCTGTAAAACCGTGCATCGGCATGGATCCGCACCGAGCCGTCGGCCGCGTCGCTTGAGGCCAGCAGGCGCAGCACGCCTTGCTTGTCGGCGTTGGAAAAAGTCTTCTGTTCGTAGCCGGGCGCGATGCCCTTGGCGTTGGGCTCGATCCAGATCTGGAAGAAGTGCGTGGTCTCGCCCTCTGCGTGGTTGAACTCGCTGTGCTGCACGCCGCTGCCCGCGCTCATGCGCTGCACATCGCCAGGCGGTATGCCCTTGACGTTGCCCATGCTGTCCTTGTGCGCCAAGTTGCCCGACAGCACGTAGCTGATGATTTCCATGTCGCGGTGGCCGTGCGTGCCAAAGCCGGTGCCAGGGGCAATGCGGTCTTCGTTGATCACGCGCAGATTGCCCCAGCCCATGTGCTGGGGGTCGTAATATGCGGCGAAGGAAAAGCTGTGGAAGGACTTGAGCCAGCCGTGGTCGGCGTAGCCACGGTCGGCGGATTTTCTGAGTGTGAGCATGGGTGCAACTGTAGGCCCTAGGACATGCGCCGAGGTCCACCCTGATTGATGGCATCATTCAAACGCTTTCAACACCTACTGGACCCCCATGCAAAGCCCCCGCGATGTTCTGACGCCCGACGCGCTTTCCATGCTGCAGATCATTGCCCAGGCCGGCAGTTTTGCCGCCGCCGCAAGGGCCATGGGCATGGTGCCCAGCGCCCTGACCTACCGGGTGCGCCAGATCGAAGATGCGCTCGATGTGCTGCTGTTTGACCGCAGTTCGCGCCAAGCCAAGATGACCGAGGCCGGCGCCGAACTGCTGCGCGAGGCCGGGCGCCTACTGAATGAAATCGACGCCGTTGCCAACCGCGTTAAGCGCGTGGCCACCGGCTGGGAGTCGCAGTTCACCATTGCCGTGGACACCATCATCTCCAAGACCACCATGATGGAGCTGTGCGAGGCCTTTTACGCCCTGGCGCCACCCACGCAAATCCGTCTGCGCGATGAAACGCTCTCGGGCGTGATGGGCGCACTGACCTCCGGCCAGGCCGACCTGGCCATAGGCGCCGGACCCGACTCCGGCACCCTGGGCGGCGTGCACAGCAAGCCCCTGGGCTCGGTGCACTTTGTCTATGCCGTGGCCCCCCACCATCCACTGGCCAACGCGCCCGAGCCGCTGAGCGATGAGGTCATCCAAAAGCACCGCGCCGTGGCCGTGGCCGATTCGGTGCAGCGCGGCGGCGGCCTGACCTTTGGCATCTTCAGCGGCCAGGAGGTGTTTACCGTGGCCAGCATGAAGGACAAGTTGGAGGCTCAGCTGCGCGGCCTGGGCGGGGGCAACCTGCCCAGCGGCATGGCCAGTCGCTATGTGGAGGCCGGTCGCCTGGTGGTCAAAAAAACCGAACGCGCCAAGCGCATGGTCACCGTGCATTACGCCTGGCGCGGTGGCCAGAGCAAGACCCAGGGACGCGCCATGCAGTGGTGGTTGGCGCAACTGGAAAGTGCCGTCACCCGCACCGCCCTGCTGGAAAATCACCACAGCTATTGAGCCGGTCCTTGGCAATGGCAGGGGCTTTGACCCCGCCACGGCTCGGGCCATCGCGCGCACTGGCCAGCGCCGTGGCCGTGCATGGTTAGGATGCGCCACTTCCATTCACCAGAACACCAAAGGCCCGCATGTACGACATCCTCAAACTCATTCACCTCTTTGCCGGCATCCTGTGGCTGGGCGGCATGGCCTTCATGTTGCTGGCCCTGCGCCCCGCCGCTGTGGCCCAGTTGCAGCCGCCCGAGCGCCTGCAGTTAATGGCAGCCGTCATGCGGCGCTTTTTTGTGGTGGTCGGTGCATCCATCGTCGCACTGCTGGCCACTGGACCGCATCTGTACGCCACGGCTTTTCGCCTGGCGCGCGAAGCCGGCGCCCCAAGCAGCCTGCCGCTGGGCTGGCACCTGATGGCCCTCTTTGGTCTGCTGATGGTGCTGGTCTTTGGCCACCTGTTCTTTGTCGCCTTTGCGCGCTTCAAGCGGGCCGTCGCTGCACAGGACTGGGCGCTGGCTGGCAAGGCAGGCTTGCTGATCCACCGACTGGTCATCCTCAACCTGGTACTGGGCTGTCTGGCCATTGTTTGCGTCAGGTTGGTGCATTGAGCGTCCAACTCGTCTGGGGCGGCTTCAGGTGCGTGTATAAACCCTATACAACCTTTAATCACCGGAGAACAAGCACATGACCCAACCCAGACGCATCGCTATCGTGGGAGCTGGTATGGCAGCCATCACCTGTGCCCGCACCTTGGTGCAAGCAGGTCACAGCGTCACCGTCTTCGAGAAGAGCCACAGCGCGGGTGGACGCATGTCCACACGCAGCAGCGCCTTTGGCAGCTTTGACCATGGCGCCCAGTATTTCACCGTGCGCGACCCCCGCTTTGAGCTGGCCCTGGCCACTGTGCCAGGCCTGTGCCGCCGCTGGAGCGCCAACACGGTGCAGGTGCTGGACTCGCACGGCCTGGTGGCCGAGGCCGGACTGCCGGCGCGCGAACCCCATTGGGTCGGCAAGCCCGGCATGAATGCCGTGGTCAAGGCCTGGGCACAGCCGCTCTTGGACCAGCAGGCGCTGGAGCTGCAAACCCGTGTAGTCGCTATCGAAAAAGATGCGCTCCATGCCAAGCAGTGGCAATTGCGCACCACCGGTGCCGACGACAGCAGCCATGTGTTCAGCGGCTTTGATGCCGTGGTGCTGGCCATTCCCGGCCCGCAAGCCACAGCCCTGTTGGCCACCCAGGCCAAGGCCGCCGCCCTGGCCAAGAAAGTTGCCAAGTCCACCGTGGCACCCTGCTGGACCCTGATGCTGGCCTTCCCGCAGGCCATGCAACCCGGCCTCACCACCCTGGGCCCGCAGTGGAATGCGGCGCGCAGCACCCACCACCGCATTGCCTGGTTGGCACGCGAATCGAGCAAGCCCGGACGCGGCTCCATCGAGCGTTGGACCGTGCAGGCCAGCGCCGCCTGGTCGCAAGAACATCTGCAAGACGATGAGGCACGCGTCACCGCCAAGTTGCTCAAGGCGTTTGCCGAGGTCACCGGCATCCGCACTGAACCGGCCCACGCCGAGGTCCACCGCTGGATGTATGCCAAGACCGAAAAGGCGCTGGGCGTGTCGCACCTGTGGGATGCCAAGGCCGGCATCGGCGTCTGCGGCGACTGGTGCCTGGGCCACCGCGTCGAGAACGCCTTTGTGTCGGGTCTGGAAATGGCGCTGGCCATCGCCTGATTTTCATTGCAGGGGGTCCGCGTGTATTTGGGCAGGTTTGCCCCCTCGCCCACCGGCCCGCTGCATGCGGGCTCGCTGGTTGCGGCACTGGCGAGTTGGCTGGACGCAAGATCGCAGGGCGGGCAGTGGCTGGTGCGTATCGAAGACGTGGACCTGCCACGCTGCATTCCCGGCGCGGGCCCGTTCATCCTGCAACAACTGGCGGCCTGCGGCCTATTCCCCGACCAAACACCGGTCTGGCAAAGCCAGCGCAGCAGCCTCTACCAGCGGGCGCTGGCGCAACTCATATCGCGCCAGCAGGCCTACCCCTGCGCCTGCTCACGCAAGGACATCGAGCAAGCGCTTCATTCACAGGGAAAAGACAAGCCGCGCCATGGCGAACTGGTCTACCCCGGCAGCTGCAGAGACGGCCTGCAGGGCAAGGTAGGCCGGGCCTGGCGCTTTCGCACCGAGCCAGGGTCCATCACGCGGTGGAGCGACCGCCGGTTAGGTCCGCAGCAACAAGAGGTGGCCGCCGAAGTTGGAGACTTTGTGCTGCAACGCGCCGACGGCCTGTTTGCCTACCAATTGGCCGTGGTGGTGGACGACGCGGCGCAGGGCATCAGCCATGTGGTGCGCGGCGAAGACCTGGCAGACAACACGGCGCGGCAAATCCTGCTGCAAGAGGCGCTAGGCTATCCCAGGCCGCAGTACCTGCACACGCCCCTGGTACTGGCCGCCGACGGCCAAAAGCTGAGCAAGCAAAACGGCGCACAGGCGCTCGACACCAGCACCCCAGAGGCCGCGCTGGCCGCTTTGAATCGGGCCGCAACAGCGCTGGGGCTGCAAGCGCGTGCAACAGAGGAGGCGATAACCATCGGCATCGCACTGGCGGCTTGGGTCACGCAGTGGCGCTGCTGGAGGCCATAGTGCAGCGCCCGCCATCGCCTGCTTGGACATCGGCTTAGCCTGCTTGCAATAATTGATTTTTAAATCAATAATCTGGCCTTGCCGCAAAAATATTGACATATACATCAATTGAAAACCCTTCAAGAACTGGGCGAAGCCGTTGCCGCACGCCGCAAGCGGCTGGGCCTGAAGCAGCAGGCCGTGGCTGCACTGGCCGGCATCACGCCGGAATCCTTGTCACGTTTTGAACGTGGCCGCTCGGCGGAATTCGGTTCGCGCAAACTGCTGGCGGTGCTGGCGGTGCTGGGCGCTGAACTCGACGTGATGCTGCAAGGCCAGTCCGGCACTC
Source organism: uncultured beta proteobacterium (assembly GCA_903886275.1). Classification (GTDB taxonomy): domain Bacteria; phylum Pseudomonadota; class Gammaproteobacteria; order Burkholderiales; family Burkholderiaceae_C; genus Allorhodoferax. The sequence continues at coordinate 10,250 of CAISLN010000084.1, read as the reverse complement.
TGGACGAACTGCGCCGCGAGCGCGCCCAAACTAGCGTGGGCCGCGCGCCCGCCGCCACCGAGCACCGCTGATGCAACTGTCCGTCTACGTACTGGGCCGCGAGGTCGCCACACTGGAACAGGCGGGCGACTTCAAAAGCGTGCTGAGCTACCACCCCCAGGTGGGCGCCGATGACTTTGTATCGCTGACCATGCCGGTGCGCACCGAGAGCTATGTCTGGGACGACCAGCTCCCCCCTGTGCTGCAAATGAACCTGCCCGAGGGCTATTTACTGCAGGTACTGCAGGAACAATTTGGCCCGCATATCGGTGCCAGCCCGATTGCCCTGCTGTCGGTCATCGGGCGCAATATGGTGGGCCGCCTGCAAGTGGCCGCGTCTGGTGCGCCACTCAGCGAACCGGCCCAAGCAATAGAAGTAACAACGCTGCTCAAGGGCGACAACTCCGAGGCCGCCTTTGCCGCACTGGTGCGGGCGCACGCCACCAGCGGCGTGTCGGGCGTGGTGCCCAAGTTTTTGGATGCGCAGGCCGATGCTGCACCGCTGGCACAGCACCAAAAGGCCAGCGTCATCACCCGCCGGCACATCATCAAAGGGTCCAGCGCGCAACTGCCCTTTGTCGCCCTGAACGAACACCTGTGCATGCAGGTTGCCAGCCGCGTCATGCCTACCGCGCTGACGCAAGTATCGGACGATGGTCAGGCCCTGGTGGTGCACCGCTTCGACCTGGACGCGCAGGGTCAGCCCTTCTGGGGCATGGAAGACTTTTGCAGCCTGCTGGGCCTGCGCCCTGCCGCCAAATACGACACCACCTGGGAGCGCATTGCCCGTGCCGTGCGCGACCATGTGCCGGGTTCCCAGCGGCTGCAAACCCTTCGCCAACTGGCGATGACCCTTTTGCTGACCTATGCGCTGCGCAATGCCGACTGCCATGCCAAAAATCTGGCCCTGCTCTACACCAAGCGAGCCGATGTGCACCTGTCCCCCACCTACGACATGCTCACCACCAGCGTCTACGCAGGCTTTGCGCACAACCCGCCAGGCATTGAATTCATGGGCAAGAAGACCTGGACACCGGGCAAAAACCTGCAAAGGTTTATCGCCACCACCTTCGGCATTGCGCCCAGGGAGCAACAGCAAATGGTGCAAGCCATCAGTGAGGCGGTGGCCGATGTAGGACCGCAGGTGCGCCAAGCCATGCGGCAGCACCCCGGCTTTGAAGACATTGGCAAACGCATGCTGATGGCATGGAGCGAGGGCGTGCAGGGACTGCGCGACCAGCGCGTGTACGCTGTGGGCGACTGGATACCAGGCGATGCCTTTGAAGGCTTCTCGCCGCCGCCCAAACAAAAACCCGAAACCGCCAAGGTGGGACAATCCCCCCTGCTGGGCAAGCGCTGAGTCCCTTCAGCAGCCCCATTCCATTGACCCGCCTACAGGCCCCCCATGCGTACAGACCACACCGACCCCGCCACACCCGCACAAGACATAGAGGCCCCCAAGGTCTTCATGCGCACCATCAAAAGCTTTATCCGCCGGGCCGGGCGCACCACGGCGGGCCAGGCCAAGGCCTTTGATGTCTTGGGCCCGCAATTTCTGGTGCCCTACCAAACCAGCCTGCTCGACCTGCAAGCCCCCTTTGCCAAGCCCGGCGCCACGCCCGAAGAAGCCGACGCCGAGGCCGCCAAACCCATCGTGCTGGAAATCGGCTTTGGCATGGGCGAGGCCACGGCCCATATCGCCACCGTGCTGCCCGACACCCACTTCCTGTGCTGCGAGGTGCACGAGCCCGGCGTGGGCGCCCTGCTCAAGCGCATTGGCGAGCGCGAGATCGCCAACATCCGCATCTGCGCCCACGACGCGGTGGAAGTCATCGACAACATGCTGCCCCTGGCCAGCCTGGACGGCGTGCACATCTTCTTTCCCGACCCCTGGCACAAGACCCGGCACAACAAGCGCCGCCTGATCCAGGCGGGTCTGGTCGCCAAGCTGGCCGCACGCCTGAAAGTCGGCGGCTATCTGCACTGCGCCACCGACTGGCAGCCCTATGCCGAACAGATTCTCGAAGTGCTGAGCGCCGAGCCAACTCTGCGCAACCGCGCCCTCATCAGCCACCCTCAAATGCTGGGCTACGCACCCAAGCCCCTGTACCGGCCGCTCACCAAGTTCGAGAACCGCGGCATCCGCCTGGGGCATGGCGTCTGGGATGTGGTGTTCGAGCGCGTCTAGCCATTGGCCCGCTACCGCCCCAACCCACCTGCGGCACGCGCGGGCTTGAACGCCAGTTGCGTGGTGGTGCCGGTGGGCGCCTGGGCCACGGCGCTGGATTTTTTTGACTGGCGCTTTGACAAGGTGGCGCGCAGCGACTGGGTCGATCGCTTTGCCAACGGCGATGTGGTGGCTGAGGACGGCACGGTAGTGCGCGCTGACAGCCTGCTGCGCAAGGGGCAAAGGCTGTACTACTTTCGCGCTGTGCCGGACGAGCCGCACATCCCTTTTCAGGAGCACATCCTCTACCAAGACAGCGACCTGCTGGTGGTGGACAAGCCGCACTTTCTGCCGGTGATCCCTTCGGGCAAGTACGTGCGCGAAACCCTGTTGGTGCGCCTGAGCCAGACCCTTAACAGCAACGCGCTGGCCCCGATCCACCGCATAGACCGCGACACCGCGGGCCTGGTGCTGTTCTCGCTCAACCCGGCCACGCGCAATGCCTACGCCCAGATGTTTCGCGACCATGTGGTGACCAAGACCTACCACGCCATTGCACGCTGGAATCCGTCTCTGCCCTGGCCGGTCCAGCGCCACAGCCGCATTGCCGTGGGCGACCACTTCATGCAGCAAGCCGAAGTAGATGGCACGCCCAATGCGTTGACCACGATACGCCCACTGCTGCACAACGATGCTTGGGCAATGTACGAACTCAAGCCGGTCAACGGCCAGCGCCACCAGTTGCGCGTGCACATGAACGCCCTGGGCCTGCCGATTTTGAACGACGGCATTTACCCCCATCTCACGCCCGAGGGCAGCGCGAGTTTCGAGCAGCCGCTGCAACTGCTGGCCCAGGCCATTGCATTTACCGATCCTTTGAGTGGCCAAGCCCGCCACTTTGAGAGCCAGCTCCACTTAAGCGAACTGCCCACTATTGAGGCGCACAGCGCCGCCTCCGAACCCCACCCCGGCTAGCCGCAGCCCTGCGCGCAAGCACCAACGAACGATTCGCCTTGACCCTTACCCTCCCCACCCCTGCCGACCTGTCGGCCCATGCGCTGCACACCTTTGAGCAGATGCTGCAGGTAACAAAGACCTTCAAGATCCGCGAGGGCCAGCACGCCATGGCCACCTGTGTGGCCGACACCCTGTCGCGTGCGGATCTGGGCGACTGCGCAGCACCCACCAAGGCCATCGCCGTCATACAGGCCGGCACCGGCGTGGGCAAGAGCGCCGCCTACCTCAGCACGGCTGTCAGCATGGCGCTGGAGCGCAAGACACGGGTGCTGATTTCGACCGCCACCGTGGCCCTGCAAGAACAGCTGATCGCCAAGGACCTGCCCGCACTTGCGGCCGCCATGGACAAGCCCTTTGTGTTTGCTCTGGCCAAGGGGCGTGGGCGCTATGTCTGCAAGGTCAAACTCGACCGCTTGGCCGGCACCGGCAGCGGCGAAGAAGACATGTTTGAGGACGACTTCCCGGTGGCCGCCCTGTCCACCGCCTCGCAACAGGCGATTGAAGAGCGGCGCATCCACCTCTACGAACACATGGCCAATGTGCTGGCCAGCGGCAGTTGGAACGGCGACCGCGACACGCTGGCGCAGGCTCCCGACGGCAGCGACTGGGCCGGCGTGGCCGCCGAGCGCCACACCTGCACCGCGCGCCACTGCCCCAAGTACAAGGAGTGCAGCTACTACAACGCCCGCACCAAGCTGACCGAGGCCCATGTGATTGTGGCCAACCACGACCTGGTGCTCGCCACGCTGGGCATGAAGACCCTGCCCGATCTGGACAACTGCCTGGTGGTGTTTGACGAGGGCCACCACCTGCCCGCCGTGGCGCTCGACCAGTTCGCAAGCAGCATGGAGCTGGGCAGTTTGCGCTGGCTGGACAAGCTGCCCAAGGCCATGCAGGACGTGGCGGGCAAGCTGCATTTGCACCTGGGCGAGGATGTGACTACGGTCTGCTCGCAGCTGCGCACCGTGCTCACGCAAACCCAAAAGCTGGTGATGGACATGGTGCATGACAGCACCGATGGCAAAGACGGCACGCTGCGTTTTCCAAACGGCGAGCTGCCAGAGACGCTGACCGACCCGATGACGCAAATCGCGGCACAGGCCACCGGCCTTGCCAAAACACTGGAGGCGCTGGGCGCGGATGTGAAGGCGATCGCCAAGGACGATCCATCGCAGGCCGTGCTGTGCGCGCAGCTCTACGCCAAGCTCGGCGCCATTTCCCCGCGCCTCAACAGCGTGGCCGCCACCGCCCAACTGATGCTCGAGCATGGCGAGCAACCCCTGGCCAAGTGGATCAAGGCCGAGACCGAAGGCGGCTTTTTGAACCTCAGCGCCCACGCCAGCCCCATGGTGCCGGGCGACCTGTTGCGCCAGTTTTTATGGAGCCAGGTGCGCGGCGCCATCATCACCTCGGCGTCGCTCACCAGCTGCGGCAGCTTCGATTATTTTCTGCAGGAAGCGGGGCTCACTGGCAACAAGAACGTCACGGCGCTGGAAGTCTCCAGCCCCTTCAACTATGCGAAGCAGGGAACACTCACCGTGGTGCACACCCGCAGTGAACCCAAGCAGGCCGATGCCTATACCGCCGAGATGGTGTCGCTGCTGATGCGCGACCTCAAAGACGTGCAGCACGGTGCCTTGGCGCTGTTCACCTCGCGCGCCCAGATGCGCAGCGCCACGCAAGCCCTGACTGGCGAACTGCTGGACGCGGTGCTGGTGCAGGGCACGCTGTCACGCACCCGCCTGCTGGCATCCCACAGCGCACGCGTGGAGGCCGGCCTGCCCAGCATTTTGTTTGGCCTGCAGTCTTTTGGTGAAGGTCTGGACCTGCCGGGTCTGCTGTGCGAGACGGTGTTTATTTGCAAACTGCCCTTTGCCCCGCCGAGTGAACCAGTGGACGAGGCGCGTGCCGAATGGCTGCGCAAAATGGGCCGCGACCCGTTTAGCGAACTGGTCATTCCCGCCACCGCCATCAAACTCTTGCAATGGACGGGACGCGCCATCCGCACCGAAGAAGACCAGGCCCATGTGATCTGCTACGACAAGCGCCTGCAGCTGCAAAGCTACGGCAAGCGCATGCTGGGTGGTCTGCCGCCCTATGCGGTGAAGACGCGAATAGCGAACAGCGAATAGCAACTCTCATTGCTCAACGCCCTCCACACCCTTGAAAACCAAACCCATAGCGATGTTGCATTCCATGCTGGCCAAAGTCAGCAGGTCAGCCGTCGTCTGGTCGGTTAACGTCCACGCCCCACCAACTGCCAGGGTGAAAACTTCCACCTCACGCTTTGCCGGATCAATCAGCGCGTATTCGCGCAGCGATGCCAGCGTGCGGTAAAGGATGAACTTTTCCCGCTTCCACCACCCGCACATGCCGCTCGCGCAGTATCGGCACCTCGTCCTTCAGACCAGCGAGCACGCCTTGCACGTCCTCATCGGCGTAGACGGTTGGCTTTGATGCATTCGGGGCCGACGTTCCCTACCTTGGCCACTTCAACAAAAAGCACTTCGCTCTGGTGACCGATGGGGACTAGGTGAATGTGCCGGTCTACACCGGGCGGGACATGCGCGCCAAAAATGCAGTGCTGCGACCGGCGACAAAGCCGCTGTTCATCCAGTGGCGCCAGAAGCACGGGCACCCTGTATTGGGGAGCTGCGGGTGACCTCAAGATATAGCCGGATGGCTGAAGGTCTAAACGATTACGTGGGATCAGCTTGTGTCTGGCCAGGCGTTAGCAGTTGGAACTGCACCAGCGAGCGTTCGAATGCATGGCACTTTGTCATCTCAGCGATGACCTGATCGAGGTCTTGATAGTCGAACCTTGCGGTCCAGTCGTGGATGTACTGCATTGCCTTGAGAAAGGGCACAGGATTTGCGTCTCTTGTCAGGACGCGCAGGCAGTCGAGGTACTGCTCACGATACAGGGTTGGCACGATGATGCGACAGCCATTCGCGGCAGAAAGTTCTGCGTTCATCACCAGGCGCGCCAACCGACCATTGCCATCGTCGAACGGGTGGACTTCTGCGGTTAAGAACATCGCAAACATGGCTCGCGCAGTGCCCGAAGGAACGCTCGCCAACAACTTGCTGCCCTCAATCAATGTTCCTCGCACCATGTCTGGACGAACGAATTCTGTGTTGCCTGCCCGCTTCGATTTGAATTTGAACTCGCCGGGGTTCACCTCTGGCCGACGTTCCATTTGATGGCGGTGCCGCGCACGCATCTGCTCCAGCACAGGTTCGCCTGCGGGCAGGGTCAGTGTTGACCAGGTAGGGCTTAGCGCCTGCTCGAACACGCCAATGATGTCGTGCGAGTCCTTGGGCCGGTGCTCGATGGGCTTGCCGTCGAGAACAAACCCACGTGCCTCCTGTACATCGAACTCCGTGCCTTCGATGAAGTTGGAAAAGGAGGACTCCAGAAACGCAAAGTTGCGCCTGGCCTCTGCGGTGGTCGCCACAGCAAAGGGCATTGGTAACGGGTTGGAACGTAGGTGCGCCGCAAGCGACTCAAACACCGCAACCCGACCGGTGTCGTAGGGTACGCCCGCTGCAAGCGCCATCCCCGGGCGTGTTTTCAGTACGCTGGGTCGTGAGTTGAGGATGCGCCCCACCAGACCGTCGAGGACCATGAACTCAAGGTCCAGACCGAGCAAAGGAGCCGCCGCTCTTGCCCTTTCGCGCAGCGCTGCTAGGGGGTCTTCGCCCCGAGAGGCACAGATGGCCAACAGGCGGGTCTGCACCTGTGTGGAGCCCACCGTTCGAGGAACAGGCCCGCGGCTTGGACTGAGGTTTTCCAGCAGCAGCCTCTCTTCTGAAGGAAAGTACAACAGCGGTCGGCCGTGCAGTGCTATGGGAAGCCTGCCGCCCTGTGCGGTGAAGACACGCACGGCATGAACCGGTCACTAGGCCTGCATGGGCAAGTGTTCGCCGCGCATGAGCGCCACAAACTCCGTCTCAGGCATGGGCTTGCTAAACAGGTAGCCTTGAAATTCCTGGCAACCCATCAGGGCCAATCGGTCTTTTTGCTCTTGCGTTTCAACAAATTCGGCCACCACGCGGGCACCGCGATCGCGCCCGAGCTGGCAAATGGTTTTGACAATGTCGGCACTGACGGCGCTGCTCAGCACATTGCGCGTGAGCGCGCCGTCAAGCTTGATGCTGGCAACATCAAAACGCTGCAGGTACAGCAGCGATGTATAGCCCATGCCGAAATCATCCATGGACAGGGAAATACCTTTGTCCGCTAGCGCACGCAGGTTGATGTCCGACTGCTCGCTGCTGGCAATGATCTGGCCCTCGGTGATTTCCAGTTCAATTTCATCCGTCCCCAAGCCGTTGCGTTGCAGAGTGCGGAGCACAAAGTCCACGAAAGTGCGTGACTCCAGTTGCACAGGCGACACGTTGACGGACAGCTTGATGCGCCCAAGGCCCAGCTGCTTCCAGCGCGCCAGGGCTTCACAAGACCGCGCCAGGGTCATTTCGCCCAGCCGCAGAATCGAATCCGACTCTTCGGTCAAACGCACGATGGCAAAGGGGGATATGGCGCCATGCACAGCATGCTTCCAGCGCAATAGGGCCTCGGCCCCGCACAGCTTGCCGTTGGCGTCGTGCTTGCCCTGGTAATGCACCGTGACGCGCTCGGTACCCAGGTCGCTCTCAAAGTCCGACACCATGGCGCGGCACAACTCTCCAACGCCGTCGCTGCGCAGCGTGAACTGCTCCGTCAGCGCCCCGCCGCCCGCGATCAAACCCATGGTTCGCCCAATGTCTTCGCTCTGGCGTTGCAGGCGACGGCGCATCAGCATTTTCAGAAACGGCCAATACAGGGCCGCACTTGCGCCCACACCGAGCATTTGAACGACGATGCCATGCCAACTGCCACTGACCAGGTAGCCCGAAACAAACAGCGGCGTGCTCCACGAAACGGCGTGGCCGTTCAGGGTCAAAAAACCGATGCTCTGGGCCAGCACGGTGATGCTGTAGCAGACCATGGGCGCCGCAACAAAGGGAAGCAACAGCACAGGACTGAACACAAAGGGCAGGCCAAAAATGAGGATCTCGTTGACATTGAGCAGCGCGGGTCCCAGTGACGCCAGTGCAATGCGCCGCAGGCCGCCATCCCTGCAGCGCAACAGCAAGGCCAGCACCACCCCGGCGGTGGCCCCTGACCCGCCCAGGTGCACAAAGGTGTTGAGGACGGCAATCGAAATCTTGCATGGCTCCTGCAACACACTGTCTGGCGCCAGCAAATTCGGAATCAGGGACTGCAGCATGTCGTCGCCCTGAACGCCGATCATCCAGAACAATTGACTAATCAAGAGGGACAAATAGCTCAACCAGCGCACATCCACCTGCTGTGCAATGAGCTGCCCCATGCCGACGTTGAGCAGGCTCACAGCGGACGCGGCACCTGAGCGTGCGGCGCTGGCAAGAATCACCACGCTGATCACGGTCAGTATGGCCGGCCACATCAGGCGCAACGCATCCTGCAACAAGAGGCTGCCTGCGAGCCGGTTGACGGGCTGACGAGCCAGCAGCAACCGGCTGTAGAGCTTCAGGATCTCGGCGGTTGCGACACCGACAAAGGCCCCGAGCAGGATCTGGGTCGATCCAAACAGGGCTGAAAAATCCGACAACACGGGAGCCACGCTGCCCGAGTACGCCGCAATCGCCACCAGCGCCACACTTTGGTCACGCGAGCGGCTTGCCTGGCCGTCGTTGAGTCGCAGGGCCGTGGTCACCGCAATGACCAGCGCCATGATGCCCGCCGTGCCTTCGTAAAGCCGCGAGCCAAAGGCCTTCCATTCGTTACCGAACAGCAGGACCATCCAGGATGCATAGGCTTGCGAGGGAATATGAAAGATCACGGTGATGGCCACGATCATCATCGTCAGCGGCAATGCCACGACAAAACTGTCGCGCACGGCAGAAAGCCAGCGGTCCGTCAAATGCCCCATCACACCCCTGATTTTCATGTTGTTTTTGCCCTGTCGGGAATTTGTAAGAAACTATAAAAAAAAATTTGGCAAATTATTGCGTTAATTTTCTTTAAAAAAACAGTTTAATGAACGCACTTAACAAGAAAATACTATTCATTACAAACACGGGATTTATAGGGGATTGGCGCAACAAACGGCTTGGGGAATTCGCGCGATGGGCGCAAGCGAGACTAGCCCTGTGCGGGCGCTCCATGCGGCGGGGCAAGGAGAAACGGCCAGAGACCCAATAAGCACCTTCCGGCGTTCTTACCCGTTTCCGTGCACAAATAGTGCTTGCGATCACCACCCTATAATCCCGCCCACATGCCGCACATGCGCAGGCGGCTTGTTGCTCCCTTGCCCTTATCCCGTCCCGATTTGCTTCTGCGGCGGCGCACTCGCGGCGCGCCAACATACATATGTTCAGGTCGTCCTGACCTCTCATTCCTGGTATTTTTTTGTCGTGTCGTTACGATTCGGCGTTACGCATGGAGTCGGTATGTCTCAATTATTCAATGCCCCGCGTGCACTCACCGTTACGAGCGCAGCCATCCCGGTCCTGGCCGGCCAGCCCGCGCTAGTTCCCCTCAAGCTCAAAGGATTGGAAGGCTGTTTGAATACCGGCTCACGCTGCAAACGCCGGATGCGCTCAACTTCATGGGCAGAGCTGGCAACAACTTCGATCTCGACTCCTTTGTCGGCCTGGAGCTGACCTGCTCGGTGGAGCTCGAAGGCCATGGCGCCTTTGTTGCGGGCCTCCCCGGTGGAAGCGGTGCCTCCAACCAGGGTGCGGGGGTGCGCGAGATATCGGGGCTTATTACCGCTGCGCGCTATATCGGTGAGGACAGCCGCCACGCCCTCTACGAGCTGACGCTGAGGCCCTGGCTGCACCTGGCTACCCTTACCACCGACTGCAAGGCGTTCCAGGATATGACGCCTATCGAAGTTATCGAAGCGGTGCTATCGGACTATCGTTTTGCCGCGACCAAACGCCTTATCGAAAGCTATCCAAAGCGTGACTACCAGGTTCAATACAACGAGACCGATTT
>CAISLN010000083.1 GCA_903886275.1 uncultured beta proteobacterium | reverse complement strand
GGGAACAAGCGACGGCACTTGCACGGCAAGCCGCATGGTCCAAAATGCCAAGCTGCGTTATGGGCGGATCAAGCTGAAAAACGCCTATGGATCGGAGCGCCAGGCCATACAGATACCCATGGCGTTTGAATACTGGAGCAGCCTGGGTTGGCAAAATAACTTGTTGGATAGCTGCAGTGCGGCGTCGCTCGCGAGCAGCAATTTTGCGCTGGCATTTCCGCTGGGAGCCGCCACCAAACCCAATAATCTGCAAGCCTGCGACACTGCCTTGAGCATTCAAAGCAGCCCGCCCACCTATGTATTGAACCTGAGCGCAGCGGGCAAATCGGGCTGGGCCGATATCGCATTGAATATGGGCACAACGCCGCCTGGCACGCAATGTCTCGCAGTGGCTGTGACGAACCCGGGAGTGAGCGCACAGCCAGTGGCCATGGGCTGGTTGCAAAACACCGACCCGACGGTCAACCCCAGAGCCCGCGCCACTTTTGGCATCTTCAAAAGCCCGCTGATTTACCGCCGCGAGAACTATTGAATATGCACAGACTGTTGCGAATGTCCGTACCGCGTCAGCGCATGAGCAGGCCCTGTCTTGTGGGTCTTTTGCCGCTGTTGCTGGGCCTGCCCGCGCAGGCCATCGACTACAGCATCCCAGGCAATGTGCCGGCCGATGTCAGCTGTGCCGGGCTGGTGTGCACAACGATTTCGGTATTTGGCGCAGACACCATCACGCTGGCTTCCGGCGTTCACATTACAGGCAGCGTCACCACTGCCGAGGGGCAAATGACCTTGGCGGATGGCGTGTGGATTGACGGCAGCCTCAATACCGATTCTGGCACCATCTTGGTGGGCAATCGGGTAAAAATTGGGGGCTCCATTACGGCCGCAAAGACCGGCACTATCGATATCGGATCTGCGGCAGAAGTGCTTGGAGGCATCACCACCGATATTGGCAATATCACGGTAGGCGATCAAGCCATAGTAGCCACCCTCACAACGGCAGGAGTCACCGCCACCAACGGCAATATCCACTTTGGCATTCAAGCGCAGGTCGGTGCACCAGGCATTGTGTCAGGTGGTGTCACCGCCACCACCGGATCCATCCATTTCGGCGACCAAGGCCATGTATATGGTGGCGTCACGGCCACAAAAGGGGATGTCTTCTTTGGACCGACAAGCTGGATTTATGGTGCCATTACCGCCACTGCGGGCCATGTCTCATTTGGTGATTTTGGAAGAATGTGTGGTGCGATTACCGCCACCGCCGGCAATGTGGATGTGGGAACCTCGGCGTGGATTGGTGCTGCCATTACGGCCACGAAGGGCTATGTGGTGGTGAAAAATCTGAGCCAAGTGGTGGGCGCTATCTCCACTGTCGATTTTCCAATGCTGTTGGGCAATGACGTTCAAGTAGTGGGTGCGCTTACCTCCACGACGGGCGACATCACTTATGGCGATCGGTTAGGGCACGCGGCAGCCATCGTCACGGGCGGTACCATCTATGCCGGCAAAGACGCTTACACCGGCGTCACAGTGCTTGCCGCTTGTACTGCCGCACCGCCGTATGCCTCGGCAAGCACCATTGCCAGTGCGTTTGCATGCCTGGAAGCGGGTGTCGCCTACAGCAATATCAATAGCGTACCCAGCGCCCGAAACCCTCTGTACACCAAGCTAGCCGGCACGCCCTTTGCCTTTGATGTGCTGGCACTGAAAACCGATGGCACGCAGGAGACTGCCTTCGTGGCAGGCAGCAGCGCCAAGAGTGTGAAGCTTGAGTGGGTGGATGGTTCTGGCACCACCGCCTGTGCCGACCGGACCTCTATCGCAGCTGCAGTGTCGCAAGTGCTGGGCTTCTCGGCAAGCGACGCAGGGCGTAAAACTGCAGCGGTCATGGCGGTTGCCAACGCCTACAGCAACCTGCGCTGCCGCGTGACAGACGCCAACCAGACGCCCGCTGTGGTGTCCTGTTCCAGCGACAACTTTGCCGTGCGGCCCGTGGCCTTGGTGGTGAGCCAGAACACACCCACCCTGAACGCCGGCTCTACCTTCACCCTGCAGGCTACGGCGGTAAAGACGGACCTCACGCCCGCGACCAACTACCGGGGCGTGCCCACGTTGAACCTCGCCCAGATAACGGGGGCGCCCGGTTTTACCTTGGCAGCGCTGGCGCCGCAGACATTGCCTGCTGCCGTCAACGGCACCAGTAGCAGCAGCTTCACCTACGACGAGGTGGGCAGCTTCACCCTGCCGGTAAGCAGCTCCGGAACTTATGGCATTTCTGACAGCAGCTTCACCCAAGTGGACGCCAGCGGCGATTGCATTGCCAACAGCGCGTCCAATACATTGGATAGCAGCGGCAAATACGGTTGCCTGATCGCTCAGTCCAACGCCCTGTCGGTCGGACGTTTTTACCCCGATCATTTCGACATCGTTTCCGCATTTGCGCCCGCTTGCGTCGGCGGCGGCTTTAGCTACATGGACCAGGCCTTCGTGCTGGGCTATAGCGTCACGGCCAAGTCCTTGAGCCGCAGCCTACCCAAGCCCTCGGGCAATACCGCCTTGACGCTCTACAGCGGTGGCCAGCTCCGTTTTGCGGCCCTCAATGCCGACACCGACTGGGTCAGCAGACTATCGCCCGCCTTGTCTAGCCCCTTTGCGCCGACCTGGATCAACGGCAGCTACACGCCAAGCAGCGCGAGCATGGTTTTTAGTCGGCCCACCAGTACGCCCGATGCGACATGGGGGCCGTTTGATGCGCTCAATATGGGCCTGGCGGTCGATGATGCCGATGGCGTGGCTTACGCCTCGGGCGTCTTAACCTTCGACAGCCCAACGCCAACAGCTTGTCTGAACACGGCTTCCAGCGCCTGCCGCAAATACGCCAGCCTGACGGGTGGCACGACCCACATGCGATTGGGCCGCCTGAAGCTATCCAATACCTACGGCTCAGAGCGCCTGCCCTTGGCAATGCCGCTGGCATTCGAGTATTGGGCGGCCAGCGGTTGGGCCAAGAACAACCTGGACAACTGCTCCATCGTAGCCAGCAGCAATTTCAGTTTTGTGTTTCCTGAAGGCACGACGGCCAAGCCCAACAATCTGCTACCCTGCAACAGTGCCCTAACCATTACAGGCAGCGCCCCGGCCTTTGCGCTGAGTTTGAGCGTCCCCGGCAAAGCGGGCTGGGCCGATTTGACGCTCAATCTGGGGCTTACCGCCATGGGCACACAATGCACGGCGGTGCAAAGTCCTGGGCTGCCTGGTCAGCAGGCTGCCACGACAGCCAACATGCCCTGGCTTCAATACAACGCCAGCAACCCTATTGCCCGCGCCACTTTTGGCATCTTCAAAAGCCCCTTGGTTTACCGCAGGGAGAACTACTAATTTATGAAAATGCTGTCATTCAATTGCAGATGGATAGAAAAATTACGGGTCTGTGACGGGCACTTTTCAATAGCCCGGTCAATGACCGAAAATTGTGGCGACCATGGACTTTAAATTTCCCTGGTTGCGTCGCTCTTCCAAGGAGCGGCTGGTGGTTTCATGGACGGGTCAAACCCTGGCCTTTGTGCTGGCGCGCCGAACCGTTGAGGGTCTGCACGAAGTGCTCAAATTTGGTGTCATGCACCGCGGTCCGGAGACTTTGGCAGAGTTCTCCCATCGGGTTCATGGATTGGGACTCAAGGGGCTGGATGCCCATGTCATGCTGTGGCCTGAACAGTACCAAGTGCTCCAGATTGATACTCCGGCCACGCCATCCAATGAGATGCGTCAGGCGGCGCGCTACCAGATCCGGGAGATGCTCGATGCGCAGGGGGACGACATCACGCTTGACGTGATGCGGGTGGGCGATGCGCAGCAACAAGGCGCCGGTTTTCTTTTTGTGGTGGCTGCAAGCAATGCGGTGGTGCGCGAAGCTTTTGAATTGGGCGACACCATGGCCTGGACGGTGCCGGTGATTGATATTCAGGAAACAGCGCAGCGCAATTTGCAAAATGCATTGGCTGCGCGTGAAGGCTATTCCAATAAGGCCCATGCCGCCTTGGTGCTGCACGAGGGCCGCTTTGCGGTATTGACCATTTGTGCCAACGACGAGCTGTTTTATACCCGACGTTTTGAGTTGCCAGCCGGCTTTCTAACGGCGCCCTGGGTGGATGATGCCAAGTTGTACGCAGATCAGGCCGACGCATTTACGCCCGTGGATGAATATGTGCCCGACTACTCTTACGCACGTTCTGCGGCGGTGAATGTGGTGCCTACCGTGACAGCAGACAACGCCAAGATCCAGCATTTTGTGCTGGAGGTGCATCGCTCTATGGATGTGTGGACCCGCTCCTGGTCGAGTATGCCGCTCTTCAATTTGCGGGTATATGCGGGTGAGCGCAGTGAGGAGTTGGCCAAGTGGCTGGGTGCGCATGTGGGGCAGACCGTGTTGCCCCTGGATGTTGCTGCCATGTTCCCTGGTTTTGACGGTGGTTCCTTTAGTGATCAGTCGTATTGCTTGCCCTTGCTCGGCATTTTGCTTCGGACCGAAGTTCGCAAGCCGTAAAGGAAGTCGTTGTAGCCATGTCACAGCAAATAAATTTATACAACCCGATTCTTGCAACGAAGAAGAATTACTTTTCGGCCCTCGCCATGCTGCAAGCCTGGGCTATTTTGGCGATATTTGGCGGCGCTTTGTGCGGCTATTGGGTATGGAGCATCCATGCTGCCAGCGACGCCTTCAAACAAACCTTGAGCGCGCAAGCGCGTGAACTGGTCAACCTGCAAGCCGCCGTGAAGAAGAGCAAAACCGGTCTCAGTCCGGCCGAGTTGGAGGCGGCGTTGTCGCACGATCTGCAAGGCCTGCGTGCGGACCTGCAGTTGCGCGAAAAGTTGCAGGTGAAATTGCAGCAAGGCTTGTTTCGCCAGGGGCAAGGCCATGCGGCACGCTTGCTACTGGTGGCGCAGAGTATTCCGGCCCAGGCCTGGCTGAGCGAGCTGAAGTCCGATGAGGCACAACTGGAAATCAGTGGCTTCACCCTGGAGCCACTGGTGCTCAAGGACTGGATTGGAAAGCTCGGCGCCAGTGCCTTGCTGGCAGGTCTCAAAATTACCTCCCTCAAGGTTGAAAAAGTTACCGACGCAAAGCCGCAAAATGGGCCTGCATCGGTGTGGTCTTTCCAGCTGGTCGGTGCGCTGGCAAACCCCGCTGACGCGGTAGGAGTCAAACCATGAAGTTCGATTGGATGGCGCAATGGTCGGTGCTGGTCGCGCGCATCGATGCCTTGAGTCTGCGCGAGCGTGGTATTTTGTTCCTTGCGGTGATGGTTGGAGCTGCTTCAGTGGCCAATATGTTGTGGCTCTCGCCAGCGCAGGAGGCCTATGCTGAACTCACCGCGCGTTTTGCCAAGCAAGGCACAGAGCTGCAGCGTGCCCGCGAAGCGCTAAGCCCGACGGCCATACCGCTTGACACTACCGCTGGGGTGCGCGAAGAAATTGCGCGTGTCAAAGCACAACTCAAGGAGGCAACCCAGAAGGTGCAGTCGGTCTTGCCCACTGCAGCACAGGACAGTGCGCTGACACAAGTGTTGGTGCATCTTTTGCGTCGCCACGAAGGCTTGACCCTGGTGAGCACGGTGGCGCTGCCTCCGGTGGCGGATGTGGCTGCTGCGCTTCCTGCGGCTGGCGCCAGCGCTGCTGCAGCGCCCGTTGTGCTCATGCGCCAAGGTGTGTCCCTGACGGTTTCGGGTGCTTACCCCGAGTTAACGCGCTATGTCTTAACGCTGGAGCAAGCGCTGCCCTATGTGCGCTGGGGTGCCATGAGGCTGCGCAGCGACAAGTCGCCGCCCGAGTTGACGCTGCAACTATTCTTGTTCGGGATGAAGCCATGAAGTCTTATATAAACGGTGTACTGCTGGGCTTGTCGCTGGTGTGCAGCGGCGCGCCGGCCCAGGGCCTGCGTGACCCCACCTTGGCTCCGGTTGCGGCCGGGCTTGGCAGTGCCGCCGAGCCCGCTGAAAAATTGGCCACACCGGAGTCGGCCGGTATGACCGTCATCATTCGCCAAGGGCAAGCCTTTTTGGCATCCGGAAACCGCTTGTATGCGCGTGGCCAAAAAATGGGAAAGGCACGTATTGAACGCATCAGTGAGACGGAAGTCTGGTTGCGCGAAGGGGCGGTGTTGCGCAAAGTGCCCCTGTTTGCCGGGATTCAGCGCAATGTGGTGGCATCCCAAAAAAGTCCTACGGTAGCGCCCTGAGGCGATGTCCGGCCGTACTGCCTCAGCCCCTGATTTATAAAGTTTTCCATGATCCATTCTTCTAAAAATTTCCCATTTGCCTCTGCCTTGGGACCGCCACATTTTGCCGTGATGGGCTTGCCCCTGTTGGTCTGCGTGGCCCTGCTGGGCGGTTGTGCTGCCCAACGGCCACTGCGTACGCCCAATGTGAGCAATGTGGTGCGCGCAGCCTTGCCGCCCCCTCCCGTGCAACCGGTCGCGGTGCCCCTGCGCATCAGCGATGTGCTGGCAGAACCACCGCCCCCTGTCGTGCCGCCCACACCCGAGCCGCGGCTGGATTTGTTGGTCAACCATGCGCTGGCGCGGGATGTGTTTTTGGCGATTGTGGCGGACACCCGCTACAGCATGCTGATGCACCCCGATGTGACGGGCAGCCTGTCGGTGACATTGCGTGGCGTGACGGTGGCCGAGGCGCTGGAGGCGATCCGGGATGTCTATGGCTACGACTTCAGAATCGAGGGGCGCCGCATCACCATTTATGCGCCCAGTTTGCAGACCCGGATTTTCACCATCAATTACCCGCATTCGCAACGCACCGGCAACAGCGATTTGCGCGTCTCATCCGGAGCCATGCCGCAGTCAAGTGGTGCGGCTGCGACGGCGCAAATTGAGGGCAGCCGTGTTGCCACCTCATCCAAAACCGACTTCTGGGCTGAGTTGACGGCGGCCGTCAACGGACTGATTGGCAAAGAGGTGGGGCGCAACGTCATCACCAGTCCGCAGGCAGGCATCATGGCGGTGAGGGCCATGCCCGATGAGTTGCGCCAGGTCGAAAAATTTCTCAAAGCGGCACAGATTTCGGTGGAGCGCCAGGTCATGCTCGAAGCCAAAATTGTGGAGATTGAGTTGCGCGACGGCTACCAAAGCGGTGTCGATTGGTCGGCGCTTAAAAATGGCGGAGGCGCCACTGGCGCAATGGGTGTGATGAGCGGCAACGCCACCAGCAACGCGCTGATCAATGGCGTGCGCGCGAATTTGCCTGGCTTTACCTCCGGCACCCTGTTGGCCAACGGCACGGCGCTGCCGTCTGCAGGCGCCGGCTTGTTTGGACTGGCCCTTGCCGCTGAAGGCTTTCAGGCCGTCTTGGGATTCCTGGAAACCCAGGGCGATCTGCAGATCTTGTCGAGTCCGCGCATTGCCACCTTGAACAACCAAAAGGCGGTCCTCAAAGTGGGCGTTGAAGACTTCTATGTCACCGA
The DNA here is from genome assembly GCA_903886275.1 of uncultured beta proteobacterium. Lineage (GTDB taxonomy): Bacteria > Pseudomonadota > Gammaproteobacteria > Burkholderiales > Burkholderiaceae_C > Allorhodoferax. Next base: position 154,321 of record CAISLN010000083.1, on the reverse strand, counting down.
TGTCAAACCGGGTACGGCCGGCACCAGCCTGACTGCGGCCACCATGCCATCACCGAGTTTTTCGCCGATCTTTTCGGGCATCTCGCTGGACGTCACACCGCAGATTGACGATGCGAACAACATCATGTTGCATGTGCACCCCTCGGTCACCACGGTGACCGAGGTGAACAAGCAGGTGACCTACGGCAGCACTTCGGCGTCCTCCTTTCCGATGGCCTCCATCAGCATGAACGAGACCGATACGCTGGTGCGCATCCAGGACGGCAATATTGTGGCCATAGGCGGCTTGATGCGCGTCTCTAGCAGTCGCTCCGCCTCGGGCTTGCCGGGCACCAGCAATGTTCCGGTGCTGTCCTCGGTTCTGGGCAACCGTGCCAACACTGGCGGCAAAAAGGAAGTGGTGGTGCTGATCAAGCCCACCATCATCCGCAATGCGCAGGACTGGGACGCGCAAACCCAACGTACCCGCGAAGCGCTAGACGAAATGGACGCTGTGCGTGCACGGGTCATCCGGCTCGACGGCAGCCCCGATGAGATCCGACCGGCTGGCATCCTCAGGTGAAACCGTGATGTACACGCGCCATTTTTCATTGCGTGCGCCGCCGTTCTCGATCACGCCAGACAGCGGGTTTTTCTACCCGCATGAGGATGCGCATTCGGCGCTCAACATGCTGTTGGTGGCGCTGCGCAGTGGCGAAGGGTTTTTGAAAGTCGTGGGGGAGGTGGGTTGTGGCAAGACCGTGTTGTGTCGGCAATTGCTCAAGACACTGCAGAGTGAGTGCGTCACCGCCTACATCCCCAATCCGGAGATGGGGCCCAACGACCTGCTATTGGCCCTGATGCAAGAGCTCAATATCAAAATACTGCCCCTGCTGGAGCGCAACAACTGCACCCGTCGCACCCTGCTCAACGCGCTGCGTGACTGTTTGGTAAAGCACGCGCAATCGGGGCGCCGGGTGGTGGTGTTGATTGACGAGGCGCAGGCCATGCCCGTTGGTGCACTGGAGAGCCTGAGGCTGCTGTCGAACCTTGAGACCGAAAAGCAAAAGCTGCTGCAAATGGTGCTGCTGGGTCAGCCCGAGTTGGACCTGAAGCTTGCGCGTCCTGAACTGCGCCAGCTCTTGCAGCGCATCACCTTCAGCGAATACCTCGGGCCCATGCCGATCCACCGGGTGCCTGGCTATTTGGCGCACCGCCTGAAGACGGCGGCTAAAAGCGAGGCCACCGATACCGCCGTGTTTGAAGCCACCGCTGCGCAGGAGATTGCCCGCTTGAGCGGTGGTGTGCCGCGACTGGTGAACATCCTGGCCCACAAGTGCCTGATGCTGGCCTATGGCGAGAACCAACACCGCGTGACGGTGCGCCATGCGCGACTCGCTGGCACTGACACGCCGGGCATCGTGGTCCACGCGCCTTGGTGGGTTCCGTTGGCGCAGGCTTGGGCGCGCCTCTCGTTCCACAAATCAAAAACAACTATTTCTGGGCGGTTGATGTGAGTGTGATCAACAAAATGCTGCGCGATCTGGACAGCCGGCATGCGGCCGCCCCGAATCCGGAACAGGCATTGCGATCGGACATGTTCATGGGGGCCCTGCTTGCGCCTGCGCCCACCAGTGGTTTGCAGGCGGCCTGGCGCTGGCCGGTGGGCTTGGCGATGCTGCTGCTGTGCAGTGCCGTTGCGTGGCATTTTTATAAGTCCGCAGCGGCACCACGCAAAGCAGAGCAGCCGCAAGCCGTCATGGCAGTGTCCGCTCCCCCGCCCAGTGCCTTGCCATGGGTGGCGCCCCTGGCCCATGTGCCCGCTGCCGTTGCGCCACCGCAGTTGCCGGTGCAGCACGCCAAACCGGTGCCAGATTCCATGGGCAGCGCGCTGGCCCCCCGCTTGGGCGCGGTGCCTAAACCTGAGAGCCCCGCCAGCGTGCCGGCTGCTGCTCGGGTCGCACCGCAAAGTCCAGCGCCCGCGGCTCCTGCGGTCCCAGCAGCTCCAGCGGCTGCCGCAGTGCCGCGCCGGTTGGCTGCACTGGAACTGCTGTCGCACGCACAAAATCTGTGGCGACTGGGTTCGCGCGATGCCGCGATCGAATTGCTGCGCGAAACGCTGGTGGTCGCCGAGCAGGACAACGGCGCGGCGACTGGCAAGAGCCCGGTGCTGGTGCCACTGGCGCGCGAGCTGGCCCGCATGCAGTTGGCCGAAGGACAGATCAACGAGTCGCTGGCACTGCTCAAACGTTTGGAGCCCGCCTTGTCGGGTGCTGCCGATGTGTGGGCCCTCAGAGGCAACGCGGAGCAGCGTCTGGGGCATTACGAGGAATCCACTGCGGCCTACTTGCAGGCATTGAAGTTGCGACCCAATGAGCCGCGCTGGATGCTGGCAACTGCGGTGTCGCTGGCGGCACAGGGTCACATTGCCACTGCCACCGAGCTGGCCGAAAAGGCCCGCGCCGCCGGCGTGCTCAGCCCCGAAGTAACGGCGTACTTGAAGCAGTTGGGTGTCAACTTGCCAGAGCGCTAGGGCTGCTTGGCGAAGAGGGCGCTTAAGCCGTCAGCTTTTGAGTGCTATGCACTCAAGCTTCTCGCCCCGGCACCAGGCCTGCCACATGCGGCGGTACAGGGCTTCGAGGTCGCGGCTAAAGGTCTCGGATTGGCGCAGCGGGCTGGCCTGCATGCGCGCTCGCATCTGGCTGCGCAGGTCGGCCAGGCGCTCTGTGTCCTGTGCCAAGGCAATGGCGCCTGCCACATAGGCCTCCACATTGGCAAAGGCCAGCGTCTCGGCCAGGCCGATATTGGCCAGGGCCGAGAGGGTCTGGCGCGACACCACCGTGTCGCCCGCAATGGTCACCACCGGCACGCCCATCCACAGCGCCTCCAGCGTGGTCATGCCGCCGTTAAACGGGAAGGTGTCGAGCGCAATGTCGATCTCGCCGTACTCGGCCAGCATCTCTTGGTGCGAGGAGCCTTCGCGCACATAGAGCCGGTCTTTGGCGATGCCCTGTTGCGCAAAGCGTGCCAGCAAGCGCGTGCGAACCTGCTCGTCGGACAAGGCGCCTGACTTCACAACCAGGCGGCTTTGCGGCAGCGCCAGCAAAATCTGGCACCAGGCGGCCAGCACCGCATCGGTCACCTTGGGCAGGCGGTTGAAGGAGCCAAAGGTGATGGCGCCCTGCGTCTGCACTGGTGATGCGGCCACTGCCGGGGCATAGTCGGGCGGGCTATAGCAAAAGCGCGTGTGCGGCAAATACACCGGTGTCTCGGAAAACCGCTGCCCACTGCCTTGCGGTGTGGTGGCCGGGTCGGTGATGAAGTAGTCGATGCTGCGCAGGCCGGTGGAGTGAAAGTAGCCAATCCACTCGGCCTGCACCGGGGCCGGTTTTCGCGCAAACACCGCCAAGCGGTGAAAGGCAGTGTGGCCCGAGAGGTCCACCAAAATATCAATCTCGGCCTTGCGAATCAGCGCGTCGAGTTCACTGTCGTCTAAAAAGAAAATGTCGTCCCAGCTGTCGGCCGCCTCGCGCAGCTCGGGCAGGGCCTCTTCGGGGCGAATCAGCATGGAGTAGCAATGCACAGAAAATTCTTTGGCATCGCGGTGGCGCAAGATGTCGCGCAGCAAAAAACCCACCGGATGGGCGCAGAAGTCGCCCGACACATAGCCAATGCGCAGCTTGCGCGCAGGGTCTCGCCCCCGCCCTTCAAACAGGGCCGGCGGGGGCAGCATCCCCTCCACTTGGCGGCCCCAAGCGCAATGCCGCTCAAAAACTCCATCGCGCCCCAGGGTTGAGACATTGTTCAACTCAAACAGCACATTGGAGCCCATGGCCCATTGGCTGGGGTCCAGGGCCAGCACGCGCTCGTAGAGCGGCAGCGCCGCCGCCGCGTCGCCACCGCCGTCCAAGCAACTGCCCAGCGTAATCAGGGCGGTGAGGTTGTCGGGCTGGCGCGCCAAAATGCGCCGGCACAGGGCTTCGGACTTGCCCAAATGCCCGGCGGCCTGCTCGGCTGCGGCCAATAGGCCCAGGTTTTGCACGCTGTCGCCCTGCTCTTTGATGCGTTGCTCCAGGTAGCCAATGGTCTGTGCCAAATCGGCGCGCGAACCCAAGAGCGTGGCCAGGTTGAAATGCGCCTCGGCATAGCCCGGTTGCAGCTCCAGGGCCTTTTTGTATTGCAGGATGCCGCGCTTGCTCTTGCCGGTGTGCACCAGCACATTGCCCAGGTTCAGGAAGGCCTCGGCGCGCAGGGGTTCGTCTAACGCCAGTTGTTCGGCCAGCAGCCGCGCCTCTTCGTAGCGGGCCAGTTCAAACAGGGCGGCGGTCTTGTTGAGCCTGGCCTCAAACAGGCGGGGCGAACTGCTGAGTGCGCGCTCGAACCAGTCCAAGGCTTCGGCGCTCTGGTTCTGGGCAATGCACCATTCGCCCAGATTGCACAGCACTTTTGCGTCACCCGGCTTGAGCGACAGCGCCTGCAAGTAGGCCAGGCGTGCGGCCTCGAAGCGGTTGTCTTGGCGGTAGGCGGCGCCCAGGCTGCACAGCAGGCTGGCATCCTCTGGCGCCAGGGCAATGGCCTGGCCCAAATGGGCAATGGCCGCCAGCGTCTCGCCCCGGCCCAGCGCCCGGCGGGCCAGGTCGTGCAGCGCTTCCCCATCGCCGCTAGCGGCGGCATGCTGGTCCAGCGTGTCGGCCACGCCACCCAGCCCTTGGCGCTCCAGCCAGCGCACCACCCAACGGTTCAGTTTTTGCAGCAGCAATGGGGGCCGTTCAAGCGCTTGGCAGCAAATAGTCTTGCGCCAAGGCGGCCATGTCCTCGGGGCTGCGCTGTGACTTGCTGGCCAGCACCCACAGATCAAAGGCAGCGGGCCGGCGTGCACCTTGCACCACGGCAAAACCGGCCTCAACCAGCACAGCCATCAGGGTGCTCAGGGTAAAGCAGCAGTGGTGCGCCATCCACTGCGGGTTGTTGGCCACATAAGGCCGGTAGCCGTAAAGAATGTCAAAGTAGGTGATGGGCCCCGCAGCCGATTCATAAGCGATCTCATACATCCGGTCTTCGGCAACCATTTGCGCTGCAGCCTGCGCGTCCGGGCAGGTGATGACGACAAAGCCATCGGGTTTGAGCACGCGCAAAAATTCGGCCAGCGCCAGCGGCACCTCATGCGAATGGAGGTGTTCAATATTGTGCGAGGAGTAGACGGCATCGGCCAGGCCATCGGCCACCGCCGTCATGCGCACCATGGAGCCGGTCAGGTCGGGGTGGACGCTCTCGTCGGCGTCGAGCCGGATTTCGTTCCAATCCGCCTGCCTAAAGCCAGCCAGGGGGATCTGGTCTATGCTGGTCGGGCCGCAGCCCACATGCAGCAGCACCCGCTCGTTCTGCGCGGCCTCTGGCTGGGCTGATGCGGATGGGGTATGGAGTTCGTGGCGCAGGCGAAAGCGCAACAGCCAGCGCTCGGCCAGCTGGTTCAGGCCTTGACGGAGCAGGCTCATGGTTTGTTGGAGAAAGAACTCAGCACCAGGGAAAAAACCACCTTGCGCACGGTGTCGGGGGCGTAGCCCGCGGCCAGCAGGCGGCGCTGAAAGTGGTAGGCGGTAAGGGCGCGGCTCAAAAAGCCCAGGCCTAGGCGCTGGCGTATGGCAATGGCCTCGCGCTGAAACTTTTGCAGCGCGATGGCCCAAGCGGTCTCGCTCAGGCGTTTCTTTTTGTCAGAGGGTGCGGCGCGAAAAAACGCTTCGGCCAGGGCCAGTGCGGCGTCGGTTGATTTGCTCATGCGGTTTTCCAAGCGAAAAAATGGCGCTGACCGTGAAACGGCAGCGCCATGGGTCAATGTCAATTAGCCGGTGCAGATGATGGTGGCGGTCGCCGAGCTGCCTGTTGCGCCAACGTAATTTACTATTACAGGCAACGAAGTTCCAACCACTGCCGCTGCACAGGTGGCGTCTGTGCCTATCACGAATTTGGTTGCATCCCAAGTACCCATGTTGCTACCACCAGTGCCGCCAATTAACAGTAATCCTGCAGTTGCACCGGTTAAGTGCACGACGTTCGTGGCAGTAGGATTTACCAAGTACGAGGCATAGTTAATCATGGAAGCGGTGGACAGCGCGCCTGCGGCGCCCTGAGCAGCAGCCGTTTGTGCTGCCGCACTCAGGCTTGTGAACTTGGGCAGGGCCACGGCCGCCAAAATGCCCATGATCACAATGACCATCACCAACTCGATCATCGTAAAACCGGCTTGTGTATTTTTCATATTTCACCTCAACAAAATTCCAACCAAACTCTGTGAGGCACACAGCGCGCAAGTTAAGAGTCGGTATGCGCCGAGTCTAGGGCTATAAACCAGGCCTTGAAGAGGGGCTAGCGATTTAGGTGGCATCTGCTACCTATATACCGGTAGTCTGATCGCAGCCATCGACCAATAAGTAAGGTAAAACTGACGCAGTTTGGCGCTTAGGTGGGTTTGGGGCGCCTTAGTTCAGCGGCTGGTCTTGCCAGCGGTAGTCTTCCTTGGCGGTGAGTTGCGGTGGCACGGCGTCGGACTGCACGCCATACCAAAGCATGGGGCTGCCGCTGGGGCTTGTAAACCGTTGGGGGTTGATGGGGGTGTAGCCCACGCACACACAATCGGGTTCAAACAGCCAGCTGCCGGGTGCGGCGCTGGTGGCTTGCTGCGCGCTCATGGGGCCGAGGTAGTTGGCGGGGCGTTGCTCCAGCAACTCAAAGGGGTTGCTTTGCTGCACCAGTGCCGGGTTTTTTGGGGCTGCTGCGGTGTGCTGCATGTAGTGGATGACCAGCGCGGTGCGCAGGGCGCTTAGCGTGGTTTGCACGGTGACCCGCTCGGCTTGCGCTTGCAGCTTGCGCATTTGCCAGCTTAAGACCTGCAGCAGCACCAGCACCACGGCCGCCAGTACCGACCACTCCACCAGGCGCAGGGTGGCCGACACCTTGCGGACCTTGGGTGCCTGGGAGGCCATGCTTAGCCTCCGCCCTTGCCCATGGCGGCCGCGCCCAGGTCCCACAGAGGCAAGAAAACGCCCAAGGCGAGCAACAGCACCAGCACGCCAATGACGGCCAGAAGCAGGGGCTCGATAGCGGCCGACAGGCCTTTGATGCTGTAGTCGGTTTCGCGCTCGTACATGCTGGCGATCTCAAACATCAGGTTGTCGAGCTCGCCGGTTTCTTCGCCCACGTCGATCATTTGCATCACCACAGGGGTGAAGATGCCGCAGGCCTGGGCGCAGCGCGTGATGCTTTCGCCGCGCTCGATGCCGTCGCGCATTTGGTCGATGCGGCTGCCTATAAAGGCGTTGTCCACGGTTTGCGCCACCACGGTGAGCGCCTGCACCAGGGGCACGCCGCTTTGGCTGGACAAGGCAAAGCTGCGGGCGAAGCGAGCCAGCGTGGCCTTCAAAATAATGTCGCCCACAATGGGCAGTTTGAGCTTGCGTGCGTCCCAGTTGTAGCGTCCGTTGGTGGTGCGCAGGTAGGCGCGGGTGAGCAGGGTGGTGCCCACGGCCAGCAATGCCAGCATGGGCCACCAGGCCATCATCCAAGCCGAAAATCCCAGCAAGCCACGGGTGATGAGCGGCAACTCGGCATGAAAGCCGGCAAACACCTTGGCAAACACCGGAATCACAAAGATGTTGAGGATGACCACCGCAATGACCATGGCGGCGATCACAAACATCGGGTAACGCATGGCTTGCTTGATGCGCTCGCGCACATCGCGCTCAAATTCCAGGTGCTCGTTGAGGCGTAAAAAAACCTCGGTCAGGCGCCCTGTCATTTCGCCGACCTTCATCATGGCAATGTAGAAGGGGCCAAAGGCCTCGGGGTGCTTGGCCATGGAGACCGAAAGTTCGCGCCCCTGGTCCAGGCCCTCGCGAATGTCCTGGTACATGGCCGCCATGGCGGGCTTGGTGGCCGAAGCCTGTAGGCCGGCAAAGGCCCGCAGTATGGGTACGCCGGCCTTGTTGAGGGTGTACATCTGGCGCGAAAAAACCAGTATGTCGTCCACCACGATGGGCTTTTGATTGAGGCGTGTCCACCAGCTCTCTTGCGTGGCTGCAGCGGGCGCTGCTTTGGCTGCGATGTGGACCGGCGCGACACCCATGGCCTTGATTTGATCGGCCGCACCCCATTCGGAGGGCGCTTCGAGTTGTCCAGCAACCGCCTCGCCCCGGCTGTTGCGCCCACGCCAGGCGTAGAGCGTCATAGGTGTTCATCCTGTTCGTCCACATCAAAACCAACCCGCATGGCCTCGGGCAGCGAGGTGCGCCCTGCGCGCACCAGTTCCAATGCATGGTGCGCCAGCGTGAGGCCCTTCATCCGGGTGCGTGCGGCCCGAACGAAGGCGGCGGGGTCGGCGCGCGAGGCGGCCTGGGTCAGCACGGTGTCCATCTCCAGCATTTCATATACCCCTTGGCGCCCGTTGTAGCCGGTGCCATTGCAGGCGCTGCAGCCATAGCTCTGCATGCAGGGCACGGGCGCATCACTCTCGGACACTGCGCTCAGCCATGCCTGCTCTTGCGCGGTGGGTTCGTGCGGTGCCGCACATTCAGCACAGTTCAGGCGTACCAGGCGCTGGGCCACCACCGCCTGCAATGAGGTGGCCGTCATGAACGGGGGCACACCCATGTCGAGCAGCCGAAACGGCGTGCTGATGGCATCGCGCGTGTGCAGGGACGACAGCACCATATGGCCGGTAATGGCGGCCCGCAGGCCGATCTCTGCGGTTTCGGCGTCGCGCATTTCTCCCACCAAAATCACATCGGGGTCTTGGCGCAAGGTGGAGCGCAAGACGCGGGCAAAGGTGAGGTCGATCTTTTCGTTGATTTGCACCTGCGTGATGTTGGGCAAGCGGTATTCAATCGGGTCTTCGACGGTAATGACCTTGAGCTCTGCGGCATTGACCTCGGTTAGCGCGGCATACAGGGTGGTGGTCTTGCCGGAACCGGTGGGGCCGGTCACCAAAATCAGTCCCGCGCTGCGGGCCAACAATTCCCTGAAGCGCTTGAGCATGGGCTCGGGCATGCCCAGGCTACCCAGGCTGCGCATGCCTTTGCCCTGGGTGAGCAGCCGCATGACGGTGGATTCGCCAGAGGCAGTGGGCAGGGTGGAGATGCGCACGTCAATGGTTTCGTCTTTCAGGCGTACGCTGAAACGGCCGTCTTGCGGCAAGCGCTTCTCGGAAATGTCCAGGCCCGCCATCAGCTTGAGGCGCTGCGACAGCGCAGCGCCAATGCGCTTGTCAGCCGTGGTTTGGATTTGCAGCACGCCATCCACCCGCACCCTGATTTGCAGGCCGGTTTCTTGTGGCTCAATGTGCACGTCGGAGGCCCCGACTTGCATGGCGTCTTCAAACAGCGATTGCAGCAAGCGCACCACCGGCGCGCCCTCGATGCCGACGCTGGCGCTGAGTTCACCAAAGTCCACCGCGTCGCCTATGTCTTTTTCCAGCTCGCGGGCGAGTCCGCTGATTTCTTCGGTGCGGCGGTAGAGGCGGTCAAAGGCGGTAGCCAATTGGCTCTCGGGCACCGCCGCGATGGAAATGGCGCGTTTGAGCAGGCGCGACAAGGCGTCAAAAGCAAACAAATCCAGCGGATCGGCCAAAGCCACCAACAGGGTGCTGCCCTTGTCTTCAAGCACCAGCGCCCTAAAGCGCCGCGCCGCCGACTCTGGTAGCAAGCGCACCACATCGACGCGAAACGGGAATGTTTTGAGGTTGACGAAGGGAATGTTGAGTTGCCGCGCCAGTGCGTTGGCCAACTGCTCTTCGGTGATGAAGCCGCATTGAATCAACAAGCTGCCCAGCATTTTTCCGGTGGAACGCCGCAAGTCGAGCGCATGCTGAAGTTGCTCGGCAGTGATGATTCGCTGCTGTACCAGCACCTCGCCGAGCATCACTTTTTCGGGGCGTCCAGTCCTGATGAGGGGAGGGGGCTGCGCAGGGGGGGCGATAGGTGGCATGGTCTGTCTCTGTCGGTTTGCTAAATGCCCCCGGCAGATAAACGCTCTGGTGGCTTGACTTGCTTGACGGGCTTGTGGACTTCGGCGGTAGGCTCTGTTCGGCGTGCACCAGCGATACCGTGGCGCATGCAGCCAGCTGTTTCATGGTACTCCATGATTGCGCGGGCGCAGCCCCGATGCTTTACCTTTGGATGGGCTTTGTTGCACGCCTTCCCCCACGTGCCCTTGCGCCACCCACCGCAGCGGGCCCGCGCAACAAGACCCGGCGGGCCGATCTGGCTCAGGCCAGCTCTGCCGATCTGCGTCCTACCCAGGTCTGGGCATCGGCCAAGGCGCTAAACACCTTGGTTTGGCGCAGGGTCAAGCGGGCGGCGATGGTGCAGTAGATGCGTTGCTGCATTTCGGTGTCGAGCGTGACGATAGCCACCTTGATGCTGCGGTTTCTGGAGAGGGAGCCAATGCGCAGGGTGCGCACCTCGTTCAAGGCATCTTGTGAGAAGTCGGTGCGCTCGGGCGCAAGGTAGTCCGAGATTTCGTAACGCGCATCGGCAAACCGGATGTCGTTGGCCACTTCGAGAACGGAGTGAACCAGCTCAGCGCCGTTCACCAAGCCAGTGAACTTTTTGTACCGTCCCCTGGGTTCCTAAAGCAAAGTGTAGGGCATGGAGTTCCTCGTATCGCAAGCGGTGGGTTTCGATGCGCTGGTAGCAGGTGACAGAGCCACGCAAGTGCAGAAGTCTACGGTGATTCCATGCCAATTCTTGCCTTTGAGTCGCTGTTACGAGGGGTAAGTCGCATTGACCGTTCGAGTAGGCCAGAAGATACTGCGCCCTATGCAACTACGTACCCGATATGCTGCCTAGTTCGACCCTGGGTGCCATCCCCGTGCTTCGCCTGCAAGAACCCTTGCCCAATTTGGCCTCCTGGATTCGGTTTTTTCTGCAGGCCGAAATTCCGGTGTTGCAGGAAACTGCGCAGGCCCTGGAGGACCTGCGCGCCCGCGAAGAAGATGTGGACGCCGGCATGCTGGCCGAACTGATAGACAGCGACCCTTTTATGACGCTGAAGGTGCTGGCCTATGTGTCGGCCAAACGCCGCAATCTGGAGAGTACCCAGACCGAGACCGTGGTCAGCTCTCTGGTGATGATGGGCGTGGCGCCTTTCTTTCGCACCTTTGGTTTGCAGCCCACGGTGCAAGACCAATTGCGTGACCAACCCGCCGCACTGGCTGCCCTGCTGTCCCTGATCAAGCGCGCCGAGCGTGCGTCCTACTTCGCTATCGGTTTTGCCGTGCACCGGGGCGACACCGATGTGGCGGTGATTCGGCAGGCCGCATTCTTGAACGACTTTGCCGAGATGCTGATGTTTTGCTATGCGCCTACCATGGAACTGGAAATCCTCGCCATGCAGCGGGCCAACCCGACGCTGCGCAGGGTGAGCCTGCAGCGCTTTGTGTTCAATATCGAACTCAGCGATCTGCGCCAGGAGCTGATGAAGCAATGGCGCTTTTCCGAGTTGTTGCTGCGCATCAGCGACGGCAAGCATTCCGAGCATCCAACGGTGCGCAATGTGCTGTTGGCGGCGCGGCTGGCGCGCCACACCGAGCATGGCTGGGACAACCCGGCCCTGCCCGACGACATTGAAGAAATCTCCAAACTGCTCAATGCCCCGGCGCGTGTGACGCGCGGCTTCGTCTACAAAATCGACCAGTCCAACTGAATCGAGGGGGATAACCCGGCTTGTCGCGGTCCGGCGGCGAAACCTAGCCCCCACGTTCGCCAGGTCAGGGCTTGCCGAAGTCCAACCAGGTGCCGTCGGTGGACTTCATGGTGTAGCCGCCAGACTTGCCGCCCAGCATCACCACATCGTCGTTCTCGGCCACAAAGGGGGTGCTCTGCAGATGCTCCAAGCGTTTTGCCAGCGGGCGTCCACCGGGGGTAAAGGGGTTGTCGCGCAGCAGGTCCGCCAGCAGCGTGTTGATGCCGAAATAGCCCATGTCCTGCGTGACCACCACCGGAGCCGCAGCAGCGCCGGTCTTCATGCCGATCAGCTTGATGGCCGCTGGCACCAGCGTGATCTTGGGATCGGGAATCTCGCGCATGCCCGGTATCTGCACCTTGTCGCCGCGCAGCGATGCCCCATGCTCGGGGATCAGCACCAGCACCACCGGTCTGCCGCTGGCTTCGAGCTCCGTCACAAAGCGGTCAAAGTCACCCAACAGTTTGAGCAGGCGCGGCTTATAGGTATCCAGGCTGCTGCGCGAAGCGGTGCCGGGCAGGCGGTTGCCATCGTGCAGGGTGATGGTGTTGTAGTAGAGCGCTACCGGCTCCGGCCCACGCGCCTGGCGCTGCGTCCACCATGTGGAGAGCAGGCCGAAGTCGTCATAGATGGGGCTGCCATCGAAGCTCTGCATCTGCACCTTGCCCGCACGGTTGGATTCCATGCGCCCGCTCAAGCCCGCCTCGGTCTCCACGGTTTTGGCAAAGTCGTCATAGGCGCCGCTGTGGTTGAGCAGGCCACTGGTCTGGAAGCCGGCCTTGGCCAGCGCGGGGAAGGTGTAGCAGTTGGGGTCAGTTGCCTTGTAGAGCTTGCTGTGCGCGGTCTGGCCGCAGTTGCCGCGCAGCACCCGCAGGGCGGCCGGGCCGCTGTAGCTGGCGGCCGAATTGAAGTGGCTAAACACCAGATCAAAGCGCTTGAGCAGGGGCGCATTGCGCTGGTTGACATAGTCCAGATCGTCCCAGGAAAGCGAGCACACATGCAGCACGATCAGGTCAAAGGGGGGGGGCGCCCCGGTGGTTGGAAAGACCAGTTTGCGCTGGCGCTCGGCGCTGTAGAAGGCCTGCAGTTCGCCCTCTTGGCCGCCCGCCACGCCGGCGGCGGTGTCGGCCGGTGCGTGGACCGCGGCGCTGCTGCCAAGGCTGGCCAGCAGCGGCACGCTCAGAATGCCGGCCAGGGCCAGGGTGGAAAAGCGCAGCCAGCGCGACAGCAGGTGGTAGACCAGCACCAGCGCCGCCAGGCCCAGCAGGGCCACCGGGTTAAAGGCGCGGCGCAGCAGCTCCAGCAGGTAGTCGGCGCTAAAGCCGCTGATGGCGCTTAGTTGCTGCCAGACCCTGGCTGGCCCCGGCAGCAGCGAGTCGTGCCAGAGCAGGGCCAGCGCCAGCGGCCAGATCAGCAGGCGGCGCAGGCGCAGGCCGCGCTGCAGCGGCCAAAACGCCCACAGCGCCAACAGCAGGTTGGCCAACCAATGAAAGCCGATGTAGTCGGTGTAATACAGGCCGGTCTTGACCAGGAAATAAAGGCTCAGGTAATTCATGCTTGGTTTGCGTTGGCAGCGCTGCGTCGGCGTAGCAGTGGTTTGAAAAAGTCAGCGATGGAAAGTCCCAGCTTCCAGTAGCCCAGCAGGCCCTGGGTGGCGATTTCGCGCAGACCCTGCAGGGGTCGGTCCGCGTCCTGGGCGTCCTTCCAGTTCAGCCAGGCATCGGGCCGGGCAAAGGTGCATTGCACCAGATGGATTTTTTGGCGCTGGCTCAGGTCTTCAAACTGCAGGCCCAGCGTGCTCCCATGCTTGAGCAGAACCTGTGCGGCAAAGCTGTGTTCTTGCCCGCTGGCCCACAGGCTGACCTGTAGGCGCTCGCCGACTGCGATGTCCACGCCGGCGGGCTGGTTTAGGCCCAGCCCGGTCATGGAGTAATCGACGCATTCGCAGTGCAGGGCCCGCCCATCGTCCAGATACAGCACGGCTGGCAAGTGCGTCTGCACCCGCTGCGTGCGCCGCAGTTGGCGCGTCTCGGCGGCCACACCCATGGCGGCGCCCAGGATCAGCAGGCTGTAGCTGGTCCAGGCCAGGTTAAGCAGCACGGTGCCGGTCTCGGTGGGGTTGAGCACAAACAGCCGCAGCAGACCCATCACAAAGGCCGCCAGGTTCAGCATTACCAAAATGCAATAGGGCGTGGAGATGGCCCAGTCGAAATAGGGCTTGGCGACCAAGCCGCCCTTGGCGGTGACATTGAAACGCCCGGTCTGCGGTTTGAACATGGCCGCCATCGTGGGCAGTGTGACATAGGCGGCCAGCACGGTCTCATACACATCGGCCCAGAAGGCGTGGCGGCTTTTGCCCTGCAGGTGGGCGTTGGCGATGGCCGACAGCAGGATGTAGGGCACCAGGTACAGCGCCAGCGTGGCGGCGTCGGAGTGGATGACATGCCACTCAAAAAACAGGAAAGCCATGGGGGCGGTCAAAAACACCAGCCGGGGCAGGCCGAAGAAAAAGTGCAGCATGGCCGTGGCGTAGCAAATGCGCTGCCAGATCGTCAGGCCCCGCCCAAGCAGCGGGTTGTCGAGCCGGAAAATCTGCGCCATGCCGCGGGCCCAGCGGATGCGCTGGCCGACATGGGCCGACAGGCTCTCGGTGGCCAGGCCCGCCGCCAGTGGCTGGTTGAGGTAGGCCGAGCTGTAGCCCCGGCGGTGCAGCTTGAGGGCGGTGTGCGCGTCCTCGGTCACGGTCTCCACTGCGACACCGCCAATTTCCATCAGCGGGGCGCGTCGCAGCAAGGCACAGGAGCCGCAGAAAAAGGCGGAGTTCCAGAAGTCGTTGCCGTCTTGCACCGGCCCATAGAACAGCGCGCCCTCGTTGGGCACACGCCGGAAGGTGCCCAGGTTGCGCTCAAACGGATCGGGCGAGAAAAACTGGTGCGGTGTTTGCAGCATGGCGCATTGCGGATCGCGCTGGAACCAGCCCACGCTGTCGGTGAGAAAGCTGCGTGTGGGGATGTGGTCGCAGTCAAAAATCGCCACCAGTTCGCCGCTGGTCTGGCCCAGCGCGTGGTTCAGGTTGCCGGCCTTGGCGTGGCGGTTGTCGGGCCGCTCCAGGTAGGCGATGCCCAAGGCCTGGGCATAGGCGCGGAATTCGGCTCGCCGGCCATCGTCGAGCAAATAGATGCGCAGCTTGTCACGTGGCCAGTCCAGGCCCAGCGCCGCCAGGATGGTGGGTTGCACCACGCTCAGGTCCTCGTTGTAGGTGGGGATGAACACATCCACCGTGGGCCATTGCTGTGGCTCGCCGCGCAGGGGCAGGGGTCGGCGCTTGAGTGGCCAGGCGGTTTGGATAAACCCCAGTACCACGATCAGCCAGGTATAGGCCTCGGCCGCCAGCAGGCCGTAGCCCAGCAGGGTCTCGCCGGTGGAGTCGAAGTCCAGGGTCGCCGTCAGGCGCCACCAGAGGTAGCGCCCCAGGGTGATCATGCTGATGCAGGCCAGCGCCAGCGAGGGGAATTGCCCCGGCAAACGCCGCAACACCATGGCCACGGCCCAGCACAGCAGCATGAAAAAAAGCTGTCCCAAGGCGCTAAAGGGGGTGGTCAAAATGGTCAGGGCTAGCAGCGCTATCGCACCCAGCAGCAGCCAGCGCGCCAGCGGCGTGGTCAGCAGGGGCACCAGCTTGCGCTCCACTTGGAGTCCGCCCGACACGAAGTCGATCTGTGCGGGCAAGTGGTCCAGTGCGGCCATGGCGCGGCGCAGAGGCCAAAAGGCGGCAGACAGCAGGGCGCGCAGGCCGGTGCCGGTCAGCGCCCACAGCCAAGCGAGCCATTGGCGCGGGCCCTTGATCAGGTCTTGCAGCATGGCCTGCGGTGAGCGGCGCTGTGCTGCAGGCAAGAGCAGCAGTGGCCCCAGCCAGGCCTGCCAGGGCGCATCGGCTGCAAGGCCCAGTTGCAAGGCCAGCCATTGCAGGGGGTCGGGCAGGGCCTGCGGTTGCAGCAGCAAGCGCAGCAGCCAACCCGATCCGCGCTGTGCCACCCGCAGTTGCCGGGCCCACCAGACCAGGGCTTGGTGCGCACTCATGGACGGCGCCCCTGTGGGCAGCGTGCCAGCAGCCATTGGGCAATGCCGTGCAGGTCGTGGGCCGACTGCGCCTGTGGCGCAAAGCCCGTCACGCAATGGGCCGCCGCCAGCGCGGCGCCGATACTTTCGTCCTCGTGCAGCACATAGGGGCACAGCAGGTCCTGCCATTGCGTCCGCAGGGTGTCCAAGGCCTTGCGCTGGGAGTCACGGCGCGGACTAAAGCGCGTTGCCAGCAGGGCCTGGCCAGTGCCTGCCTGTGCCAGCAGCGCCTTTAGCTGCGGCTGTAGCAGCGCACTGCGCGGCGCGGCATCCAGACAGACCACCACCAGATCGGCGCAGGCCAGGGCCTGCGCAGCCATGGGCTGTGGCCAAGGCGGCACATCCAGCAGCACCAGGCTGCCCGGCTCCAGTGCGATGTCGCGCAGTTGCCTGGCCAACCAATGGGGATACTGTTCCAACACCCGTTTCAGCGCTGGCTGCACGGACTGCCCCGGCACCGCGTTGCCAAAGGGCAAAAAGTGCACGCCGGCCGAATTCTTCAGGCTGGCCTTGGCCCACCACTGGTCGCTGGCCGCCAGCGGCGCCCAGCCTTCGGGCGTACCGGTGGGCTGGCCCAGATGCAGACCCAGGCTGTTCTGGGGGCACAGGTCCACCGCCAGGCAGGCTTTCCCGCTAGCGCTCCACAGGCTGACCAGGTTGGCCACCACGGTGGTTTGGCCGGTCCCGCCCAGCGGCGAAATAAAGGCAATGCGACGCATGGCGGCGCTCATCCTTGCTGGGCTTTGGCCCGGTCTGGCACCGTGCCACCTGGCGCATAGGGCCGCAGGTATTGCCATTGCGCACGGTAGCCAGCGTAGCGCCTGAGCAGCCAGGGCAACAGCTTCCACAGTGGCAGTGCCAGCAGCAGGCCCAGCAGCACATATGTCAAAAGGCTAATTAGCATCGGTTTTTCCTTGGGTTGGGGGCGGGTTGCGGCGTGCCAGCGGGTGGGCTTGCACCAGGGGTGTTAGTACCGTTTCGGCAAAGGCGACCGTTGGTGCGCCCTGCAATGGAAGGGGGGGCGCGGCCAGGGCTGGCGGCATGCTGCGCTTCGCGGTAGCGGTACTGGTACTGCGGAAGCTGCTGTAGTCGGGCGCACCTTGGCGCGCTGCCTCGTGTATCACCTGCAGCGCCACGCGCATGCCGTCACGGGAGGCGTACAGGGCTTGGGTTGCAAACAGCTCAGCGGGGGGGGCCGAAAACAGGCGCGTCAGTGCCGGGTCGATATCGGACTGGTCGCAGGCAAACAGGAAGACATACAGGGCATCGTGGTCGGCCGTAAGCACATCGCCATCGCGCAGGGTGACGCAGGCCTGGATGGCGTCTGCATGGGCCACCTGCGGGTGCATGGACAGGCGCAAAAAGCTGTGCCGCAGACCCAGCTGGCGGGTGCGCTCCAGCATGGCCTGCACCGTGTCGCAAAAGACCTCGGGCTTGAGGTAGCCGCGCAGCGCATCGGGCATATAGCCGGCGCGTGCCTGTGCAAAGTCGGGCAGCAGCGGGCGGGTGAAGGTGGCGTCGCTGAGCTCTTCGAGCTGGCGCAGCAAGCGGGCAAAGCCGACCTCACGGTAGACCACCGTGTTGGCGCCCAGGCTGAGCAGGGCCTGCTCCATGTGGGAGCGCAGCTTGTCCTGGGTTTCACGCACCACTATTTTCAGGGACCGTCCGTGGCGCTTGCGCAGCGTATGGACAAGGTGCAACAGCGCCTCGAATTGCGCGGTGTCCCCGCCATCGAGCAGCAGGGTTGCCGCCAGCGCGTCCTGGCTGGCATCCAGCACATCTTCGAGCTGCGCCAGCACCTGCCATTGCGCCGGCGCGCCGCGCGGTCCGGCCAGCACGGCGCTGGTGGTGATCAGCCGGTACTGGTCCGGTGCTTCGACCAGGCGCTGCAACGGGCCGCTGCGCTGGCTGCCGTTGTAGGCCAGGCGCTGGCCCTCGGCCTTGAGGCCAAAGCGCGCCTCAAACAGGGGGCCCGTGCTGGCGTTCCAACGCTCCACATACAGCATGGGTTGCGCCGCCTCGCTGCCCAAGAGGGCGACATGCTCAAACACATCGGCCAGGCTGTGCAGAGGGCTGATGACCTGCAGGGCGCTGTCCCAATGCCTGAAGGCCAGCACCACCGGGCGGTTGCGCCGGCGGCACCAGCGGCCGATTTGGCGTCCCCACTGTTGCACCTCGGCCACGCTGCGCCCCAGGTGTACGCCGGGCGCGGCCAGCACCAACAGAGCGTGGGTTGCGTCGAGTCCGGCGCGGGCCAGTTCGTCGAATACCGGTGGCATGCCCTGCGGGCGCTGGGCCGCCAGCAGGGGCTCGGTCATCAGGCAAATTTTCAGGCGCCCCTGTGCAAAGGCCTGGGCCAGGTCTGGCTGCTGCAGCCAGGGCTCAATCACCTGCACCTGCTCGGCCAGCAGCATCAGCGGGCCCGACTGCAGCAGGTCGCGCAACAGGGCCTGCACCCATTGCGCATCGGCGGCCCCGTCCTGCCAGGCCAGGGCCACCGGTGTGCCCAAGGGGAGTCGGTCAAGGCCCTGTGGCAGGCCGTCTATGCCCAGGCCGCAGGCGGGCGCATGGCCGGTCTCATCCGGCTCGGGCGCAAGCAGGTGGCGTACCAAGGGGCGCCAGAGGGTGGAGATGGTGGGTGTGCCGGGCATGGTGGGTATTGCTCTGGTGGGGAGTCGCTTAAAACTGGGAATAGGCCTGGACCGGCCGGGGGCGCGGTGCCAGCGTCTCGCGCACCGGCTCCAGCAGGAAGCGCGCATAGAGCAGCAGGTTCAGGGGCGCGTAGTAATCGGAGACCTCGCGTGCCAGTTGCGCGCCCAGGGCCAACTGCGGCGTGAGCTGGTACTCGGCCGTGCCGCTGTAGGACCAGCCGCTGCCAGAACTGGAGCCGCCCGAGTAGCTCGGGTTGCCGGTCTGCTGCTGGTAGGCCGGGTTCGTAGGATAGAAGTCGCTGGTGCTGCTGCTGCTGTCGGAGACCGACACCGAGCCCCTGAGCTCCCAGGTGAACCGGCCCACGCGGCCACTCCACTCCACCGGCAGTGACAGGGTGATGTTGTTCTGCGGGCTGTAATAGCCACCCTGGCCCCAGGTGAGGCCGGAGAGGTTTTTTTCGTGCTGCAGGCCCGACAGCGACAGCCCCACATTCACCAGCTGCGCTTGGCTCTGGTAGATGTCGTGCTTGGCCGCCATGCGCCATTTCAGGCGGCTGTTGTCGGCCACGTTCTGGCCAGTCAGCAGGGCATAGCTGGCACTGATGGAGGCACTGATGGGACTGTTGATGGGGCCAAAGTCGCGCGCCAGTCGGGCGCCTATGCCGGTGGCGACCACGCCGCCCCAGACCGCGTGGCTGATCGGGTCTTCGGTGCCGGCGTAGGAGAGCAGGGTGCCGGTCAAGGGGCGGCGCGAGGCCTCCAGGCTGTAGCTGATGGCAGCGCCGTCACCGCTGTTGCCGCTGTAGCGAAAGCCTCCCACCCAGTTGTGCACCGCAAAGCCTAGGCCGATTGCGCCTATGTCCCAGCGCAGGTCGTCGCTCTGGTAGCCGACTCCGATATTGACACCGTCGGCGCGTTGCGGCACGCCGCGGGTGATGGTCTCGGCGCCGGGTTGGGCAAAGGGGTCTGAGCCGGCGTAGCTGCCGGCGTCGAGTTGCACCGGGTCCACATGGGCAAACATTTTTCCCGCGTAACCCCAGGGCAGCCAGGCCACCAGCGGGCGCTCCCAGCCGCGCAGGCTCGACAGCCCTTCGGTGGAATTTTTTTCCAGGCTCAGCTGGCCGACCTCGACCCAGGCCTGGCGTCGCGCCTCAATGGCCTGGATCTCGCCCTCTATCTTTTCCAGCGTGGGCGCGTCGGCCGGCAAGGCTATCTGCTCGGCGGCCCGTTGGAACAGCACCAGTGCGTCGCTGTACCGGCCGCTGCTGCGTTCCAGCCTCGCGCTGTGCAGCAGCACATCGACATCGTCGGGGTAGCGCTGCAAAAGCGACTGCGCCTGTGCGTTGGCGCCAGCGGTGTCGCCGCTGCGTTGCAACAGGCGCAGCAGGGCCAGGCTGCGCTCGAGGTCTGCCGGGTCTATTCGGGTTTGCAGCCAATGTGCCTCGTTGCGCGCTTCCTCCATCTGCCCCTGTTGGTAGCGCGCATTGCCCATGGCCAGGTGCAGGTCCACATCGTCGGGGGACTGGATCAGGGCCTGCTCCAACAGAGTGGCCGCTGCGCTGTGGTCGCCCGCAGCTTGGCGTAGGCGCGCCTGCTGGCGCCAAGACGGCGCGCCGTCGGCAGGGGCCTGCAATGGCAGGCTCGCGCTTGCCAGGGCGGTGGCCTTGTCGCCGGCCTGTAGGGCGTTTTCAATTTGGCGTTCGCGGTGGTCTAGCTCCACCTCTAGCAGGGCGGCGCGTTCATCGGCGCTCCAGCCCTCACGCTCCAGCAGCGCGGGCAGCAGGGCGCTGAGGTGCGCGTCATCGCCGGCCCGGTTGAGCAGTTGCAGATAGTCCAGACGCACAGCGGCAGGCGCCGCAGGTGCGCGCTCCAGCCGGCGCTGCAGCACCGCCGTTGCTTGTGCTGGCAGGCCGCTGCGAAACCAGGCATTGGCCACCTGGCGTAACAGCTCGGCATCGTTGCCGGCACGGTCTTCGGCGCGGCGCAGGTTGGCCTCGCGCTGGGCCGGATCGGTCGCTTGGGCCAATGCCAGCTGCACCGTCAGGCGCTGCTCCAGTGCCAGCATGCCGGCGCTGCGCTCCTCGGGCGTGACCTGCTGCAGCTCGGCCAGCGCGGCTTCGTCGTCGTCCAGCGCGGCCAGCGTGAGCGCGCGCACATAGCGCATGTCGGCGTCATCAGGCGCGTTGGCCGGGCCCTGGTCCACCACCATGCGGGCCTGCAGCGGCAATTGCAGGCGCAGGTACAGGCGCGCCAGTTGGTAGCGCAGCCAGGCGTCGTCGGGGGTGAGCTGCAGCGATTCTTCGAGCAGGCGCAGTGCCGGGCTGAGGCGTTCGGCCTTGAGCTGTTCGTCGGCCTGGGCGCGCAGGGCGCTGGCGCGGTTGACGTTCAGGCTGGCCAGGTCTTCGCTGGCGCTTGCATCCGGGCTGGCTTGCGCAGCAGTCTGCACAGGCCGCTGCGTGGCAGGCCGGGTGGCGGCGCTGCGGCTTGGGCGAATCGGATAGGCCGGCGCGGCGTTGGTCGCTGCAGTGCGCAGCGCAGCGTTGCCAGGCTGGCCGGTGATGCGGGCGATTTCCGAGCCCATGGCGCTGTAGTGGGGCGCACCCTCGGGAAACAGCTCATGGGCCAGAACGGCGGCCTCTGCGCTGCGCCCGGCGCGGGCGGTCAGGCGCATGCGGGCGAGCTTTTCGCGCTGCTGGCTGTACACCTGGACCAGTTGCTGCAGCTCCCGCGTGGCCGGGTGCAGGGGCTGGCGCGTTTGCAGGGTGAGCAGAATGCGGCGTGCTTCTTCGAGCTGGTTCTCGCGCAGTGCAAGGTCCGCCAAAAACACCAGGCCTTCGGCCGAGTCGGGCTCTACGGCCAGCAGCTTGCCAAGCACCTGGCGCGCCAGGTCGCTGCGGTGTTTGTCGTCCCAGCGCTGGGCGCTGAGCAGCAGTTCGGCATGCAGTGCAGCAGGGCTGCTGCCTGGCGCCGCGTGGATGGCTGCGGCGCCCAGCAGGCAGCACAGGCCGACCGTGCGGCGCGCGTGTCGGTTCATGTCTTGTTCCAGCGTGTTTGCAACTGGCCATTGGCGGCAAAGCGGTAATGGCCCTCCATAAAGCCCAGCGCAAACAGCGCCAGTGCCTGCTCAAAGTAGGCGTAGTCGCGCAGCGGATGGGCCGCCAAGTGCGCCCGCTGCAGCTCCAAGGTGGCGCTGTCTTGCTGGGCCTGCAAAAACGGCAGCAGTGCGGCGCAAAAGCCGCTGGGGCCTTGCCCCGTGGCTTGGCCGGTAAGGATGTCTATGGCTTCTGGTGGTCCGCCGTCTTTGCGCACCTGCTCGGCCATGGGGCGCAGGTGGTGCAGCAGGGCGGCGCGCTCGGGCGCATCGGCATGGAGCATGCCGGCCCACAGGTACACGCGAATGGCGTTGTAGCTGCCCAGGGTTTTTTGTGGGCCGTCCAGATCGGGCAAGAAACCCTGCTCGGCGTCGTAGAGCATCCAGTCCGCAGCAAAGCCTTGTGGGGCGGATCCGGTGATGACCCTGCTGGTGCTTTGGGCCACACGCCTCCATTGCGGCTGGTCGCTCTGGTGGGCCAGCCATTGCAAGAGCTGCGGCGGGCTGTAGCTGGGGTTGAGGCGCCAGCGGCCCTCGGATGTGACAAATCCCTTGGGGCCGGGCAGCAGGCACAGGCCCAGGCCGGGCAGCTCGGCGCATTCTTCGCGCAGCACCCTGGCGCTGACCAGGCTGGAGAGCGCGCTGTAGCGGCGCTCTTTCCACAGGCGCCCGGCCTCGCCCAAGGCGTAGGCCAGCCAGAGGTCGGCGTCGGCAGCGGGGTTGGTGTCGATCACGCCCCATTGCGCGTCTTGGCGGCCCCATTGCCAGGCCGGCAAATGCCTTGCGAGATCGCCCTGGCACAGCTGCTCTTCGGTCCAGCGCAGCAGGCGCTCAAAGCCGACCTGGTCATTGGCGACCAGCGCAAAAAACAGCGCATAGGCCTGGGCCTCGGAGACGGTTTGCTCACCGTCCACCACGCGCCCATGCGCGCTGACAAACTGGGCTTGGAAACGCTCCCAGGCCGGCCACGGCGCTGCGCCGCTAGGGCGCGTTGCGGCTTGCGCCAGCGCTTGCAAGCCCAGCAGGCCCGCCGCGCAACCTGCCACGGCGCCTATGGCACGCCGGCGTTGCAGGGGGGCCATCATTCGCCCCGGCTGAGCCGGCGCCTGGCCATGCTGCG
This sequence comes from uncultured beta proteobacterium, assembly GCA_903886275.1. Classification (GTDB taxonomy): domain Bacteria; phylum Pseudomonadota; class Gammaproteobacteria; order Burkholderiales; family Burkholderiaceae_C; genus Allorhodoferax. Next base: position 131,628 of record CAISLN010000083.1, on the reverse strand, counting down.
CAGGCCGACAAACACCAGCAGGCTCAGGACCAGTCCGCTCAAAATGCCCACGCTTGCCAGCAAGATGGGGTGGCCATGCAACGCAAACCAGAGCCGGCGCCACCAGGGCAAATCGCCCTGGTAATAGACCGGGTTGATGCGAAAGCTTTCCACCGCGTCGGCGCGGATCAGGCTGAGGTCCCCGTGCATGGCTTGCACCTTGGCCGGGTTGGTCAGGGCCGCGGCAATTTGCTCCATCGTGGGGGCATCGGTAGCGGTCAGAACCACCACCGTGCGGTCGGAGTCCAGCGGCGATTGCAGCCCGGTAATGGCCGCCAACGCGCCCTTGCCCTCCAGCACCGCCCTGCCATTCGGCGATGCGAGGGGCAGTTCGTTGTCGATGCTAAAGAAATCCAGCACGCCGCCCAGCGCGCGGTCCAGCGGGCGTATCGAACGCGTGCCCTTGTCTATCAGGGCCGGTAGGTTGTGGCCCCAACGGGCCAGCAGGCCGTCGCTGTCGCCATGGGCCAGCAGCAAGATGTCGGTGCCGCGGGCCTTTTCCCAGTCGGCGGCGCGCAGCAATTGGAAGCGTGTGCCGGCAAAGCCGGTGCTGGCCGCCATGCGGCCCATGGCGGTGAGGTAGAGCGCCACATCGAAGGGCGTGGCGTCGTTGGGCAGGATCACCGAGGTTTGTGCCAGATCTGCGTATTTGGTAAACGGAAAGCCACTGTTGGCATAGGCGGCCATGCTGGGCATGGCCAGGTAGTGGTGAAAGCCGGTGAGGTCGATGGTGGAGGCCGGATCAATGGCGGCATGCAGTTCTGGCGCGCTCAGGGTGCGGCAACGTCCGGTATCGACAGCCGGAATCTGGAAGGCGAATTGCAACTGGTTGTCGCCGCCTATCAGGAAGGCCGGAATCTTGTAGCCTGAACGGGCCTGCACGCTGCCGTCATCAAACAGGGGCAGCAGGATGTTGTTGGAGCTGTTGCTGTCGGTGGCGGTCAGCGCATAGGAGCGGATGAATTGGTCGTTGATGGAAAGGTCCAGCGAACCCCGGTCCAGCGGATCGGTGGGTGTGTAGCGGTACAGCAGGTTCATGGGAACGCCATTGGCATTCCAGGTGAAAAGGTCGGGTGCCATTTGGGTGTTGACCCGGATGACGTCATTGAGCACCTTGCCGCGAATTTGCAGGGCCGAGGGGTTGGCAACCAGCTCACCCAGCTGCACCGGGCGCTTGGTGCTGATCCAGCGCGGCGCGTCATAGGCTTGGCGCGCTGGCGCGGGCTCCAGCAGGTTGAGCACCATGCGCTCGCCGCTGAGGGCGGCCCGCCCACTGGCCAGCACCTCGGCGGCCTGTTGTACCTGGGCATCGTCCTGGCCCTGCACCAGCAGCAGCTTGACGCCTGGCAGCGTGGGGTGTGCAAGCAGGGTCAGCGTGGGTTTGCTGACCGTGGGAAGGTCCTTTAGAAAGGCCGGGCGATTCTGGTTGCTGGCCAGCACGATGGCATGGCGCTCGGGCAGTTGGTTTTCCAGCGCCTGGAAATGGGTGCCGCGGTAGGACGCCAGCATGCCCATCCAGCTGGCAATCGAGCCGGCCGCCTTGAGCAAGCCGTCCGACGGATGCGTGCCGTAAACAAAGGGCAGCTTGAGGGGGCGGTTGTCGCGCGGGTCAAAGAAGGGCGCCGGCAGCAGGGCCAGGTCGTTTTTCAGCGGCAACTGGCGCAGCGACACATCCAGATAGCTTTCGTTGCTGATGCTGGCCCACAGGCTGCTGTGGTTGGGCGCCTCGCAGTCCAAGGTGTAGTGGCCGATCAGCTGGATGCGCAGGCGGTTGAAATCGGCAAAGTAGCGCGGGTCAATTGCCAGCTCTATCGATTGCTGTGTACCCAGCTTGTTCTTGTCCACGGCAACGGTTTGCAGCACCTCGTCATTGAACAGAATTTTCAGGTGCGACAGGTTCGGCAGCAGGGCCGGAGACAGGGTGTAGATCAGGTGCAAGCGGGCGGACTCCACCACTTCGTCGAGTCGCACGCCCATGCTGGCACCGGCCTCGCCTTCGATGCCGCGCAGGGCCAGGGGGCGGGAAACGCCCATGTTCTTCAGGCTGGTGCGCTGCTGGCGCAGGGGCAGGCGCTCCAGCGCGCCACCAGCGGCCAAGGGCTGCGCTGTCGGGCGCGCCAGGGGTGGCAAGGGGGGCATCGCCCAGCTCTGCGGCGCGCCAAGCAGGGTGGCAATCAAAAGCGCCGTTCCAGCACGTTTAAAGTTCCAAGGTCTGTAGTGCATCTTGTATCGGTTTCTCGACGGATGGGACGGATGGGACGGATGCCGCCAGCCGACGTTGCGGCGTCTGTCAAGCAGATGGGCCGATCTATTTTTTTAGCTAGATTTTGTAATTTTTAATCTAAGACGTTTCAAGTTTAACCACTAATGCAGCGTTAAAGTCTAATAAATCAATATTTGATAGGTAGTAGTATGTTTTATTTGCGCGTAATTTAGTTTTTTCGTCTGTTTTGGAGTGCGCAAGGATTCGGGCGGCCACCTATCCAAGTCCAAGCCACAGCACGCGGCTCAAAGGCCGGTTGAACCACGCTCCGGTTTGTCGCCTGGGCCTTAGGGCGGTCGGCGCCGCATTGGATGCGGCGCAAGCGGATTTGCACCTTGGTTAAAGCGGTGGCGCAACGCTGCCCCGTAAAATAACCGTCGTTACTCGCAACCCATCCTATGGTCTTACATCGACTCTTCCACTTTCATCCTTTGCTTCGGTGCATGGCCTTTTTGGCCTTGCTGCACAGCTCCGCAGTTTTTGCAGCCGGTGCCCATTCGGTTTTTCTGGAGGATCTGACCTCTTTCGAACTGCGCGCCGCCGTGGCCAACGGCAGCACCACCGTGCTGGTGCCGATTGGCGGTACCGAACAGAATGGTCCGCACATGGCACTGGGCAAGCACAACCTGCGCGTGAAGGCGCTGGCGGGCCAGATTGCACATCGCCTGGGCAACGCCATCGTGGCGCCGGTGCTGGCCTACGTGCCCGAGGGCTCCATCTTTCCGCCAGCGGCGCATATGCGCTTTAGCGGCACTATTTCCATCTCCGACGCCACCTTTGAGTCGCTTCTGGAGTCCACCGCGCGCAGCTTCAAGCAGCATGGCTTTCACGACGTGGTGTTCCTGGGCGACCATGGTGGCTATCAAAAGAGCGAAGTCCGGGCCGCCGAGAAAATCAACAAGGAATGGGCGTCCGACAGCCGCACTCGCGCCCTGGCCTTGACTGTTTATTACGAGGCGTCCCAGGCGCCCTTCATTCAGGCGCTGCGCAGCAAGGGCTTCTCGGACGCCGAGATCGGCACCCATGCCGGGCTGGCCGACACCTCGCTGACGCTGGCCATAGACAAGACCTTGGTGCGCATGGATTTGCTGTCCGAAGGCGCCAAGACCAGTCCCGCCGATGGCGTCTACGGAGACCCCCGAAAAGCGTCGGCCGAACTCGGGCAGATCGGTGTGCGCAGCATCGTGGAGCGCTCGGTGCAAGCCATACAAGAGACTGTCAAACAACACGCCACCCGATAAATCTCAGGAGTATTTCGTGAAATCACACAAAAAAATGGGCGCATTCGCGCTGTCAGTTCTGGCGCTTGCCGCCTTGTCTGCACTGGCTGTCGGAGCACCGGCGACCAAAGCCGTGGTGAACACCGTTCCCGGTATGGCCGCAGTGCAGGATTCCGACAACCTGTACAGCGAGACCCGCATGGACCAGATGCTGCCGGCGGTGAAGGAAGATTTGGCGCGCGTTTACGTACCCAATCTGCGCGGCAACAATGTCACGGTGATCGATCCGGCTACCTTGAAGGTGGTGGACACTTTCAAGGTGGGCCGTGCGCCGCAGCACATTGTTCCTTCCTGGGATTTGCGCACGCTGTGGGTGGCCAACAATGCCGAGCGTGGTAACGATGGAAGCCTGACGCCGGTGGATCCGCGCACCGGAAAGCCGGGCAAGGCGATTGCGGTGGATGACCCGTACAACGTGTATTTCACACCAGACGGACAATCGATGATTGTTGTGGCCGAGGCCAAACACCGGCTGGATTTTCGTGATCCCAAGACCCTGAAGTTGCAGTACGCCATTGACGCGCCGAAGTGCGCCGGCATCAACCATGGCGACTTCTCCATCGATGGCCGCTATGCCATCTTCACCTGCGAGTTTGCGGGTACGGTGGTCAAGATTGACCTGGTGAAAAAAGCGGTGGTGGGCTACCTGAAATTGGAGATGCCCAAGACCCGCTTCAAGGGCGGCGCCAAGTCACCCAACCCGCTGGAAACTGAAATCTGCACGGTCACCAAGGGCATGCCACAGGACATCCGTATTTCTCCCAACGGCAAGATTTTTTATGTTGCTGACATGGAAGCTGACGGGTTGCATGTGCTCGATGGCGATGCCTTCAAGGAAGTCGGCTTCATTACCACCGGAGTGGCGGCGCACGGACTGTATCCCAGCAGGGACGCCAAGCTGCTGTATGTGGCCAACCGGGGCTCACATTCCATTCATGGCAAACCCAAGGGTCCTGGCAGCGTGACAGTGATCGACTTTGCAAGCGGCAAGGTGCTCAGTAACTGGCCGGTTCCAGGCGGGGGCAGCCCCGATATGGGCAATGTCAGCAACGATGGCAAGTGGCTGTGGCTGTCCGGTCGCTTTGACGACGTGGTCTACCGCTTTGACACCGAATCTGGCAAGGTGGACCAGGTCAAGGTCGGCAAGGAGCCGCACGGATTGGCTATTTGGCCGCAGCCGGGTCGTTACTCACTGGGTCACACCGGAAACTTTCGCTAAGCACTGCGGCCTCGACAGGGCTTGCCGGGGGCCTCACTGCTGTGAGCTTGCCTTGGGCTCAGACGCATCGCGCCGCCAGCCGAATGACCTGCGCCACTTGCAGGGCAATCGGTTGCGGTACCGGCAAGTTGCCGTCCAGCACTTCCCTTATGTAGCGAGCGGTGCTCTGCGCATCGCAAGGCGGCAGGGCGGGCAGGTTGGTCAACGCTCCGGCCTGTTGTGCCACTTCGGCCTCGATCTGCCCCTGCACAATGCACTGCATCTTGGGCAGCCTGCGGGGGTCGGCCACCGCCTCGCCCTCGGTGCCGCGGATCAGCAACGCAGTGGACTGCATGCGGCACAAGACCTGTTGCATGGACTCGGCGTATTCGGGGTGGGTATAGCTGCTGACCAGTACCTGCGGACCGTCGCAGGGCCGCATCAATTTGACCAGGCTGTGCGCCGGGTTGCGCAACTGGAGGGTGCGCCGCACGTCTAGCAAGCGCTGCAGGCCGGCATGGAGCAGGGCGGTAGGGTAGAAGGCCACTTGCCCGTTGGCAAGGGGCTGCAGGGCCTCCTGTGTGGGCAGGCCTAGGGCTCGCAATACTTCTGATGTGAAGACGCGCTTGTCCTCGGTTGCCGTGCCGTGCATCAGCACCTGCAGGCCCTCGCGTGCCAGCAGCATGGCCAGCAGTGGCGTGAGAACCGGCAATTTGCGCGCGCCGTTATAGCTAGGGATGATGATGGTTGCTCGGCGGCTCGCCGTAGGGCTCATCTGTACTTTTGTCAGTCGCTGCTGGGTAGCATCCAAAAAACCACACATTTCGTCTGCTGTTTCGCCCTTGATGCGCATGGCCAAGCAAAAAGCCCCGACCTCCAGATCGGTGACCGTTCCGTCGAGGATTTGCCCGAACATATCGGCCGCTTGCTCTCTGGAAAGCGCCCGTGCGCCGTCTTTGCCGCGACCAATTTCTTTGATGTAGTGTCCTATTGCCATGCCTTAATTGTCCATCAACGAACAGGTGATTGGAGGCTGTGTGGATGGTCTTTTGGGGTGCTCGTAAATCATCATATTTCCATCAAGTTATTTGGAAGCCCTTTGGGCAAGATTGCGCCATGTTTAACCCTGAGGCGGGCGCCGACAAAGGTGCCGAAAAGCGGATCATGAACACCAAATCAAAATCGCATCCACCTTTGCAAGTGGTGCTCGGTAGTCAGACCATCAAGGCGTTTGTAGCAGCGCCTAAAGAGTTCAAGGTTTTGGGCATTGTGCGCATGGGCATGGAGTTTGGTCTGCTGGCCACCACTGCGTCTGGCAGCTATGTTCGTGTCAATGGCTCGACTGTAAAAGCACTTGGCACCGAGGCCGTGGAGGAGGCTATCAAACTGGCCCGCTCAACCGGACGTGGCGAGTCCTATGCCGCCTCGCGTTCGCATGCATTGGCCGCAGCCCCGGCTGTCATTGTGCGCAAGCGTCGTCGGCATATCGAGATGCCGGACTTCCATTCCGAACCGGCCGTCAACGAGCCGCAGCACGCGGCTGCCGCCTAAGTCAGTTCTTGCATTGGTGTAGCCACGCAGTCTGGAATTCCGGGCTGTGATGCAGCTGGATGGCGGTAACGTTTTCGGCCTCCGTCAGCAAGAAAAAGCGTTCCAAATTTCTTGTCAGTGCCTCTTGCCCTAATGCGGCAATCAGGGCGCTGGCGTAAGCTTTTCCACATTCCCTTGTGCGCCTGCCATGCAAGTTTGCGCTGCCTGAATGAAGGCTGAAGCGCTTGCGGCCGGGGCTTCAGATGCGTCCGCCGGGCGTGGCGTACGCCACACATGGGTTTCGACGCCCTTATTCAGTTTGCGCCAAGGCGTTCTGTGTGACTTTTTCAAGGATGCAATATCGATGCCCATGGGCTTACTCTAAACTCTGCGCCCTATGGTGCAAAAGTTGTTGGTGTTGGGAATCGAGTCGTCTTGCGATGAGACGGGTGTGGCTTTGGTGCGCTGCGAGGCTGCGACGGGCTCAGTGCAGGTGCCGGCTCTGCTGGCGCACGCCTTGTATAGCCAGATCGAAATGCACCAGGCCTTTGGCGGCGTGGTGCCCGAATTGGCCAGTCGTGACCACATTCGACGGGTGCTGCCGCTGGCGCAGGAAGTTCTGATCGCGGCAGACTGTCAGCTCTCGGATGTGGATGTCGTGGCCTATACGCGCGGGCCGGGTTTGGCGGGTGCCTTGCTGGTGGGGGCGGGCGTGGCCTGTGCCCTGGGTGCAGCCCTGGGCAAACCAGTGCTGGGCGTGCACCACCTGGAAGGGCATTTGCTGTCGCCTTTTTTGAGCGCCGATCCGCCGCAGTTTCCTTTTATTGCGCTGCTGGTTTCCGGTGGCCATACCCAGCTGATGCGGGTGGATGGGGTAGGGCGCTATGTGCTGCTGGGTGAGTCCATAGACGACGCCGCAGGCGAGGCCTTTGACAAGTCGGCCAAGTTGATGGGCTTGGCCTATCCGGGTGGGCCGCTGCTGGCGCGCCTGGCCGAATCTGGCAACCCCAAGGCTTACGCCCTGCCCAGGCCCCTGTTGCACAGCGGCAATTTGGATTTTTCCTTTGCCGGACTCAAGACCGCCGTGATGGTGCAGGCGAAGAAAATGGTCGCCGCCGGTGGTGTGAGCCTCTTTGAGGAACTGCCGCGCGCGCAGCAATGTGATCTTGCCGCTTCCACGCAGGCCGCCATCGTCGATGTGCTGCTGAGGAAGTCCCTGACCGCCTTGAAAGAGTCCGGCCTGACGCGACTGGTGGTGGCCGGTGGGGTGGGTGCCAACCGGCATTTGCGTGAGCAGCTCAATGCGGCCTGCGCCAAGCGCAACATCCGGGTGCATTACCCCGAGCTGCATCTGTGTACCGACAATGGCGCCATGATCGCCTTGGCTGGCGCCATGCGATTGCAAAGCGGGGTTCAACAGGCCAGCATGGCCTACGCTTTTGACGTCAAACCACGCTGGCCGCTAGACATGCTTTAAGGGCCCCTGCTTACTGGATGGTGATTTCGGTTGCGTTATTGATGGGGATCTTTTTGCTCAGCTTCAAGCGCAACACGCCGTTTTCCAGTTTGGCCTCGCTCAGTGTTGCGTCAATATCTTGCGGCAGTTCGTAGGCGGCGCGGTACTGGCGCGGCGCGCCTTCCCTGCTGACGATGCGCACCACAGCGCCTTCAATGGAAATGGCAAGTTGCTCGCGCGCAATGCCGGGAACATCTAGCGCGACGTGAAAGGCGGTTTCGTCCTGTTGGTACTGCGTCTTGGGTTGGCTCGCCTGCGTGCTGTTCAAAAAGCGCTCCAACGCGCGGTCGGCGGGGGCGCAGGCGTTACGGCGGATTGCGGGGTGGGTCGTGGCGACAAACATGGAGAACTCCTGGATCATTGCGCAGCACTCACAGTGAGCGCCGCATGCTTCCAAGCTGTGCCCGCTGCAGTTCATTTCAAGCAACTGGCAGGATCTTTATTGTTCTGCGACGGCTCTTGAAATGGAGGCTTTAAACGCAATTTCAGTGGCCCTCCTTGGCAAGCAAAAGTGCCTTGTACACGTGGCGATGGGCGGTGCCAGAGCATCGGCTATACTCCACGGGCTTTGCACAATGCAAGGCACACGTTCGGAGCAGTTCCAGCACCGCACGCAAGTTCATCAACCGGGACGCCACTCTGCAAAGAGGGCCGCCCACACAGGAAATACCATGATCGCATCCAGCATCAAAGCCACTGTTGTCAAAGACAACGCCCGTAGCGTCGGTGACACCGGCTCCCCCGAAGTGCAAGTCGCACTGTTGACCGCACGCATCAACGAACTCACCCCCCACTTCAAGACCCACGCCAAGGACCACCACGGTCGCCGTGGTCTGCTGCGCATGGTGAGCCGTCGCCGCAAGCTGCTCGATTACCTGAAGGGCAAAGATGCTGACCGTTACACCGCACTGATTGCCAAGCTGGGCCTGCGCAAGTAAGAGACCACAAAATTAGATGAAGCGCCTGAGTTAGTTCACTAGCTCAGGCGTTTTTTACTTCGGAGACGGCAAACGCAGAGCGAAAGCTGTGTCATTCCAGCGTCATTTGACGCAAGTGCCGCTGGAATGGCATCGCAGATTGCGGTGTTGAATCCGAGCCTGGGTGAGGTGGTCACTACCTCCCATTTCACTTTCGAAATCAATGGAGAAAAGCAAAATGACAATGTTCAAAAAAGTTAGCAAGACATTCCAATGGGGACAACATACGGTCACCATGGAAACCGGCGAAATCGCCCGTCAGTCCACCGGCGCTGTGCTGTTGGATATGGACGGTACCGTGGTGCTGGCCACCGTGGTTGCCCGCACCGAAGGCAAGGCCGGTCAGGACTTCTTCCCTCTGACCGTGGACTACCTTGAAAAGACCTACGCCGCAGGCAAGATCCCCGGCAGCTTCTTCAAGCGCGAAGGCCGCCCCAGTGAATTTGAAACACTGACCAGCCGCCTGATCGACCGCCCGATTCGGCCCCTGTTTCCCGAAGGCTTCTTCAACGAAGTCCACGTGGTCGTGCACACCGTGTCCCTGAACCCCGAAGTCGATGCGGACATTGCTGCCCTGATCGCAGTCAGCGCTGCGCTGTCGGTGTCCGGTGTGCCCTTCAGCGGCCCCATAGGCGCGGCCCGCGTGGGCTACGTCAACGGCGAATACGTGCTCAACCCCGGCCAAACCGCTCGCAAGGGATCGGTGCTGGACCTGGTCGTGGCTGGCACCGAAGCCGCTGTGCTGATGGTGGAAAGCGAAGCGCAACAACTGTCCGAAGAGATCATGTTGGGTGCGGTTGTGTTCGGCCACCAACAGGGCAATATTGCCATCAATGCCATTCACGAGCTCGTGCGTGACGCTGGCAAGCCGATGTGGGACTGGAAGGCGCCCGCCAAGGACGAAGCCCTGATCGCCAAGATCGACGGCCTGGCCAAAGACAAACTGGTTGCTGCCTACCAAATCCGCAACAAGCAAGCCCGCACGCAAGCCTGCCGCGCTGCCTACTCTGAAGTCATGTCCGCCCTGAAGGCCGACGGCGCTGCGTTTGACAGTGTTGCGATCGAAGGCCTGCTGTTTGAAATCGAAGCCAAGATCGTGCGCAGCCAGATTCTGGCCGGCGAGCCCCGCATCGACGGGCGCGACACGCGCACCGTGCGCCCCATCGAAATCCGCAATGGCGTGCTGCCCCGCACCCACGGTTCTGCCCTGTTTACACGCGGCGAAACCCAAGCCCTGGTAGTCACCACGCTCGGTACCGAGCGCGATGCACAGCGCATTGATGCCTTGAGCGGTGAGTATGAAGACCGCTTCATGCTGCACTACAACATGCCTCCCTTTGCCACCGGCGAAACCGGCCGCGTGGGTACGCCCAAGCGCCGCGAAATCGGCCACGGCCGTCTGGCCAAACGCGCACTGATCGCCTGTCTGCCCAACAAGGAAGACTTCCCCTACACCATGCGTGTGGTGTCGGAAATCACCGAGTCCAATGGCTCCTCTTCCATGGCTTCGGTTTGCGGCGGCTGCCTCTCATTGATGGACGCTGGTGTTCCCATGAAGGCACATGTGGCCGGTATCGCCATGGGCCTGATCAAGGAAGACAACCGCTTTGCGGTGTTGACCGACATCCTGGGCGATGAAGATCACCTGGGTGACATGGACTTCAAGGTCGCTGGTACCACCAACGGTATTACCGCGCTGCAGATGGACATCAAGATCCAAGGTATCACCAAGGAAATCATGCAAGTCGCTTTGGCCCAGGCCAAGGAAGCACGCATGCACATTCTGGGCAAGATGCAAGAAGCCATGAGTGAGGCCAAGACCGAGGTGTCCAACTTCGCTCCGCGCCTGTTCACCATGAAGATCAATCCCGAGAAAATCCGTGACGTGATCGGCAAGGGCGGTTCCGTCATTCGTGCGCTGACCGAAGAAACCGGCACCCAAATCAACATCGAGGAAGATGGCACCATCACCATCGCTTCCGCCGATCCGGCCAAGGCCGAAGAAGCCAAGCGCCGCATCGAGCAGATCACGGCCGAAGTGGAAATCGGCAAGGTCTACGAAGGCCCGATCACCAAGATCTTGGACTTCGGCGCATTGGTCAACCTGCTGCCCGGCAAGGATGGTCTGCTGCACATCAGCCAGATCGCCCATGAGCGCGTGGAAAAGGTTTCCGACTACCTGTCCGAAGGCCAGATCGTCAAGGTCAAGGTCATGGAAACCGATGAGAAGGGCCGCATCAAGCTGTCCATGAAGGCCTTGCTGGATCGTCCTTCGCACGACCACCAAGGTTAAGGCGACCACCATAGCAACAAGCTTCCTCTGTGTGAAAGCACAGGGGGGCTTGATCGACAAGCCATGAAAGTCATTGAAATAGCCTCCTTTGGCGGTCCGGACGTATTGCGTCTGGCCGAGCGACCCATGCCGGTTGCAGGCGTGGGTGAGTTGTGCATCCATGTCAGTGCCAGCGGCGTGAACCGTCCCGATGTGCTCCAGCGTGCCGGGCATTACCCTGCCCCTGCTGGCGCTTCTGACATTCCAGGTTTGGAAGTTGCGGGAACCATTGTCAGCGGTGATGCGCAGGCCCTGCAGGCCGCCGGTCTGCAGATCGGTGAGCGCATTTGTGCGTTGGTTGCTGGTGGTGGTTATGCCGAGTTCTGCGTTGCGCCTGTGGCCCAATGCCTGCCCGTTCCCAAGGGCCTGAGCGACGTGGAAGCGGCCAGCCTGCCGGAAACCTTTTTCACCGTCTGGAGCAATGTGTTTGACCGCGGCCGTCTGGTGGCTGGCGAGATACTCTTGGTCCAGGGGGGCACCAGCGGTATTGGCGTGACCGCTATCCAATTGGCCCGGGCCATGGGTGCGACGGTGATCGCCACTGCGGGCAGCGATGCCAAGTGCGATGCGATTCGTGCACTGGGTGCAGACCATGCCATCAATTACAAGACACAGGACTTCGAAGTTGAAGTGAATCGCCTGACCAACGGGCGCGGTGTGGATGTGATTCTGGACATGGTGGCGGGTGCCTATGTGGCGCGCGAGTTGAATTGTTTGGCGGAAGACGGACGTCTGGTCATCATTGCGGTGCAGGGCGGTGTCAAAAGCGAAATCAATGCCGGCCTGGTGCTGCGCAAGCGCCTCACCGTGACGGGCTCCACCCTGCGTGTGCGACCGCTTGCCTTCAAGCAGGCGATTGCGCGAAACTGTCTAAGCAAGGTGTGGCCTTTGCTGGAAGCGGGAAGCATCAAGCCGGTGGTTCACAGCGTGTTTGCTGCGGTGGACGCCAAAGAGCTAACGGGAAGCGGCGCAGCAGCAGCGCATGCCTTGATGGAGTCCAACCAACATGTGGGCAAAATAGTTTTGAATTGGAGAACAGCATGAAGAAAAAACTGATCGCCGGTAACTGGAAAATGAACGGTACGGCAGCAAGCAACGCGGCCCTGCTGGACGCCTTGCTGGCAAAGTCTGCCGACTGGAAATGCCTGGTCGCGGTCTGTGTGCCAGCGGTGTACTTGGCGCAGGTGCAAGCCATCGTCGAAGGCACTGGCATTGCGTTGGGTTCGCAGGATGTGTCGGCCCAGGAGTCTGGCGCCTATACCGGTGAAATTTCGGCCGCGATGTTGAAGGACTTTGGCACCCGCTACGCCATCGTGGGCCATTCGGAGCGTCGCCAATACCATGGCGAGACCGATGCCACCGTGGCAGCCAAGGCCACCCGTGCCCTGGCCGCTGGCATCACGCCCATTGTGTGCGTGGGTGAGACGCTGGCCGAACGCGAAGCGGGTCGCACCGAAGAAGTGGTCAAGCGCCAGCTGGCGGCGGTGATCCATGCCAATGGACATTGCATCAGCGAGATCGTGGTGGCCTATGAGCCGGTATGGGCCATAGGTACCGGCAAGACCGCAACGCCGGAAATGGCGCAGCAGGTGCATGCCGTCTTGCGTGCGCAACTGCAGGCAGCCACTGAAAAGGCCGATCGCATCCATATTCTGTATGGCGGCAGCATGAATGCGGCCAATGCCGAGCAGCTGCTAGCGCAACCGGATATTGACGGCGGCCTGGTGGGCGGTGCCGCCCTGAAACCGGCCGATTTTTTGGCCATCATTGCTGCCGCCCGCTAAGTCGATGCTGCAGCTTATTTAAGAGATTTAGGAGAGAAATATGAGCGTAGTGGTAACCATTATTTTGACGGTTCAGATGTTGTCGGCCCTGTCCATGATTGGTCTGATCTTGGTGCAGCATGGCAAGGGCGCGGACATGGGTGCGGCCTTCGGTAGCGGCGGCTCTGGCAGCCTATTTGGCGCCAGTGGCAGTGCCAATTTCTTGTCCCGCACCACCGCCGTGCTGGCCACCGTATTTTTTGTCTGTACGCTGGCGCTGGCCTATTTTGGCAACCAACGCCCCAGTAGTTCGGGCAGCGTTCTGGAGTCTGCAGCTGCTGTTGCTCCCGCAGCGAGTGCGGCGCCTGCTGCACCGGTTGCTCCTGCGTCTGGCGCGGCGCAAATTCCTGCCAAGTAAATACATTCGCCCCAGAAGAAGTGGGGTGAAATCAGGGTAAACTCCGATGCTTCTGAACGAGCTAATACCGCAAGGTGCCTCATGCGAGTTCAGTGAGTAAAAGCCGCCGTCGTGGTGAAATTGGTAGACACGCTATCTTGAGGGGGTAGTGGCGAAAGCTGTGCGAGTTCGAGTCTCGCCGACGGCACCAGGTAATGTGGCTTGCACCGGGACTTCCGGTGCAAGCAGTTAACGGTGATTAGATCCCAAGATGAATCTCGATCAATATCTTCCCGTCCTTCTGTTCATCTTGGTTGGCATCGGCATCGGTGTCGCGCCCCAGGTCATTGGATATGTACTGGGGCCCAACCGGCCCGACGCGGCAAAAAATTCCCCTTATGAATGTGGCTTCGAGGCATTTGAAGATGCCCGTATGAAGTTTGACGTGCGCTACTACCTGGTGGCCATTCTGTTCATTTTGTTTGATCTGGAAACTGCCTTCCTTTTTCCCTGGGCGGTCACGCTCAAGGAAACCGGCTTGATGGGCTTCCTGATAGGTCTCGAGTTTGTGGCAGTGCTCACAGTCGGGTTTGTCTACATGTGGAAAAAAGGCGCCCTGGACTGGGAGTAATCAAATGATTGAAGGTGTACTCAAAGAAGGTTTTGTCACCACGAGTTACGACTCGGTGATGAATTGGGCCAAGACTGGTTCCATCTGGCCCATGACATTTGGTCTGGCGTGCTGTGCGGTCGAGATGATGCATTCCGCAACAGCTCGCTACGACCTGAGTCGCTTTGGCGCCGAAGTGTTTCGTGCCAGTCCGCGCCAGTCCGATCTGATGATTGTTGCGGGCACCTTGACCAACAAGATGGCGCCGGCCTTTCGCAAGGTCTATGACCAGATGTCCGAGCCACGCTGGGTGATCAGCATGGGCTCCTGCGCCAACGGCGGTGGTTACTACCACTACAGCTACTCCGTGGTGCGTGGTTGCGACCGCATTGTTCCCGTTGACGTCTATGTGCCCGGTTGCCCACCGACTGCAGAAGCCTTGATCTACGGAATCATGCAGCTCCAACTGAAAATTCGCCGCACCCAGACCATTGCCCGGGCCTAAAGGAAGAGCATGACCATTTATTCCGTTCGCCCCGAGGCGACCCGTGATGCCGTGCTGGCTGCGCTGGGTGACAAGGTGCTAAACATATCGATAGCGCTGGGTGAGGTCACTCTGGTGGTGGCCGCTGCCGACTACCTGGCTGCTGCCGAGCTGCTGCGCGACAGTGTGGGTTGCAAGTTTGAGCAATTGATTGACCTGTGTGGCGTCGATTACTCCGAATACAAAAACGGCGACTATGACGGCCTGCGCTTTTGCGCGGTCTCGCATTTGCTGTCGGTGTCGCTGAACCAACGCCTGCGCCTGAAGGTGTATGCGGCAGATGATGGCATGCCTATCGTTGCCTCATTGAGCAAGCTTTGGAGCTCGGCCAACTGGTTCGAGCGCGAAGCGTTCGACCTGTTTGGCATTGTGTTCGAAGGTCACGACGACCTGCGCCGCATCCTCACCGACTACGGCTTTATCGGACATCCCTTTCGCAAGGACTTCCCCGCCGAAGGCCATGTGGAAATGCGCTACGACGCTGAAGCAGCGCGCGTGGTGTACCAACCGGTCACTATCGAAGCGCGCGAGATCACACCGCGTGTGATCCGCGAAGACAAATACGGGGGTCTGACTAAATGAGCCACCACGACAGCAACCGTACGCGAGAGGCTTAAGTAATGGCCGAGATTAAAAACTACACGCTGAATTTTGGCTCCGGCCGCCCGCTGAGCGTGCTTGACTTCGCTATTGCGAAGTCAGCCTGCACCGAAATTCAGCGCAGCAACAGCACGCGAGAGGCTTAGGCAATGGCCGAGATTAAAAACTACACGCTAAATTTTGGTCCCCAGCATCCGGCAGCGCACGGTGTGCTGCGCCTGGTGCTGGAGCTCGATGGCGAAGTCATTCAACGCGCCGACCCCCACATCGGCCTGTTGCACCGCGCCACCGAAAAGCTGGCCGAGACCAAGACCTATATCCAATCCCTGCCCTACATGGATAGGTTGGACTATGTGTCGATGATGAGCAATGAGCATGCCTATTGTTTGGCTATCGAAAAGCTGCTGGGTATTGAAGTGCCGATTCGCGCGCAATATATACGCGTGCTGTTTGCCGAAATCACGCGCCTGCTGAACCACCTGATGTGGTTGGGCTCGCACGGCAATGACCTGGGCAGCTCCACCATCCTGATCTACACCTTTCGCGAACGCGAAGACCTGTTTGACATGTACGAGGCCGTCAGCGGCGCGCGCATGCATGCGGCCTATTTCCGTCCGGGTGGCGTGTACCGCGACCTGCCCGAAACCATGCCGCAGTTCAAGGCCAGCAAGGTCCGCAACGCCAAGGGTATCGAAGAGCTCAACCGCAACCGCCAGGGCTCACTGCTGGACTACATCACCGATTTCACCACGCGCTTTCCCACGTTGCTGGGCGAATACCATACGCTGTTTACCGACAACCGCATCTGGAAACAGCGCACCGTGGACATCGGTATCGTGACGCCCGAGCGCGCCCTGAACCTGGGCTTTACCGGCCCCATGCTGCGTGGTTCCGGCATTGCCTGGGATTTGCGCAAGAAGCAGCCCTACGAGGTCTATGACCAGCTCGACTTCGACATCCCGGTCGGCAAGACCGGCGACGTGTACGACCGCTATCTCGTGCGCATGGAAGAGATGAAGCAGTCCAACGAACTGATCAAGCAGTGCGTCACCTGGCTGCGTGCCAACCCCGGCCCTGTCATCACCGACAACCACAAGGTCGCACCGCCTTCGCGCGAGTCCATGAAGACCAGCATGGAAGAGCTGATCCACCACTTCAAGCTCTTCTCCGAAGGCTTCCGTGTACCCGAAGGCGAGGCCTATGCCGCCGTTGAGCATCCCAAGGGTGAGTTTGGTATTTATATTGTCAGCGATGGCGCTAACAAGCCCTACCGTTTGAAGATTCGTCCGCCCGGCTTTGTACACCTGTCCGCTCTCAATGAGCTGGCCACGGGGCACATGATTGCCGACGCCGTCGCCGTGATCGGCACTATCGATATTGTTTTTGGAGAGATTGATCGATGATCTCCGACGCTACCAAAGCGCGCTTCGACAAAGAAGTTGCCAAGTACCCCGCAGAGCACAAGCAGTCCGCAGTCATGGCCTGCTTGGGTATCGTCCAGCAGGAGCTGGGCCATGTCAGCCCGGACAGCGAAAAAGTGATTGCCGACTACCTGGGCATGGCGCCCATGGCCGTGCACGAGGTCACCACCTTCTACAACATGTACAACCAGCGCCCGGTTGGCAAGTACAAGCTCAATGTCTGCACCAATTTGCCCTGCCAGTTGCGCGACGGCCAAAAAGCCTTGCACCATCTGGAGCACAAACTGGGCATCCATATGGGTGAAACCACAACGGACGGCCTGTTTACCCTGCAACAAAGCGAGTGCTTGGGCGCCTGCGCCGACTCTCCGGTGTTGCTGGTGAATGACCGCAAGATGTGCAGCTTTATGTCCAATGACAAGCTCGACCAGTTGGTTGACGGCATCCGTGCCGCGGAAGGCAAGGCATGAGCGCACAGGACATCATCGACCAGTTCGCCGCCACCGGCGCAGAGACCTGCTTTCACGACCGCCACATCAACCCGCAGATTTATGCCGGACTCAATGGCTCCAATTGGCGCCTGAAAGACTACGAAGCACGCGGCGGCTATGCAGCCCTGCGCAAGGTGCTGGGCAAAGATGGCGCAGCGCCCCATGCCGAGACCGGCCTCCTGGGCATGAGCCAGGACCAGGTGATTGCCACCGTCAAGGAATCGGCCCTGCGTGGTCGCGGCGGTGCGGGTTTTCCCACCGGCCTGAAGTGGAGCTTCATGCCGCGCAAGTTCCCGGGTCAGAAATACCTGGTCTGTAATTCCGACGAAGGCGAACCCGGTACCTGCAAGGACCGTGACATTCTGCAATTCAATCCGCACATCGTGATTGAGGGCATGATCATTGCCGCTTACGCCATGGGCGTGAGCGTGGGTTACAACTACATCCACGGCGAAATTTTTGCCTCCTACGACCGCTTCGAAGAAGCCCTGGAAGAGGCGCGGGCCGCCGGTTACCTGGGCGACAACATCCTGGGCGGCGAGTTCAGCTTCCAATTGCACGCAGCCCACGGCTTTGGCGCCTATATCTGCGGCGAAGAAACCGCGCTGCTGGAGTCGCTCGAAGGAAAGAAGGGCCAACCCCGCTTCAAGCCACCGTTTCCTGCCAGCTTTGGCATGTACGGCAAGCCCACCACCATCAACAACACCGAAACCTTCGCGGCCGTTCCCTGGATCATTCGCAACGGCGGCCAGGCCTATTTGGAATGCGGCAAGCCCAACAACGGCGGCACCAAGATTTACTCGGTCAGCGGCGATGTGGAGCTGCCCGGCAATTACGAAGTGCCCATGGGTACGCCGTTTGCCAAGCTGTTGGAACTCGCCGGTGGCGTGCGCAAGGGCCGTACCCTGAAGGCCGTCATCCCCGGTGGATCTTCTTCGCCGGTGTTGCCTGCGTCCATCATCATGGAATGCACCATGGACTACGACTCGATTGCCAAGGCCGGCTCCATGCTGGGTTCGGGCGCGGTCATTGTCATCGACGACAGCCGTTGCATGGTCAAGGCCCTGCAGCGTCTGAGCTACTTTTATGCCCACGAGTCCTGTGGCCAGTGCACGCCCTGCCGCGAAGGCACGGGCTGGTTGTCGCGTGTGGTCGATCGCATTGAGGGCGGCCAGGGTCGCGCCGCCGATCTGGACCTGCTGGACAACGTGGCCGAGAACATCATGGGCCGCACCATCTGCGCCCTGGGCGACGCAGCGGCCATGCCGGTGCGCGCCATGATCAAGCATTTCCGGCACGAATTTGTGCACCACATTGAGCACAAGACCTGCATGGTCACGGCCAGTGTCTGACCGGGTCAAAAAGCATGATTGAAATCGAACTCGACGGTA
Source organism: uncultured beta proteobacterium (assembly GCA_903886275.1). Classification (GTDB taxonomy): domain Bacteria; phylum Pseudomonadota; class Gammaproteobacteria; order Burkholderiales; family Burkholderiaceae_C; genus Allorhodoferax. The sequence continues at coordinate 113,276 of CAISLN010000083.1, read as the reverse complement.
AGAAGGTAGAAATCTCTGAAGGCAGCATGGTGATGCATGCGGCCGACAAAGCTGGAACCTATATTCCCCATTTTTGTTACCACAAGAAGCTCAGCATTGCGGCCAACTGCCGCATGTGCCTGGTTGATGTGGAGAAGATGCCCAAACCCATGCCTGCCTGCGCCACGCCTGTGACCCAGGGCATGATTGTGCGCACCAAGAGTGACAAGGCGATCAAGGCACAAAAGTCGGTGATGGAGTTTTTGCTCATCAACCACCCGCTCGATTGCCCCATCTGCGACCAGGGTGGCGAATGCCAGTTGCAGGATCTGGCCGTGGGCTACGGAGCCTCTAACTCGCGCTACGAGGAAGAAAAGCGCGTGGTCTTCCACAAGGAAGTCGGCCCGCTGATCTCCATGGAAGAGATGAGCCGTTGCATCCACTGCACACGCTGCGTGCGTTTTGGCCAGGAAGTTGCCGGCGTGATGGAGCTGGGCATGTCCAACCGCGGTGAGCACACCGAGATCGAAACCTTTGTCGGCCTGTCGGTGGACTCCGAACTCTCGGGCAACATGATCGACATCTGCCCGGTGGGCGCTCTCACCAGCAAGCCTTTCCGCTACAGCGCCCGCACCTGGGAACTGTCGCGTCGCAAGTCGGTCAGCCCGCATGACTCCACCGGTTCCAACCTGATCATCCAGGTCAAGAACAACAAGGTGCTGCGCGTGGTGCCCTTGGAAAACGAAGCCGTTAACGAATGCTGGATTGCCGACCGCGACCGCTTCTCTTATGAAGCGCTCAACAGCGCCGAGCGCCTGAACGCGCCCATGCTCAAGCAGGGCGGCGAGTGGAAGACGGTGGACTGGCAGACCGCGCTCGAATATGTGGCCAATGGCCTCAAGCAGATCAAGGCCGACCATGGCGCCGCATCCATTGGTGCCCTGGTCAGCCCGCACAGCACGCTCGAAGAGTTGCACTTGGCCGGCGCCTTTGTGCGCGCCCTGGGCAGCGAAAATATCGACTACCGTCTGCGCAATGCCGAGTTCGAAGCCTCAGGCCGGGCCCGTTACCTGGGCACTCCAATTGCCTCGCTCACCCATCTGGAGCGTGTGCTGGTGGTAGGTTCCAACCTGCGCAAGGACCATCCCCTGTTTGCACAGCGCATTCGCCAGGCCGCCAAGCTCGGTTGCCAGGTCAGTGCACTCAACGCGCAGTCGTTTGACTGGGCTCTGCCGGTGGAGAACGTACTGAATGTGCCTTCGTCGCACTGGGTGCAGGCGCTGGCCGATATTGCCGCTGCCATTGCTGCTGAAAAGGGCGTTGCAGCTCCTGCCGTTGGCAATGTGACTGCACAGGCGAAAGCCATCGCCACCAGCCTGCTGGGCGGCGAACGCAAGGCCATTTTGCTGGGCAATGCCGCAGCCCACCACGCCAAGGCTTCCAGCCTGCTGGCGCTGGCCAACTGGATGGCAGAACAAACGGGTGCCACTGTCGGTTACCTGACCGAGGCCGCCAATACCGTGGGCGCCCAACTCGCCGGTGCCGTACCAGGAGCCGGTGGACTCAACGCTGGCCAGATGCTGTCCGGTGGCCTCAAGGCTGCGATCCTGCTGCATACCGAGCCGGTGTTTGACAGTGCCGCAGGTGCCCTGTCTGTGCTGGCGTTGGCCAAGGCCGACATGGTGGTCACGCTGAGCGCCTTCAAGGCCAATATGGACTTCAGCGACGTGTTGCTGCCGATTGCCCCGTTCACCGAAACCGCCGGTACCTTCGTCAATGCCGAAGGCCGTGTGCAAAGCTTCCACGCTGTGGTGCGCCCGGCCGGTGAAGCCCGTCCGGCATGGAAGGTGATACGCGTGCTGGCCAATCTGCTGGGTCTGCCCGGTTTTGATTTCGACTCCGCGCAAGAGGTGCTGGTCGCCATGCATCCGGCGGGCGTCCCCGAGTTTGCTCCGGCAGCAAGTCTGGGCAATGTGAGCAAGGCGGCGATTGACCTGAGCCCGGCCGTGTCCGAGCCGGTCGTGGCGGCAATTTACCAATTGGACGGTATGGTACGCAGGGCCACCTCCTTGCAGTTGACGGCTGATGGGCGCGCGGCTGTGGCGATGCCCTGCGCACAGGAGGCACTGGCATGATCGATACCCTCTTCAACGCGGGCGCAGGTCTGCTGTCGCAAGCCTGGTGGGCGGCCCTGGCCTGGCCCATTCTCTGGACCCTGATCAAGATCGTTGCCGTGGTGCTGCCCCTGATGGGTGCTGTGGCCTACACCACGCTGTGGGAGCGCAAGTTCCTGGGCTGGATGCAGGTGCGCCTCGGACCGAATCGTGTGGGTCCCTGGGGCTTGCTGCAGCCCATCGCCGATGCGATGAAGCTGCTGACCAAAGAAATTCTGGTGCCTACGGCCGCCAGCAAGGGACTGTTCTTTATCGGCCCGGTGCTGACCATCATGCCGGCCATGGCCGCATGGGCGGTGGTGCCTTTCGGTCCCGACCAGGCACTGGCCAATGTGAATGCCGGCCTGCTCTATGTGATGGCGATTGCCTCGATGGAAGTTTACGGCGTGGTCATCTCCGGCTGGGCCTCCAACTCCAAGTACGCCTTCCTGGGCGCCATCCGTGCCTCGGCACAAATGGTGAGCTATGAAATTGCCATGGGCTTTTGCCTGGTGGTGGTGTTGATGGTGACCGGAAGCATGAACATGACCGACATCGTGCTGGTGCAGGGCAAGGGCCAGTTCGCAGAGGCCGGCATGGGCTTTCTGTCCTGGAACTGGCTGCCCTTGCTGCCGATCTTTGTGATCTACATCATCTCCGGCCTGGCCGAAACCAACCGCCACCCGTTTGACGTGGTCGAAGGCGAAGCCGAAATCGTGGCCGGTCACATGGTGGAGTACTCCGGTATGTCCTACGCCATGTTCTACCTGGCCGAGTACGCCAATATGTGGCTGATCTCCATGCTGGCCACCGTCATGTTCCTGGGCGGCTGGCTGTCACCGTTTGCTGCGCTGGAGTTCATCCCCGGCTGGATCTGGCTCGGTGCCAAGGCCTTCTTGGTGGTGAGCTTCTTTATCTGGGTGCGTGCCACCTTCCCCCGCTTCCGTTATGACCAGGTGATGCGCCTGGGCTGGAAGGTGTTCATTCCGTTGACACTGGTCTGGCTGACCGTGGTGGGCATCTGGATGCAAACCTCCTTCAACATCTGGAAGTGAAGGATTACCCCATGTCCAACCATTTTGTACCCCGCACGCCTTCGGTGTTTTCCCTCAAGGACTTTCTCTACAGCTTCTTGCTGGTGGAGTTGTTCAAGGGCTTGGCACTGACCGGTCGCTACCTGTTTCGCCGCAAGGTCACCATCCAGTTCCCCGAAGAAAAGACGCCGCTGTCGCCGCGTTTTCGGGGCCTGCATGCGCTGCGTCGCTATGAGAATGGCGAAGAGCGTTGCATCGCCTGCAAGCTGTGCGAGGCCGTGTGCCCGGCCATGGCCATCACCATCGAGTCCGAAGTCCGCGCCGATGGTTCACGCCGCACCTCGCGCTACGACATCGACCTGACCAAGTGTATTTTCTGTGGCTTTTGCGAAGAGAGCTGCCCGGTGGACTCGATTGTCGAAACGCACATCCTCGAATACCACGGCGAAAAGCGTGGCGATCTCTACTTCACCAAGGAAATGCTCTTGGCAGTCGGTGATCGTTACGAGCCCCAGATCGCTGCGGCCAAGCAGGCGGACGCCAAGTACCGCTAAGACCCTGGCAGAAAGAATGTAAATATGAATGTCACGACCGGTCTTTTTTACGTGTTTTCCACGGTGCTGCTGTTTGCAGCCTTCCGGGTCATCACCGCCCGCAACCCGGTTCAAGCCGTGTTGTTCTTGGTGCTGACCTTTTTCCAGGCGGCCATGATCTGGATGCTGCTCAAGGCGGAGTTTCTCTCCATCGTCTTGGTGCTGGTCTATGTGGGCGCGGTGATGGTGTTGTTCCTGTTTGTCGTCATGATGATGGACGTGAACGTCGAAAGCCTGCGCCACGGCTTCTGGAAGCATTTCCCGTTTGCCGCCGTCGTCGGTGTGGTGATTGCGCTGGAGATGGCCGGTGTCACCATGGGATTTCACACCCCCGAGGGTACCGCGCCGCTGGTGTCCGAGCCTGCGGTTTCCAACACCAAAGAGTTGGGCAAGGTGCTGTTCACCCAATACGTTTATCCGCTGGAAGTGGCTGCGGCCATTTTGCTGGTGGCCATGATCGCCGCCATCGCCCTGACGCTGCGCGCCCGCAAGGACAGCAAGCACGTCAGCGCCGGTGTGCAAGTGCGGGCCAAGGCCAAAGATCGCATGGTGGTTCTTAAGATGGAGGCCACCAAGCCGGCCGCAGAGCCAGCACCTGAAGCTGCACCAGAGGCAAAAGCATGACACTCACACTCGGTCACTTTCTGGCGTTGGGCGCCATTTTGTTCGCCATGTCCATCGTTGGCATTTTCCTGAACCGTCGCAACCTGATTGTGTTGCTGATGGCCCTGGAGCTGATGTTGCTGGCGGTGAACACCAACTTTGTTGCCTTCTCCTATTACCTGCATGACATGCACGGTCAGATTTTTGTGTTCTTTATTCTGACGGTTGCCGCTGCGGAATCCGCCATCGGTCTGGCGATTCTGGTCCTGCTGTTTCGCAACAAGTCCAGCATCAACGTCGACGAACTCAACTCGCTCAAGGGATAGAAATGAGCCCCCACGCTTCTCACTTCGTGTATTCGCTGCCCCCCGAGGGGGCGCATCCCGCCCTTGGGGCGGCCCTACGGGCGGTCTAAATATGTCTCAAACCCTTTCCGCTTCAACCCTCATCTGGGTTCCTCTCGCGCCGCTTGTCGGCTCTGTGCTGGCCGGTGTGCTGGGCACCCAATTCGGTGGCAACCGCATCGGACGCGTGGGCAGCCACACGCTCACTATTTTGGGCGTGCTGGTGGCCTTTGTGCTGTCGGTCCTGACGCTCTTGAGCGTGGTGCAAGACGGCGCCCGCTTCAACGAAACCCTCTACACCTGGATGTCGGTGGGTGGCCTGAAGATGGAAGTGGGCTTTTTGGTCGATGGCCTGACCGCCATGATGATGTGCGTGGTGACCTTTGTCTCCTTGATGGTCCACCTCTACACGGTGGGCTATATGCATGAGGACGAGGGCTACAACCGCTTCTTCGCCTACATATCCTTGTTCACCTTCTCCATGCTGATGCTGGTGATGAGCAACAACTTGCTGCAGCTCTTCTTCGGTTGGGAAGCTGTGGGCCTGGTGTCCTATTTGCTGATCGGCTTTTGGTACAACAAGCCCACCGCTATTTTCGCCAACATGAAGGCCTTCTTGGTCAACCGTGTCGGTGACTTCGGCTTCATCCTGGGCATCGGTCTGATCGTGGCCTTTGCCGGCACGCTGAACTACGCAGAAGTGTTTGGCAAAAAAGTTGAACTGTCGGCGCTGCTGTTTCCTGGCACCGACTGGATGCTGGTCACCGTGATCTGCATCTGCCTGTTTATCGGTGCCATGGGCAAATCGGCCCAGTTCCCGCTGCATGTCTGGTTGCCCGACTCGATGGAAGGCCCAACCCCCATCTCCGCACTGATCCACGCTGCCACCATGGTGACGGCCGGTATCTTTATGGTGGCGCGCATGTCGCCGCTGTTTGAGCTGAGCGAGACGGCGCTGAACTTCGTGCTGGTCATAGGTGCCATCACCGCGCTGTTCATGGGCTTTCTGGGCATCATCCAGAACGACATTAAGCGCGTGGTGGCCTATTCCACCCTGTCGCAACTGGGTTATATGACCGTGGCCCTGGGCGCCTCCGCCTACTCGGTGGCCGTGTTCCACCTGATGACGCATGCCTTCTTCAAGGCCCTGTTGTTCCTGGGAGCTGGCTCCGTCATCATGGGCTGCCACCACAACCAAGACATCCGCTGGATGGGTGGCCTGCGCAAGTACATGCCCATTACCTGGATGACCTCGCTATTGGGTTCGCTGGCCCTGATCGGCACGCCGTTCTTCGCCGGTTTCTACTCCAAAGACAGCATCATCGAAGCAGTGGCTGAGAGCCATCTGCCGGGCGCCGGGTTTGCCCACTTCGCCGTGCTGGCCGGTGTGTTTGTCACCGCCTTCTATTCCTTTCGCATGTACTTCCTGGTGTTCCATGGCAAGGAGCGGTTCGATCAGAATCCGGATGCCCACCATGGACATGATGACCATGGCCACCACGGCCATGACAACAAGCCGCACGAATCCCCTTGGGTGGTGTGGGTGCCGCTGGTGCTGTTGGCGATTCCCTCGGTGATCATTGGCTTCCTGACCATAGAGCCCATGCTGTTTGGTGAGTTCTTCAAGGGCGCGATCGTGATCGACGCCGTGAAGCACCCTGCCATGGAAGAGCTGGCCCATGCCTTCCACGGCCCGGTGCAGATGGCCATTCACTCCCTGACCAGTGCCCCCCTGTGGTTGGCAATCTCTGGCGTGGCTCTGTCCTATTACATGTACATGGTCAACCCGGCCTTGCCGACAGCGATCAAGAAGGCCGCCTTGCCTCTCTACACGCTGCTGGAAAACAAGTACTACCTGGACTGGTTCAACGAGAACGTGCTGGCCCGTGGTGCGCGTGCACTGGGAAATGTCTTGTGGAAGCGCGGCGACCAGATGCTGATCGACGGCGCCTTGGTGAACGGTTCCTGGAAATTGGTGGGATGGGTGTCGGGCGGCGTGCGCAAGCTGCAGACCGGCTATCTGTACCACTATGCCTTGGTCATGATTCTGGGCGTGTTCGTCATGATGACGTACTTCGTTTGGCTCAAGTAGGAGATAGAAAAAAATGGGATTGTTGAGCCTTGCGATCTGGACGCCAATTGCGTTCGGAATAGTACTTCTGGCCCTGGGTCGCGACGACCAGGCAAAAACCGTGCGCTGGGTCGCCCTCATCGGCGCCCTGGTCAGCCTGCTCGTCACGCTGCCTCTGTACGGGCAGTTTGACAACCATTCGGCTGCCATGCAGTTTGTTGAGAATGCCCCCTGGATTGAGCGTTTCAATGTCAACTACCACCTGGGCCTGGACGGCATCTCGTTCTGGTTTGTGTTGCTGACCGCCTTTATCAATGTGGTCGTGGTCATCGCCAGCTGGGAGTCCATCACCAGCCGCGTCAACCAGTACATGGGTGCCTTCCTGATCCTGAGCGGCCTGATGATTGGCGTGTTCTGTGCGCTCGACGGCATGCTGTTCTATGTCTTCTTCGAGGCCACGCTGATTCCCATGTACCTGATCATTGGTATCTGGGGCGGGCCGAACAAGATTTACGCCGCCTTCAAGTTTTTCCTCTATACCTTGATGGGTTCGCTGCTGCTCCTGATCGCCCTGATTTACCTGTACACCCAGTCCGGTGGCAGCTTCGATCTGGTGGCCTGGTACGCGCTGCCCCTGAGCCGCACGGCGCAAACCTTTATCTTCTTTGCCTTCCTGGCCGCCTTTGCGGTGAAGGTTCCTATGTGGCCGGTGCACACCTGGCTGCCCGATGTGCACGTGGAAGCGCCCACCGGCGGTTCTGCCGTGCTGGCTGCGATCATGCTGAAGCTCGGTGCCTATGGTTTCCTGCGCTTCTCGCTGCCCATCGCACCGGACGCTGCACACGAATGGTCCGGGTTGATGATTGGCCTGTCCTTGGTGGCGGTGGTCTATGTCGGACTGGTGGCCATGGTGCAGCAGGACATGAAAAAGCTGGTGGCCTACTCTTCGGTGGCGCACATGGGCTTTGTCACCCTGGGCTTCTTCATCTTCTCTGACCTCGGCGTGTCCGGCGGCATTGTGCAGATGATTGCCCACGGCTTTGTCTCCGCCGCCATGTTCTTGTCCATCGGTGTGCTCTACGACCGGGTGCATTCCCGCGAAATCTCTGCCTACGGCGGCGTGGTCAACACCATGCCCAAGTTTGCCGCCTACGCACTGCTGTTCTCGATGGCCAATTGCGGCCTGCCGGGCACTGCCGGTTTTGTCGGCGAGTGGATGGTGATTCTGGGCGCGGTCAAGTACAACTTCTGGGTCGGCGCTGCTGCCGCTAGTGCCCTGATCTTCGGCGCTGCCTACACCCTGTGGATGTTCAAACGCGTCTACCTAGGGCCTGTGGGCAACCACCATGTCAAGGAATTGAAAGACATCAATGCCCGCGAGTTCCTGATGCTGGGCCTGCTGGCCGTGGCCGTTCTCTACATGGGTATCTATCCCAAGCCCTTCACCGATGTGATGGACGCGTCGGTCACGCAACTGCTCAAGCAAGTTGCCGTGTCCAAGTTGCCAAGTTGAACTGATCACACCGAATTGAGAGATAAAAGATGATTGACCAAATCAGTTTGATCACGGCTTACCCCGAGTTGATCCTGTTCGTGATGGCCTGCCTGATCGCCATTGCGGATCTGGGCGTCAAGACCCCACTGCGCGGCGCGACCTATGGTCTGACCCTGCTGACCCTGGCCGTGGTGGCCCTGCTCGAAGCCCTGTACGCCACAGGCGGCGCCACCTACTACGGCTTTGGCCATATGGTGGTCAGCGACTCCATGGGTAGCTGGCTCAAATGCTTTGCCGCCATCGCCGTCATGGTGACCCTGGTCTATGGCCGCCCCTACGCCGGTCAGCGCGACATGCTGCGCGGCGGTGAGTTCTTTACGCTGAGCCTTTTTGCGCTGCTGGGCATGTTTGTGATGATCTCGGGCAACAACTTTTTGGTGATCTACATGGGCCTGGAGTTGCTGACCCTGGCAAGCTACGCGTTGGTGGCCCTGCGCCGCGACCATGTGATTGCCACAGAGGCCGCCATCAAGTACTTTGTGCTCGGTGCCATGGCCTCGGGCTTTCTGCTCTACGGCATGTCCATGCTGTATGGCGCCACCGGTTCCCTGGACATCACCGCAGTCTTCAACGCGATTGCCTCGGGCCATGTGCGCCACCAAATGCTGGTCTTTGGCCTGGTCTTCATCGTGTCGGGTCTGGCCTTCAAGCTCGGCGTGGTGCCCTTCCATATGTGGATCCCCGACGTCTACCAGGGCGCACCCACAGCGGTGACCCTGTTGATTGGCGGCGCCCCCAAGCTGGCGGCCTTTGGCATGACCATGCGTCTGCTGGTGGAGGGCATGCTGCCTCTGGCCGTTGACTGGCAGCAGATGCTGATGGTGCTGTCTATCGCTTCCCTGTTGGTGGGCAACCTGGCCGCCATCATGCAGACCAATATGAAGCGCATGCTGGCTTACTCCACCATTTCGCAAATGGGCTTTGTGCTCTTGGGCTTGATCGCTGGTGTGGTCAATGGAAACACGCTGCCGGGTGCCAACGCTTACAGCTCATCGATGTTCTACGTGATCACCTATGTGCTCACCACCTTGGCCAGCTTTGGCGTGTTGCTGCTGCTGTCACGCGAAGGCTTTGAGAGCGAAGAAATTTCCGACCTGGCCGGACTCAACCAGCGCAGCCCGCTGTACGCCGGCATCATGGCTGTGAGCATGTTCTCGCTGGCCGGTATTCCGCCGCTGGCCGGCTTCTACGCCAAGCTGTCGGTGTTGCAGGCCCTGCTGGCCTCCGGTCAGCCGGTCTATCTCTACCTGTCCGTGTTTGCCGTCATGATGTCGCTGATAGGCGCCTTCTACTACCTGCGCGTCATCAAGGTGATGTATTTTGACGACCCGATTACCGCGACCCATGTCGTGGCCGGTGCCGATGTGCGCGTGGTGCTGTGCCTCAATGGACTGGCGATCATTGCACTTGGCTTGATGCCCGGCGGCATGATGGCCCTGTGCGCCCAGTCCGTGCGCCAAATGCTGGGCAGCTGAAGCCCTGCTACCCCCCCCACTTCACGGGCTGCCATGCAGCCCGTTTTTTATTGGAAGCAGAAATATGTCCTTAAGCCCCGGCGCGTTCGCACACCTGATCGAAACCAAGGCCAGTTCCCGCGAGGTCTTCAAGGGAAAATTTCTGCACGCCTTTGTGGACCATGTGACGCTGCCCGATGGGGGACAGGCCACGCGTGAATATGTGGTGCATCCCGGCGCTGTGATGGTGATCCCGCTGCTGCAGGACGCGCAGGGTGCCTGGCGCGTGGTGCTGGAGCGCCAATTTCGCTACCCCATAGGCGAGGTGATGGTGGAGTTCCCGGCTGGCAAGCTCGACGCCGGCGAATCCGTCTTCAGCTGCGCCCGCCGCGAACTGCTGGAAGAAACCGGCTACAGCGCCGGCGAATGGGCCAGGGCCGGCAAGATGCACCCGGTCATTGCCTATTCCACTGAGTTCATCGATGTCTGGTTTGCCCGGGGCCTGAGCGCCGGTGCCCAGAAGCTCGATGCCGGCGAGTTTCTGGAGGTGTTTACCGCAACGCCCGCAGAGCTGCTGCAGTGGTGTCTGCAGGGCCAGGTGACCGATGCCAAGACCCTGGCCGGCGCCCTGTGGCTGCAAAACTGGCTGGCTGGCAATTGGGATCTGCAATGGCAGTCGGCAGAAAGTCTGGCGCAAGTGTGACAATGCGGCCATGAAAGTACTCGATCTTCAATGCACGCAGGGCCATGCCTTTGAGGGCTGGTTTGCCTCGGAAGAAGACTTCGTGTCGCAATGCGCGCGCGCCCTGGTGCAATGCCCGCTCTGCGGCGACCCGGAGGTACACAAGAAACTCAGCGCGCCGCGCCTCAACCTAAGCACGGGCCGCCATGACGAGCAGTCCCATGCCGTAGCAGCGAGCACCACGCCCAATGCGAACGCAGCGCTGGGTTCCGCCTGGCTGGAGATGGGTCGCCGCGTCATCGCCTCCACCGAGGATGTGGGCGAAGACTTCGCCGAAGAGGCCCGCAAGATGCACTACGGCGAGACCGAAGAAAGAGGCATCCGGGGCAAGACCAGCCTGGACGAAGCCCGCGCCCTGTTGGACGAGGGCATAGACATCCTGCCGCTGCTCTTGCCCCAGGCGCTCAAAAAACCGCTGCAATAGGCAGCGGTTCGCAGTCGCTTCAGGGGTACAGGCCGCGCAACTCACGCGAGCGCAGGATGCGGGTGCAAGCGACGATAAAGGTGGCGGTGCGCAGGCTCACCTTCTTGTCCTGTGCCACCTGCCAGACCCCGGTAAAGGCCTCCTTCATGATGCGCACCAGTCGGGCATTGATCTCGTCTTCGCTCCAGAAAAAGCTGGAGAAGTCCTGCACCCATTCAAAGTAGCTCACCGTCACGCCGCCTGCATTGGCAATCACGTCGGGGAGCACCAGGATGTTGCGCGACTGCAAAATGTCATCGGCCTCGGGCGTGGTCGGGCCGTTGGCGCCCTCGATCACCAAGCGGGCCTTGATCTGCCCGGCATTGGCGGGCGTGATTTGCTGCTCCAGTGCGGCCGGAATCAGGATGTCGCAGTCCACGCCCCAGAAGGCGTCATCGGCCATCACCTCGGCCTTGGCAAAGCCGGCCACCGTGCCATGCTGCGCCACATGGGCCAGCAGGGCCGGCACATCCAGGCCCGACTCCAAGTAGATGCTGCCACCATGGTCTTGCACCGCGACGATGCGGGCACCGGCCTGGGCAAACAGCTTGGCCGAAATGCCGCCCACATTGCCAAAGCCCTGCACCGCCACCCGCGCCTTGCTGATGTCGAGCTCGATATGGCGCGCTGCCTCCACCCCTACCGTGTAGACGCCGCGCCCCGTCGCCTCGCGCCGACCCAGTGAGCCGCCCAGGTCCACCGGTTTGCCGGTGACCACGCCGGTGGCGGTGGCGCCCTCGTTCATGGAATAGGTGTCCATCATCCACGCCATGGTCTGCTCGTTGGTGTTGACATCGGGCGCCGGGATGTCCTTGGTTGGTCCGATGATGATGCCGATCTCGCTGGTGTAGCGCCGCGTCATGCGTTCGAGTTCACCGCGCGACAGGGTCTTGGGATCGACCCTGATCCCACCCTTGGCGCCGCCAAAGGGCACGTTGACGGCCGCGTTCTTTACCGACATCCAGGCCGACAGGGCCATCACTTCCGACAGCGTCACATCCTGGTGAAAACGCACACCGCCCTTGCCGGGGCCGCGCGAGGTGTTGTGCTGCACGCGGTAGCCTTCAAAGTGGGCAATGGTGCCGTTGTCGAGCTCAATGGGCACATCCACAATCAGGGCCCGCTTGGGGCGCTTCAAGGTTTCTGCCCAGCGCGCCAGGTGGCCCAGGTGGGGAATCACACGGTCCACTTGTTGCAAGTAGGTGCCCCAGGGGCCGAGGTGATCGGCCTGCAAATAGGACGGCAGGGCGTGTCCGTAGGGATTGGAAATCAGGGCCGCTGGGGCGCTGTTGGGGTGTGAGGGCTTACCGGATTGCATGCTGGCTCCTGATGAATGCACAAGAAGCCTGCACTGTAGGCCCGCACCCGCCCGCTGTCTAAGGCCGGATCATTCTCTGGTTATGCAAAATTTTAATAGTTCGGCGCAAGCCGCCGGGGTGCGGTTCAAACCGAGAGATTGACGATGCGACCGCTGCTCTTGCCTTGCAAAATAATCGACCAGACGTTGTTGCCGGCCTTCAGGGGATTGGAGGGAAAGCTGAACTGGTTGCTGGCTACGGTGGCCACTGGGGCCAGCACGGCTTGGGTCTGCTTGGCCGCGCTGCCGGTGATTTTCTGCTGCAACTGGGTGCGGTAGGTGCTGTCGGTCTGCGCCACCTGTGCCGTCAGGGCGCTCACCCGCGCCTGGCTTTTTTGCGCATCCTGTTCGGCCTGGGTGGCTTGGCTGCGCAGCCGTCTGGCACGGGTCTCGGCCTGATCGGCTTCACGGCGCGCCTGCTCCACCCTGGCCTGCCCTTGCCAAGCCTGTGACGGTGGGGTGGCGTAGCTGATGGCGCTGATGGCGACCATGGCGCGAGCAGCGCTTAGGCGCTGACGTTCAACCGTGAGCCGATGGTCTGGCCCTGGTTATTCGTGGTGGGTTGTTGCTCGGTGCGGTTTTCAGCGGCCTTGGCAGCAGCGGCCTTTTCTGCAGTTTTTTTGGCAGCCAAGGCCTGCGCATCGGACCTGGCTTCGGAGGCCTTTGCCAATTGCTGGCGCTCGGTGCTGGCTTGGTAGGCATTGGTTTTGATGGCCGACATGGCGTACTCCCCGGACTGCATATAGTGATCCGAGTGTAGGGACGGCGCCTGCAGAATTCAAGACAGGCGACTTTGCCGGGCCGCTGCGACCCATTGCGCAAGCGATTTGGAAACGCAATCAGGCGTTGAACTGCAGCGCCGCCAGACCGGCGTACACGCCACCCTGCGCCACCAGTTCGGCGTGCGTGCCCTGTTCCACCAGGGTGCCGTGGTCCAGCACCACAATCAGGTCGGCCTTTTGCACCGTGGCCAGTCGGTGCGCAATTACCAGCGTCGTGCGGCCCTGCATGGCCGATTCCAGCGCGTCTTGCACCACGCGTTCGCTCTCGGCATCGAGCGCGCTGGTGGCTTCATCCAAGAGCAGCAGCGGCGGGTTTTTGAGCATGGCGCGGGCAATCGCAATGCGCTGGCGCTGGCCGCCAGACAGGCGCACACCGCGCTCACCCAAAAAGGTGTCATAGCCCTGGGGCAGGGCGGTGATAAAGCCGTCGGCAAAGGCCGCTGTGGCGGCCACGCGCACCTCGGCATCGCTGGCGCCGGGCTTGCCGTAACGAATGTTCTCCAGCGCCGAGGTGGAGAAGATCACCGCGTCCTGCGGCACTATGCCCACGCGTTCGCGCAGGTCCTGCAGCGACAGTTGGCGCGTGTCCACACCGTCGAGCCGGATGCACCCGCTCTGTGCGTCGTAAAAGCGCAGCAAGAGTTGGAACACCGTGCTCTTGCCCGCGCCGCTGGGGCCGACGATGGCCACCGTTTGGCCGGGCTGAATCTGCAATGCGAAGCCTGCCAACGCCGCCTGCTTGGGTCGCGAGGGGTAGTGAAAGCCAACGCCGTCAAAGCTCAGCGCGCTGCCCGAAACTGCCATGCTGGCAGCTACGGGTTGCGCCGGTGAGGTGATGGGCGACTGCGTGTGCAGCAGCTCCATCAGGCGCTCGGTGGCACCGGCGGCGCGCAGCAGATCGCCATAGACCTCGCCGAGCACCGCAAAGGCACCGGCCAGGATGATCACATAGACCACGCTCTGGCCCAGATGACCGGCTGTGATGCTGCCCGCCATGACCGCCTGTGTGCCCTGGTACAGGCCCCACAGCAGGGCGGCCGAGGTGGCAATGATGATGAACGCGACCAGCAGCGTGCGCGCCTTGGTGCGGCGTATAGCGGTCTCAAAGGCATTGCCGGTGGCGGTGTTGAAACGCTGCGATTCCCGGCCCTCGGCGTTGTAGCTTTGCACCACTGGAATGGCGTTGAGCACCTCGGCGGCAATCGCGCTGGAGTCGGCGATGCGGTCCTGGCTGGCGCGCGAGAGCTTGCGCACGCGCCGCCCGAACCACACGCTGGGCACCACAATCAGCACCAGCACACCGGTCACCGCCAGCATCACGATGGGGTTGGTCCAGACCAGAATGCCCAGGGCGCCAATGCCCATCACCAGGTTGCGCAGACCCATGCTCAGCGAGGAGCCGACCACGGTTTGCACCAGCGTGGTGTCGGCCGACAGGCGCGACAGCACCTCGCCGGTCTGGGTGGTCTCAAAGAACTCCGGACTCTGGTGCAGCACATGGGAGTAGACCGCGTTGCGCAGGTCGGCCGTGACGCGCTCGCCCAGCCAGCTGACCATGTAAAAGCGCCCGGCAGAAAACACCCCCAGGGCCACGGCCACGGCAAACATCAGGCCGAAATGTTGGCGCAGCGCCATCAGTTGCTCGCCCTTGTCGGTCTGCACCAGGCCGCCATCGATCAGGCTGCGCAGCGCCAGCGGAAAGGCCAGCGTGGACACCGCCGCCAGCACCAAAAAGCACAGGGCCAGACCGATGCGCAGGCGGTAGGGCCGCAGAAAGGGCAACAGGCCGGAGAGGGATTTGGGGTTGCTGGCCTTGGGGCGTTCTTTGGGTGTCATGGGCATTCAGTGAGGGCTACATTCTGAGGGGCGAAGCATAGCCGGTCATTTCCAGATAGCCGCGCCCGACTTTTTTGTTGTTGCTGTCCCAGACCTCGCACAGGCCTTCCCAGTAGATGGCGCCGGTGGAGTTGCTGCTGTCGAGCTCCTGATTGTCCAGCACCGCCTTGACGGTATAGAAGTCCGCCGGGGTGCGCAGCAGCCACTCTACGGGGTAGTTGGCGCGGCTGGCCGGGCTGCGCCAAAAGCGCAGGGCCTTGAAGCTGACTTCGCCCTGGCGAAAGGTGTACAGGCTGCTGCCAGCGCGAAACGAGCCGCCGTCCCAGACCGCCTCGCCGCTCTGGTCGCGCAGCCTAAAGGCGGTCAGCGCGCTGCCATCAAACAGGTTGATGCCCAGCCAGTCCCAGCCCACGGCGCCACCCTGCAGCAGCTGCTGGCTCCACTCATGGTCCAGCCAGGCGGTGCTGCCGCTGGCCAGTTGCAGGGACTTGCCCTGTAGCGTCAGGCTGCCACTGACCTGCAACTGCGGCAGGCTGTAGTAGTAACTGGTCTGGCTGGCATTGGGGCCCTTGCGCGACAGGCCTTGGTCGCCCTGCAGCAGCAAGGGCTGCGTGCTGGCAAAGCGCAGGTCCATGGAAAAGTTTTCTGCGCGGATGGCCGCGTGCAGGTCCGCGCCCTCGCGCAGCAGCGACCAGTCTTGCAGCACGACGCCGGTATCCAAGCTGCTGGCCGAGGCGCTGTCGGCCGGGTTTTGCCCCGGCGCCTCGCCCGACCAGCGGGCAATGCGTTGGTCATGCCACAGGCGCTTGCCCGCCACATCGGTGAGGGCCGCATGGGCAAACAGCAGTTGGCGCGCGGCCAGGCGCGAACGCATGGACTGCGTGCCCTCGACCCGGCTGCGAAAAAAGGTGATCTGAAAGCCATAGGCCGCCTGCGCCTCTGGACGATTGGCCCAGCCGGTGAGGTACCACCACTCGGTCTTGAAGTCGGTGTGCGCACCGGCATCGCGTGGAAAAATCAGTGTGCGGGGCTGGCTGGTCGCTGGTGTGCCGGCTTGCGCCGCCGCCAGTCCCAGCCCGCCGGTGGCCAGCGCAAGCCACTGGCGCCGATTGGCGGGGTTCATGCGCGCGGTCCTGTCATCAGCGTGCTAGCACAGCGCCGCGCGCAGGCGCTGCTCGGCTGGCGCACAGTCGCCAAACTGCTGCTGCACCCAATCCGGGTTGTGGTAGCTGGGCAGGTAGCGCTCGCCGGCATCGCACAGCAGCGACAGGATGGAACCCCGCTCGCCGCGTGCGCGCATCTCACCGGCCAGCGCCAGCATGCCCACCAGGTTGGTGCCGGTGGAAGGTCCGACCTTGCGGCCCAGCAGTTCGGAGAGCAAGCGCATGGCGGCAATCGAATCGACATCGGCTACTTCGAGCATGCGGTCCACCACGCTGCGGATAAAGCTGGCCTCCACGCGCGGGCGGCCAATGCCTTCGATGCGCGAGCCCGCACCGGTCAGCCCCTTGTCGCCACTGCGGTGGTAGGCGCCAAACACCGAACCGGCAGGGTCGGCCACACAGAGCTCGGTGGCATGGCGCTGGTAGCGCAGAAAGCGGCCTATGGTGGCGCTGGTGCCGCCTGTGCCCGCACCCACCACCACCCAGCGCGGGACGGGATGGCGTTCGCGCGCCATCTGGCTGAACATGCTTTGCGCGATGTTGTTGTTGCCGCGCCAGTCGGTGGCCCGCTCGGCATAGCCGAACTGGTCCATGTAATGCCCGCCGGTCTCGTCCGCAATCGCCTGGGCCCGCTCATAGACTTGTGAGGTGTTGTCCACCAGCTCACAGCGCCCGCCGTAAAAGCCGATCTGGGCAATCTTCTCGGCCGAGGTGTTGCGCGCCATCACCGCCACAAAGGGCAGTCCGAGCAGGCGCGCAAAGTAGGCCTCGCTGACAGCGGTCGAGCCACTCGACGCCTCGACGAGGGTGGAGCCCGCATGCACCCAGCCATTGCACAGGGCATACAAAAATAGCGAGCGCGCCAACCGGTGCTTGAGGCTGCCCGTGGGGTGGGTGGACTCGTCCTTCAGGTACAGGTCTATGCCGTCTTGGGCCAGGCCCGGCAGCGCCAGGGCAATCAGATGGGTATCGGCGCTGCGCTGGTAGTCGGCGTCGATGGCGGCAATCGCCTGGCTAAGCCAGGCCTGTGCCGGGGTGGATGGCAAGTGGTCGCGGTTTGGCATAGGTCATCTTAGCAAGCGGCTGTGCCTTGCGCGCTACCAGTCTTCCTTCACCGCCAGCACCGCGTCACGCCCGGCCGCTGCCTGGCCCGAGAGCCAGGCCGTCAGCGTGCCGGCCGCCACCACCGACAGGGCCAGGCCCAGCAGGCGCGCCCAGGGCAGGCTGAGCTCCATGCTCCAGTGAAAGCTTTGCGGGTTCACCACCTTCACCAGCACCACCGCCACGGCCAGCCCCAGGGCCAGTCCGGCGATCGCGCCCAGGCCGGTCCAGGCCGCGCCCTCGGTGGCCACCACGCGCAGGATTTGTTTGCGCGTCAGCCCCAGGTGTGCCAACAGGCCAAACTCCTTGCGCCTTGCCAGCACCTGGGCGCTGAAGCTGGCGGCAATGCCAAACAGGCCTATGCCCACGGCCACCGCCTGCAGCCAGTAGGTGACGGCAAAGCTGCGGTCAAAAATGCGCAGCGTGGTGGCGCGCAGCTGGGTGGCCGAGCTGAATTCCAGCAGTTGCCCGGCGCCTGGTGATTGCCGGTCTGCCAGCTCGCGCAGGGACTGCTCCACGCCCTCGGTGCTGGCCTCGGGTGTGAGCCAGAAGGCCAGGTCGTTGACGCGCTCATCTCGGCTCAGGCGGGCATAGTCGGCGCGGTCCATGGCGATGGTGCCGAACTGGCGCGCATAGTCGCGCCAGATGCCGGCGACAAAAAATTCCACTGGTTTGCCGGCCCCGCCCTCAAAGGCCTGTTGCAGCGGCGCAAAGTCCTGGCCTACGCGTGCGCCATACAGATCGACCATTGCCTCGCTGACGTATAGGCCCATTTTTCCCGCCGGCACTGGCAACGCCGCTCCGACCAGCGGCAGGGGGCTCGCAGCGCTGCCCTCAAGGTGGCCCTCCAGGTTGCGCACCACCAGCGCCACGGGCGGTTTGGCCGGGTCCAGGTTGAGCAGCAGGTTGCGCTGGGCGCTCAGACGCTGCACCCCTGGCAGCGTGGAGGCGGCCTGCACAAAGGCCGGGTCGAAATAGGCCTGCGCCGCAGCACTGCCGACACCCGAGCGCACATACAGGGCAGCGGGTAGCACGGTGTCTAGCCAGCTGGTGACCGAATGGCGAAAGCTGCTCACCATCACCGTCAGCGCCACCGCCAGACTGAGCGACGCAACCACACCGCTGACGGCCACGGCCGCGCTTTCGCGCACGCGCCTGGCCCGCTCCACCGCCAGCAGCGGCAGCAGGCGCTGCGCCAACAGAGGCGCCACCCGGTCCAGCACCCTGCCCACCAGCCAGGGCAGGCAGGCGATGCCGCCCAGCAGCAACAGGGCCACGCCCAGATAGGCGCCCAGCGGCATGTCCCACAGCGGTGGCAGCAGTGCCAGCATGGCGCCCGCCAAGAGCAGGGCCGGGCCCATCCAGGCCGCGTGGCGGTGCGGCTGCACCACGCCCAGGCCCTTGAGGGTTTGTGCCGGGGGCAGCGCTTGTGCCTGCCGGGCCGGCCACCAGGCGCCCACCAGCGCGGTGGCCAGGCCCATGCTGCCAAACACCATTGCGGCCGCGCCGCTCCATTGCAAGGCCGGCGCTTCGCCGGAGAAATAGCCGCCACCCAGGTCCCCGCCCAAGAGGCGCAGCGCCATGGCCGCCAGACCGGTGCCCAGTGCCAGTCCCAAGACACTGCCCAGCAGACCCAGGGCCGCAGCCTCCAGCAGCACCAGGCGCAGGCGCTGGGCACCGGTCAGGCCCAGCACGCCCAAGAGGGCAAATTGCTGGGCCCGGCGCGACACGCTCAGCGCCAGCACCGAGAACACCAGAAAGCCGCCGGTGAACAGGGCAATCAGGGCCAGCACTGTCAGGTTGACGCGGTAGGCGCGCGACAGATTGCCCAGCCGCTCGGCCGTGTCGCCCGGCTTGGCCAGGCGCAGGCTGCTGTTCCAATCCGCGCTGGCCTGCAGCCTTTGCACAAAGGCCTCGCGGTCGGCGCCGGGCTGCAGCCGGATGTCAATGCGGCTGAGCTGACCCATCCGGTTAAAAAAGTCCTGCGCCGCTGCAATGTCCATCACCGCCAGTGCGCCGCCCGCCGCACGCACACTTCCCGCCACGCTCACCGTTCGCAGCTGCAGGCCCTGTTGCAGTTGCACCTTTCCCGACCCCAGGGCCAGGCTGGCGGCGGCATTTAAAAACACGCGGTCGGGCGCAAACAGCTCCAGCCTGGCCTCGGTGCTGTCGGGCAGGGGCATCAGGTCCGGCGCCAGCCTGGCAATCTGCAGCGGGTCCACGCCCAACAGGCGCAGCGGCAGACGCCTGGACTTGCCGTCCTCGGCTTGCGCCAACAGGGCGTAGCTGCTGAGCTCCAGCACCGGCGCGGCCAGGGCCACCTCGGGCTGCTGGCGCAAGCGGCCCAGCCAGGATTCATCCAGCTCGGCGTTGACTGTGCTGCTGCGCAGCTCCAAATCGGCCTGTCCGCCCACAGCGCGCAGCGCCTGCGAAAACTCATCGAGCGCCGAGGCATTGATCAGGTGCACCGAAAACGCCAGCGCCACGCCCAGCATCACCGACACCAGGGCGGCCAGGTTGCGCCAGGGGTGCTGCAGCAGCTCCTGCCGCGAAAAACTTTTCAGCAGCGGCCACAGCGGCGAAGAAGCGCGTGCCATGGCCCCTTTAGCCCGCGTGCATGCCGTCGGCACGCAAATGCAGTACCCGGTCGGCGCCCGAGGTGGCGGCCTCGGAATGGGTCACCAGCACCAGGGCCGCACCATGGGAGCGGCATTGCTGCACCAGGGCCCGCATCACTAAAGCAGCGGTGTTGGGGTCCAGGTTGCCGGTGGGCTCATCGGCCAACAACAGGCGTGGTTGGTGCACCAGGGCGCGGGCAATGGCCACGCGTTGCAACTGGCCGCCGCTGAGCTGTTGCGGCAACCTTGCTCCGAGGGCACCCAGGCCCACGGCCTCCAGCATGGCCTGCGCCCGCTGTTGCGGCGCCTGGCCCAAAAGCAACAGGGGCAGGGAGACGTTTTGCAGCACGTCCAGATGGGGCAGCACATGGAAGGCCTGGAACACAAAGCCGACCTTGGCGCGGCGCAGCATCGCGCGGCCGTCCTCGTCCAGAGCGCCGATGTCCACGCCTTCGAGTTGCACCGTTCCCGCGTCCCAATGGTCTAACCCGGCCATGCAGTTGAGCAGGGTGGATTTGCCCACGCCCGACTCGCCAACGATGGCCACAAATTCCCCGGCTGCCACCCGCAGCGAGACCTTGGAAAACACCGGCGTGTCGCCGTAATGCTTGCTTAAATTGTGGAGCTGCAGGGTCATGCCGGACTTTGTAGCATGGCCCGGTTTCAGGCGCTGAGCGGGGGTTGTTGTTGCAGGGCGGCCTGCACCTGTTGCAGCACCTGCGCCACCGCATCCTCCTGCTCACAGGCCACGACCTTGCGTTGCTCCATGGAGCGCAGCCAGGTGATCTGGCGCTTGGCCAATTGGCGCGTGGCAAACACGCCCTTGTCACGCAACTCACGCAGCGGCCACTGCCCGTCCAGTGCCTCCCAGGCCTGGCGGTAACCGACGCAGCGCATGGAGGGCAAATCGGCATGCAGGTCGCCGCGCGCACGCAGGGCTTGCACCTCGTCTAGAAAACCGGCCTCCAGCATGGCATCAAAGCGTTGGGCAATGCGTGCGTGCAGCCAGGCCCGGTCGGCAGGCTCCAGCGACACCAGCAGGCTGTTGTGGGCCTGCGCCCCCTGCGCCTGCGCCGCATGGAAGTGCGACAGCGGCAGGCCGCTGATGCGGTAGACCTCCAGCGCGCGCTGTATGCGCTGGCCGTCGGCCGGGGCCAGGCGGGCGGCGGTGAGTGGGTCTACCTGGGCCAGCAGCGCGTGCAGGGCGGGCCAGCCTTTTTCTGCGGCCTCCTGCGCCAGTAATTCGCGCACTTCGGCGTTGGCCGGTGGCATGTCGTTCAACCCTTCGGCCAGCGCCTTGAAGTACAGCATGGTGCCGCCCACCAGCAGGGGCAGCTTGCCGCGCGCGTGGATGGATTGGATGAGGGCGCTTGCATCGCGCACGAATTCGGCCGCGCTATAGGCCTGCAGCGGGTCGCGGATGTCAATCAGGTGGTGCACCACGCAGGCCTGTTCGGCCGCAGTGGGTTTGGCCGTGCCTATGTCCATGCCGCGGTAGACCAGGGCCGAATCCACGCTGATGATTTCTACCGGGTAACGGCGCGCGATCTCCATGGCGGCTGCGGTCTTGCCGGCCGCCGTGGGTCCGGCCAGGCCTATGTAAAACGGCAGCGCGGGGAGCGTCAACGCGGGACTGGCGGGGTGGGGGGAGGGGAGTTGCATGGGTAAATTAGCGGGGGCCATAACGGTGTACCAGTATCCAGGCAGAGAGCGCCAGCAGCAGGCTCCAAAAACCCATGGCATAGGCCAGGGGCAATACCGTGCCGTCCAGATGCGTGCCCAGCCACTGACCGGTGGCAAAGGCCACCAGCATCATCAAAAAACCATTCAGCGCCGAGGCCGCACCCGCCGCCTGAGGAAAGGGCGCCACGGCGCCGCTCTGGCCGCAGGGTTGGTGGATGCCGTGGGCAAACATAAAGGTGCTCATGGGCAGCATGATGGCCCATCCGGCCACCACACCCCAGAGCGCCAGCAAGACCATGCCAGCGCCACCGGCCAGGGTGAAGAGGCCCGCCACAGCGACCGTGCGGCGCACACCCAAGCGTGCCACCAGGCGGCGGCAGGCAAAGGTGCCCAGCAGGTAGACAAAGGCATTCAAAAACATGGCCATGCCATATTGCGTGCTGCTAAAGCCCAGCACCCGGATATAGACGAAGGAGGAGGCCGCCAGATAGGTGAACAGGCCGCCGTAGGAGGCCATGGACAGGGCCGAGAAGGCGACAAACTGCGGCGTGCGCAGGATCAGCAGCCAGGTGCGCAGCATGGGACCCCAGTGCAGGGCCTGCGGGTTCTTCTGTGCCAGGGTTTCTTCAAAGCGCCAGGCAACCAGCGCCAGGGTGGCAGCGCCAAAAACCGCCAGCCCCAGCAGGGCGGCATGCCAGTCCAGCCAGGCGGTGATTGCGCCGCCCAGGGGTGCGGCCAGACAGGCGATCACACCCAGGCCGCTCAGTCCCTTGGACATGGCGGTGGCGCCCTGCGCCGGCGTGTACAGGTCGCGCACGATCGCGCGGGCGCACACCACGCCGGCCCCCATGGCAATGCCCTGCAGGGTGCGCCAAAGAATCAGCAACTCCATGCTCGCCGACAGCGCGCTGCCCACGGAGGCGACCCAATAGGCCAGCAGGCCCAGCAGCAGCACCGGCCTGCGCCCTAAGCGGTCCGACACCGGGCCCCAGACCAGTTGCGAGGCGCCAAAGGCCAGCAGCAGTTGGCTCAGGGTGCGCTGTGCTTGCGCCATGCTGGCACCCAGGTCCTGCGTCAGGCCGGGCAGGGCCGGCAGATACAGGTCGGTGGTGATGGGTTGCAGTCCCAGCAGCAGTGAGAGGGTCAGCACCACCATGGCGGGGGACATGCGGGCAGGGCGCATCACGCGCTCAGGATGCGCTTGCGTGCCACTCCGCGCAGCATGATCACCAGTCCTACGGCGGCCACCGTCAGTCCGACGATGAGCGCAATCCAGAAGCCCTGCGCCTGCATCGGCTGGGCCGGTGCAAACGCCAGCCACAGGGGCGCGAGTCCCAGCAGGCAGCCCAGCGGCAGCGAGACGCCCCAGAAGGCGGCCAGGTGCAAGACCATGGGGGCACGCGTCACCTTGTAGGCGCGAATGGCGCAACTGGTCACCACCTGCGAGCAGTCGGAGAGCTGCAGCAATGCCGCAAACACCAGCAACTCTGCCGCCAGTGTCGCCACCAAGGGGTCGCTGGTATAAGCCTCGGCAATTTGCTGGCGCAGCAGCGCCATGGCCAGGGCCGCGACCAGGGCGAAGCACAGCGTCATGCCCACACCGACCCAGGCCCTGAAGCGCGCCGTGCGCGCATCCCCCGCGCCCAGGCTATGGCCGACACGGGTCAGCAGGGCCAGACCCAGGCTCAAGGGGACCATAAAGGTCAGCGAGGTGAAATTCAGCGCAATGGTATGGGCCGCTACCTGGGTGCTGCCGAACTTGGCAATCAAGAGGGCGATCAGGCTAAAGGCGCTGGTCTCGGCAAAATAGGTCACGCCGATCGGCAGGCCCAGGCGAAACAGGATGCGCAGCGTGGGGCCGTGTGGCGCCTCAAAATGCGCAAACGGCCAGGTGCGGCGGTAGGCCGGCGAGCGGCGCATCCACCACAGCATGGCACCCAGGCTGAACCAGATGCAGACCATGGTGGACCAGGCGCAGCCTATACCGCCCATGGGGGAGAAGCCCCAATGGCCAAACACCAGCAGCCAGCTGACCAGGCCGTTGAGCAGCAAAGCACCCAGCGCAATCACCATCATGGGTTTGGTCTGGTTGATGCTGGTGCTGTAGCCGTAGAGCACGCGGTAGGCGGTGAAGGCCGGCAGGCCGAAACTGGTGACATGCACAAAGCCCTTGGCCACCTCGCGCACTGCGGGTTCGAGCTCCATGTGGTCAAACACCTGGCCCGCCAGATTGGCAAGGCCAAAGGCCAGCAGTCCCACCGCCAAGGCCTTCCACAGACCCTGGCGCACCACGCGTGGAATGGCTGCATGTTCATTGGCACCCACATGGTGGGCCACCACCGGGCTGACCGACATCAGCAGGCCCATCAGGGTGAGGATGGTCATGCTCCAGATCGACACACCCAAGGAGACGCCGGCCAGGTCCTGCGCCGAGGCGTGGCCGGCCATGGCCACATCGGTCACCGACATGCCTATGGTGGCGAGTTGGCCAATCAGAATCGGCCAGGCCAGATGGGACAGGGCGCGGGTTTCGGTCAGTATGCGTCGGATGCGCGATGGAGAGGCCGTTGCGGGCGTTGTAAAGTGGGGGGAGGGGGTCATTAGCCGGCTGATTCTAGTGGCTGCTCGCAATAGGCCACATTCCAGACGGGCGCCGCGGCCCGGCAGCAAAACGCAAAGGGTGTTCATGAACTGGTTGTACTTGGCGATTGCCATCGTCCTCGAAGTGGTCGCCACCTCGGCCCTCAAGGCCTCTGACGGCTTCACCCGGTTGTGGCCCTCGCTGCTGGTGGTGGTGGGTTATGGTGCGGCCTTCTACGCTCTGTCCATCACGCTGCACACCATGCCGGTGGGTGTGGTCTATGCCGTTTGGTCCGGTGCCGGGGTGGTGCTGATCACGTTGGTGGGTTGGTTGTGGTTCAAACAGGCGCTCGATCTGCCGGCGTTTGTGGGCATTGCGCTGATTCTGGCCGGTGTCATCGTGCTGAATTTTTTCTCTAAGTCCGCTGTCCACTGAACCGGGTTTGAAGGCGTTTTTTTTGCGGGTTAACCCTTGGTATTTTGGGCTCTATTTTTTTTTGCGAAATGGGCTGAAATTTCTTCATGCTGATAGGGCCACTTTGCTGACGGCATGCTGAAGGTCAGCCCCTTACTCGGGGCAAACGCGTATAGATTAGCGGCTTGGTCAGGCATAAACTGTTCAATAGGTGGTTGCAAACTTTCATTGGTTTGTACACCGTCGTAGGACCGACCTTTATATACGGAGACAACATGAAATTCCCCTTTGCAAAACTTGCATCCCAACTTGCCCTCTCCGCTGCTGTCCTGAGCCTGTCCGGCCTGGCCCTTGCAGCCGACACCATCAAGATCGGCGTCTCCGGTCCCTTCACAGGCGGCTCCTCCTCCATGGGGGTGAGCATGCGCGATGGCGTCAAGCTGGCGGTGGAAGAAATCAACAAGGCCGGCGGCGTGATCGGTCGCCAACTGCAAATCGTCGAGCGCGATGACGAAGCCAAGAACGAACGCGGCGTGCAGATTGCCCAAGAGCTGATCAACAAGGAAAAGGTCGCCGCGACCGTCGGCTTCATCAACACCGGCGTGGCCCTGGCCTCGCAGCGCTTTTACCAAGAAGCCAAGATTCCGGTCATGAACAACGTGGCCACCGGCTCGCTGATCACCCACCAGTTTGACGACCAGCCCGAGAACTACATCTTCCGCAACGCCGCGCACGACAGCATCCAGGCGCCCATGATTGTGGAAGAGGCCGTCACCCGGCGCGGCTACAAAAAGGTCGCCATCCTGTCCGACTCCACCAACTACGGCCAGTTGGGTCGCTCCGACCTGGAAAAGGCCTTGGAGCAAAAAGGCGTGAAGGCCGTTGCGGTTGAAAAGTTCAACATCAAGGATGTGGACATGACCGCTCAGCTGTTGAAAGCCAAGGAAGCTGGCGCGGAAGCCATCCTGACCTACGCCATTGGCCCTGAGCTCGCACAGATTGCCAACGGCATGACCAAGCTGGGCTGGAAGGTTCCCATGGTCGGCAGCTGGACCCTGTCCATGGCCAACTTCATTGACAACGCCGGCCCCGGCGGCGAAGGCGCGCGCATGCCGCAAACCTTTGTGCAAGAGCCCACCACGCCCAAGCGCCAGTCCTTCATCATCAACTACCTGAAGACCTTCAACCCCAAGAACGCGCGCATCGATTCGCCCGTCTCTGCGGCGCAAGGCTATGACTCCATCTACCTGCTGGCCGCGGCCATCAAGCAGGCCAACTCCACCGACGGCCCCAAGATCAAGGCCGCTTTGGAAGACCTGAAGACGCCGGTGGAAGGCGTGGTCACCACCTACACCAAGCCCTTTACCGCAAAGGACCACGAAGCCATCACCGCCAACATTCCGGTGTTCGGCGAGGTCAAGGGTGGCAAGGTGGTTTACGCCTACCCTGCAGACCAAAAGAAGGCTTCCGAAGTGCGTATGAAAGATGCCAACGCCAAGGGTGCTTTGGTCATCAAGAAGTAAGCAGCATCCCCCGCCAGGGATAACAGGCACCGCCCCGGTCCAAGCGTCCGGCGCGGTGCCTTTTTTCAGCCGCATTGCGCTTCCATCTTTGAAATTTTTGCACAGGACCACTCCATGGAAATCCTCTTACAACTTGTCTACAGCGGTATCGCGATGGGCATGATTTACGCGGTCATCGCCTTTGGCTACCAGCTGACCTTCCAGACCTCCGATACGCTGAACTTCGGCCAGGGCGATGCGCTCATGCTGGGCGCCATGGTCGGCCTTACCCTGGTGAATATGGGTGTCAATTTTTGGCTCATGTTGCCCATCGTGATTGTCTTTGGCCTGGTGCAGGGCGCATTGGTGGAGCGCATTGGTGTGGCTCCGGCCATCAAGATCAAGAGCGAGTTTGGCTGGATCATGTCCACCATTGCCCTTGGCATTATTTTCAAGAACGTGGCCGAAAACATCTGGGGCCGCGACGACCTGAAGTTCCCCTCGCCCCTGCCCGAGTCGCCCATGAAGCTGTTGGGAGCCAATGTGTTGCCGATGGAAATTTTGGTGGTGGTGGGCGCGATTTTGATGATGCTGGCGGTGGAGTTTTTCAACCGCAAGACGATTTACGGCAAGGCCGTGGTGGCCACCTTTAACGACCGCGATGCCGCCAAGCTCATGGGCATCAACACCGGTCTGGTGATCACCTTCTCCTACGCACTCTCAAGCGCCAGCGCCGCCTTTGCGGGCGCGTTGATTGCACCCCTCACCTTGACCGGTGCCACCATGGGCGCGGCGCTGGGTCTCAAGGCCTTTGCCGTGGCCATCATTGGTGGCCTGACCAGCGGCATGGGCATCATCGTGGGCGGCATCATCCTCGGCGTAGCCGAAACCATGACCGGCTTCTACCTGTCCACCGGCTACAAAGACGTACCCGGCCTGGTGCTGCTCTTGCTGGTGCTGGCCTTCAAACCGTCCGGCCTGTTCGGCAAATCCGCGATCAAGAAAGTCTGAACATGAAGCTCAAGTCCCTTATTGCCGGCGTCATCGGCATTGCCATCCTGGCAGCGGCGCCGCTGTACACCAGCAACCCCTACTACATCCACATGATCGGCACGATCATGATTTACGCCATCCTGCTGTTTGGCCTGGACATCGTGGTCGGCTACACCGGGCAGGTGTCGCTGGGCCACGCCGGCCTGTTTGGCGTGGGCTCGTACACCGCCGGTGTCTTCTTCCTCAAACTCGGTGCGCCGCTGTGGGTCATCATCCCGGCCAGCATTGGCGTGACCGCCGGCTTTGGTGCGCTGCTGGCGCTGCCCGCGCTGCGCGTGACCGGGCCGTACCTGGCCATGGTGACGCTGGCCTTTGGCACCATCATCCAGATCCTGATCAACGAGATGGACTTCCTCACCGAAGGCCCCTTGGGTATCAAGATCCCCAAGCCCTCGATTGCCGGTGTGCAACTCGATGAGCATGGCTTTTACTGGACCGTGCTGGCGCTGATGGTGATCTCGCTGGTGGTGGTGGACCGCATCCTCAAGTCGCAGCTGGGCCGCGCCTTTGAAGCGCTGCGTGGCAGCCCGGTGGCCTCCGACTGCATGGGCGTGTCGGTGTACCGCTACAAGGTCTATGCCTTTGTGATCAGCGCTGGCTTTGCCGGACTGGCCGGTTGCCTGTACAGCTATTCCGAGCAGTACATCTCGCCCAATACCTACAACTTCGAGTTGACCGTGCTGTTCCTGCTGGCCGTCATCATGGGCGGGCGTAAGAGCCGCGTAGGCTCGCTGCTGGGTGCGGCCATCATCGTGATCCTGCCCAAGCTGCTCGATGACCTGGAGCTGTTTCGCATGGTCGCCTCCACGCTGGCGGTGCTGATGGCCGTGGGCGGTGCGATTGCCATTGCCAAGAAGATGACTACAGCGAAGGCCATGGCATTGCCCGTGGTGGGCACCATCGCCCTGGCCGGCTTTTCGTTCTGGCTGCAGTCCATCACCGATTGGCGCCTGTCCATCTTCGGCCTGATGATTTTGTTTGTGGTGTATTACCTGCAGGACGGCATCGTCGGATTTGTGCGCAACCTGTTGGTGCGAAAGGGCTCGGGCGGCGGCCAAGCGCTGGTACTGGGTGGCGGTTTTCGCAAGGACGCCATTACCCAGGCGGCCAGTGCAGGAGCCGGCGAGGACCTGCTGATTGCCAAGGGCGTACTGATGCAGTTTGGCGGCTTGAAGGCCATCAACAACGTGGACATCCGCGTCAAGCGCGGCACCATCCACGGCCTGATCGGCCCCAATGGTTCGGGCAAGAGCACCATGATGAATGTGCTGACCGGCATCTATGTGCCCACGGCAGGTGCCATCGAATTTGCTGGCCGCTCGGTGGTGGGGCGCACCTCGTCGGACATTGCACTGTCCGGCATTGCCCGCACCTTCCAGAACGTGCAGCTGTTTGGCGAGATGACGGCGCTGCAAAACGTGCAGGTCGGCTTGCACCACACGTTCAACAGCAACATCCTGGATATCGCTCTGCACACGCCGCGCTACACGCGGGAAGAAGAGTCCTCGGTGGAGCGCGGCCTGGGTCTGATCGACTTTGTTGGTTTGGCCGATCTGGCCAACGAGGAGGCGCGCAACCTGCCCTACGGCAAGCAGCGGCTGCTGGAAATTGCCCGCGCCCTGGCGCTGGATCCGCAACTGCTGTTGCTGGACGAACCCGCCGCAGGCCTCACCGCACCCGACATCAAAGAGCTGATCACCATCATCCGCAAGATCCGCGACCACGGCATCACCGTGATCCTGATCGAGCACCACATGGATGTGGTGATGGGCGTGTGCGACAACGTATCGGTGCTGGACTTCGGCCAGAAGATTGCCGAAGGCAAGCCCGCCGATGTGCAGGCCGACGAAAAGGTGATTGAAGCCTACCTCGGCGGCACCGCCGCATAAGAACAGGACCCCAACCATGTTGCAAATCAAAAATCTCGAAGCCGGTTATGGCAAGGTGCAGGTCCTGCACGGCATCTCCATGGAGGTGCCCAAGGGCAAGGTGGTCACGCTGATCGGCTCCAACGGCGCCGGCAAGACCACCACCATGCGCGCCATCTCCGGCATGATCAAACCCACGGCGGGCGAAATATCCTTGAGCGGCAAGCGCATCGACGGCCTGGAGTCCTTCACCATTGCCAAGCTGGGCCTGGCCCATTCGCCCGAAGGCCGGCGCGTGTTTGCCACCATGACGGTGACCGACAACCTGATCCTGGGCGCCTTTCCCCGCCTGACCGGCAGCCGCCCCAAGGGCGATGTGGCGGGCGATCTGGACAAGGCGCTCGAACTCTTTCCGCGTCTGAAGGAGCGGCGCACCCAGCTGGCAGGCACCCTGTCGGGCGGCGAGCAGCAGATGCTGGCCATGGCGCGCGCGGTCATGCTGAATCCCGAAATCGTGCTGCTCGACGAGCCCTCGATGG
Source organism: uncultured beta proteobacterium (assembly GCA_903886275.1). Taxonomy (GTDB): domain Bacteria; phylum Pseudomonadota; class Gammaproteobacteria; order Burkholderiales; family Burkholderiaceae_C; genus Allorhodoferax. The sequence goes on along the minus strand of CAISLN010000083.1, from coordinate 83,788 downwards.
GCCTGGCGCCGATTCTGGTGGAAGAGGTGTTTCGCATCATCGAAGACCTGAAGTCGCGCGGTGTGACCATGCTGCTGGTGGAGCAGTTTGCCGCCGCTGCGCTCAAGGTGGCGGACTACGGCTATGTGCTGGAGAACGGGCGCATCTCGGTGCACGGACCTGCCGATAAGCTGCGGGATGATCCGGCGGTTAAGGCGGCTTATTTGGGTGGTGGACACTGATTTAACTCCCCCATCCCCCCCGCCCCTTACCCCCCGTCGGGGTAAGGGGAGCCGGGATCGGACAGCCCATTTGGCTTTCTCGCTTCGGCTCGGGCCTTACTGGCGCGGCGCTTTACTGGGTCGTGGTGGCGTTTCCAAAGCTCCGCAGGGAAACTCATACCTGCCTCACATTCAGCAGGTATGCTTCTGCGTCTTTACCAGCGCTTTGAAGGAACCTACATGTCTTCTGGAAAAATTCTTGTCGCCCAAGGCGGCGGTCCCACTGCGGTCATCAACCAGTCGCTGGTCGGCGTGGCGCTGGAGGCCAGGCGCTTCCAGCAGGTGGCCCATATTTACGGTGCCATGCATGGTGTGCGCGGCATCGTCAACGAAGATTTCTTGGATCTCACGCAGGAGACCAGCCATAACCTGGAGCTGGTGGCCAACACCCCTTCGAGCGCCCTGGGCTCCACCCGCGACAAGCCGGATGTGCCCTACTGCAAGGAAATTTTCAAGGTGCTGCGGGCGCACCAGATCGGCCACTTTTTCTACATAGGCGGCAACGACTCAAGCGACACGGTGCGTATCGTCAGCGAAGAGGCCAAGAAGGCCGGCTACCCGCTGCGCGCCATCCATATTCCCAAGACCATTGACAACGATCTGGTGGGCAACGACCACACGCCCGGTTTTCCCTCTGCGGCGCGCTTTGTGGCACAGGCCTTTGCCGGCGCCAACCTGGACAACGCGGCATTGCCCGGCGTCTATGTGGGCGTGGTGATGGGGCGCCATGCCGGTTTTTTGACGGCCGCCTCGGCCCTTGGCAAGAAGTTCCCGGACGACGGCCCGCACCTGATTTACCTGCCCGAGCGCACCTTTGTGCTGGAGCATTTTCTGGCCGATGTGAAGGCCACCTACGAACGCTATGGCCGCTGCGTGATCGCGGTGTCCGAGGGCATTCACGATGCCTCCGGTCAACCGATTGCTGCCCTCTTGGCCAAGGACCTGGAGCACGATGACCATGGCAATGTGCAGCTCAGCGGTAACGGCGCGCTGGCCGATTTGCTGTGCGAAGAGATCAAGAGCAAGCTGCAAATCAAGCGCGTGCGCGGCGACACCTTTGGCTACCTGCAGCGCTCCTTCATCGGCTGCGTGTCGGATGTGGACCAGCGCGAGGCCCGCGAAGTGGGCGAGAAGGCGGTGCAGTTCGCCATGTGGGGCAACCGCGACGGCTCGGTGGCCATCAAGCGCACCGGCTTTTATTCGGTGGACTATGAGCTGCTGCCGATCGAGGCCGTGGCCGGCAAGACGCGGGTGATGGAAGACGCATTCATTGATGAGAAGGGCACCGGAGTGACGGATGCCTTTCGCATGTACCTGCGCCCGCTCTTGGGCTCGGGCATGCCGGATGCCTTCAGGTTGCGCAACAACCGCGTGCCCAAGGTTCTTGCCTAGTGACTGCCCACCTCCAATGGATGTACGGCTTGGGAACAGCCCGTATGTGTTGAGCGATGCAAGCCCGAGGGATGGCCACCTCGCTAGTATGAAAGTCCGTCTGCCTTATTTTTCACCGACCCGATACTGCGGCTTGCTCGTACTTGCCTTGGCCTCGCAGCTTGCCAACGCACAGGGCGTTATCGGATTCGCACCGGTGAAGAACCTGTAGACCGCCAGCCCCCATTATTTGGCAGCCAATATTTGGTCTACCTCGTTCATAGATGGCATCACCCAGCCCATCATCTATTTGGAAACACCGAACCCCAGGCCGGACCGCGTGTGCCCCGACGGCACCAACAACTATTACGGTGATGCGGCCAAGATGACCGGACTCAGTATTTCCGTGACACCCAACACCAACTACACCATCCAGGCAACGGTTTGGGTTTTTGACCAGCTCAAAGGGGGCAGTGCCGCAATCAACGTGAACCCATCGCTGAGCTTCAGAGTCAATAACCAGACTGTGAAAATGGACAGCTTTTCTATTGATAAATGGACCACGGTTACAGGTACATGGAACAGTGTCAGCACCACCATGGTCAGCAGCCTCGGTATCTGGGATAACCAGGGCGTGGGCTGCGGCAACGACTACATGATTGCTGGTGCGCCCACCCAGACCGCTCCATCCCTCAGCACCAATACACCGACAGTGGCCACCTTGCAGGTGCGCCAGATTGTGCTCAGCCCTGTACCTGTGAACCTGCTCCCGCCCTCCACCTTTAGCTATACCGGCAACAACGGCTGGAGCGCACCGGCCATTTCGAATGCGGCCCTCAACATTGCCAGCTCCAGCAACCCGATAGCGCTCACGGCCCACACCACCGACACTACCGTTTTCACCACGCTGCCGGACGCGCGCTGGTTTGTCAGTTCGTTTGCTCGCACGGGCCTCAATGCAGCCGTTTCGGGCAACCCCAGCGGCAATCTGGCGCTGCCCCCCAGCCGATCCACTGTGACGGTACCCGCGACCTATGTGCGTGCGGGTGCTACGCTGCGCTGCACCTTGGCGATGGGGCACCTGACACCCTGACATTGGGTTGACCAGGGAGTCGCACAAGAAAGCCTGCAGCCATGCAAGGGGCGCTTTCTTGACCCTCACCCCTGTCGATCTGCCATGAAAACATATTCCTTTATTCACAGTTTTTTGAAACTATTTTTTTGCTGATCCTGTCGGCCTGGATGTTGCGGGCGCAGGCCCAAAACCATGTCGAACTCGACAATCTGACCTGGTTTACCGCAGGCAGTGGGAACGGTCTGCCTCCGGGCACCTATACCAAGCCAGGCTCCCCATCGGACACCCTGGTCTCCACCATTGCCTTGGGTGGGCCGCCAGCGGTTTTTTGCAATCCGGTTTTTCAGGGGCAGAACAACAACGGGCAGACCATTCTCGAAACGACCGGCAAGGGTTTTTTCGAGACCCTCCAAGACCACGGCGGCAGCTACACCCTCACCCGCAAGGTGGGCGCCTGTGCTCGCTATCCCTTCACCGAGGTGAGGGCCGGCAATGCCAGCACCAGCTTTGGCACCTCAGCCGGTGCCACCCTGCGGGCGCTACTGTCTGGGTGAGTAACCGAGGCCATGGTCGGCTATCGGTACGGGAGCGCGAGTGGCGCCTGGGCGTCTTCCAATCGGAACGACGCCACCACCTGCACCAGTTCGTCGGCCTGGCCTTTGAGGCCGTTGGCAGATGAAGCCATCTGCGCGACCACTGCCGCATTCTGCTGTGTGGCTTGGTCCATATGGGCAACGGCCTCTCCCACCTGCGCCACGCTCAAAGCCTGATCGCTGCTGGCCGTGCTGATTTCGCCCATCATGTCGGTCACATGCTGGATGTTGCTCACCACTTCGGTCATGGTCGCACCTGCCTTCTTTACCAGCGCGGCGCCCTGTTCGGCCCGTTCCACGCTGGTGTTGATCAGGCCTTTTATTTCCTTGGCGGCATCGGCGCTGCGCCCGGCCAATGAACGCACCTCGGACGCCACCACGGCAAAGCCGCGGCCCTGTTCGCCGGCCCTGGCGGCCTCGACCGCAGCGTTCAACGCCAGAATATTGGTTTGAAAGGCAATGCCATCGATCACACCGATGATGTCGCTGATCCTGAGGCTCGATTCATTGATGCCTTTCATGGTATCTACCACCTGGCCCACGACCTCGCCGCCCGAGATGGCAACCTGGCTGGCGTTCATCGCCAGTTGGTTGGCTTGGCGCGCGCTGTCGGCATTCTGCTTTACGGTGGCGCTCAGTTGCGCCATCGATGCAGCGGTTTCTTCCAGCGCACTGGCTTGTTGTTCCGTGCGCGCAGACATGTCGTTGCTGCCTTGTGCGATTTCAGCGCTGGCCCGCGCCACGCCTTCGGCGCTGGCGTGCACCTGGCGGATGACGGCCTCCATTTTTTCAATGAACTGGTTGAACCCCTTGCCGATGACGGCCAACTCGTCATGGCCACTCGCGGAGACACGCAGGGTGAGATCACCATGACCCGATCCGATTTCATGCATGGCATCGCTCAAACCCGCCAAGCGGCCGAGCAACTTCGTCACCAAAAAACCGATGAGTGCCACCGTCGTCAGCGTCAAGACCAGGCTGCCCAGCGCCGATGACCGCGCTACTGCGGCAATACCCGCCGTGACCTCGCCCTGGTGCAGTGCGACCACCAGCGTCCAGTCTGTGCCCGCTATCGGTGCGGCATAAACCAGCCTGTCTTGTGCGTTGATGCGCACGCTCTGCAGTTCTTCGCTCTTGACCAAGGCTTCCAGGCCCGACGCTGTCAATTGCGGGGCGATGTCAGGCAGCGAAGTCAAGAGCAGTTTGGCATCTTCGTGGAGCATGATCTTGCCGCCCTTGGACACGATAAAGGCGGAGGTTCCCGGTGTGAGCCGGATGGAGGACACATTGCGCACCACGTTGTCCATGAAGGCATCCAGTGCGGTAACGGCCTTGACCTGACCGTCCTCTTTGACGGACGCAGCAAAAGTAATGACAAGCTTTTGGGACCCGGCATCGACATAGGGTTGCGTGATGATGGGCTGACTGGCCAATGCAGCCTGCTGGTACCAGGGTCTGGCCGTGGGATCGTAGCCAGCGGGCAGGGCTTGCGCTTCTGAAAAAACGATTCTCTTGTCGGCGTAAGCGATGTAGGCCGAGTCAACTCCCCCTGCAATCTTGGCTTGCTCCAAAAACTTCAGCGCCTGCGCCTCATTGGCGGCCGCAGCAAGGGAGCGGACCACTTGGTGCCTGGCCCTGACCCAGTCGGCCACCCATTCTGCGTGGGTCAACGCAAGGGCCATGGTTTGGCTCTTCAACGCTGTCATCGCTTGTTTGCGTACCGTGAGAAGGTTGGAGACGGACAGGCCCAGCAAGGCAAGAAACACCAAGAGCCCGACTGCTGCGATGATTTTCAGTCGAAGTGATTTCAGTGAAGTCAACATGGTGCTGTTCCCCGGTAAGGCGGTTGTTCCATTGCAGCAACTGTTCTTGGCCTCTGCAAAATGGCGAGCCACTCACTTGAAAGGTGCTGTGCGACTCAGTGTGCATGATGCCGCCCAAGATGTGCAAGCATCAGCCTGTCGAGCCCAAGGAATTCCAAGCACCAACGCAAGTGCAGACGCGGCCCTGCCTACCGCAAGGCCTTGAAGCTACCGGCCTCTGAGGAACAGGGTATCGAGATCGCGCAGGCTGATCGGACGCCAGGTGGGGCGGCCGTGGTTGCATTGGTCGCTGCGCTCGGTGGCTTCCATGTCGCGCAGCAGGGCGTTCATTTCCTCAACGGTGAGCCTGCGGTTGGCGCGCACGGCGCCGTGGCAGGCCATGGTGGCGAGCAGCTCGTTTTGCGAGCGCTGTATCACCGTGCTGGCGTCGTGCTGGCCCAGTTCGGCCAGTACGCTGCGCGCCAACTCCACCGCATCGCCTTGCGCTAGCGCGCTGGGTACGGCCCGCACGGCAAGGGTTTTGGGTGAGAAGGGCGTGATCTCCAGACCCAGGGTGTGAAGCGTCTCGGCATGGGCCTCGGCCGTGGCCACCTCAATGGGCGTGGCGGCAAAGGTCACGGGAATCAGCAGCGGTTGGCTGGAGAGGCCCTGCAGCAGTCCTGCGGCGCTGCTGGCACTTCCCATCTGGTTTTTGAGCCGCTCGTAAACGATGCGCTCGTGCGCCGCATGCATGTCCACTACCACCAGACCTTGGGCGTTCTCGGCCAGGATGTAGACGCCTTGCAGTTGCGCCAAGGCGCGGCCCAGCGGCCAATGGCCTTGTGGCAATTCGGGCTGGGCGTCGCTTTGCGCTGGGATAGCAGTGGACTTGGCAAGCGCGGGGTCGGTCAATGGGGTGGCGCTGGGCGAAGGCGCGTCCGTGATCGCAGCGCTGCCTGCAGCACGGTCGGCGGATGCGTCACCGGTGGACAACGCAGCAGCGGGCCCTGCGCTGCCTGAAGCGCTGCCTGAGGCGACCCCCGAACTGTCACTGCGCTGCCATAGCGCACCGAGCTCGCTGACCTTGTGACCGCCCTCGGGCGGTTTGCCAAACTGCATGCCCGGTTGCGCCGAGTAAAGGGGCTTGGCGGGTATGCGCGTGGGTGCTAGGGCGAAGCCGTCCATGGTGCCTGTGCCACCGCCTACGTCCGAAGCCGCGGCTGCATTGTCGGCCGCCGCCAGTGCGCGCGGCACGGCCAGTGCGTCTTCCACCGCATGGCGTATGGCCTGGTGGATTTCGCGGCTGTCGCGAAAGCGCACCTCGATCTTGGTCGGGTGCACGTTGACATCCACGCGGGTCGGCTCCATGGCCAGGTACAGCGCGTAGACCGGTTGGCGCTGGCCATGCAGCACGTCCTCATAGGCGCTGCGTGCGGCATGGGTGATGACCTTGTCGCGCACAAAGCGGCCGTTGACATAGGCAAACTGCTGGTCGGCGCGTGCGCGTGCCGCATCCGGAATGCCCGCGCGCCCCCACACCCGAAAGGCGGCTGGCGCGTCCAGGTAGGGCTGCTGCGCGGCCTTGCGGCCAGACCAGTTGACGCGAATACTTTGCGCCACAAAGTCTTCGCCCAGCACATCGTGCAGGCGCTGATCGAGTGCGTCGAGCTGCTCGGTGCTCACGCTTTGCAGGTCTGCACCGGTGCCGAAGCCCGCGCACTTGCGCCATTGCTCGACCAGCTTGCCCTCGTGCCAGATGGCAAAGCCCACATCCGGGCGGGCCAGGGCGTGGCGGCGCACCGACTCGATGCAATGCGCCAGTTCGGTGGCGTCGGTTTTTAAGAATTTGCGCCTTGCCGGGGTGCTGTAAAAAAGCTCTTTGACCTCGACCGTGGTGCCTATGCTGCGCGCCACGGGACGCAGCTCACCGGTGCTTCCGTCGAGCAAAAAGGCTTCGGCAAAACCATGGGCACGCGACAGGATGGCGCATTCGGCAATCGCATTGATGGCGGCCAGCGCCTCGCCTCTAAAGCCCATGGTGGCCACCGACTCCAGGTCCTGCAGGCTGGCGATCTTGCTGGTGGCGTGGCGCCTGAAGGCAATCGGCAGCTCTTCGCGCACAATGCCCAGCCCATCGTCTTCCACGCTGATCAGTCGCACGCCACCGGCCAACAGGCGCAGGGTAATTTGCGTGGCGCCAGCGTCCAGCGCGTTGTCCACCAGTTCGCGCACCACCGAGGCCGGCCGCTCCACCACCTCGCCGGCCGCTATCTGGCTGATCAGTGCATCGGGCAGGTCCTGGATGGGGCGGCGGGGCGAGGGGGGTAGGGTGGTGGCATTCACCAGGGCATTTTAGGGGGCGCCTTGGCGGTCACGCGGGGCAGGGATAATCGCGGCCATGGACCTACTTCCCCAACTTATCGATTTCATCCTGCACGTAGACAAGCACCTCGAGACGTTCATCCAGAACTACGGCCTGTGGGTGTATGCGCTGCTCTTTCTGATCATCTTTGTCGAGACCGGCGTGGTGGTGATGCCCTTTTTGCCGGGCGACTCGCTGCTGTTTGTGGTGGGTGCCATGTGTGGCACCGGACTGCTGCACTACGGTGCCTCGGTGGGTCTGCTGCTGGCGGCTGCCATTTTGGGCAACCAGAGCAACTACACCATCGGTCGCTTCTTTGGCCCCAAGGTGTTTGCCTGGGAAGACTCGCGCTGGTTCAACAAAAAGGCCTTCAACCAGGCCCATGCGTTTTATGAAAAATATGGCGGGATCACCATTGTGGCGGCGCGCTTCATGCCCTTTTTGCGCACCTTTGCGCCCTTTGTGGCAGGTGTGGCGCAGATGACGCGCTCGCGTTTTATGCTGTTTGATGTGCTGGGTGGTGTGCTGTGGGTGGTGGGCATCGTCAGCATCGGTTACTTCTTTGGCAACATCGCCTGGGTCAAGCTGCATCTGGACAAAATTATCTGGGCCCTGATTCTGGTGCCCGGCCTGCTCATCCTTTTTGGCGCCTGGAAATCACGCAACAAGGCGCTTGCATGAGCGCAGCGCCAGAGCGTTTTGTTCGGCTGCTGGGCCTGGACATGGCGCAGCACCGGCGCGTGTTTGCCTGCTTCTTTCTGTATGCGTTTTGCATGGGTGGTTTCTTTCCCCGCCTGGCCGAGATACAGCGGGCCATGGGTGTGGGCGAGGGCGCACTCGGCCTGGCCCTGATTGGGGTGGCAGCCGGTACGCTGGTCTCGCTGACCTTTGGCGCGCACCTGATCGAGCGCATGGGCCACAGGCGCATCCTGCTGGGGCTGCTACCCGTCCTGCCGATTTTTTACGCGCTGGCAGCCCACGCGCCCACGCCGCTGCTGATGTTTGCCTGCCTGTTTCCGGCCGGCATTTTGGTGGGCGCGGTGGAGGTGGTGGTGAACCTGGAGGCGGACCGCGCCGAGCACCAAAGCGGGCGGCGCCTGATGAACCGTTCGCATGCCTTTTGGAGCATCGGCTTCTTTTCGGCTGCGGCCCTGGGTGCGCTGATGGCCTGGCTGGGTGTGAGCCCGCAACTGCATCTGGCCGGCGTGGTGCTGCTGTGCCTGCTGGGCACGCTGCTGCTGCTGGGCAAGCTGGAGGCGGCACCCCCGCGCGAGGCCGACCACAGCCATGCCACCACCGAGCCGGCGCGTTTTGCCACTCCTACGGCTGCCGTGCTGGTGCTGGTGGTGGTGACCCTGCCGGCCATGGTGCTGGAGGGTGCGGGCTTTGACTGGGCGGCCATTTACATGCGCGATGTGTTTGGCAGCAGCGCTTTTTTGGGGGGGGTGGCCGTGGCCACGGGCGCTGCGGCGCAGGCCCTGACGCGCTATTTTGCCGACCGTCTGGTGGAGCGCCACAGCCCGGTAGTCGTGGCGCGTTTTCTTTTGAGCGTGTTGGCGCTGGGGGATGTGCTGGTGTTTGTCTCGGGCTCGCCCGCGCTGTCCCTGCTGGGCTTTGCGCTTATGGGCGTGGGCAGCAGCGCCATCTTTCCCTTGGCCATGTCGGCCGCAGCCCAGCGCACCGACCGGCCCTCCACGGTGAATGTGGCGGCGCTGGCGCAGACTGCCTTTGTCTCGTTTTTGCTGGCACCCCCTTTGCTGGGTTTTGTGGCGCAAAGCCTTGGCATACGCTGGTCTTTTGGCATTGCGCTGCCGCTGGTGATTGCCAGCCTGTGGCTGGCGTCGGCGCTGGGCGCCTCGGCTGTGCGTGGGCCTGCTGCGCCACCGCCGCGCTAACTGGTGGTTCGCACCCGCGACAGCGGCGGGTTCTTCGAAAAATAGCCCTGGATGCCGCGCATCAGCGCATCTGCCAGCTTGTTCAGAAAGTCGTCGCTATTGAGCTTGGCCTCTTCCGAGGGGTTGCTGATGAAGGCGGCCTCGACCAATACGCTGGGGATGTCGGGTGCCTTGAGCACCGCAAACGAGGCCTGTTCCACCGAGCCCTTGTGCAGCTTGCCCACGCGTTTGATTTCGCCCAGCAGCTTTTTGCCCAGATTCAGGCTGTCGTTGATTTGCGCCGTGGTGCTCATGTCGAGCAGGGCGCGTTGCACGGCAGCGTCCCTGGCTTTCACATTCAGGCCGCCTATCAGGTCGGCCTTGTTTTCCTTGGCCGCCATCCAGCGCGCTGCGCTGCTGGAAGCCCCACCTTGGCTGAGCGCAAATACGCTGGCACCCTGCGGGTCGGGGGTGAAAAAGGCATCGGCGTGCAGACTGACAAACAGGTCGGCCTGTACCCGGCGCGCCTTTTGCACACGTTCAGCCAGGGGCACGAAGAAGTCTGCGTCGCGCGTCAGATAGGCACGCATGGTGTTGCCCTTGACCGTGGTCGCGTTGATGCGCTCACGCATCATATTGGCCAGGCGCAGCACCACATCTTTTTCCTGCGTGCCGCCCGGTCCGATGGCGCCCGGGTCTTCTCCGCCGTGGCCGGGGTCCAGCGCGATGATGATGAGGCGGTCGGTGGCGCCACCGCGGTACTGGCCGCGCGGATCTTCCTTGTCCAGCTGTTGGGCTTGTGTGATGGACGCAGAGGCGGTTTGGCCGTTGCCCGATTGCTTGGCGGTTTTTTGGTGTTGGCTTGCCATCCAGTCATCGAGTGCATCACTGGTCTTCATCGGTACGGAGTTCGCGGGCCCTGCCAGCGTGGTGGGTGCTGCAAAGTTGCCAAGGAATCTTTCGTTGATAAACGCATCCAGCGGGTCCATCTCCGGCTCGGGATACAGGTCAAATACCAGCCGGTGCTGGTAAGCCCCTACCGGTTTGAGCGCGAACACTTGCGGCCTGATGTTGCGCTTCAGGTCCACCACCAGCCGGACCACCGTGGAGCTGTGCTGGCCGACGCGGATGCCGGCGATGTTGGGGTCATCGGACTGGACCTTGGCCACCAGTTCCTTTAGCGCGGGGTTGAGCACCAGACCTTCAATGTCCAATGCCAGGCGGGGTGGATTGCCGACATAACTCTGTTGCGCTGTGAGCGCGTTGTCGCACTCCAATGTCACACGCGAGTATTCGGGAGCCGGCCATACGCGCACGCTGACAATCGTCGCACCGCGCGCGATCTGCGGCAGCGTCAGTGCCAGTACCACGCTGCCCGAGCGTATGAGTGCTTGGCGCCGCCTCATATGCAACCCTCGGTACGGCCGCTGTTGGCGTCGCTCAGGCCCTGCAGCAGCGCCGCGCCCAATGGGGTGTAAGCCTGCAAGGTGACGCGGCGTGCGCAATCGCCTTCGGTCTGCAGGCTAATGTCCAGATCGGCCTGTGGCAGCAGACCCTCGGCCTTTTGCGGCCACTCGGCGAGTTTGAGGCCGGGGCTGGCAAAGATGTCCCTAAAGCCCGCCTCTTCCCATTCCTGCGGGTCGTTGAAGCGGTAGAAGTCGAAATGCCAGACCGGGAAGGCAGGGGGGTCGTAGGCTTCCACAATTGCGTAGGTCGGGCTTTTGATGCGCCCGCTCACGCCCAGCGCTTGCAGCAGGTAGCGCGCAAACGTGGTCTTGCCCGCACCCAGGTCTCCGTGCAAGGTGACAAAGGCCAGGCCCAGACTGCGCTGGCGTGCCAGTGCCTCTGCAAGGGCGCGGGTGGCCGACTCATCGGGCCAAAGCAGGCATTGCTGCGTGGGCAATAGGCCAGTCGCCGGCGCACTGGCGGGTCCAGTTTCTACAATAGGCGGGTGAAGATACACAGCATTCCATTCGATAACGCACTGCTGGCCCACATACGTGCCAGCGCGCTTAAGCTTGGATTCTCCCAAATTGGCGTGGCATGTGTGGATTTATCGTCTTCTGAGCCCGGATTACTGGCCTGGCTGGCTCAAGGCTTCCATGGCGAGATGCACTATATGGCCAGTCACGGCCTCAAACGTGCCCGTCCGGCCGAGCTGGTGCCGGGCACGCTGAGCGTGATCACCGCGCGCATGGACTACCTGCCTGCGGCCACGCCGCCCTCCTGGCAGGGCGCCGAGTTGCAGCGCTTGCAGCGGCCCACCGAAGGCGTGGTGTCGCTGTATGCCAGGGGGCGCGACTACCACAAGGTCTTGCGCAGCCGCTTGCAAAAGTTGGCCGATGCGATTGCCGCTGAAGTAGGGCCGCTGGGCCACCGGGTGTTTACCGATTCGGCGCCTGTGCTGGAGGCCGAGCTGGCTTCGCGCAGTGGCCAGGGCTGGCGCGGCAAGCACACCCTGGTGCTCAACCGCGAGGCCGGCTCGATGTTTTTTTTGGGCGAGATTTATGTCGATCAGGCCCTGCCCGCCACTCCCGCCGTGGCGGCGCACTGCGGCAGTTGCAACGCCTGCATAGCCGCCTGCCCTACCGGCGCCATCCTCGGGCCGCAGCGGCTGGATGCGCGGCGCTGCATTTCCTATCTGACGATTGAACACGCGGGCAGCATCCCCTTGGCGTTGCGTCCGCTGATGGGCAACCGCATCTACGGCTGCGATGACTGCCAGCTGGTTTGCCCCTGGAACAAATACGCCCAGCGCGCCACTTTGCCCGACTTTGATGCCCGCGCCGGTCTGGCTGGGCAGGACCTGTGCGCCTTGCTGGAATGGACCGAAGACCAGTTTTTGCAGCGGACCGAGGGCGGGCCGATACGCCGCATCGGCCACGAACGCTGGCTGCGCAATGTGGCGGTGGCCCTGGGCAATGCCCTGCGAGTCACCCGCGATGCAGCCCTGCGCCAGACCCTGCAGGCGGCCCTGCAGCGCCGGCTGGCCCATGACAGCGCGCTGGTGCGCGAGCATGTGGCCTGGGCGCTGGAACAAACCCCCCAACCCGCGTGAAAGCCCCCGCATGACCCCCTGGTTCGCCGCAGCGAAATCGCAAACAAAGCCCTACCACCTGCTGGTCATAGACCCACAAAACGACTTTCTGGACATCCCCGGCGCGGCGCTGCCGGTGCCTGGCGCCAACGCCGACATGCAGCGCTTGGCGCACTGGTTGCTGGGCCACTTGGAGCAGGTGCAATCCATCACCGTCACGCTGGATTCGCATGCCAGCATAGGCGTGGAGCGAACGACGTTCTGGCTGGATGCCAAGGGCGATGCGGTGGCGCCGTTTACCCTGGTTACGGCGGCCGACCTGCTAAAGGGCCGCTATGCGCCGCGCCACGCGGCACAGCGCGAAGAGACACTGGCCTATCTGCAGGCACTGGAGGCTGGTGGACGGCGCCAGTTGGTGGTCTGGCCGGTGCATTGCGTAGTGGGCAGCTGGGGCCACAACATCCACGTTGGGCTGGCGCAGGCGATTGCCGACTGGGAGGAACAGACCGGCAGGATCTGCGAGAAGGTTCTCAAGGGGCAGCATCCGCTGACCGAGCAGTACAGCGCATTGAGGGCCGAGGTGCCGCGCGCTGACGATGTGCGCACCCAACTCGACTTGGCGCTGTTGAACCGGCTGGCTGCGCAGCGCGGCATGCTGCTAGTGGCTGGGGAGGCGCTTAGCCACTGTGTGGCTGCGTCGGTGGACGATCTGATGGCACAACTGCCGGCGCAGCGCCTGCAGCAAACCCTGTTGCTGAGCGATTGCATGAGCCCAGTGACTGGCTTTGAGGACGCGGGCCAGGCCTTCTTGCAGCGCGCAATTGCCGCCGGGTTGCGCAGCGTAGCCGTTTCCGAGTTGGAGTAGCCGCTACGGCAACAGCCGCAGCACGCCCAGCGCAAATGGCAGGCTGGCCATGCCCAACAGGGTGGACAGCGTGACCAACCCCGCCACATAGGCGCCGTCATAGCCCATGCGCGCCGCCAGTACATAGGCGGTAGAGGCGGTGGGCAGGGCCGAGAAGGCCAGCAAAATAGTGCTCTGCAGCTCCGACAGGCCAAACAAACGCGCCAACACAAAGGCGCCCAGCGGCATCAGAAAATGCCTTATGGTCAGCACCGCTAGGCCCAGGGCCTTGCCCTTGGACAGGGCGCCCAGTTGCATGCCGGCACCTGCGGCCATCAGGCCCAGGGCCAGGGCGGCGGCGCCCACGCGGGTGACCGTAGGCTCAATCCAATGCGGCAGGTGCAGACCCAGCACATTGGCCAGCAGGCCGGACGCGGTGCCCAGCACCAGCGGGTTGCGCAGCAACTCGCGCCAGAAGCCGCGCTCGGCATGGCGTGCCATGGGCCACACCGCCGCCATGTTGAACAGCGGCACACAGACGCCGATCAACACCGCGATCAGCAGCAGGCCCTCGGGCCCGGCCAAGCGCTCGGCAATCGCCAGGCCAATAAAGGAGTTGAAGCGAAATGCCACCTGCGCACTGGCCGCATGCTGGCGTTTGTCGGTATGGCGGCCCAGCAGCGGCAGATAGGGCAGGGCATAGGCCAGGCCCACACCAAGAACTCCCAGGGTCCAGCCAGCACCAATCAGGCTGGAGGCTGCCCGCAGGTCCAGCGTGGTCTTGGCGATCGACTGAAACAGCAGTACCGGAAACAGAAAGAAATACACCAGCGCATCCACCTGTTGCCAGACCGTGCGGTTGAGGGAGGTATAGCGGCAGACCAGAAAGCCGCACAGGATGAGGGCGAAGTCGGGGAAGAGCAGTTGCGCGTAATTCACCGTTGCGAGAATACCAGCCGGCTGGCGTTTAAACTGCACGCGCCATGTCCTCTCACCTCACCACCAGCCTTGCCGCCACCGATGCCTTCATAGACGCTCTCTGGTTGGAAGAAGGACTGGCCAAAAACACCCTGGCAGCCTACCGGCGCGACCTGACTCTGTATGCCAAATGGCTGGCAGAGCAGGCGCGCAGCCTCCTCGATAGCACCGAGCTGGACCTGCAGTCTTACTTTGCGCACTGTTATGCCAACAGCAAGGCCACCAGTGCGAACCGGCGCCTGACCGTGTTCAAGCGTTACTTTCGCTGGGCCTTGCGCGAAAACCAGACATCAAGCGACCCCACGCTCAAGCTGCAATCGGCCAAGCAGGCCCTGCGCGTGCCCAAGACGCTAACCGAGGCCCAGGTGGAGGCCCTGCTGGGCGCGCCAGACACCAGCAATGCGCTAGGCATACGCGACCGCACGATGCTGGAGCTGATGTATGCCAGTGGCCTGCGCGTAACCGAGCTGGTGGATCTGCAGGTGTTCAACGTCAGCCTGAACGACAACGTGTTGCGCGTGCTGGGCAAGGGCGCCAAGGAGCGCTTGGTGCCGTTTGGCGAGGTCGCGGCATTGTGGCTGCGCCAGTACCTGGGTGCGCCAAGGCAGGAGCTGCTGGCGGGCAAGCAGACGCCCGATCTGTTCATTACCGCACGCGGCAGCAATGCCGGCTCCGCGATGTCGCGCGTGATGTTCTGGAAGGTGGTGAAGAAGTACGCGCTGGCCGCCGGCATCCGTTCGCCGCTGTCACCGCATACCCTGCGCCATGCCTTTGCCACCCACCTGCTCAACCATGGCGCCGACCTGCGCGCCGTGCAGATGCTGCTGGGACACGCCGATATTTCCACCACCACGATCTACACCCATGTGGCGCGCGAGCGGCTGGCGCAGCTGCACGCCGCGCACCACCCCAGGGGCTGAGGCCTGCGGCATCGGCACGACCAGAGTGCCACAAGCGTCAGTTGCTGACGTGCCTGCCTTGGCAGTGGGTGAGCGTGGGTGCCCTATACCCCTAAGGTTTCGGCCCAGGCCAGGGCTTGCAGGTGGGCCCAGTTGACCTGGTTGCTGCTCAGGCCCAGGGCGGCGATGGCGCTGGCGAACGCGGCATCGTTGGCCGACTCGCAGGCCATGGTCAGATTCAGGTAGGGGGCTAGCGGGCCGCTGCCGTGCAGCAGCGCATCGGTCACCTGCGCCGGCAGCGTGAGGGCAGACAGAGCCTCCTCCATGGGTATGCCAAGCATGGTGTCGAGCAACGAAAAAACACCCACCACAAAGGCGTTGTCAGAGTCATCGGGGGAGAGGGCTTCCAAGGCCAGCAGTTCCATTAGACGTCCGCGCACCACGGCTGTCAGGCCCACGGCTGGCGGCATGTCGCCGTTTTCGGAAGTGACCATCAACAGGGCTGCCCATTTGAACAGGCGGTTGAGTCCGAGCAGCATCACCGCATGTTTGAAGGAGGTGACCTCGGTGCGCATGCCAAAGCCGGCCGAGTTGATAAAGCGCAGCAAGTTGAACGACAGCAGCGGGTCGTGCTTGAGCACCTCCTCAATTTCGCTGGTGCTGGACTGTTTGCGCACCAGGTCTATCAGTCGCAGGACATTGGCCTGGGCGGTGCGTACTTTGTGGCCCTCCACGATCACTGGCTTGGCAAACCAAAAGCCCTGGTAGAGCGTGATGCCCAGGTCCTTGAGCAAGAGAAATTGCGCGTGGGTCTCTACCTTCTCTGCGATCAACACCGCCAGCGATTTGGCCTGCGCCAGCATTACAAAGCCGGCCACGGCCTCGGGCTTGAGCACCGCCATATCGAACTTGATGAAGGTGGCTAGCGGCAGCCAGCTCGCATAGGCGCGCGTCAAGATCGAAAAATCAAAGGCCAGACGGAAGCCGCGTTGCTTGAGCTGCTGCAGGTTGGGCAGGTGGTTGGAAACTTGGTCCACTTGGGACAGGGGCAGGGGTGGAATTTCCAGCACCACGCGCTCGGGGGACACCAAGTCCAGATGGCCGCCGGCTAGGCTGTCATGGGTGCAATTGATGAAGATGGTCTTGTGGCTGGCCAGCGAGTCGTTCTCTGCCAAGGACAGCGCGTTGAACAACAACTGCGCATCGCTGGCTGCGTTGTGTTCGTTACTGGACATGGAGCGATCGAACAGTTCATAGCCGAAAACGTTGCGCGCCTCATCCAGAATGGCCTGCCGCGCAATGGCCCGGTTGGCTCCGGCAGGCGGCGGCGTCAGTGGGTTTGCGAGGGTTGCTTCGGACATGGTGGGTGTCATCTGGTTTGGCAAATTTCATTGTAGACCGCACCTGCTGAAGCCCTTATGGATTAAAGAGGCAGGGTAGGAAGGCTGTCGAGTTCGGCCTGGCTAAAGCCGGCTAATCTGCGCGCCGCCAGATTGAAGGGTGGCTTCAGGCTGGGGCCGCCATGGGCTTTGCTCATCTGGCTGTGAAAGCTTGCACTGTCCAGACCGTCGCGCTGGCACAGCCAGTGGTACCAGTGGTTGCCAATTGCCACATGGCCGACCTCCTCGCGCAAAATAGTGTCCAAAATTTCCACCGCCTGCAGGGCCGCCACCGTGCCCACCTTGCGCAGCTTGGCCTGTATCAGGGGCGTGGCATCGAGCCCGCGTGCCTCCAGGGTGCGCGGCACCAGGGCCATGCGCGCGGCCACGTCCAAGCGGGTGTTTTCGGCCATGGTCCACAGGCCGTCATGGGCCGGGAAGTCGCCATAGGCGTGGCCCAGGCCGGCCAGGTGATCGCTCAGCAGCGTGAAATGTTGCGCCTCTTCAAAGGCCACGCGCAGCCAGTCGCGGTAGTAATCGGCGGGCATGCCGGCAAAGCGCCAAGCCGCGTCCAACGCCAGGTTGATGGCGTTGAACTCAATATGGGCAATCGAGTGCAGCAGTGCGGCATGGCCTTCGGGCGTAAAGGGAGAGCGCCGCGGCACCTCCTTGGGCAGCACCAGCAGGGGCCGCGAAGGGCGCCCGGGCAATAGCGGCGCTGGCAGCAGGCCCTGCGTGTCGATTTGCAACGCGTCGCGCTGCTCCCAAAGCTGGCGCAAGCCAGCCACCTTGTCTGCGGGCAATGCGCAGGTGAATGCGGCGAGTGCGCCGCGTCGGAGTTCCATCATCCCTACAATTCTAGGCATACCGAAAACGAGGAATTAAAAAATGGCAGTGTATGAGTTGGATGGAGTGGCGCCGCGCCTGGGCGCAGGCAGTTGGATTGCCGACAGCGCGCAGGTGATGGGCCATGTGGAACTCGGCGAAGACGTCAGCATCTGGTTTGGCACGGTGCTGCGGGGCGACACCGAAGTCATTCGCATAGGCCGGGGGTCGAACATCCAGGATGGCAGCGTGCTGCATGCCGATGTGGGCAAGCCCCTCGATATTGGTGAGAACGTGACCGTGGGCCACAAGGTGATGCTGCATGGCTGCACCGTGGGAGACGGCTCGCTGATTGGCATAGGTGCCATCGTGCTCAATGGCGCCAAAATCGGCCGGGGCTGCATTGTCGGTGCCGGTGCCCTGGTGACCGAGGGCAAGGAGTTCCCGGACGGCAGCATGATTATCGGCAGCCCGGCCAAGGCCGTGCGCGCATTGACGCCCGAGCAACAGCAGGGCCTGCGCCTGAGCGCGCAACACTACATCGAAAATGCCGCACGCTTTCGTGCCGGTCTCAAGCAAATCGCTTAAACCCCCGCAGCGCCAGCGGCGCTGCACCAACCGGAGAAGTGCATGTCTGAATTGCACAAGTTTTTATTTGACGGCCTGCCCGTGCGCGGCGTGCTGGTGCGCCTGACCGATACCTGGACCGAGATCCTGCGCCGGCGCGCCAGCAACAGCGACACCGCTGGCTATGCCGCGCCGGTGCGCGAGATGCTGGGCGAGATGACGGCCGCTGCCACCCTGATGCAGGCCAATATCAAGTTTGATGGTGCGCTGGTGCTGCAGATTTTTGGCGACGGCCCGGTCAAGGTGGCGGTGGTGGAGGTGCAGTCCGACCTGAGCCTGCGCGCCACGGCCACAGTGCAGCCGCAGCCGGGTCTGGACCTGGAGGCAGGTGCCACGCTGAGCCAGATGGTCAATGCGCGCAACCTGGGGCGCTGCGCCATCACGCTGGACCCCAAGACCAAGTTCCCCGGCCAGCAGCCCTACCAGGGTGTGGTGCCGTTGTTTGACGACCAGGGCGTACCGATTGAAAAATTGAGCGAGGTGCTGGAGCATTACATGCTGCAAAGCGAGCAGCTCGACACCACCCTGGTGCTGGCTGCCGATGACAAGGTGGCGGCCGGCCTGCTGATACAGCGCCTGCCCATGGCCGGTGTCGGCAATCTGGCGGGCAGCATGGTATCGAGAGAAAACGAAGACCAGATCGGGCTCAACGAGTCTTACAACCGCATCGCCGTGCTGGCCTCCAGCCTCAAGCGCGAAGAGCTGTTGACGCTGGATGTGGACACCATTTTGCGCCGCCTGTTTTGGGAAGAAAGCATCACCCGCTTTGAGCCGCTGGTGGGAGAGCAGGCTCCGCGCTTTGTGTGCAACTGCAGCCGCGAGCGCGTGGGCAAGATGATCGTTGGCCTTGGGCCCAAAGAGGCCGAAGAGATCATTGCCGAGCGCGGTGACATCGAGGTGGGTTGCGAATTTTGCGGCCTGCAATACCGCTTTGACCCGGTGGACGCGGCGCAATTGTTTGTCGCGCCGGTGCAGATGGCCAGCAGCGGCGCAGAGTCGCATTGAAGCGGGCCTCACGCTCATCTGTCGCATGGGGGCTGGTTGGCTCAAGCTCTCAGTGGATTCGCTGCGCCGACCTTAGGCCTTGGCCTGTAGCAAGCCGCTAAAGAGGCGGTGCTCGCACTCTGGGTCTGAGCATTTCTCGCAGGGCCAGCGCCAGTTGCTGCGTACGCCGCCGGTGCGGGGCGTACCCATCGCGTAGGCAATCGCCTGCAGGGCGTTTTGGGTGCGGGCTTCGCCCGCGCCATACACCGCCGAGAAGGCGATGCCGTTTTGCAGCAGGACTTCGCGCAAGCGGTGGTCTACCTGGGCGCGCATGGCCACACCGTCTCGCTGCAGGCCGTCTGCCACCCATGGCAGGTCCAGGCCGCTCAGCAGGGTCAGGCCGAAGCTGCGCTGTTGTTCCAGCGCCATCGGATAGAGCGACCGGTCGCCAAAAATAAGATCGCTGTAAACGGCAGTCAGCAACGGTGTGGTGTCGCACAGCACGATGGCGGCGCCACTGTGCGCCTGCACCCGTTCCCACTGCAGCAGCGCGATGGGGGCTTGCTCGCTAGCCAGGGGTGTGCGTCCGTGCGCATCGCACCATTCGCGCAAGGTTTCGGGAATCCAGACGGTGCTGGGGTGTTGGGCTGTCAGCGCCTGTGCCAGCGCTCTTGCCAGGGTGGTCTTGCCGGTGCATTCCGCGCCCAGGATGGCGATGTTCATGCGGTCAGCGCAGCGCGCACATCGCCACTTAACTTAGTGCGCAATCTGCACAAAGATTTCGTTGTTCTTGACCATGCCCAGCTCGCTGCGGGCTTTTTCTTCGACGATCTCCAGGCCTTCCTTGAGGTCACGGATTTCGGCGTACAGGCGGTCATTGGCCAATGTGGCCTGTGCGTTCTTTATCTTTTGAACTTCCAGCTCGCTTTGCAGCTTGCTGACATTGGGCACACTGCCGCGGCCAAACCACAATTGCCCGTGCAGGATGAGCAGCAGGGCAATCAGTAACAGGGGAACGAGGCGTTTGCTCATGCCTTGTGGTTTGGCCGGTGGGAGTCCACTTACCTTTTACTTGAGGTTGTAAAAAGCGGCACGTCCGGGGTACACGGCGACATCACCCAGGTCCTCTTCGATGCGCAGCAGCTGGTTGTACTTGGCCATGCGGTCCGAACGGCTCAAAGACCCGGTCTTGATCTGGCCGGCATTGGTGCCCACAGCGATATCGGAGATGGTGGAGTCTTCGGTCTCACCCGAGCGGTGGCTGATGACGGCGGTGTAGCCGGCACGCTTGGCCATCTCGATGGCGGCAAAGGTTTCGGACAGGGTGCCGATCTGGTTTACCTTGATCAGGATGGAGTTGGCAATGCCCTTGTCTATGCCTTCTTTGAGGATCTTGGTGTTGGTGACAAACAGGTCGTCGCCCACAATTTGCACCTTCTTGCCCAGACGGTCGGTCAGGATTTTCCAGCCATCCCAATCGCCTTCGGCCATGCCGTCTTCGATGCTGATGATGGGGTACTTGTCCACCCAGGTGGCCAGCATGTCGGTCCATTCCTGAGCGGTCAGGCTCAGGCCTTCGCCGCTTAGTTCGTACTTGCCATTTTTGTAGAACTCGGAAGCGGCGCAGTCCAGGCCCAGGGCGATTTGTTCACCTGCCACATAGCCGGCCTTGTCGATGGCTTCCAGAATCATTTGGATAGCGGCTTCGTGGTTGGGCACATTGGGGGCAAAGCCGCCTTCGTCGCCGACTGCGGTGCTGATGCCCTTGTCGTGCAAGATTTTCTTGAGCGCGTGGAAGACTTCCGCGCCATAGCGCAGGGCTTCGCGAAAGCTCGGAGCACCCACGGGGATGATCATCAACTCTTGCAGGTCGAGGTTGTTGTTGGCGTGCTCGCCGCCGTTGATGACGTTCATCATGGGCACGGGCAGTTGCACCGCAGCCATGCCGCCAAAGTAGCGGTACAGCGGCAGGCCGGACTCTTCGGCAGCGGCGCGGGCCACGGCCATGGAGACTGCCAGCATGGCATTGGCGCCCAGGCGGGATTTGTTTTCGGTGCCGTCCAGGTCGATCAGGGTTTTGTCCAGGAAGGACTGCTCGGAAGCGTCCAGACCCAGCACGGCCTCCAGGATTTCGGTATTGATGTGTTCCACGGCCTTGAGCACGCCTTTGCCCAAGTAGCGCGACTTGTCACCGTCGCGCAGCTCGATGGCTTCGCGCGAGCCGGTGGAGGCTCCGCTGGGTACGGCCGCACGGCCCATGGTTCCGGATTCCAGCAAAACATCGCATTCCACCGTGGGGTTGCCACGGGAGTCGAGAATTTCGCGGCCGACGATATCAACAATAGCGCTCATTGGGTTTTCCTTCCAAATGGTACAAAAAAAGGGCTGGCCTGCATCTTGCGGCCATTATTGAAAATAATTCTCCAAAAACGAAGTCTTTTTGGTTACGGCGTCCAGTTCCACCAAGGTTTCCAGTAGCGCCTTCATGTGGCGCAGGGGCACCGCATTGGGTCCGTCGCACAGCGCATTGGCCGGGTCCGGATGGGTTTCCATAAAAATTCCGGCCACACCGACGGCCACGGCCGCGCGTGCCAGCACCGGCACCATCTCGCGCACGCCCCCGCTGCTGGTGCCAGCGCCGCCTGGCAGTTGCACCGAATGCGTGGCATCGAAGACGATGGGCACGGCGCATTCGCGCATGATGGCCAGCGAGCGCATGTCGCTCACCAGGTTGTTGTAGCCAAAGCTCACGCCGCGTTCGCAGGCCATGAACCTGTCCTCATCCATGCCGGCGGCCTTGGCTGCCGCACGGGCCTTGGCGATGACGTTCTTCATGTCGCCGGGTGCCATGAACTGGCCCTTCTTGATGTTCACCGGCAAGCCCGACAGGGCCACGGCGTGAATGAAGTCGGTCTGGCGGCACAGCAGGGCCGGGGTTTGCAGCACATCGACCACGCAGGCCACCTGGGCGATCTGGTCTATGGAGTGGATGTCGGTGAGCACCGGCACGCCGATCTCGCGTTTGACCTTGGCCAAAATCTCCAGGCCTTTTTCCATGCCCAAGCCCCGAAAGGCCGACTCACTGGTGCGGTTGGCCTTGTCAAAGCTGCTCTTAAAGATAAAGGGGATGCCAAGCGCGTCGGTGATCTCTTTGAGCGTGCCCGCAGTGTCCATTTGCAACTGCTCGGACTCCACCACGCAGGGGCCGGCGATCAGGAACAGGCGGTGCTCAAGACCGACATCAAAGCCACACAGTTTCATGCCGCCACCTTCAATGTCGTACCTTGGGTCTGGTGGTCCAGCGCGGCCTTGATAAAGGCGTTGAACAGGGGGTGGCCATTCCAGGGGGTGGACTTGAACTCGGGGTGGAACTGCACGCCCACAAACCAGGGGTGGGCGCTTTGTGGCAGCTCCACCATTTCGGTCAGGTGCTCGCGCTGGGTCAGTGCCGAAATCACCAGGCCGGCGCTGCGCAGGCGGTCCAGGAAGTTGACATTGGCCTCGTAGCGGTGGCGGTGGCGCTCGGTCACCACGTCGCCGTAAATCTGGTGCGCCAGGGTGCCCTTCGACACATCCGAGCTCTGCGCGCCCAGACGCATGGTGCCGCCCAAATTGGAATTGTGGTCACGCGTCTTGATGGTGCCGTCGGCATCCTTCCACTCGGTGATCAGGGCGATCACGGGGTTGGGGCTGGTCGGATCGAACTCGGTGCTGTTGGCGTTTTTCAGGCCCGCCACATTGCGGGCGAATTCAATCGTGGCCACCTGCATGCCCAGGCAAATGCCCAGGTAGGGCACCTTGCGTTCGCGGGCAAAGCGGGCCGCGCAAATCTTGCCTTCCACGCCGCGTTTGCCAAAGCCCCCTGGCACCAAAATGGCGTCGAACTTGGCGAGTTGCGACACGGTATCAGCCGTGATGGTCTCGGAATCGATGTACTCGATCTTCACCTTGGCATGGTTCTTCATGCCGGCGTGGCGCAGCGCTTCGTTGAGCGACTTGTAGCTGTCCGACAGATCGACATACTTGCCGACCATGGCGATGGACACTTCGCATTGCGGGTGCTCGGTCTCGTACACCAGATCGTCCCAGCGCTTGAGATTGGCCGGGTGCGTGTTCAGGCGCAGCTTGTCGCAGATCAGGCCGTCTAGGCCCTGCTCGTGCAGCATGCGCGGCACCTTGTAAATGGTGTCCACGTCCCACATGGAGATCACACCCCACAGCGCCACATTGGAGAACAGCGAAATCTTCTCGCGCTCTTCGTCGGGGATGGGGCGGTCGGCGCGGCAAATCAGCGCGTCGGCCTGTATGCCGATTTCGCGCAACTGCTTGGCAGTGTGCTGGGTCGGCTTGGTTTTTAACTCGCCAGCGGCGGCAATCCAGGGCACATAGCTCAGGTGCACAAAGGCGCTGTTGTTGGGGCCGAGCTTGAGGCTCATCTGGCGCACGGCTTCCAGGAAGGGCAGGGACTCGATGTCGCCCACGGTGCCGCCGATTTCTACGATGGCCACGTCCACCGCATCGGGTTCGCCAAAGCGCGCACCGCGCTTGACGAATTCCTGGATCTCGTTGGTGACATGGGGGATGACCTGCACGGTCTTGCCCAGGTAGTCGCCACGGCGCTCCTTGTCGAGCACGCTTTGGTAGATCTGGCCGGTGGTGAAGTTGTTGGCTTTGCGCATGCGCGATTCAATGAACCGCTCGTAATGCCCCAAGTCCAAATCAGTTTCTGCGCCGTCGTCCGTCACGAAAACCTCGCCATGTTGCAGGGGCGACATGGTTCCGGGGTCTACGTTGAGGTAGGGATCGAGCTTGATTAAAGTGACTGTGAGGCCTCGCGATTCCAGGATCGCTGCTAAGGAGGCTGAGGCGATTCCCTTGCCAAGGGAAGACACC
The DNA here is from genome assembly GCA_903886275.1 of uncultured beta proteobacterium. Taxonomy (GTDB): domain Bacteria; phylum Pseudomonadota; class Gammaproteobacteria; order Burkholderiales; family Burkholderiaceae_C; genus Allorhodoferax. The sequence continues at coordinate 59,985 of CAISLN010000083.1, read as the reverse complement.
ACACCGCCGGTGACGAAGACAAATTTGGTCATGTCAGGGGCGAACCCGTGGGGTTCGATGAGGTGGTAAACGGGGATTATACCGGCCACTTTCCACCGCCCCTTGACCCCAGCCTCGTCCAATGGGGTATGCGCCTGAAGGGATAGGTATTTCCACCCGGAAGTGGCGCACCCGCTTCACCCAATCACGCTCGCGCAACAGCAACGCCCTGGCGCAGAGCAAGAATGGCAGCGTATGTTGCAACAAGGCCGATGTGTCGGAGCGCCCTGACTGCACCATCGGTGTGGCCTTTGCAGGACAAAGGGGGTCGCTTTGTTGCACTGCGGTACTATCGATGGTCTGCCCAATCAGCCCCTGGGGACTGTCATTTCAGCCCCCCTCGGTTGCCTCTACACAAACCGATGAACGCACCGACCCTACACTCGCACCTGACCAGCGCTGCCGCCACACTCGCTGCAGCACAACCGCACGAGCGCATCCGCGAAATTCCCTATAACTACACCTCGTTTTCCGACCGCGAAATCGTCATCCGTCTGTTGGGTGCTCCGGCCTGGGAGACCCTGAACCGGCTGCGCGAAGAGCGCCGCACCGGGCGCTCGGCACGCATGTTGTACGAGGTGCTGGGCGATATCTGGGTGGTGCAGCGCAACCCCTATTTGCAGGACGACCTGCTGGACAACCCCAAGCGCCGTGCGCAGTTGGTGGAGGCCCTGAACCACCGCTTGGGCGAGGTCGGCAAGCGCCGCACGCCCGATGCCGACCCCGAGCGCGATGCCATGGTCGGCCAGTTGCTGACCTCCGCGCGCTTGGCTGTGGAGCAATTTGACGCCTCGTTTGGCAAGGTGGCCAGCCTGCGCCGCAAGTCCCTGCGCCAGCTCAACCGGGTCACTGCCAAGCACAACATCAAGTTCGACGGCCTGTCGCGCGTGAGCCATGTGACCGACGCCACCGACTGGCGCGTGGAGTACCCGTTTGTGGTGCTCACCCCCGACTCCGAAGAAGAGATGGCCGGCCTGGTCAAGGGCTGTATCGACTTGGGGCTGACCATCATCCCGCGCGGCGGCGGCACCGGCTACACCGGCGGCGCTGTGCCTCTGACCTGGAAGAGCGCGGTCATCAACACCGAAAAGCTCGACGCCGTGACCGAGGTGCAGATGCGCCGCCTGCCAGGCCTCGATGTTGAGGTGGCCACGGTTTGGAGCGAGGCCGGAGTGGTAACCCAGCGTGTGGCCGATGCGGCCGAGCGCGCAGGCTTTGTATTTGCGGTAGACCCAACGTCGGCCGAGGCCAGTTGCATAGGCGGCAACATCGCCATGAATGCCGGTGGCAAAAAGGCTGTGCTCTGGGGCACGGCGCTGGACAATCTGGCCAGTTGGCGCATGGTGACGCCGCAGGCCGAGTGGCTGGAGGTCACCCGCCTCAATCACAACATGGGCAAGATCCATGATGTGGAGACGGCCAGCTTTGAGCTGCAGTATTTCAAGGCCGATGGCAAGACGGCTATCCGCACCGAGCGCCTGGACATTCCCGGAAAAAGCTTTCGCAAGGAAGGCCTGGGCAAGGATGTCACCGATAAGTTTCTCAGTGGCCTGCCCGGCATCCAGAAAGAGGGCTGCGACGGCCTGATCACCAGCGCACGCTGGGTGGTGCACCGCATGCCCGCGCACACGCGCACCGTCTGCCTGGAGTTTTTTGGCGACGCACGCAATGCCGTGCCCAGCATTGTGGAAATCATCGACTTCATGTCGGCCGAGCAAAAGCGCAGCGGCGTGCTGCTGGCCGGCCTGGAGCACCTCGACGACCGTTACCTGAAAGCTGTTGGCTACGCCACCAAGTCCAAGCGCGGCGGCATGCCAAAGATGGCGCTGTTTGGCGACATTGCAGGCGACGATGCCGACGCCGTGGCCCGCGCCACCTCGGAAGTGGTGCGCATTGCCAACTCGCGCAGTGGCGAGGGCTTTGTGGCCATCAGCCCCGAGGCGCGCAAGAAATTCTGGCTGGACCGCAAGAAGACGGCGGCGATTAGCCGCCACACCAACGCCTTTAAGATCAACGAAGACGTGGTGATCCCTTTGCAGCGTATGGCCGAGTACACCGACGGCATCGAGCACATCAACATCGAGCTCAGCCTGGCCAATAAGCTGGCGCTGTGCGACGCGCTGCTGGAATTTTTGCAGCGGGGCAACCTGCCTATAGGGCGTGCCGATGACGCCATCGACATCCCTTCCCCTGAGCTGATGCAAGAACGCGTGGGCCAGGCGATTGCCCTTGTGGGCGAGGTGCGCGCGCAGTGGCAGGGCTGGCTGGGCGATGCGCAAAACCTGTTTGCGCAGTTGCAGGACCATAGCCTGCGCGCCAGTTGGAAGCTGCAGCTGCGAGGGCCGCTGCGTGACATCTTTACCGGCGGCGCCTTCAAGGCGGTGCTCGAAGAGTGCAACGCCATCCACCAGCGCGTGCTCAAGGGCCGTGTCTGGGTGGCCCTGCACATGCATGCCGGCGACGGCAATGTGCACACCAATATCCCCGTCAACAGCGATGACTACGACATGCTGCAGGCCGCCCACGGCGCGGTCAAACGCATCATGGCGCTGGCGCGTTCACTGGACGGCGTGATCTCGGGCGAGCACGGCATTGGCATCACCAAGCTGGAGTTCCTGACCGATGCGGAGCTTGCGCCCTTTGTTGCCTACAAGGCCAAGGTCGATCCTGAGGGGCGCTTTAACAAGGGCAAGCTCTTGCGTGATGTGGCGCACAAGGCGGATTTAACCAATGCCTACACGCCGTCCTTTGGCCTGATGGGACACGAATCGCTGATCATGCAGCAGAGCGACATTGGTGCCATTGCCGACTCGGTCAAAGACTGCCTGCGCTGCGGCAAGTGCAAGCCGGTGTGCGCGACGCATGTGCCGCGCGCCAACCTGCTGTACAGCCCGCGCGACAAAATCCTGGCCACCTCGCTCTTGGTGGAAGCCTTTTTGTACGAGGAGCAGACGCGACGCGGCATCAGCATCCGCCACTGGCAAGAGTTTGAAGATGTGGCCGACCACTGCACCATCTGCCACAAATGCGCCTCGCCCTGCCCGGTGAAGATCGATTTTGGCGAGGTCACCATGAACATGCGCAACCTCCTGCGCAAGATGGGGCAAAAGAGTTTCAGACCCGGCGGCTTTGTTGCCATGCTGTTTCTCAACGCCACCAATCCGCAGACCATCAAGTTGATGCGTGGCGCCATGGTGGGCGTGGGCTTCAAGCTGCAGCGTCTGGCCAATCAGGTGCTGCGTCTGGCGGCCAAGGCGCAGACCGCCAAGCCACCCGCCACGGTGGGCACCGCGCCCATCAAGGAGCAGGTGATTCACTTCATCAACAAGAAGATGCCCGGCGGCCTGCCCAAGAAGACGGCGCGCGCACTTCTGGACATTGAAGATGGCGATTACGTGCCCATCATCCGCAACCCGGTGGCCACCACCGCCGAGACCGAGGCGGTGTTCTACTTCCCCGGTTGCGGCTCGGAACGTCTGTTTAGCCAAGTGGGGCTGGCCACCCAGGCCATGCTCTGGCATGCCGGTGTGCAAACCGTGCTGCCGCCCGGCTACCTATGCTGCGGCTATCCGCAACGTGGCTCTGGACAGTCGGACAAGGCCGAGAAGATCATCACCGACAACCGGGTGCTGTTCCACCGCGTGGCCAACACGCTCAACTACCTGGACATCAAGACCGTGGTGGTGAGTTGCGGCACCTGTTATGACCAGTTGCAGGGCTATGAGTTCGACAAGATCTTCCCCGGCAGCCGCATCATCGACATCCACGAGTACCTGCTGGAAAAGGGCATCACCCTGGTGCCCGAGGGGGGTGCTGGCGCGGGCTATCTGTTCCACGACCCCTGCCACAGCCCGATGAAGCTGCAGGACCCGCTGAAGACCGTCAAGGCCTTGGTGGGAGATGCAGTGTTGAAGAGCGAGCGCTGCTGCGGCGAGTCCGGCACCCTGGGCGTGAGCCGCCCCGATATCTCCACGCAAATTCGCTTTCGCAAGGAAGAAGAACTGCGCAAGGACGAGACGGCGTTGCGGGCATTGACAGCGGTAGAAGGGGCGGCACCTTCCAAGGGCAACCTGAAGATTCTCACCAGCTGCCCGAGCTGCCTGCAGGGCCTGAGCCGTTACGGCAACGACCTGAACAACGGCCTGTTGGAGGCCGACTACATCGTAGTGGAGATGGCCAACCAGATCCTTGGAAAGGACTGGCTGCCCGATTATGTGAAGGTCGCCAACGCCGGAGGCATTGAGCGGGTGCTGGTGTAGACGGCCCGGCTTACGGCATTGCCCCCACGGACGCCCACTGCGGTGGGCTTACGTACAATTCGCGCATGGCTGGTTTACAAACAGGTTCGCCCACTCCACAGGCCTTGACGGTGCATGCGCAGTCGCGCGTGCTCGAAATCACTTTTTCGGACGGAGCTGCGTTTCGCATTCCGTTTGAGCTGATGCGCGTGTATTCGCCCTCGGCCGAGGTGGCGGGTCACGGCCCGGGCCAGGAGACGCTGCAATCGGGCAAGCGCCTGGTCGAGTTGACCGGCCTGGAGCCGGTCGGCAATTACGCGGTGCAGCCGCGTTTTTCCGATGGCCACGACACCGGCATTTTTTCCTGGGACTATCTCTACTTCCTGGGTTCGCAGCAGGCGCAGCTGTGGGCCGACTATGCGCAACGCCTGCAGGCGGGCGGTCGCGACCGCGATGCGCCCATGCCGGAAAAGGCCGGCCACAGCTGCGCCAGTCACTGACCATTTTCAGCCATGCCCTCCCCAGGGCTTGTGCGCAAATGCAACGCGCTACCGATTCAATAGCTGCTTAGGCCGCATTGTTGGTGGTGTTGGCAGCGACCTGCTTAAAATCGGTGCATGACTACCACCCATTTCGGTTACGAATCCGTCGAAGAGGCGGAAAAAGCGCGCAAAGTGCGCAGCGTTTTTGACTCGGTCGCACCCAAGTACGACCTGATGAATGACCTCATGTCCATGGGGCTGCACCGCGCCTGGAAAGCATACACACTGATGGTGGCCAAGCTCAAGGAGGGCGACCGCGCCCTCGATATTGCGGGGGGCACCGGCGACCTGGCCATGGCCTTTGCCAAAAAAGTAGGTGCCAGCGGCCAGGTGGTGCACACCGACATCAACGAGGCCATGCTCAGCACAGGGCGCAATCGTCTGCTCGACGCCGGCGTGTCCCTGCCCACGCTGGTCTGCGACGCCGAGAAGCTGCCCTTTGCCAGCAACACCTTCGATCTGGTCAGCGTGGCCTTTGGTCTGCGCAACATGACGCACAAGGATGTGGCGCTGGCCGAGATGAACCGCGTGCTCAAGCCCGGTGGCAAGTTGCTGGTGCTGGAGTTTTCCAAGGTGGTCGCCCCTTTGGAGAAGGTCTATGACTGGTATTCCTTCAAGGTGCTGCCGCGCCTGGGCAAGCTGGTCGCCGGTGACGACGCCAGCTACCGCTATCTGGCGGAGTCCATTCGCATGCATCCAGCCCAGCAGGAGCTAAAGGCCATGATGCACAAAGGTGGTTTCGGACATGTGGACTATCACAACCTCACCGGTGGCGTCGCCGCCTTGCATGTTGGAATCAAGTGTTGATGCATAAATTTTTTGGAGTGAACATGAACTGGTCTGTGTTGGTTTTGACGCTGGTGCTGGCGTTGGGTGGGGTGAATGCCGAGGCCAAGCGCATGGGTTCGGGCGCGTCTTTTGGCAAGCAGTCCGGCAATGTGACACAGCGCAGTACGGCGCCCGGCGCTCCTGCGCCGGCGCAGGGTATGAATAATGCGACCAAGCCCGCGCCCATGGCTGCACCGGCACCGCCGCGCCGGCCCTGGGGCGCCATGTTGGGTGGCCTGGCAGCCGGTCTGGGCCTGGCCTGGTTGGCCAGCTCCCTGGGCATGGGTGAGGCCTTTGGCCAGATCTTGATGTTCGGGCTGCTGGCGCTGGCTGTGATGATGGCCGTTGGCTTTTTCATGCGCAGGCGCAATGCGGCGACCAGTGCGGGCAGCAGTCCCTTTGCCTTCCAGGGCGCAGGTCAGGCGCCCCTGCCTGTGGCCTCCTACAGTCCTGAAAACGTGGGCAACGACGCCTCGGCCAGGCCGTTCGAGCGCAGCAATCTGTCGCCGGCGGAAGGTGGCGGCTCTATGATCGGCTCGGCCCTGATGGGCTCGCAGAACTGGGGTGTGCCGGCCGACTTTGACAGCGAAGGTTTCTTGAATGCGGCCAAGGCCAATTTTGTGAACTTGCAGGCAGCTTGGGACCGTTCCGACATTCCCTCGCTGCGCGCCATGATGACCGACTCCATGCTGGGCGAAATTCGCAACCAGTTGGCCGAGCGCGAGGCCCACACCGGTACCGCGCCGAACAGCACCGAGGTGGTGATGATTGAGGCGCACCTGCTGGGCATTGAGGAGCTGGATGAAGGCTTTATGGCCAGCGTCGAGTTCTCCGGCATGATCCGCGAAGACCCGTCGGCAGGACCCAGTCCCTTCCGCGAGGTCTGGAACATGACCAAGCCCAAGAGCGGTGGCAGCGGCTGGCTGGTGGCCGGTGTGCAAGCCCTGCAATGAGATAGGTACACCCCCCGGCTTGCCCACTGCCCAGGCATCGGCTTGAGAAGCCGATGACGCAAGTGGCCGCTTCGGTGCCTCAGCCAGAGGCAACGGATCTTCAGGGCCGTCCCAACCTGCGCAGGCAGGTTCGGAGCCGCGGCCCTCAGCCCCTTGCAGGGGGCAACACCAGCAGCCCGGCAAAGCCGGTTCTGCGGTGTTCCTGAGTGAAGGCACGCGCGCCGCTTCTGTGCTGGATAGTGGGGAATCAGCCCCTTGCAGGGGGCAACACCAGCGGCCCGGAAAAGCGGGTTGGAAGGTGTTTCTGAGTTGAGGCATTTACGTCGCAGAGGTGCTAGATAATGTGAGCTATGGCAACCCAATTCCCCTTCGCATTTCTGGAAGACTTTTTCAAGTCTCTCCCGGTTCCTACCCCTCCAGCCTGGGCGATTCACGAAACCCACCACCGCGTGGTGTTGCTGCTCAACCATGTGTTGATGCAGGAGCCACAGGCCATGCAACGTCTGGTTCGGCAAACGGGCAGGGTCGTGCTGACGCAGTGGCGCAGCTTTACCTTTACCGTGAAGGTCACGCCGGCCGGACTGCTGGATCTGGCGGGCGAGGGCGCCACGCCCGACCTCACACTGGTGCTGAGCGAAGAGTCGCCGTTTGCGCTGGCGCAAGGCCTGGTACAAGGCGCGAAGCCTCCGGTGCGCATTGAGGGCGATGTGCAACTGGCGGCCGAGGTCAACTGGCTGGCCGACAACCTGCGCTGGGATGTGGAGGAAGACCTGTCGCGCATTGTGGGCGACGCGCCTTCGCATTTGCTGATGGAGGCGGGTCGCAAACTGGGCGCTGCCCTGCGCAATTTTCCGGGTCGCAAAAGCAATTCATCTGGCGACGCAAGCTCCGGCAACGCGGCATGAGCCGCCTGCTGCGCGGCGTCTATATCGTCTGGATCGTCCTGCGCTACGGCCTCGATGAGCTGGTGCTGGCTAGCTTCCAGAAGCCCTGGCTGCACTGGATAGCCCGCGTGGTGTCGGTGGGGCGGCGCGATGCGCCGCGTGGTCAGCGCCTGCGCGAGGCGCTGGAGCGGCTGGGCCCTATCTTTGTCAAGTTCGGCCAAGTGATGTCCACCCGGCGCGACCTGATGCCAGTGGACATTGCCGACGAGCTGGCACGCCTGCAAGACCGGGTGCCACCGTTTCCCGCAGTCCAGGCCGTGGCCATCATCGAGCGGGCGCTGCGCAAGCCCTTGGCCGAAATTTTTGTTTCCTTCGAGCAGGTGCCCGAGGCCAGCGCCTCCATCGCCCAAGTGCACTTTGCCGTGATCAAGGACCGCAGCGGACGCACACGCGACGTGGCGGTCAAGGTGCTGCGCCCGAACATGCTGTCGGCCATTGACAGCGACCTGGGTCTGATGCGCATGATGGCCGGTTGGGTCGAGAGCCTGTCCGGTGACGGCAAGCGCCTCAAGCCGCGCGAGGTGGTGGCCGAGTTTGACAAGTACCTGCACGACGAGCTGGACCTGATCCGCGAGGCCTCGAGCGCCGCACAACTGCGCCGCAATATGGAAGGCCTGAACCTGGTGCTGATTCCCGAGATGCTGTGGGATTTTTGTACCACCGAGGTGCTGGTGATGGAGCGCATGGTGGGTGTGCCCATCAGCCAGGTTGAGCGTCTGCGCGCCGCCGGCGTCGATATCCCCAAGCTGGCGCGCGATGGCGTCACGCTGTTTTTTACCCAGGTGTTTCGCGACGGGTTCTTCCATGCCGACATGCACCCCGGCAACATCCAGGTCAGCCTGGCGCCTGCCACCTTCGGGCGCTACATCTCGCTGGACTTCGGCATTGTGGGCACGCTCACCGAGGTGGACAAGGAGTACCTGGCGCAGAACTTTGCGGCCTTCTTTCGGCGCGACTACAAGCGCGTGGCCGAGTTGCATATCGAGTCCGGCTGGGTGCCGCGCAGCACCCGCGTAGACGAGTTGGAGGCGGCAGTGCGTTCGGTCTGCGAGCCCTATTTCGACCGCCCGCTAAAGGAAATTTCTCTGGGTCTGCTGCTGATGCGGCTGTTTCAGATGTCGCGCCGCTTCCATGTGGAGATCCAGCCGCAATTGGTGCTGCTGCAAAAGACGCTGCTCAATATCGAAGGCCTGGGGCGCGACCTGGATCCCGACCTGGATCTTTGGGCGACAGCCAAGCCGTTTCTTGAGAAGTGGATGCTGAGCCAAGTGGGGCCGCAAAAGTTTATAGAGCAGCTCAAGGCGCAGGCGCCGCATTACGCCAAGCTCTTGCCCGAGTTGCCCATGCTGGTGCACAGCTACCTGAAACGCGGCAACGAGACGTCCGGCAGCGACAGACTGGTGGCCGAGTTGCTGCTGGAGCAAAAGCGCACCAACCGCATGCTGCAGTGGTTGATAGGTCTGGGAATCGGTTTTGCCATCGGCGTGGGCCTGATGCTGGCAATGACCGGCCTGCGGCAGTATTACTAGTGCCCCCATCCTTATAATCAAAAGCTTTGCAACCACCGGCTAAAGACACCCCATGCCCATATACGCTTACAAGTGCGAGTCCTGCGGGTTTGCCAAGGACGTCCTACAGAAAATGTCGGATGCGCCGCTGACCGATTGCCCCAGCTGTGCCAAGCCCAGCTTCCAAAAGCAGTTGACGGCAGCCGGTTTCCAGCTCAAGGGCTCGGGCTGGTATGTCACCGATTTCAAGGGCAATGGCGCGGCACCTGCTGCTGCAGCAGCAGCACCGGCAGCAGCCGATGCGGCGCCCGCTGCTGCAGCAGCTGTCGCCACTGCGCCCACCGCAGCGGCCAAGGTAGATGCGGCCCCGGCGGCAAAGCCAGCCTCGGCTGCCGAATAAAACCCCATGTTCCGGAGTGACCGTGCCGTTTAAAAAATACCTTTTTGCCGGTCTGATGGTTTGGCTGCCTCTGGCCATCACCCTGTGGGTGCTGTTGTGGCTGGTAGGCACCTTGGACTCCGTGTTTTTCGGCGTGCTATCCATGTTGTCGGCGGTGACGCCTACCGATCTGGCGCCGCTGATTGAGCGTTTGCACCATATTCCCGGTCTGGGTGTGCTGTTGGTGGCTGCGGCCCTGTTGATCACGGGCGCCCTGGTCGCCAATGTGGCGGGTCGCTGGTGGCTCAGGCAATGGGACCGGCTATTTACCAACATCCCCATCGTCAAGTCGATCTACAACAGTGTCAAGAAGGTGTCCGACACGCTGTTCTCCAGCAACGGCAATGCCTTTCGCACCGCCATGTTGGTGCAGTATCCGCGTGCCGGCAGCTGGACCATTGCCTTTCAGACCGGTGTGCCCGGTGGCGAGGTGCAAAAGCACCTGGGCGCCGACTTGGTGAGCGTGTATGTGCCCACCACGCCCAACCCGACCAGCGGCTTCTTTTTGATGCTGCCGCGCTCCGAGGTGATTGAGCTCGACATGAGCGTCGATGAGGCGCTGACCTATGTGATTTCCATGGGCTCGGTGGCGCCTACCGAGCATTCCCATCCGTCGAAACATCCCAGCGCTGTTTCCAAATAACCCTTTAACAATCCAGCTGCCCGAAGTGCAGTGTCTAGAAAGCAAGCCATGGCCATGCGTTCCCACTATTGCGGTCTTGTGACCGATGCCCTGTTGGGCCAAACCGTTACCCTGTGCGGCTGGGTCAACCGCCGCCGTGACCACGGTGGCGTGATCTTTGTCGATCTGCGCGACCGCGAAGGCTATGTGCAGGTGGTCTGCGACCCGGACCGCGCCGAGATGTTCAAGGTAGCCGAAGATGTGCGCAATGAATTTTGCGTGCAAATCAAGGGCCTGGTGCGTGCGCGTCCCGAGGGCACGGTCAACGAGAACCTCAAGAGCGGAAAGATCGAAGTGCTGTGCCACGAATTTATCGTGCTCAACCCTTCGGTCACGCCCCCGTTCCAACTCGATGACGACAACCTGTCGGAAACCACCCGCCTGACGCACCGCGTGCTCGATCTGCGCCGCCCCTACATGCAGAACAACCTGATGCTGCGCTACCGCGTGGCCATGGAAGTGCGCAAGTTTTTGGACGCCAACGGTTTTGTGGACATCGAAACCCCCATGCTGACCAAGAGCACGCCCGAAGGCGCGCGTGATTACTTGGTGCCCAGCCGCGTGCATGACGGCCATTTCTTTGCGCTGCCGCAATCCCCCCAGTTGTTCAAGCAGCTGCTGATGGTGGCCGGTTTTGATCGCTACTACCAGATCACCAAATGCTTTCGCGACGAAGACCTGCGCGCCGACCGCCAGCCCGAGTTCACGCAGATCGATATCGAGACCTCTTTCCTGTCGGAAGAGGACATCCGCGAAATGTTCGAGGGCATGATCACCACGGTGTTCAAGAACACCATTGGCGTGGACCTGGGCGCCTTCCCGGTCATGACCTACCAAGACGCCGCGCGCCTGTATGGCTCGGACAAGCCCGATCTGCGCGTGAACCTCGAATTCACCGAAGTCACCGACGTGATGGCCGATGTGGACTTCAAGGTCTTCTCGGGTGCGGCCACCATGAAGGGCGGCCGAGTCGTCGCACTGCGTGTGCCGGGCGGCTCCAAGGAAGGCGGCGGCATCAGCCGTGGTGAGATCGATGCCTACACCGAGTTCGTCAAGATCTACGGCGCCAAGGGCCTGGCCTATATCCGCGTCAACGACATCACCAAGGGTCGCGATGGCCTGCAAAGCCCCATCGTCAAGAACCTGCACGACAAGGCCCTGGCCGAGGTGCTCTCGCGCAGCGGCGCGCAAAATGGCGACCTGATCTTCTTTGGCGCGGACAAGGAAAAAATCGTCAACGACGCCATTGGTGCTTTGCGCCTGAAGGTCGGCCACAGCGAGTTTGGCAAGAAGAACGGCCTGTTCACAGCCGCCTGGCGCCCGATGTGGGTGGTGGACTTCCCGATGTTTGAATACGACGAAGAAAACGCCCGCTACAGCGCCGTGCACCACCCCTTCACCGCGCCCAAGGAAGGCCATGAGGATTGGATGGTCACCGCCCCCGAGAAGTGCATCTCCCAGGGCTACGACATGGTCTTGAACGGCTGGGAAATGGGGGGTGGTTCGGTGCGTATCCACCGCGCCGATGTGCAGCAAAAGGTGTTTGACGCCCTCAAGATCACACCCGAAGAGGCGCAGATCAAGTTCGGCTTCCTGCTCGACGCATTGCAATACGGCGCGCCTCCGCATGGCGGCCTGGCCTTTGGTCTGGACCGCATCGTCACCATGATGACCGGCGCCGAGTCGATCCGCGACGTGATCGCCTTCCCCAAGACCCAGCGTGCCCAGTGCCTGCTGACACAGGCGCCCAGCCTGGTCGATGAGAAACAGTTGCGCGAGCTGCATATCCGCCTGCGCACTGCCGAGCTGGCGGCCAAGCCGGCGTAAGCTGACTCTGGTGCACAATGAAAGGGCGCTCAAAGGCGCCCTTTTTTTGGATGTCTGTTGTGACCAAACCTTTCAAGATTGCGCAGTCCGTACTGGTGGTGATCTACACGCCGGCGCTGGACGTGCTGATGATCCGCCGTGCCGATACCCAGGACACGGAATTTTGGCAATCGGTCACAGGCAGCAAGGATGCGCTGGGCCACAGCTTTGCCGCCACTGCCATGCGCGAGGTGCTGGAAGAAACCGGCATCGATTGCGCCCACGGCACGCCGCTGGCCACCGGTCTGCAGGACTGGCATTTAGAAAACATTTACGACATCTACCCGCGTTGGCTGCACCGCTATGCGCCGGGTACCCTGTTCAATACCGAGCGTGTGTTTGGACTGCGGGTGCCCCAGGGTACGCCGGTGACCTTGAGCCCGCGCGAGCACACGCATTACCAATGGTTGCCTTATGTGGACGCGGCAGCCCTGTGCTTCTCACCCTCGAACGCCGAGGCCATTTTGTTGCTGCCACGCTTTGCCGCGGCCGGGAGCCATGCCGCATGACAAGCCTGCGCGTGGCCACCTACAACATCCACAAAGGGGTGCAGGGACTGGGGCCGAACCGGCGCCTGGAAATCCACAACCTCGGTCAGGCAGTGGCGCAGTTCGAGGCCGACCTGATCTGCCTGCAGGAGGTGCGCAAACTCAACCGTGGCGAGGCGGCTTTTTTCCCGCACTGGCCCGAGCAGCCGCAGGCAGACTATCTCGCGCCCGAGGGCTACCACGTGGTCTATCGCACCAACGCCATCACCCGCCATGGCGAGCATGGCAATGCCCTGCTGTCGCGTTGGCCGGTGTTGTCACACCAGCATGAAGACATGTCGGACCACCGCTTCGAGCAACGCGGGCTCTTGCATGCCGAGGTCGCGGTGGACGGCCAGCCGGTGCATGTGGTGGTGGTGCACCTGGGACTGATACGTGCCAGCCGGGTGCGTCAGTTGGTGCAGTTGGTGCAGTTCATCGCCCGCGAGGTCCCGGCCCAGGCGCCGCTGCTGGTGGCAGGGGACTTCAACGACTGGGGTGCGCTGCTGTCGCGACCGCTGGCCGCAGTGGGCCTGCGCAGCAGCTCGGCGGCCACGCTGCCCACCTTTCCCGCGCGCCTGCCGCTGGTGCAGTTCGACCATATGTATGTGCGCGGTCTGAAACCATTGGTTCAGCATGTGCCCAGGGGTCGCAGTTGGTGGCGCATGTCCGACCATCTGCCTCTGATCACCGAGTTTGAGCTGGCCCCCTGGTCCGACTGAAGATGCCCAGCCTGCAAGGTGGTCACAGCGTGCAGCTGCTCATCAACGGGCAGGCCTACTTCCCTGCGCTGATTGCGGCCTTGGATGGGGCGCGCCAAGAGGTGCACCTAGAGACCTATATTTTTCACGATGATGCGGCCGGTGAGGCTGTGATGATCGCGCTGGAGCAGGCCGCAAGGCGCGGCGTGGTGGTGTGTCTGGTGGTCGATGGCATAGGTACACCCATGCTGCCGCAGCGCTGGCAATTGCGCATGCTGGAGAGTGGTGTGCAGTGGCAGCAGTTCTCGCCGCTGGGCTCGCTGGGGCTGTTGATTCCTGGGCGTTGGCGCCGGCTGCACCGCAAGCTCTGCGTGGTGGACCGGGAGCTGGCTTTTTGCGGCGGCATCAACATGCTTGACGATTTTTTTGAACTCAACCATGGCATGCAGACCAGCGCCCGCTTTGACTTTGCGGTGCAGGTGCGCGGGCCCTTGGTGGCCGATATCTACAACGCCATGGACCAGTTCTGGCGCCGACTGCTGGCCACGCGCCAGCTGGAGCAAGGCCAGTTCCGGGTGGCGCGGCGTGCGCTCGTTGGCCTGGCGGTGTTGCCGCGCACGGACGCCGAAGGCGACGCCGACTTGGTCACCGGCACTCTGGGCATGCGTGCGGCACTGCTGCTGCGCGACAACCTGCGCAACCGCAGGGGCATAGAACGCGCTTACCGCCACGCCATTGCCCACGCTAGGCACGAGGTGCTGATTGCCAATGCCTATTTCTTGCCTGGCGCCAAGCTGCGCCGCGCTCTGGTGCATGCGGTGCAGCGCGGGGTGCGGGTGCGCCTGTTGCTTCAGGGTCGCTACGAGTTCTTTATGCAGTTCCACGGCGCAAGGGCCTTTTACGACGCCCTGCTGGATGCCGGTGTGGAAATATACGAGTACCAGGACGGTTTCCTGCATGCCAAGGTGGCGGTGATCGACGGCAAATGGGCCACCGTCGGCTCCTCCAATCTGGATCCCTTGAGCCTGCTGCTGGCGCGCGAGGCCAATGTGGTGGTCGATGACGCCGGCTTTGCGCAAACCCTGCTCGAGCCGCTCAACGCCGCTATTGAACAGCGCAGCCGCAGGCTAGACCGAACCCAGTTTGAACGCAGGCCCTTGCTGCAGCGATTGCAGGACCGTTTGGCTTACCGGTTGATGCGCCTGACCCTCTTTCTGAGCGGCAGGGACTACTGATTTGGTCGCATAGAAGCCACTTTTTTAAACTGCTTTGCTCTATAACCCTACTGTTTAAAGACTGGTAACATGATTTATGTTAATGAAAATACAAAGCAGCATGAACCCAAACGATGTGGATGATGGGACTCCGGTTTCCATCAAAATCCGTGAGCGTATCAATGCTTCGCGCAAGCGTTTCCACGCCAATGACAATATTGCCCAGTTCATAGAGCCGGGCGAACTCGAGCTGCTGCTCGACGAGGTCGAAGAAAAAATGAAGGGCGTGCTCAGCAGCCTGGTCATAGACACAGATAACGACCACAACACCGACAATACGGCGCGGCGTGTCGCCAAGATGTACATCAACGAGGTGTTCAAGGGGCGTTATGTGCCGCCCCCTGTCATCACCGAATTCCCCAACGCAGAGCAACTCAATGAGCTGATGATTGTGGGGCCGATCACGGTGCGCAGCGCCTGCAGCCACCACTTTTGCCCGGTGATTGGTCAGATCTGGATTGGCGTGATGCCCAATGCGAAGACCAATGTGATTGGTCTGTCCAAGTACGCGCGCCTGGCCGAATGGATCATGGGCCGACCCCAGATCCAGGAAGAGGCGGTGATACAACTGGCCGATCTGATCCAGGAAAAGACCCAACCCGACGGCTTGGCCATCATCATGGAAGCCAGCCACTTTTGCATGTCCTGGCGTGGCGTAAAGGACATGGACAGCAAGATGATCAACTCGGTCATGCGCGGCTCCTTCCTGACAAACTCTGATCTGCGCCGCGAATTCTTGTCCCTGATTCCACGCAAAGGCTAAGCCATGCTGGTTCGTTTGCTCTATGCCAGTCGCGCCATTGATCCATCTTGTGCAGCGGTGGACGACATCCTCGCCGAATGCCGGCATTTCAACCCGATCAACGGAATTACCGGCATTCTTTGCTACGGCGGCGGCATATTTTTGCAGGCCATAGAGGGTGGGCGCACAGCGGTGAGCGCGCTCTATGGTCAGATCCAGCGCGATACGCGCCACAAGGACGTGATGCTGCTGCAATACGAAGAAATCTCCGCGCGCCGCTTTGGTGGCTGGACCATGGGGCAGGTCAACATGTCCAAGGTCAACTCCAACATTGTGCTCAAGTACGCGGAAAAGCCCGAGCTCGATCCCTACTCGGTGTCTGGCGCTGTGTCGCTGGCTCTGTTGGAAGAACTATTGGCCACAGCCAGCGTCATTGGCCGCTCCTGAATGTGGCCCCCAAGCTCCCCCGCCTTGTGTGGGGTGCAAGTTCGTTTGGGGCGGCCCGGCGCTGAGTGGTCGCCCCTAAGCGTCTACCGCATAGGCTCGGGCCTAGCCGTTCTGCGCTGACACGCCATGGCGCAATTACTGGGTTGTGATTTTTCCAGCAGTCCGAGCAGGCGCAAGCCGGTGGTGCTGGCCTGGGGGCGGGTGCAGCAGGGGCGGGTGCAGTTGCAGCGCCTGGAAAAGCTGGAAACGTTGGACGATTTCTCAGTCTGTCTTGCGCAAGAGGGCGGCTGGACCGGCGGCTTTGATCTGCCCTTTGGCCTGCCACGCGAACTGGTTCAGGCCCTTGGCTGGCCCACCGATTGGGAGGCCTGCATGGCGCATTACGCGTCCTTTAGCCGCGCCGAAATTCGCGACTGCTTCGCTGCGTTCTGCGATGCGCGCCCGGTAGGCGGCAAATTTGCCCACCGTGCCACCGACAGGCCCGCAGGCAGCAGCCCTTCCATGAAGTGGGTCAATCCTCCGGTGGCCTACATGCTGCACGCCGGTGTGCCGCGCTTGCTGGCTGCCGGCGTATATCTGCCCGGCCTGCAGCATCTGTCCCAAGCCGCTGAGAAAGTCGCGCTGGAGGCCTATCCAGGCCTGCTGGCGCGCGAAATTTTGGGTCTGCGCAGCTACAAGAGTGATGACCGTGCCAAGCAAACTCCCGAGCGCCTGATTGCGCGCAAGGACCTGTTGCTGGCATTGGAGCTGGGGCAGACCCGTCTGGGTCTGCGCCTCAAACTCAGCCATGCCCAGCACGATGCCTTGGTGGAGGATGCCAGCGGCGACAGTCTCGATGCCACGTTGTGCCTGCTGCAGGCCGCCTGGGCGAAACAGCAGCAGCAAGCGGGCGCACCACTGTACGGCCTGCCGCCCGACATGGACTCGCTGGAAGGATGGATTGTCAGCGCGTGAAGGCGGGAACGTGGGGGCTCTTATCGCTTTAGCGCGGAACGACCACTTCCTGAATTTTCTGTGCCAGCTGCGTAATGGCCAACGCGGCCGGGCAGCCGGGCGCCGACTGCACCAGCAACTGCCGGCGCATCACAGCCTGGCGCACCGAGGGGTCGGCCGGAATGTCGCACATGTGCACCAGCTTGATGGGGCGCCCGGGTTCGGTGACAACAAAACGGTCCAGCACCTGCTGCAGTTGTACGGTGATGGCCCGGCCGTCTCCCAGGCGTGCGGTCTGGTTGATGACCATGCGAATCACTTGGCGCTTTTGCTGGCCTACCAGCACCTTGATGGTGGCGTATGCATCGGTCAACGAAGTGGGTTCCGGGGTGGCCACCACGATCACTTCGGCGGCCAGTGATACGGCAAACAGCACCACATCGGAGATGCCGGCGCCGGTGTCCATCAGCACGATGTCGTAGCGCGGCACCAGGCCGGACATGATGTTGAGAAATTCGTTGCGCACCTCGGGCGTCAGGCGCGAATACTCGACCATGCCCGAGCCCGCCAGCAGCACCGAGAAGCCACCGGGCGCCTTGACAATGGCATCTTCAAGCTTGGCCTTGCCCTGAAACACATCGTGCAGCGTCACCTTCGGATACAGGTTGAGTACCACGTCCAGATTGGCCAGGCCCAGGTCGGCATCCAGCACTAGCACGCGTAAACCGCGTTTGGCCAGGGCTGCAGCCAAATTGGCCGATACAAAGGTCTTGCCCACGCCGCCCTTGCCGCTCGTCACAGCCATCACCTTGCCCAGGGGCCTGGGCGGCATTTCGGAGGCTCTTGTCCCCGCTTGGGCTTGCTTCACTTCATCTGACATCAATTAGCCCTCTGCGCCGTCGCGTTGGCCGAAGCCTCACCGGAGGCTGCTTCAATCCAAGCCGGTTCACCCAGCGCCAAATGCCCAAACAACATGTTTTTTTCTTCGGCGCTGACAAATATTTCCGCCTGTGTATCCAGAACGACCCGGTTGCGACCCTCGTTCTTGGCCCGGTAAAGCTGCAGATCGGCACGCTCGGTCCAAAGGGCTGCGGTGGAACGTATCCACTCCGGCGCATAGGCGCCGCCAATGCTGACCGAGACATTGAGCGCCTGGCCCAAGGGCTGTGGCACCTGCATGTCCTCAATGGTCTGGCGAATGCGCTCGGCCACCGCGATGCCAAAAAAGGCCTGGCAGTTCGGCAGTACCACGGCGAACTCTTCGCCGCCGTAGCGCGCCACGGTGTCCATAGTGCGCACACATTTGGCCAAGGCCTGGGCCACGGCCTGTAGCACCAAGTCGCCGGCCAGGTGGCCATGCGTGTCATTGACCACTTTGAAGTGGTCAATATCTACCATCAGCAGCAGCGCGGGTTCACCCGAGCGCGCCACCATGTCGATGGTGCGGTCCAAGACGGCGCGGAAATGGCGGCGGTTCGACAGGCCCGTCAGGGGATCTTTGAGGGAGAGCTCGCACAGGCCGTCTATGACCTGTTGCAGATAGGGCAGGGCGTACTCCACCGAGGCGGGAAGAGCCAGGGTGCTGTCGCGCCCAAGAAGGGCACGGGCATCGTCCAGACGCAGCTGCTCTAACGCAACAAGGGATTCGGGTTTGGGTGATGCCACAGCGGGTTACTTCAAGTTCTGAGGAAAGTCTAACAGCAAGCCCAGGGGCCTCTGGTAATTTATCGGCGCTAGCATTCAGGGCCGCGTCAGTGTGCCGGGCGGTCGGCGCAGACGGGGCAGTCGGGGTTGCGTGGCAGGTGGATTTCGTTCCACTCCATGGCCCTGCCGTCGAGCATCTGCAGGCGTCCGTTCAGGCTGCGACCGATGCCGCACAACAGCTTCAAGGCCTCGGCCGCTTGCATGGATCCGATGATGCCCACCAGAGGCGCAAACACGCCCATGGTGGAGCAGCGCGTCTCTTCAAAAGTGGCATCCGGCGGGAAGATGCAGGCATAGCAGGGCGCGTCCGGCGCGCGCGTGTCATAGACACTGATTTGCCCATCAAACTGAATGGCTGCACCCGACACCAGCGGCTTGCCATGTTTGACGCAGGCTGCATTGACGGCGTGGCGCGTCTTGAAGTTGTCGCAACAGTCCAGCACCAGGTCGGCCGCCTGCACCAGCGCGTCCAGCGAAGCGCCATCAACGCGCATTTGCAGGGCGTTCACTGTGACTTGCGGATTGAGGGCTTTTAGCGTGGCCTTGAGCGACTCCACCTTGGGGTGGCCCACTGCCGCAGTGCGGTGTCCAATCTGGCGCTGCAAATTGGTCAGGTCCACCGTATCGTCATCGGTAACGGTCAGGGTGCCTATGCCGGCACAGGCCAGGTACATGGCCACCGGCGAACCCAGGCCGCCGGCACCAATCACCAGGGCATGGCTGTTCAAAATGCGTTGCTGTCCCTCGATGCCAATCTCATCGAGCAGAATGTGGCGCGAATAGCGCAGCAGCGCCGCGTCGTCCAGGCCGTCCTGTGGATCGTCCGGTTTGGCGTCTTGCATGGCGCCGCGCTACTCCTCTTTCTTTTCTTCCTTGCGCTCAACTTGCGTCTTGCTGACCTGCACGGGCTTGCCCTTGAGCTGGTTGATGGCCTGCATCAACTGGAAGTCCTTGTCGGAGCCATATTCGGGCGGCTTGCGTTCAGAGGCCGGCTTGCGCGACTCCTCTTCCAGGCGCTTGAGCGCTTCATCACGGGCCTTCTCGCGTTCCGGGTTTTTCTTTTCCTCGCCCTGGCCGCTGGTCAGGTGCTTGTCGTAGTCGGACTCGCGCATGCGCAGCACGGCATAGGGGCTGCCTTCTTCGGTGTCATCGACCATCACTTCGGGGACTATGCCCTTGGCCTGGATGGAGCGTCCGCTGGGCGTGTAGTAGCGCGAGGTGGTGATCTTCAGGCCGCTATCTGGCCCCAAGGCGCGGAAAGTTTGCACCGAGCCTTTGCCAAAGGTCTGGCTGCCCATCAGGGTGGCACGCTTGTGGTCTTGCAGGGCACCGGCGACGATTTCGCTGGCCGAGGCCGAACCTTCGTTGACCAGTACGATGAGAGGCACTTTTTTAAGTTCGCGCGGCAGGCTGGCGATGGCCTCAGCGCCGGGAATACTGCGGAAGTCGTCAATCGTTGCTCGTAGCACCTGCTTGCTCTCGGCTGTCTGGCCGTTGGTGGAAACCACGGTCACGCCTTCTGGCAAAAAGGCGGACGAGATGGCAACCGCTGCATTGAGCAGGCCGCCCGGGTCGTTGCGCAAATCGAGCACAAAGCCCTTGATCTTTGGGTCCTGGCGGTAAATCTCGTTGACCTTTTTGACGAAGTCATCGACCGTGCGTTCTTGGAACTGGCTCAGGCGCACCCAAGCGTAGCCGGGCTCGATGAGCTTGCCGCGCACCGATTGCTGCTTGATTTCTTCGCGCACGATGGTCACCGGGAAGGTGCGGTTCTCGTCCTTGCGGTAGATGGTGAGCAGCACCTTGGTGGAAGGCTCGCCACGCATGCGCTTGACGGCTTCGTTGAGCGTCAGGCCCTTGACTGCGGTGTCATCAATTTTGGTGATCAGGTCGTTGGGCTTCAAGCCGGCGCGAAAAGCGGGTGAGCCTTCGATCGGGGAGACCACCTTGACCAGGCCGTCTTCTTGGGTAATTTCAATGCCCACGCCGACAAAGCGCCCGGAGGTGCCTTCCTTGAATTCCTTAAAGGACTTCTTGTCGAAATACTGGGAGTGCGGGTCCAGGCTAGCCACCATGCCAGAGATGGCGTCGGTGATCAACTTCTTCTCGTCCACCGGTTCCACGTAATCGCTTTTGATCATGCCGAACACGGCCGCAAGCTGCTGCAGCTCGCCCAAGGGCAGCGGTGCCAGCGCACTGCGCGCTACGGTTTGCAAGGACACGGTGGTAAGTGCGCCCGCCACAACGCCGAGCGCAATCCATCCGGTAATTTTCAATTTTTGACCCATATATGTTCCTGTCTCGCCCCAATATACACGCGCCCGACGCATCAAGCTGTAGGCGCGTGTTTGGGCCGCTCCCTTGAGGGTCTATTTTTACTTACGCTTTGCCTTGCGAAGCCACGGCCGCCGCTGCCTTGGCTGCCGCTTCGGCGTCACCCAGGTAGTAGTTGCGGATCGGCTTGAGGTTTTCATCGAGCTCGTAGACCAGCGGAATGCCATTGGGGATGTTCACGCCCACGATGTCGTCATCGGCAATGTTGTCCAGGTATTTCACCAGCGCGCGTATGGAGTTGCCGTGTGCGGCAATCACCACCCGCTTGCCGGCCTTGATGGCCGGTGCCACCGATTCGTTCCAGTAGGGCAGCACGCGCGCCACAGTGTCTTTGAGGCATTCGGTCAGCGGCACCTGGTCTGGCTGCAGCTTGGCATAGCGCAGGTCATTTCGCTCGCAGCGCGGGTCGCTGGCTTCCAGTGCCGGCGGTGGGGTGTCGTAGCTGCGGCGCCATTGCAGCACCTGGTCTTCACCGTACTTTTTGGCGGTGTCGGCCTTGTTCAGACCCTGCAGGGCGCCGTAATGGCGCTCGTTGAGGCGCCAGGAATGCACCACCGGCAGCCAGGTGCGGTCCATCTCGTCCAGGCAATGCCACAGGGTGCGGGTGGCGCGCTTGAGTACGCTGGTGTAGGCCAGGTCAAACTCGTAGCCCTCGGCCTTGAGCAGGCGTCCGGCGTTCTTGGCCTGCTCCACGCCGAGCGGTGTCAGGTCTACATCGGTCCAGCCGGTAAAGCGGTTTTCGAGATTCCAGGTCGATTCGCCGTGGCGTACGAGAACGAGTTTGTGCATGGTGGGCAATGGAAGTTGGGGGGTGTTAGGGCCTGCTGGCAACATGCCGGGGTTCGTCATTCTAAAATAGCGAGCGAATGCTTTCGCAGGTGCGAGGGTAAGAAACAAGGAACAAAGTGAAATTTATTATTGATAACTGGATGTTGATCTCCATTGCCCTGGTCTCCGGCGCGCTGCTATTGTGGCCCGTTATTCAGGGTGCGGCGACTTCCGGCCTCAGTCCGGCTAGCGCGGTGCTGCTGATGAACCGCGAAAAAGCCGTGGTGGTGGACATCTGCGAAAGCGCAGAATTCGCCGCCGGTCACATCGTGGGTGCCAAAAATATTCCCTTGGGCGACCTGGAGGCCAAGCTGGTTGGCGCCGTCAAGAACAAGAACCTGCCCCTGATTCTGGTCTGCCAGAGTGGCGCGCGCTCCGGCCGCGCCCTGGCCATTGCCAAGAAACTGGGCTATGAGCAGGCGCAAAGCCTGGGCGGCGGCATGGCTGCCTGGAAGACTGCCAATCTGCCGATCGAAAAAGCCTGAGCCTTTGGCTCCACAAGGAACAGACCCTATGCAAGCCGTCAAGATGTACACCACCGCCGTCTGCCCCTATTGCGTACAGGCCAAGCGCCTGCTGCAGGCACGGGGCGTTGAAAGTATCGAAGAGGTGCGGGTAGACACCCAGCCGCAGGAGCGCATGAACATGATGGAGCGCACCGGACGGCGCACCGTGCCGCAAATATTTATAGGCGACACCCATGTGGGAGGTTGTGACGATTTGATGGCATTGGATAGCAGTGGCGGTTTGTTGCCCCTGCTCAACGCGGCCTGACATAATCCCGGCGGCAAGCATTTATCCAGCCCGTCAGGACCACCCTGGCGGGCTTTGTTTTACTTAGAAAGAAACTTCTCATGGCAGACCAAGAACCCGTATTCCAGATCCAGCGCGTTTACCTGAAAGAGGCCTCATTGGAGCAGCCCAATTCGCCTGGCATTTTGCTGGAGCAGGAGCAGCCTTCTGTGGACATCCAACTGGGCGTGGAAGCCACACCGGTGGCCGAGGGCATTTTTGAGGTTTCTGTCACTGCCACGGTGCACACCAAGATCAAGGAAAAGACCGTGTTTTTGGTTGAAGCCAAGCAGGCCGGTATTTTCGAAATCCGCAACCTCGCCGAAGACCAACTCAGCCAGATCATGGGCATTGCCTGCCCGCAAATCGTTTACCCCTATTTGCGCGGCAATGTGGCCGATCTGATACAGCGCGCCGGCTTCCCGCCCGTGCACCTGTCGGAAATCAACTTCCAGGCCATGTATGAGCAGCAGCGCAGCGATGCCGCAGCGGCCCCTGCTGGCACCCTGACGCAGTAAACGCATCTGCATGCGGCAAGCGCCGCATGCCTGGCTGCAAAACTCCCATGAAAATATTCGTGCTGGGCGCTGGCGCCTGGGGCACTGCCTTGGCCCTGAGCGCCGCGCGCAATGCCAACCGGCACAGCGTCACCCTGTGGGCGCGTGATGCGGCGCAGGTCGATGCGATGCGCAGCAGCCGCTGCAATGCGCGCTACCTGCCCGGCATTGCCCTGCCTGGCGCACTGCAACTGAGCAGCGGCAGCCTTGCTGCGGCTGGGCTGGCGCAGCAGGATTTGCTGGTGGTGGCCACGCCCATGGCGGGTCTGCGCGCCATGCTGACGCAATTGCGCACCGCGCAGATGCCCGTGGTCTGGTTGTGCAAGGGCTTTGAGGCCGAGCGCGAAGACAGCTTTGGTTTGCTGGGCCACGAGGTGCAGGCCCAGGTGGCGCCGGCCCTGCAGGCCGGCGTGCTCAGCGGCCCCAGTTTTGCGCTGGAAGTGGCGCAGGGCAAACCCACAGCATTGGTGGCTGCGAGTGCCTTTGTTCCTGTGCGCGAGGCCATGGTGGAGGCCTTTCACAGCAGCAGCCTGCGCGTTTACGCCAACGACGATGTGGTGGGCGTGGAGGTGGGGGGTGCCGTGAAGAATGTGTTGGCCATTGCCACCGGTCTGTGCGACGGTTTGCAACTCGGTCTGAACGCCCGTGCCGCCCTGATCACGCGCGGCCTGACCGAAATCACCCGGCTCGGGTTGGCGCTGGACGCCCGCTCCGAGACCTTTATGGGCCTGAGCGGCCTGGGCGACCTGGTGCTGACCGCCACCGGCGACCTGTCACGCAACCGCCGCGTGGGTCTGGCCTTGGCCCAGGGCAAAACCCTGCAGCAGGCCGTGACCGAGCTCGGCCATGTGGCCGAGGGCGTCTACTGTGCCCGCACCGTGCTGCAGCGCTCGCGCCGCCTGGATGTGGAAATGCCCATCACAGAATGCGTGGTCGAGCTGCTCGACGGGCGCCTGCGACCCGAGCAGGCCGTGGCCCTGTTGATGGGCCGCGAGCCGGGCACGGAAGTGGCGTAGCCGCGCCAAGCGCTGCACCTGGCAGCGCCTGCTCGAATCAGCCCGCCGTCACCCTGGCTGCGATATGCGCCAGGGCTTCTTCCACCTGGTCCACCAGGATCAGGCACAGCTCGCCGTCTTTGAGCTTGTCCATGGCGGTGTCTATGGCCAGGAACTCGCCGTGGATCTCGGACGATTCGCGGGTGCGCGTGGCGCCCTTGAGGCCCTCGCGCAGCAGGGCGATCACCTCGCCGTCCTTGCGCCCGCGCTGGCACTGGTCTTCAAACAGCACCACCTCGTCAAAGGCCGCACCTAAAATTTCGGTTTGCTGGCGAATGTCTTGGTCGCGCCGGTCGCCGGCACCGCTGATGACCACGCTGCGCCGCGTGGCCGGCATGGCCTGCACCGCTTGCACCAGGGCCGCCATGGCGTCCGGGTTGTGGCCGTAGTCGGCAATCACGGTGGCACCGCGGTACTTGAACAGATTGAAGCGTCCGGCGGCGTTGTCGTTGTCGTTGGAGAAGGAGGCCAGGCCGGCTTCGATGGTGGCCCAGTCCACCTTCAGGGCCCAGGCTGCACCCACCGAGGCCATCACGTTCTCCACCTGGAATCCAATCGCACCGCCCAGCGTGACGGGCACCCGGCTCAAGGGGATGTGGTGCTTGAAGTCGCCCTTGGCCGCGACCAGGTTGCCCTCTTCGACATAGACCACCGCATGGCCCTGGGCCCGGTGCGTGGCCATCACGGGGTGGTGGCGGTCCTGGGCAAAAAAGGTGACAGCTCCCTTGGTCTTGTGGGCCATGGAGGCCACGTTTGCGTCGGCCGCATTGAGCACGGCCACGCCCTTGGCCGAGACGTTTTGTACGATCACGCGCTTGAGCACGGCCAGGTCCTGCACCGTGGTGATGTAGTTCAGGCCCAGGTGGTCACCGCTGCCCACATTGGTGACGACTGCCACATCGCAGCGGTCAAAGGCCAGGCCTTCGCGCAGCACACCGCCGCGTGCGGTCTCCAGCACGGCGGCGTCCACATCGGGGTGCAAGAGCACGCTGCGCGCGCTTTTGGGGCCGCTGCAGTCGCCGCTGTCTATGCACTGGCCGTCCACATAGACGCCGTCGGTATTGGTCATGCCCACGCGCAGACCCTTGGCCTTGAGCAGGTGCGAAATCAGGCGCACGGTGGTGGTCTTGCCGTTGGTGCCGGTCACGGCCACCAGCGGGATGCGCCCGGTCTGGCCGTTCTTGAACAGCATGGAAATAATCGCCTCGCCCACCGGTCTGCCCTTGCCAAACGAGGGTGCCAGGTGCATGCGCAGGCCCGGTGCGGCGTTCACCTCCACCATGCCACCTCCCTGCTCTTCGAGTGGGCGCAGGATGCTGTCGCTCACCACGTCCACGCCGCAGATGTCCAGGCCCACCATGTGCGCCGCCGCAATGGCGCGTGCCGCCACATCCGGGTGCACATCGTCGGTCACATCGGTGGCCGAGCCGCCGGTGGACAAATTGGCGTTGTTGCGCAGGTTCACGCGCTGGCCCTTGGGCAGCACTGTTTCTGCGCTAAAGCCCTGGTTGGCCAGGCATTCCCGGGCGATGTCGTCAAAGCGAATCTTGGTCAGCGAAGTGGAGTGGCCCGAGCCACGGCGTGGGTCTTTGTTGACCTGCTCCACCAGCTGCGCAATGCTGCTGATGCCGTCGCCCACCACCTTGGGCGGGTCGCGCCTTGCCGCAGCCACCAGCCTGTCGCCCACCACCAGCAGGCGGAAATCGTTGCCCGGCATATAGCGCTCCACCAGGATGTCGTCGCGAAAGGTGACGGCCACTGCGTAGGCCTTGCGCAGTTGTTCTTCGCTGGTGATGTTGACCGTCACACCCTTGCCCTGGTTGCCGTCCAGCGGCTTCACCACCACCGGCAGCCCAATTTCGCAGGCGGCCTTCCATGCGTCATCGGCGTCGCTGACGGCGCGTCCGGCCGGCACCGGCACGCCGGCCGCAGCCAGCAGGCGCTTGGTGAGCTGCTTGTCCTGGGCAATCGCCTCGGAGATGGCGCTGGTGGAGTCGATTTCGGCGGCCTGTATGCGGCGCTGCTGGCTGCCCCAGCCAAAGCGCACCATGCTGCCTTCGGTCATGCGTGAAAACGGAATGCCGCGTGCCACGGCCGCGTCCACAATGCAGCCGGTGCTGGGCCCCAGGCGTACGTCTTCGTCGAGGTCGTGCAGCTCGGTCAGTGCTGCAGCCAAATCGAATGCGCTGTTGTTGAGTGCGGCTTCGCATACCGCCTGTGCCAGCTCCAGCGCCCTGCGGCCCACGGCCTCTTCGCTGTACTCCACCACCACCTGGTAGACGTTGGCGTCCAGGGTGGGCGTGGTGCAGCTGAAGGTGACCGGGCAGCCGGCTTGGGCCTGTAGCCCCAAGGCCACCATTTCCAGCGCGCGGGCCATTGAAATTCGGTCGTCGTGGCCTATGGGCTGCAGCGCGCCGAGTTCCGGAAAGCGCTCGCGCAGGCGGACCTCAAAGCCGGGGAGCGCTGCGATGTCGTCCTCGGGCGAGGCGCACGACACGATGGATTGAATGGCCGTGTGGTGGCTCCAAAGATTGGGGCCGCGCAGGGCGCGAATGCGGGTGACTTCCATGGCGTGCTCAGTAAGGGGTTTAGTAAGGTGTCTTTTTAGGGGCGGACTCGAAGGTGCGAAGGCCCGCGCCTATCAGTTCCACCGGTATGCCCAGGGCCCAGGCGGCAGCTACTGCGGCCATCACCATCTCGGGGCGTGAGGCCTTGGCGGGCTTGAGGCTGGCCAGCGCCAGGCTGGCTGCGATTTGCGCCCCCTGCGCCAGCACAATGCTGTCGCCTTGCAGCATCACCACGCGCTCGCCGGTTTCGCGGTGCGCGGCAATCGCCGGATTGTCGGCATGCAGGCTGTAGAAGATGACCTTGCCATCGCACAGCTCGGCCATCTCTACGGCCTGGTGGTCATCGGCATTGAGCACGGCGGTGCCGCTGGGCAGCACCACGTCTACCTGGGTGCGCGCCACCTTGTAGGTCTGCTCGTCGTCCAGGATGTCGAAGTGGCGCAGCCCCTCGTGCCAGGCCACATCGGTGACCACGCCCACGGTGCATTTGTCATAGGCCAGGCCCTCGCCCAGGATCATGCTGCCGGGGTTCTCGAACA
The DNA here is from genome assembly GCA_903886275.1 of uncultured beta proteobacterium. Taxonomy (GTDB): domain Bacteria; phylum Pseudomonadota; class Gammaproteobacteria; order Burkholderiales; family Burkholderiaceae_C; genus Allorhodoferax. Next base: position 32,946 of record CAISLN010000083.1, on the reverse strand, counting down.
CCGCGGCCTGCACCGAGCGGTTGATCAGCACGCGCTGGCCGGCCTCCCAGTGGGCGCAGTCGGCGGCGTCGATCTGGCGCCCGTCGAGGTACAGGCCTTCGCTGCAGGCCAGGCCCACATGCTTGCCGCTGATGTGCACCAGCCAGGCCACCAGGCGCGCAATGCGCCCGGTGTGCTGGGTGCCGGTGATGCCCACAATCGGGATGCGCCCGTCCTTGCCCGCGTCAAACAGGTGGTCGATGATGGCGCGCCCGACCGGCTGGCCGGTCCCGTTGGAGGGCTTGATATGGGCCAGCAGACCGGGGCTGGCATTGACCTCGATGACGCAGCAGCGTTGGCTGCTCAGGGGCTTGGTGACGTCTTCCATCACCATGTCCACACCGGCAATGTCCAGGCCCACCACGCGGGCGGCCAGGGCGGCGGCAGCGGCAATGCTGGGGTGTACCTGGTCGGTCACGTCGAACTGCACGTTGCCATTGCGCTGCATCAGCACCTTCTGGCCGGCTGCGGGCACCGAGGCGGCCGTGAGGCCGACGCGCTCAAGCTCCAGAATGATTTCGCCGCTCTCGCTGGGGGTGAGCGCATTCAGGGGAAACTCTTCGCCGGTGCCACGGCGCGGGTCGGTGTTGATCTGCAGGTCGGCCAATTGGTCGATGCTGTGTTGACCGTCGCCAGTGACCCACAGGGTTTCACCGGAGGCCGCAGCCACGACCTTTTTGCCCACCACCAGCAGGCGGTGTTCGTTGCCGGGAATGTACTTTTCGACGATGACGGCGCTGCCGTCGCCCTTGCGAAAGGCCAGCTCGTAGGCGGCAATCACCTCTGTCTGGGTGGACAAATCGAGCGAGACACCGCGGCCGTGGTTGCCGTCGTAGGGCTTGAGCACCACCGGCACGCCGATCTCCTGGGCCGCTTCCCAGGCGGCCTCGGCGCTGCGCACCAGTTCGCCCTCGGGCACCGGCACGCCGCAGGACTTGAGCAGGGACTTGGTCAGGTCCTTGTCGCTGGCAATTTCCTCGGCAATCGCGCTGGTCTGGTCGGTCTCTGCGGTCCAGATGCGGCGCTGGGCGATGCCGTAGCCCAGTTGCACCAAATTGCCGCTGGTCAGGCGGATGTTGGGAATGCGTCTGGCAGTGGCGGCGTCCACGATGTGGGCCGTGCTCGGCCCCAGGCACAGGTCATCGACCATTTCGGCCAGGTCGGCCACCGTCTTGGCCAGGTCAAACGGCGTGTCCTGTATGGCCGAGAGCAGCAAGGCGCGGCCGGCCTCCAGTGCCGCACGGCCCACGTCCTCGTGGCGGGTGCGAAAGGCGATCTTGTAAACGCCCGGGGTGGAGGTGCTGCGCGCCTTGCCAAAGCCGGTGCGCATGCCGGCCATGTTTTGCATCTCCAGGCAGACATGCTCCAGGATGTGGGCGGCCCAGGTGCCTTCTTGCAGGCGCTGCAGAAAGCCGCCGCGCACGCCAGGGCTGCATTCGTGCTCGATCAGGCCGGGCAGCAGGGTGGTCAGGCGTTCATAGAAACCAGGGATGGTGTTGGAGGGATGGTCCTCCAATTCCCCAATATCGACCCACGCTTCGATGACAGGGCGGTAGGTCCAGATGTTGGGGCCACGCAAATGGGTGACACGAAGAATGTTGATATTGATCTTGGCTTGCATGGTGCTTTGAGGCTGGGGCAGTCCACCGACATGGCGCTGTCCGCGTTGTGTATTCTCGCTCACTGTAGGACGGTGCGCCGTGAGGCCCAACCCGATGGGGTGGTATCTTCAGGCCTGCCAGTCAAAGTGGGGTCGCTAGGCGAGTCCGATGAACCAAAGAAAACATGAATCTTTCCTGTAATGACCACTGAAACTTCCCTTGTTCGTGTTGTGCCCGGCGAACTCGCCGCCCATTGGCGCAACGAAGTTCAGACCCATCTGCACCCCTTAGAAAACGTTCTGGCAGCCCTAGAGGTTGACCTGGATGCGCGCCTGCACTTTGCCAAGGCCCTGGTGGTGGCCACCAATGAGCGTCTGCTCAGCCGAGGCGCGGGGGACTCCGGCTGGCAGGAGTGGCCCTATTTTGCGGGTCTAAGCTTGCAGCACCATGACCATGCCGGTGTGGGCCATCTGGAGCTGCTCGACGCCACCGGCCTCTTGGCCACCTGGCGCTTCACCCTGGGCCAGAACCTGCATGCCATCCGCTTGGTAGACCAGTTTGGCCTGCAATTGGACAGCGTGGTGTCGGGCAGGCCCCTGCAACAGGCGATGAAGAACATCTGCCCGAGTTGCAAGGCCCCGCTAGAACCCGACCAGGAGGAATGCCCGATTTGCACCAAGGTGGTCCACACACCGCCCTCTACCTGGACGCTGTTTCGACTGTGGCGCTTTGCCAAGCCCTATCGCGGCCAGTTGCTGCTGGGTTTTTTCCTGATGCTGCTCGGCACCGCCGCCAGCCAGGTGCCGCCTTACCTGACGATTCCCTTGGTGGACAAGGTGCTGATCCCGTTCCAAAACGGCCAGCACATAGAGCCCAGCACCATTGCCTGGTACCTCAGCGGCCTGTTGGCCTCCGGCATCCTCGCCTGGGGTCTGAGCTGGGCCAAGACCTACATCCTGGCCCTGGCCTCCGAGCGCATTGCCGCCGACCTGCGCACCACCACCTACGAGCATTTGCTGCGCCTCTCGCTTGAATACTTCGGTGGCAAACGCACCGGCGACCTGCTCTCGCGCGTGGGCAGCGAGAGCGACCGCATCGCGGTTTATTTGTCACTGCACCTGACCGACTTTGCCAGCGACGTGGTGATGATCGTGATGACGGCCACCATCTTGTTTTCCATGAACCCGTACCTGGCGCTGATCACCCTGGTGCCCCTGCCCTTTATCGGCTGGATGATCCACTTCGTGCGCTACCGCCTGCGCACCGGCTTTGAGAAGATAGACCGGGTCTGGGGCGAGGTGACCAATGTGCTGGCCGACACCATTCCCGGCATCCGCGTGGTCAAGGCCTTTGCCCAGGAGCAGCGTGAAGCGAAACGATTCCGTGAGGCGAATCGCCACAACCTGATCGTCAACGACCGCATCAACAAGATCTGGTCGCTGTTCTCGCCCAGCGTCTCGCTGCTGACCGAGATCGGCCTGCTGGTGGTCTGGGGCTTTGGCATCTGGCAGGTGTCCAAGGGCGAGATCACCGTCGGCATGCTGCTCGCGGCCATCGCCTACATCGGCCGCTTTTACGGGCGGCTCGACTCCATGAGCCGCATCGTCTCGGTCACGCAAAAATCGGCCTCGGCGGCCAAGCGCATCTTTGACATCCTGGACCATGTCTCCAGCGTGCCCGAGCCGGCCCGCCCGGTGCATGTGGGCAAAATGGAAGGGCGCATCGAGGTGCGCGATGTGGGCTTTCGCTACGGCAACCGCGAGGTCAACAAGGGCATCACCTTGAATATTGCGCCGGGCGAAATGATCGGCCTGGTCGGTCACAGCGGCTCAGGGAAAAGCACCCTGGTCAATCTGATCTGCCGCTTCTACGATGTGTCCGAAGGCGCGATTTTGGTGGACGGCGTGGACATACGGTCCTATGCGATTGCCGACTTCCGCCAGAACATTGGCCTGGTGCTGCAAGAACCCTTTTTGTTCTTCGGCACCATTGCCGAGAACATTGCCTACGGCAAGCCCGACGCCACGCGCGAGGAAATCATCGCCTCGGCCCGCGCCGCCCACGCCCATGAGTTCATATTGAGGTTGCCGCAGGGCTATGACTCCATGGTGGGAGAGCGCGGTCAGGGCCTCTCGGGCGGCGAGCGCCAGCGCATCTCGATTGCCCGCGCGCTGTTGATCGACCCGCGCATCCTGATTCTGGACGAGGCCACCTCCTCGGTGGACTCCGAGACCGAGAAGGAAATACAGAAGGCTTTGGAAAATTTAGTGAAGGGCCGCACCACGATTGCCATTGCCCACCGCCTGTCCACCCTGCACCGCGCCGACCGCCTGGTGGTGTTGGACCGTGGCCGTGTGGTCGAAGAAGGTACGCACGACGTGCTGATGGCGCAGGAGGGCGCTTACTTCAACCTCTACCAGGCGCAGGCGCGCAATATGGATGTAGACATGGATGCCAACCTGGCTTCCGAAAACGCAGAGGCCGCATGATGAGCAATCCCACCAACAGCCCGGAGCGCACGCAGTTTGCGCTGGAGCGCAATGCCTTTGGCAAGCTGATTTTGACCACCGCGAGCGGCGTGCGTTTTGAGGCCGTGGTGCCGGTGCGCGCCTTCCCGATCCAGTCGCCCGAGGTGGGTATTTCGCTGGTGAACACCGACAGCGAAGAGGTGGCTTGGGTGGACCGCTTGGTCGATTTGCCCGAGCCCGCGCAAAGCCTGATCCGCCAGGAATTGGAGGTGCGCGAGTTCATTCCGGTGATCGCGCAAATTGTGTCGGTCACGAGCTTTTCCACGCCCTGCACCTGGACCGTGGAGACCGACCGGGGTCGCACCGATTTCGTGTTGCGCGGCGATGAAGACATTCGCCGCATTGGCAAGGACAACGCGCTCTTGATTGCCGATACCCATGGCATTCAGTACCTGGTGCGCGACCAGTTTGCTTTGAATACGGCCAGCAAGAAGATACTGGACCGGTTCCTGTAAAACTGCGTGGCCTTGCGATTCACGCACCTGCCAAATCGCGCCACGACTGTACCGAGACGCCACTGCGCAACATGCTGGTCTCACCGCCATAGATCAGATGCGGCGCAAGTGAGGTGGTGCCTGCATAGCGTTCCCACTTTTGCAGACCCGCCAGAAAGTCGGCGTGGAAAGTTTGCCCCGACTTGATCTCCACGGGTTGTAGGCGTTCGCCCACTTCGAGCACCAGATCCACTTCCTCTCCTGTGCTGTTACGCCAGAAGTACAGATTCGATGCCAGCCCCTGGTTCAAGCGGTGTTTCATGAACTCTGCGATCACCAGGTTCTCAAACAGGGCGCCGCGCGCTGAATGGATGGACAGATGGCTGGCATCCTCAATGCCCATCAGGTAGGCCGCCAGGCCGGTGTCATAGAAATACAGCTTGGGCGTCTTGACCAGGCGCTTGCCGAAATTCTGGTGGTGGGGTTGCAGCAGAAAGACCACATAGCCCGCCTCCAGCACCGACAGCCAGGCAGCAATGGTCTTGTGCGAAACGCCGCAGTCATTGGCCATGCTCGACATGTTCATCAACTGCCCACAACGCGCCGCACACATTTTCAGAAAGCGTTGAAACAGGCTGAGGTTTTGCACCTCAATGATCTGGCGCACATCGCGCTCGACATAGGTCATCACATAGTTGCTAAACCATTGGGTCGGGTTCAATGCGCGGTCATAAATCGGCGGATACAGCCCCCGCCACAACTGCTCGTCGAGCTGCAGGGGCGTTGCCTTTGCCGCCCGCAGTTCCTGCATGGAAAACGGCAGCAGTTGCACCAAACCAACCCTGCCCGCCAGGGTTTGCGTGATGTGGGAGAGCAAGCCGAATTGTTGCGAGCCGGTCAGCACAAACTCACCCATGCGCTGCTTGTCATCCACCCGGGTTTGTAAATAAGAAAATAGTGCCGGGCAGCGCTGCGCCTCGTCCAAAACAGCGCCATCGGGAAAGCGGGACAAAAAGCCGCGCGGGTCTTCGTTGGCAAATGCGCGCGTGTCACCGTCCTCCAGCGACACATAGGGCTTGTTGGGAAAAGTACCCTTGGCCAGCGTTGTCTTGCCGGATTGGCGTGGCCCGGTAATGGCCAGTACCGGGTAGCCCCTGGCCAGGGTTTGTAGCGTCGCAGAGGCTTGACGGAGAATCATATTTACAAATTGGAAATTGAATTCCCAAATTGTAAAACTTATTTGTGCCAATCGGTTGATGCAGGAGCGCAGGCCGGGGAACGGGAGTCACGCCGGCCGCAAGCGAGGCCAACTATTGCAGCCGGACCTTGTGGCTATCAATCACCGCCTTGAAGTTGTCTTCAACTGCGTGAAAATCCACCACATCCATGGGCAGGAAGGTGGCAGAGGACTGCGCCAGCAAGTGGGCCAGCAACGCACGGGCCTCCTGCAAAAAGTCCGGTGCAATTTCGAAGACGGCCTCAGCCTTGGCTGCATCGTAGGTGTGGCTGCTGTCCGTGCGCGCCTGACGGTAGGTGCGCCAGCGGTTCCAGTCGGAGCGCAGCAGGCCGCGTTCATTGCCCAGACGGATCAGGCTTTGAAAGGTGGCCAGGTCCAGCGCGTGGGGACTGTCTTCGGTGGCTTCGAGGTGGCGCTTGAGCATCTTCCAGCTCAGCTCGTAGGTGAACCCAAAGCATTGGATCACCGAGTTGCGAAGCTGCTCACGCAAGCCCGGGTCTGCCAGCGCGGCAGGTGAGTGGGCGTAGCCCAGACTATTTTCCAGCTGCGCGATGGCTTGGGACAGGGGCGAAAAATCCAACTGCATGGCTCACACCTCCAGGTTGTCAATCAGCCTTGTGCTGCCGAGTTTAGCTGCGGCCAGCACCACCAGCGCATCACCGACTTTGGGGGCTTGCAGATCCACGCGGCGGCGCGCCACCACATAGTCGGGCGTCCAACCGGCTGCAATCAAGGAGGCCATGGCCTGCGCCTCCAAGGCCGCGTAATCCGAGCGACCCGAGCGACCCGAGCGACCCGAGCGAATGGCATCGGCCAAGGCCTTCAAGGTGCGCGACAGCAGCACCGCTTGTTGGCGCTCGGTGGCGCTCAGGTAGCCATTGCGCGAAGACAGGGCCAGGCCATCCTCGGCGCGCAAGGTGTCCAGGCCAACGATGTCTATGGGCATGTTGAACTGCTGGACCATCTGGCGGATCACCATCAGCTGCTGGTAGTCCTTCTTGCCAAACACCGCCGTGCGCGCCTGCGTGCAGCTCAAAAGCTTCATCACGATGGTGGCCACGCCGGTGAAAAATCCGGGGCGAAAGGCGCCCTCTAAAATGTTCGCCAACTCGGTCGGCGGTTGGATCAAAAAGCCCTGCGGCTCGGGGTATAGCTCCGCTTCTGAAGGTGCAAAGACGATGTCGCAACCGGCGGCGTCCAGTTGCGCGTAGTCGGCCTCCAGCGTGCGCGGATAGGTGGCGAAGTCTTCCTTGGGGCCGAACTGCAAGCGGTTCACAAAAATGGTGGCAACCGTCACATCGCCCAGCGGCTTGGCGGCCCTGACCAGGGCGATATGGCCCTCGTGCAAATTGCCCATGGTGGGCACCACGGCGGGGTGGCGATAGGCGCTCAAGGTAGAGCGCAGTTCAGCGAGCGTGTGCAGGAGCTTCATGGGACAGACGGGTAGTTCAATTCAGGGATATCGCCGGGCTGGCTTTGCCAGACGGCTGGTATCGCCCCCTGTAGGGGGAGGCACCGCAGGTGCACGGGGGGGAGCCGTATCACCAGGCATGTACCGCGTTGTCGGGAAAGTTGCCGTTTTTGACGGCGGCCACATAGGCCTCCATGGCACCGCGCACGCTGCCCGCATCGGCCATGAAGTTGCGTACAAACTTGGGCATCTTGCCCAGGTTCATGCCCAGCATGTCGTGCAGCACCAGTACCTGGCCGGCCGTGCCCTTGCCAGCGCCTATGCCGATGGTGGCGCATTGCGTCAGCTCGGCCGTCAATTCAGCGGCAATCTGCTGCGGCACCATTTCCAGCACCAGCATGGCAGCACCCGCGTCCTGCAGTGCATGCGAATGGCGGCGCAGCAACTCGGCGCTGGCCTCGGTCTTGCCCTGCACCCGGTAGCCACCCAGGGCATGCACGGTCTGCGGCGTCAGGCCCAAATGGGCGCACACCGGAATGCCGCGCTCCACCAAAAAGTGCACGGTCTCGGTGGTCCAGCCACCGCCTTCGAGTTTGACCATGTGGGCACCGGCCTGCATCAAGACAGAGGCGCTGCGCATGGCCTGTTCTTTGGATTCGTGGTAGCTGCCAAAGGGCAGGTCGGCAATCACCCAGGCCGTGGCCTGGGCGCGGTTGAGGCCACGCGTCACCGATTCGGTGTGATAGCGCATGGTCTCCAGGCTCACGCCCACGGTGCTGTTGAGGCCCTGGCAGACCATGCCCAGCGAGTCGCCGATCAAAATGCTTTCCACACCGGCGGCATCGGCCACAGCGGCAAAGGTGGCGTCGTAGGCGGTGAGCATGGTGATTTTTTCGCCGCGCGTGCGCATCTCTTGCAAGCGCGGCAGGCTCATGGGCTTGCGGCTTGGCATGGGGGAGGCCGGTGCGAAGGTGCCATAGGGCGTGGCATGCAGGGCGGTGGTGGTGTCGGTCATGGCATCTCCTTGGGGTCGGCGAATGGGCCGAAATACTAACCCTTAAAAAGGGGCGCTTCAGGCGGGCGAATAGGCCAGGCGCACATATATCGGTGCAAAGGCCTCGGCCTGGGTGATTTCAATCAGGGTTTCCTTGGCCAGCTCCAGCATGGCGATAAAGGTCACCACCAGTACCGGGGTGCCCAGCGCGGGGTCGAACAGGTCTTCAAAGCCGACAAAGCGCCGGCCTTGGAGCTTGCGCAAAACGATGCTCATGTGCTCGCGCACCGACAACTCGGCGCGGCTGATCTTGTGGTGCTGCACCAGCTTGGCTCGCTTGAGGATGTCGCGCCAGGCCACTTGCAGATCGACCAAATGCACATCGGGAAAGCGTGGCTGCAGGCTTTGCTCGATGAAGACGCTGGCCTTGAGGAAGTCGCGCCCTTGTTGTGGAATAGCGTTCAGGCGCGCTGCCGCCAGCTTCATCTGTTCGTATTCCAGCAGGCGGCGCACCAGCTCGGCACGCGGGTCTTCGGCCTCTTCGCCCTCGGCCGCCTTTTTGGGCGGCAAGAGCATGCGCGACTTGATCTCTATGAGCATGGCCGCCATCAGCAGGTATTCGGCGGCCAGCTCCAGATTGCGCTTGCGGATCTGGTCCACATAGACCAGGTACTGCTTGGTCACGCTGAGCATGGGGATGTCCAGAATGTTGAAGTTCTGCTTGCGTATCAGATACAGCAACAGGTCCAGCGGCCCCTCAAAGGCCTCCAGAAAAACTTCCAGCGCATCAGGCGGTATGTACAGGTCGGTCGGCAGCGCAAAGAGCGGCTCGCCATACAGGCGCGCTAGCGCGACCTGATCCACCACCTCGGGCATGGCGCTCAAGGGCTTTATTCGTGGTTGGTCTGGTAGGGGTAGGGGCGCTGCATCACCTTCGCGCTGCGAAAGCCCTTGAGGCTCAGGCGGTCAATCGCCTTGTCCCACAGCAGGGAGCGGCCCTTTTGCTGGTCGGCAGCGATCGCGGGCTTGGCGGTCTTGAGATGGTCGATGAACAGGGTTGCATCGGAGCGGTAGTCGGGGCGGCGGAAAATGTTCATAGGGGACCTCTTTGCTGGTATTTTACGGTGCGGACGGGGGCAGTTCGGCGTCCAGGTGCGACAGGCCGGCGCTGGCCTTGACGGCAGTGGCCACATCGGGGTGGATATTTTCAAGCCCCACGGCGTTGGCGAAGCCGCTGCGCTTGGCAATGTCTTGCGGTTGGTGCATCAGGCCGCAGATCACCAGGCGCACCCGGTTCTTGTGGCAGGCCCGCGCCAGGTCGTTGAGGCTGTCGGCGCCGCTGGAGTCGATGTAGATCACGTTTTTCAGGTCCAGCAGCAGGGTGCGCGCGGGCAGGTGGTCTTGCAGGTCCTCGATCAACTTGACGGCGCCAAAAAACAGCGCGCCATAGAGGCGGTGGGCGCTCACCTGGCCCTCCAAATCGAGCAGCTCGGGGTAGTCGTCGGAGCTCAGTGGCTCGTCGCGCGACAGGCTGGAGATGCGGTAGATGAATGTGACGCAGGCCGCCACCAGGCCGACTTCGACCGCCACGGTCAGGTCAAAAACCACGGTCAGAAAAAATACCGCCAGCAGCGTGGCCCGGTAGGGCATGCGGTACTGGCGCAGGTGCAGGAACTCGCGCCACTCGCCCATGTTCCACGCCACAAACATCAGAATGGCCGCCATCGCCGCCAGCGGAATGCTCTTTGCCAGGGGCGCTGCCACCAGCATGACGATCAAAAGGGTCAGTGCATGGACGATGCCGGCAACGGGCGAGGTGGCGCCGCCCTTGACGTTGGTGACGGTGCGCGCAATGGTTCCGGTGGCCGGCATGCCGCCGAAAAACGGCGTAATGAAGTTGGCAATGCCCTGGGCCATCAGCTCTTGGTTGGGGTTGTGGCGGTCATCGATCATGCCGTCGGCCACGCGTGCGCACAGCAGCGACTCGATCGCCCCCAGCATGGCCAAGGTGGTGGCCGGGATAAACAAAAAGCGCGCCGTCTCCCAGCTCAAGGTCGGCCAGACCAGCGCGGGCAGGCCCGAGGGGATGCCGCCGAACTTGCTGCCTACGGTCTGCACCGGCAGGTCCAACAGCTCGACTACGGCAGTGGCAATCACCAGCGCCAGCACAGAGCCAGGAATCAGGCGCAGGCGTTCTGCCAATACCGTATTTTTAATCAAGCGCGGCAGGCCGAACTGCCAGGCCACGATCAACGCCAGGCAGGCCAATGCCAGTGCTGTTGCGGTCGGGTTGAAGCTGGGCAGGGCCATGAAAAGCGTCTGGCCCATGCCAAAGAAATTGGCCGGCAGGTTGCTGATTTGCAGCCCCAGAAAGTCCTTTACCTGCGACAGGGCGACCAGCACCGCAATGCCGTTGGTGAAACCGATGATCACCGAGATCGGGATAAAGCGCACCAGCGTGCCCATCTTGAAGACGCCCATGGTGAACAGCATCACGCCCGACATGGCGGTGGCAATGACCAGATTGGCCAGGCCGTAGCGCTCCACAATGCCGTAGACGATGACGATAAAGGCACCGGCCGGCCCGCCAATTTGCACCCGGCTGCCGCCCAGCACCGAGACAATAAAGCCGGCAATGATGGCGGTGAAGAGGCCGGCTTCGGGCTTGAGCCCGCTGGCAATCGCAAAGGCCATGGCCAGGGGCAGCGCCACCACACCGACGGTCAACCCGGCGCCCACATCCTTGGCAAAGCGCTGCTGGTCATAACCCTTCACTGAGTCGAGTAGGCGCGGGCGAAAATCAAACATGGTGGGCGTCTCTGTCCTCTAGTGAATACGCATGCCAGGTGTGGCACCGGGCCAGGGATTGAGGATGTAGATGCCGGGATTGGCCTTTTCGTCGCCGTGGCTTGCGGCCATCACCATGCCTTCGGACACACCAAACTTCATCTTGCGCGGCGCCAGGTTCGCCACCAGCACGGTGAGCTGGTCCACCAGTTGCTCTGCGCTATACATGCTGGCAATGCCGCTGAAGACATTGCGCAGGCGCGGCGCGCCAGTGGCGTCCTGCTCACCGGCGTCCAGCGTCAGGCGCAAGAGCTTGGTCGAGCCCTCCACGGCGGAGCAGGCGACGATGCGGGCAATGCGCAGATCGATCTTGGCAAAGTCGTCGATGCTGATAGGGGGGGCAATGACCTCGCCGCCGGGCGCGACGATTTCAACGATGGGCGCGGCCGGCTCGGGCACCTCAAACAGGGCGTCGAGCTGCTTCACGTCCACGCGCTGCATCAGGTGCTGGTAGGGCGCAATAGTGGCCACGTTGCTGTCCACATTCCACTTCGCCATGTCCAGTCCGGTAAAGCCCTGCACCGCCTCTGCCAGCTGCGGCAATATGGGAGCCAGGTAGCGCGTCAGCACGGCAAAGCAGTTGATCAGCACCGAGCAGACCTGGTGCAGTGCCTCGTCGTTGGCCGGGTCCTTGGCCAGGGACCAGGGTTTGTGCTGGTCTACATAGGCGTTGACCCGGTCCGCCAGCAGCATGATCTCGCGCGTGGCCTTGCCCATTTCGCGCGTGTCGTAGAGCTTGGCAATGGCGTCGGATTCGCTGCGGATATCGGCCAGCATGGCCGCACCCAGGGCGCCGAATTCAGCCGAGAGCCTGCCCTCAAAGCGCTTGCTTAAAAAACCGGCGGCGCGGCTGGCGATGTTGACAAACTTGCCGATCAAATCGCTGTTGACGCGGGCCATGAAGTCGTCGGCATTGAAGTCGATGTCCTCATTGCGCGCCGAGAGCTTGGCCGCCAGGTAGTAGCGCAGCCACTCGGGGTTCATGCCAAGGCTCAGGTATTTGAGCGGGTCCAAGCCGGTGCCTCGGCTCTTGCTCATCTTCTCGCCGTTGTTGACGGTCAAAAAGCCGTGCACAAACACATTGTCGGGCGCCTTGCGGCCGCTGAAATGCAGGATGGCGGGCCAGAACAGGGTGTGGAAGGTGACGATGTCCTTGCCGATGAAGTGGAACTGCTCCAGCTTAGGGTCGGCCATGTAGGCGTCGTAGTCCTGACCGCGCTGGTCCAACAGGTTCTTCAAAGAGGCCAGGTAGCCAATGGGTGCGTCCAGCCAGACATAAAAATACTTGCCCGGCGCATCCGGAATCTCAATGCCGAAATAGGGCGCGTCTCTGGAGATGTCCCAGTCGCCCAAGCCTTCGCTTTTCGTGCCGTCCGGGTTGGTGCGCACGGAGAACCATTCCTTGATCTTGTTGGCCACCTCGGGCTGCAGCCTTCCGTCCTGCGTCCACTTTTCCAGGTAGGCCACGCAGCGCGGGTCGGACAGCTTGAAGAAAAAATGTTCTGAATGCTTGAGCTCGGGCCTGGCGCCCGAGAGCACCGAGAAGGGATTGATCAGGTCGGTGGGCGCGTAGACCGAGCCGCAGACTTCGCAGTTGTCGCCGTATTGGTCCAAGGCGTGGCACTTGGGGCATTCGCCCTTGATGTAGCGGTCAGGCAGGAACATGTTCTTCTCGGGGTCGAAGAACTGCTCAATCGTCTTGCGCTCGATCAGCGTGCCGCCTGCGCTGTCCGGGATGTCGCGCAGGTCGCGGTAGATCTGGCGCGCGAGTTCGTGGTTCTCGGGCGCGTCGGTGCTGTGCCAGTTGTCAAAGCCGATGTGAAAGCCATCCAGGTACTGCTTGCGTCCGGCTGCGATGTCGGCCACGAATTGCTGGGGCGTCTTGCCGGCCTTCTCGGCGGCAATCATGATGGGCGCGCCATGCGTGTCGTCCGCACCGACGAAGTTCACTTCATGGCCCTGCATGCGCTGGTAACGCACCCAGATATCGGCCTGGATGTACTCCATGATGTGGCCGATGTGGAAGTTGCCGTTGGCGTAGGGAAGGGCGGTGGTGACGAAGAGCTTGCGGTGGAGGGGCATGAAGAGGGCTTTGGCTTTCGGGGACAGACCGGCATTTTAGTCTGGGGGTAGGGGGTCGGCATGATTTGTATGGACCAATGACACCGGGGTGGCTTTGTGTGCGCCGCTGTCATTGGCGCCCTAGGTCCGAAGTGACAGCCTCCACCTCACCCGCAAAGGATCGTTTCTACGTTCTACAAAACCCGGCTCGGGCACGCAGGGAACAGCTTGCGGATCGGTACAGCCAAAAAAGTGGCAGGTCTCGGCGCGCTGCTTTTTGCGCATCGGCACAGCTCAGGTCCAGCAGTCCTGCCGGTGCGAGGCTTTGGCGCGTTCTGGCACTGGTGTTTGCGTCGGGGCTGGCCCGCATGGTGGGAGGCGGTTGGGCGCCCGCAAGCGAACAACTGCCGGGGTAAACCCTCGGCCCGCTGCCAACCCTCTGCCCTATGGACCCTGCCGGCCAAGGGCATGGTGCGGTTGGATAGACTCGGCACACAAAAGGAGTTAGCCATGGCAGTGACCGAACAAACAATCATGGGCGCTTTGCAAAGCGTCATCGACCCCAACACCGGACGCGATTTCGTATCCAGCAAGTGCATCAAGGGCTTCACCCTGCAGGGCGGCCGCGTCGCTTTCACCCTGGAGCTGGGCTACCCGGCACTGAGCCAGCATCAGGCCTTTGCCGAGGCGCTAGCCGCTGCCGCGCAAACCGTGGAGGGCGTGCAAGATGTGCAAGTCACTCCCACGCTCAACGTTACGGCGCATGCGGTGCAGCGCGGCGTGCAACTGTTGCCGGGCGTGAAGAACATCGTGGCCGTGGCCTCTGGCAAGGGTGGCGTGGGCAAGAGCACCACCGCCGCCAACCTGGCCCTGGCCTTGGCTGCCGAGGGCGCCCGCGTGGGCCTGCTCGACGCCGACATTTACGGCCCCAGCCTGCCCATGATGATGGGCATTGAGGGCCGGCCCGATTCGCAAGACGGCAAGACCATGGAGCCGATGGAGAACTACGGCATACAGGTGATGTCGATCGGCTTTTTGGTGGCCCAGGACGAAGCCATGATCTGGCGCGGCCCCATGGCCACCCAGGCGCTGGACCAGCTGCTGCGCCAGACCAACTGGAAGGACCTGGACTACCTGGTGGTGGACATGCCTCCGGGCACCGGCGACATCCAGTTGACGCTCAGCCAGCGCGTGCCCCTGACCGGTGCCGTGGTGGTGACCACGCCGCAGGACATCGCCCTCTTGGACGCCAAAAAAGGCATCAAGATGTTCGAAAAGGTCGGCGTGCCGATTCTGGGCATTGTGGAAAACATGGCCGTGCATGTGTGCAGCAACTGCGGCCACATCGAGCACATCTTTGGCGTGGACGGTGGCAAGACCCTGGCCGCGCAATACGGCATGGACTACCTGGGCGCCCTGCCTTTGGCCATGCAGATCCGGGTGCAGGCCGACGGTGGCAAGCCCACCGTGGTGGCCGAGCCCGATGGCGAACTCGCCGGCCTCTACAAGGCCGTGGCGCGCAAGGTGGCGCTGGCGATTGCGGCCAAGAACAAGGACTTCTCCAGCAAGTTCCCCAGCATCACCATCAGCAAGAACACCTGATAGGACTGCTGTGAGCGAGCCGAGCGCGCCATGAATTTGCTGCCCTCTTTGCGCTACCTGGTGGCGCTGCAGGAACACAAGCACTTCGGGCGCGCGGCGCAGGCCTGTCACATCACGCAGCCGGCGCTCAGCAATGCCATACGCGCGCTGGAGCGCGAGTTTGACGTGGTGATTGTCAAGCGCGACCGCAACTTTGCCGGCCTCACGCCCCAGGGCGAGCGGGTGCTGGCATCGGCCCGGCTGATGCTGCAAGAGCATGCCAATTTGCAGCAGGACTTGCAAAGCGAGACCCTGTTGCCGCGCGGGCCCATCCGCATAGGCGCGGTGCCCACGGCGGTGCCGATTGCGGCGCGCTTTGCTGCCATGCTGCACACGCGCCACAGCGGCATACAGCCGGTGGTGCTGTCTTTGAGTTCCAGCGATCTGGAGCGCGGGCTCGAAGACCTGACGCTGGACCTGGCGTTGGGATACAGCGACCGCATGCGGGTGCAGGAGCGCCGTCTGCACGTCTGGCCGCAGTACACCGAGCATTACTTTTTGTTGCGCCGCGCCGCCAAGCCCCACGCCAAGGGTTTGCAATTGACCGCCTCCATGAGCTGGAAGGCAGCGGCCCAATGCCCTTTGTGCCTGCTCACACCCGAGATGCACAACCGCACGATTGTGGACGCGGCCTTCACCACCGCCGGTGTGCGCGTCACGCCCGCCATAGAGACCAACTCCATCATGACCATGATGCTCAGCGTGGTCGATGGCGATGTTTGCAGCGTGCTGCCCGGTGCCCTGGTGGACACGCTGCGCGGCTACAAGGAGCTGGAGGCCTCGCCCCTGAGCGGCCCCGAGATCAAGACCCGCATCGGCTTTATCTCCAACGCCCAGGCCCGCCCCTCGCGCGCCCTGGAGGCCGGCCTGGCCCTGGCGCAAGACGGCGCCTGGCTGCGCCATGCCGCTGCGCACAGCGGCTTGCTGGCGGCGTGACGGGTTGTTGGGGTTAAGCGGCCAGGTACCCGGCAAGCTGTGGCAGCTGCCTTTGATTCAATCGCGCAGGACAAGCCGATCCATGGAATTGCGGCCGCTGTCCCATGCCGCCGCGCTCAACGTGAGTGACCATATTTCGGACATTGCGCGAAAGGCTTCAAGTCAAGCTATTTGCGCACCCAGTTGCGCCATGAGGTCGTGGGCAAATCCAGTTCTGAAAGATTCAGCTGACTTGCCGGGGCGCTACGCGTCACCAACCGGCGGCATTGTCTTGGCATATCAAGGCGCGGAGCTTGCTTGCTGTGGTACCTTGTCCGTCACAGCCCATAGCGGCTTGGCAGAGGTAAAGCGTGTGTACGTTCTCAACACCTTTCGCCGTCAAGGATTGGCTCGCCAGCTCACGCTGGCTTGTATGGAGTTAGCTAGGCAAGCGTGTTAGCGCGCAGTCGGTGTCGGCGCTTTGCCACACAACACCCCCGCCATCGCGCCCTATGTGCAACTCGGCTTCGAACCCGTTTCCAACTTCCGGGAAGCTTCCGCAGCGCATCTGATTTTTCTCGGGGTTGACGTATAAGTTTCCGAATCGCTACCAATCGCCGAAGGGGACTTCCCGTGACCTGCTGCCCCAGTGCATTTCGCCATGAACAACAAAAAACTACCCATGGAAATAATGTTGGTGTAATATTTCCACCGAAAGGAATTTGAACCATGACTGTCCTTACGCGTCCGGCCACACCCAAGCCACAGGCTGCAGTTGTACTCAGTAAGGCGGTGGCGCGCGCCGCTGAACGCTTGGGTGTTTCCAAATCCTTGCTTGCCAAGGTGCTGGGTGTCAGTCCACCCACCATCACGCGGCTCTATACCGGCACCTACCTGCTAGACCAAAGCCGCAAGGAGTGGGACTTTGCATTGCTCTTTGTGCGCGTTTTTCGTTCGCTGGACTCCATCGTGGGTGATGAATTCACCGCACGCAAGTGGCTTGGCAGCGACAACCTGGGCCTGAACGCCAAGCCCATCGAGCTCATTCGCAACACCGAAGGCCTGGTTCGTGTCGTCCAATACCTTGACGCCAGCC
Organism: uncultured beta proteobacterium; assembly: GCA_903886275.1. Taxonomy (GTDB): domain Bacteria; phylum Pseudomonadota; class Gammaproteobacteria; order Burkholderiales; family Burkholderiaceae_C; genus Allorhodoferax. The sequence continues at coordinate 16,142 of CAISLN010000083.1, read as the reverse complement.
GTGGTCTCGTCTGAAGCGTTTGCTTGGGCGGGGGCCGTTTGGCGCATGGTCGAAGCGCAGCACACGGCGTCAACCATGAAAGTGGTGGACAGCGTCGAAGAACAAGACCTGTTAGAGACTTTGCTAGAGGGCAGCAAACCCGCGCAAGCAGTGGGCGCCCTGACGCTGGACTACTTGCTGGCGACCCCGTTTCGTTACTACCCGACGCGCGGCGGGTCCCGTTTTCGGACTACAACCGACCCTGGCGTGTTTTATGGCGCTGAGTCGGTTCGTACCGCTGCTGCCGAGCTGGGACACTGGCGCTGGAGGTTTCTCAAGGACGCAGTCGACCTGGAAAAGCTGGAGCCTGTGGCGCACACCGCTTTTAGTGCGGATGTCAACACGCAGCTGATCGACTTGCGCCGGCCACCTTTCAATGCCGATGCTGCGAAGTGGCTACACCCCAGCGACTACAGTGCAACACAGGCTTTTGCCCGAGACGCTCGTGAGGCCCACGTGGGCGCCATCCAATACCAATCAGTGCGGGACCAACATCCCGCCTGGTGTGTAGCGCTGCTCACTGCGCAAGCGTTTGCCAAACCAAAACCAAACCCCTTTATGCAAACTTGGTGGCTCGCGGTCCGCCCCGATTGCGTAAGCTGGCGGCGTGACAACGAGGCTATGACATTCACCGCTGCCGCATGGTCTTGAAATTGGACTGCTCCTAAGCGTGCACTTTCCGATACCCGCAGTCGCGGCTGACCTGACTAAGGACCGATTCACGTGAACTCCCGCAACCCTCCTCCTGTAGTCCAAATACCGCACTCCCCGCCAGCCTGGGCAGTTGGCCAAGGCCTTGGAAGTTCGCACCAGTCATGGGCTTGGCGTGGCCTTGTGGTCCGGCATGCCAGCGGTAGCGCGGCCTTATCTTCCAAGAGCGGAGCCGCGCCCATCCTGCGTCGTCTTCAGTATTTCAGCGCCGTGCTCTTGCCCCAGAACACCCGGTACGAAAACACGGTGTAGCCGACGATGACCGGCAGCACCACGACCACGCCGTAGAAGATCACCTGCAGGGCTTCGGGCGAGCTGGCGGCCTGCCACAGCGTGATCTGGTCCACCACCAGCCAGGGGAAAAGGCTGTAGGCCAGGCCGTAAAAGGCCAGCAGGAAGATGCCCACCGTGCAGGCAAAGGGCACCGCCGCCCCATACTGGTTGTTGCTTGCCAGCCGGGTCGGCAGGCGCTTCAAGCTGCGCGCGATCAGCACAAACAGGGCCACCGTCATGGCCGGAATCGGCAGCAGCATCACCATATTGGGAAAGCTGAACCACTTGTCAAAGATGCGCTGGCTGACCCAGGGCGTTGCTATGGAGATGGCAGCCACTCCGGCCGCCGTGAACCACAGGCTGCCCTGGGCCCAGCGCACCGCATGGAGCTGCAGCAGCCCCTCGCTTTTCATGATCAGCCAGCCGGCGCCCAGCAGGCAGTAGGCCGCCACCAGGCACAGGCCGATCAGCGCATTGAAGAGCTGGCTGCGCCAGTCGGTCGAGAAGCCGGTGATCAGGGCACCTAGCATGAAGCCCTGCGACCAGCCCGCCAGCAGCGAGCCCGTGTAAAACGCACGGTCCCACAGCGGCTTGTGCTCGGCGCGCGCCTTGACCCGAAAGTCAAAGGCCACGCCGCGCAGGGTGAGTGACACCAACATCAGCGCCACCGGCAGATACAGCGCGCCCAGGATCACGCCATGGGCGAGCGGAAAGGCCACCAGCAGGATGCCCACGCCCAGCACCAGCCAGGTTTCGTTGGCATCCCAGAACGGGCCTATGCTGGCCACCATGGCGTCCTTCTGCTCGGCGTTGTCGGCGCGGCGCAGCAGCACGCCCACGCCCAGGTCGTAGCCATCCAGGATCACATAGGCCAGCATGGCCAGGGCCATCACCAGCGCGAACACCAGGGGCAGCCAGCCGGCGGGCTGGCTCAGGTCGGGCGTGGTCAATGCAACAAGGGCCTCATGCATGACTGAACTCCGGTGCGGTGCCAGGCGCATGGCCGGACGCCGGGGCCAAGCCGGGTTCGGCCTGCGCCTGGGATGCCTTGCGCGCCAGGTAAAACACCACCCGCACATAGGCCACAAGCAGGGCCGCGTACAGCGTCAGGTAGACCGCAAGCGTCAGTGCGATGTTGCTGGCCACTACCTTGGATGCGGCCTGCGCGGCGGTCAGCACCCCGTAGACCAGCCAGGGCTGACGGCCGATCTCGGTGACATACCAGCCCGCGATCAGCGCCACCCAGCCGATGAAGGTCATGCCGACCAGAAGGCGCAACAGCCAGGGCCTGGGTCCGCCCCGGCGCATCTGCCACACACCGGTCCAGCTGACCGCCAGCATCAGCAGCCCCGCGCCCACCATCACCCGAAAGCCCCAGAAAACCGGTGCCACCGGCGGGTGCTGCTCGCCAAAGGCGTCGATGCCCTTCACCTCGCCGTTGAGGTCATGCGTCAGGTAGAGCGAGGCCAGCTTGGGAATGGCAACCTCCAAGCGGTTGCTCTGCGTGTCCTTATCGGGCAGCGCAAACAGCACCGCCGGCGCGCCGCGCTGGGTCTTCCAGATGCCCTCCATGGCGGCAATCTTGGCGGGCTGGTGGTGCAGGGTGTTGAGCCCGTGCAGGTCGCCCACCACGATCTGCAGCGGGATCAGGGCAGCAGCCACATAGAGGCCGGTGCGCAGGGCGGCCCGCACCTCCAGGCTGCGGTCGCCCTTGAGCCAGCGGTAGGCCGACAGCCCGGCCAGCAAAAACGCCACGGTCAGGCCCGACGCGATCAGCATGTGGGACAGGCGGTAGGGGAAGGAGGGGTTGAAGATCACCGCCAGCCAACTCGTCACATGCGCCTTGCCGTCAATCATCTCGAAACCGGCCGGCGTGTGCATCCACGAGTTGAGCGCCAGGATCCAGAAGGCCGATAGCGTCGTGCCCGCTGCCACCAGGAAGGTGGCCATGGTGTGCACCCGCTCGCTGACCCGTCCGCGCCCGAACAGCATGACGCCCAGCATGGTGGCCTCCAGAAAGAAGGCGGTCAGCACCTCATAGGCCAGCAGGGGTCCGGCCACATTGCCCACCGTGTTCATAAAGCCCGGCCAGTTGGTGCCGAATTGGAAGCTCATGGTGATGCCGCTGACCACGCCGAGCGCAAAGGTCAGCGCAAAGATCTTGATCCAGAACTGGTAGGCCTCCATCCAGTGGGCCTGGCCGGTGCGCACAAAGCGCGTCTTGAAGAACAGCAGCACCCAGCCCATGGCGATGCTGATGGTGGGGAACAGGATGTGAAAGCTCATGTTGGCGGCAAACTGTATGCGCGCCAGAGCCAGCGGGTCAAAGTTGTCCATGGTCGTCCTGGGTTGTGTGGTCTGTGGCTGCGCCTTGGCCCGCGGGTTTGCCGCCAAAGGCCTGGCGCACCCGGTCCTTGATCTCCAGAAACTTCTGCACCTTGGTGCCCATCTGCATCAGCCTTGCCAGGGTGGAGGACTCCATCTTCTGCACCTCGTCCAGCCAATTGGTCATCAGCTCAATGAAGCCGTGCATCTGCTTCATGCGCTCCTGCGCATGGATGTCCTCGGCCACGCTGGGCTGCTCCATCAGGGCGTCGCGCAGCATGCTCAGGGTGGGGTCAATCTCGCGTTTGCGCCGCTCGTTGGCCAAGGTGCGGAAGATGGCCCAGACATCGTCCGGTGCCTGGAAGTATTCGCGTCTGTCGTTGGGCTGGTGGATCAACTTCACCAAATTCCAGGACTGCAACTCCTTGAGGCCCATGCTCACGTTGGAGCGGGAGAAGGCCAGGGCCTCGGCCACTTCGTCGGCATTGAGCGGTTTGGCAGACACATACAGCAGGGCGTAGATCTGGCCCACGGTGCGATTGATGCCCCAGCGGCTGCCCATTTCACCGAAGTGGAGCACGAAGCGCTGTGTCAGGGGAGGGATGTTCATGGTGTTTGCATTTCCTGTGTTTCCAGTATTTTCAGGAATTACAGGAAGTTGTGGACGTCCGGCCGGCCAACCCTGTGCCTGGACCAAGGGCATTGCAGACCCCGCGGCGGCGGCCCGTATCGCTGCGATACCCTGCGCGCGCACCGCGGTATCCAAAAGCAACCAGAATCGGGGGCCCTACCTGACCAAAGCCCATGCAAGCGACCCCTCTCCCCTCAGCGCCAAACGCCCTGCGCGTACCGCTGCCGGGTGCGCAAGAAATGGTGCCGCGCAGCCGCGCCCTGGTCTGGTTCAAGCGCGACCTGCGCATCCACGACCACGCGCCGCTGCTGGCCGCCCAGCAGCAGGGCGATGCGCTGGCGCTGTATGTGATCGAGCCCGAATGGCTGCAAAGCCCCGAGTGCGACCCCTGCCATGTGGACTTTGCCCTGGGCTGCCTGACCGAGCTGCGCGCCGCCTTGGCGCTGCTGGGTCTGCCCCTGCTGGTGCGCGCAGGTTCGGCTGTGGCGCTGCTGGCGCAACTGCATGCGGAGCTGGCCTTTACCCATCTGTTGAGCCACGAAGAAACCGGCAGCGGCTGGTCCTATACGCGCGACTTGGCGGTGGCTGCCTGGTGCCGCAAGCAACAAGTGCAGTGGCAGGAATTTACCCAGACCGGCGTGGTGCGCCGCCTGCGCAGCCGCTCGGGTTGGGCCGCACGCTGGCAGGCCCGCATGGATGCGCCGCTGCACCTGCTCTCCGGCGGCTTCACTGCGGCCTTGGCCATCGACCAAGCCCCGCTGCCCACCCTGCAAAGCCTGGGCCTGCCCGCCCATGGCAAGACCTTGCAGGCGGCGGGTGAGAAGGCCGGTCGGCGCGCCCTGCGTTCCTTTTTGCAACTGCGCGGCAATGGTTATCGCAAGGCATTGTCGAGCCCATTGACGGCCGAAGACGGTTGCAGTCGCCTGAGCCCGCACCTGGCCTTTGGCACGCTCTCCCTGCGCACCGTGCACCAAGCCACCGAGGTGGCCATTGCCAGCACACCCGATCGCGCCATGGCCTATGCGCTGCGCGGTTTTGCGGGGCGCTTGCGCTGGCATTGCCACTTCATGCAAAAGCTCGAAGACCAGAGTGGCATCGAGTTCCACAACGTCGCCCGCGTCTGCGACGGGTTGCGCGAAGACGGCTTTGACGAAGCGCACTTTGCCGCCTGGTGCGAGGGCCGCACCGGCTTTCCCATGGTGGACGCCTGCATGCGCTCGCTGGTGGCCACCGGCTGGCTCAACTTTCGCATGCGCGCCATGTTGGTCAGCTTTGCCAGCTACCACCTGTGGCTGCATTGGCGCAGGCCCGGCCTCTTTTTGGCGCGCCAGTTTTTGGACTTCGAGCCCGGCATCCACTGGAGCCAAATGCAAATGCAAAGCGGCACCACCGGCATCAACACCCTGCGCATGTATTCGCCTGCCAAACAGGCGCGCGACCAGGACCCCGAGGGCATCTTCATTCGCCGCTGGTGCCCCGAGCTCGCGCGCGTGCCGCTGCCCTATTTGGCCGAGCCCTGGAAGATGGATATCAGCGTGCAGCGCATGGTCAATTGCTTTATCGGCAGCGACTACCCCGCGCCCATCGTCGATGAAAAGGCCGCCATGAAGCGCGCCAAGGACTGTCTATATGGCCTGCGCAAGACGGCCGATGCGCGTGAGGAAGCCAGTGCGGTGCAGGCTCGGCACGGCTCGCGCAAGAGCGGCCTAGCGCGCTCCGGGCAGCAGCGCAAGGCCTCGACTCCAGCGCGCGGCAAGAAGGCTGGCGTGCCAGCCGAAGCGGCGCAGGGCGATTTATTCAACTAAAGACTCCATGAAAAATGATTTCAAAGGCAACAAGCAATCCCTGCCCAGCAAGCTCTGCGTGGTGTGCCAGCGCAGCATGACCTGGCGCAAGGCCTGGGCCAAAAACTGGGAATCGGTGCTGTATTGCTCGGACGCCTGCCGCGCCAAAAAGACGCAGGCCAAAAACGCGGAGCAAGGCCGTGGATAGGGCGGCTTTGGAACCGGTGCCCCGGCCGGAAAAAGTGCGCAACTTGGTCATCGTGCTGGGCGATCAGCTCGATGAGCAGTCCTCTGCTCTGGAGGGCTTCGACGCGGCACAGGACGTGGTCTGGATGGCCGAGGTGACCGAGGAGTCCACCCATGTCTGGTCGGCCAAGCAACGCATCGCTGTGTTCCTGAGCGCCATGCGCCACTTTGCAGACCATTTGCGCGCGAAGGGTTTGCCACTGATCTACATCCGCATGGACGACGCCGATAACCGTGGCACGCTGGCGCTGGAACTTACCCGGGCCATTGAAACACTGCGGCCCGCCGCACTGGTGCTCACTGCCCCGGGCGACTGGCGCGTGCTGCAAGGCCTGCGCAATGCCGCAATGCAGGCCGGCCTGCCGCTGGAGCTGCGCGACGACACGCATTTCTTTAGCACCGTGCGCGACTTTGCTGCCCACGCCGAGGGGCGCAAGCAGCTGCGTCTGGAGTATTGGTACCGCGACTTGCGAAAAAAGAACGGCATCCTGATGGAGGGCAAGGAGCCGGAAGGTGGGCAGTGGAATTTTGATGCCGACAACCGCGAGTCCTTTGGCAAGGCCGGCCCGCAAAATGTGCCGCCCCCCACGCGCTTTGTGCCTGACGCCATCACGCAGGAAGTCATCGCGCTGGTGAACCGCCAGTTTGCCGCGCACCCGGGGCGGCTCGACAGCTTTGGCTGGCCGGTCACAAGGGCGCAGGCGCTGCTTGCGCTGCAGGCCTTCATCAAGGAGCGCCTGCCGCTGTTTGGAAAATATGAAGACGCGATGTGGGCCGGCGAGGTCTGGCTCTACCACTCGCACTTAAGCTGCGCGCTCAACCTCAAGCTGCTGCAGGCGCGCGAGGTGGTGCAGGCCGCCGAAGAGGCTTACCGCGCGGGCCATGCGCCGCTGGCGGCGGTGGAAGGTTTCATCCGGCAAATCCTGGGCTGGCGCGAATATGTGCGCGGCATTTACTGGACCCAGATGCCAAGCTATCTGGAGCGCAACGCGCTGGACGCCCAGGCCGATCTGCCGGCCTGGTACTGGAGCGGTGACACCGACATGGCCTGCCTGAAGGATGCGATTGGACAGACCCTGGAGCATGGCTACGCCCACCACATTCAGCGCCTGATGGTCACAGGCTTGTATGCGCTGTTGCTCGGTGTGCGGCCAAAGGCCGTGCACGGCTGGTACCTGAGCGTCTATGTGGACGCGGTGGAATGGGTGGAGCTGCCCAACACGCTGGGCATGGGTCAGTTTGGCGACGGCGGACTGATGGCCAGCAAGCCCTACGTGGCGAGTGGCAAATACATACAGCGCATGGGCAACCACTGCAAGGGCTGCCGCTTTGATCCGGCATTGTCGATTGGCCCAAAGGCCTGCCCCTACACCACGCTGTACTGGGAATTTTTGATGCGCCATGAGGTGCTGCTGAAGAAGAACCCGCGCATGGCCATGCAACTCAAAAATCTGGCGCGCCTGGACCCGCAAGCGCGCGAGGCCATCAGCAGCCAGGCCAAGGCGCACCGGCAAGCGCAGCTGCCAACACCCTCTGGCGAACCCGCCACAACCCAACCATAAAGGAAATTGAATATGCAAGACGACGAACGTTGCTGCGGCACTGGCACCTGCATCATCGACGCGCAGGGCCTGTGCTGGTGCGGCCAACAATGGAATGGCGAAAGCATGTGCCGCCCGCCCAACGCGGCCACAGACGAACCCGCTGACGTGCCCGCATCAGCAGACGATAGCGTTGCACCGGCAGAGGCGCCATGACAGCCACCCCACGCAGCAGCCCCTCTGTGGGCGCGCAGGCTTTGGGCTATGGCGGCCTGCTGCCCTTTGTGGGTCTGGCTCTGGCCGTCTGGGTTTTGCCACCCGCTCAGCAGGCCTGGGCCGCCTTTGCCCTGTTGGCCTATGGCGCCACCATCCTCAGCTTTCTTGGTGCCATCCACTGGGGCCTGGCGATGCGCAGTCCTGCTGGCCCTGGCACCGGCCTGTTGGTCTGGGGCGTGCTGCCCAGCCTGCTGGCTTGGCTGGCCCTGTTGTTGCCGGTGGCTGCTGGATTGCTGCTGGTGGCCGCAGGCTTGGTCCTGTGTTTTGCGGTGGACCGCCGTATCTACACCCCCATGGGCCTGCATGCCTGGTTGCCCATGCGCCTGCTGCTCACCCTGGTGGCCCTGCTGTGCTGCATCGCCGCGGCATGGTGCTGCATGGGAGGCGCAGCATGAGCGACTTGCCCCTGCCGCCGCAAAAATCCCGCCAACGGGTGAGTGCCCCGGCAAAGCCCCATACCACCAGCCCGCTGAGCGAGTCCGACATCTCGCGCATAGTGGAGATGGCCTGGGAAGACCGCACCTCCTTTGAAGCCATAGAGGCGCAGTTCGGTGTCAACGAGTCTGCGGTGGTGGACCTCATGCGCCTGCACATGAAGCCTTCCTCATTCAGGATGTGGCGCAAAAGAATGGCCGGGCGCGTGACCAAACACGCCACCTTGCGCAATGCCACCCACCTGCGCCACCGCGCCAGTCATACGAGGCAGTGAACTGGGTATGGAATGCGCTGAACATGCCCATTTGGGGGCGTTGCGCGCCCAAGCCCGTGCCAATGTGAAATGCCGATGAGCCGTTGTGAGCCTATCGACCCACCAGATCAAGCAGCAAATGCCATGAACGCCGCCACCCACTACGAGAATGCCAACTTCTTGCGCGAGTTGGCAGAAAGCCTTCCGCGTCTTCGCCCACAGGGACACAGCCAAGGTCAGGCTGAGTTGCTGCAGCGCTTAGCCGACGACGAACTCGCACAGGCCCAGCACGATGAATGGGTTCGCGCCAAAGTGACGGTAGCACGCGCCGACAACAGACCCACCCTCGCCACTGACGAAGTGCTGACCCGTCTGGGCGCTCGCCACGATTTCTTGGATTGCACAGCACTGACGGTGTGAAAGTTGTCCCTGCAATTCGTGGCCAAGGCTGTGGATAAGGCCGGGGACAAGTCTTGAAAGCCGCGCCAGGCCTAGCGCTGCGGGCGGTGCCTAAAAAATACGCAAGGTGCCGGTGGCTCGCGTAAGAGCCAAGGCCTTTGTGCATGGACTGCAATTTCGAAGGTGCCCGGTGCTGTTGGTCTTGCAAGTCAGTAGGAATACTAGGGTGGAACATCCAGATATATTGGCCTTTACGGGTAATCCCATGTTGCCCAATAAAGCCAACACACAATTTAATTGCCCCGTAGAAACGCAGAAATAATCATGAAAAACAGTAAATTTTTGAGTATTGATCCGAAATTTTATGGTCGCAGCTACGACGATCTATATGGAAAAACTGATGATGAGTTGCTGCTTCATTACCATAATTTTGGCGAAATAGAAGGATGCATGGCTTCACCTTACTCAGTGTCAAAAGGCCTGCTATCTGTAATAAGGTCCAATGAGTCAGTTTTGGAAATAGGCCCCTTTGCAAGCCCCGTAGCCAAAGGCGAAGGCGTAAAATATTTTGACATAATGGATCAAAAGGCACTAATCGAACATGCACTTAAAATAGGATACGCCACTAATAATATTCCTAAAATAGATTATGTATCAAAAAATGGAGATTTATCGATTGTGGGTGATAAAAGTTTTGATTTTGTGGTTAGCTCCCATTGCATAGAGCATCAGCCCGACTTAATTGAGCATCTCAATCAAGTATCAAGAATTTTAAAACCCAGTGGCTGTTACTTGCTCATGATTCCGGACAAGCGTTACTGCTTTGACCATTATTTGCCAGAATCAAATATTGCTGATGTAGTACAGGCCCATTTTGAAAAGAGAACTTCACACAACCTTTGCAGCCTGATTAAGAATCATATGTTATTAACACATAATGACACTATCCGGCATTGGGAGGGTGACCATGGTCCTATGCCAACGGCTTGTGAGTCGGGTGTAATGAAGCGTGTATTTGAAGAGTACAAATCATTAAACGGCGATTATATTGATATACATGCATGGCAATTTACGCCACGTAGTTTTCTCAATTTAATTGAGCAGCTTCATGGTGCTGAATTGGTAACCCTTGTACCAAATTATGTCTTTGGAACAAATCGCGATGGAAATACTTTTAGTGCAGTTTTGTGCAATGCATAGCCCATCTATTGCTCGCTCCATCACGCACGGTAATCTGCCATATTAGCTTTATCCACCAGAAATGAAATTCCACTAAAAATAAGGCTGAGATCTAACCGGCTACGGTAAAAATGTTTTCAATGTTTTAAGAACGCCCAATATTCCTGGTTTTTAAAACTGGGATTGGCGCGTTAGTGCGATCCAAAAATTACAGCTTTTAAAGCCTGCTGATTTTATCATATGACTGACTAGGGTGATCTATGTCAAAAGTTCCGCGTGCCGGCTCGGTGATTGGACGTTTTAGACGCGGGCCCTTGCGGTAGAATTTTTATCAGTAGTGCTAATTTTCGCACAAATGCTGTGCGATCACCTATTGGAGGAAACGTATATGAAAAATCTGATACTCGCGATGGTTGTGATGATCATGGCAGCCTTTGGTAACCCAGTTTGAGCATCCGAGCCTACAAAGGACGATGCAAATGCACTGGTGAAAGAAGCGGTTGCGTATGCGAAGGAATTTGGTAGGGAGAAATTCTTTACCGAAGTGAGAACTCCGAATGGAAAATTTCATTTTCAAGAGGGTGTAAAAAAGGGCCTCTATATTTTCGTTTACGATGAGAAGGGGGTGGTTCTTGCACATGGCGTCAGACTTGAACTTACAGGCAGAAATCGCTGGAATGACAAAGACCCTGACGGAAAATTCTGGATCCGCGAATGGACAGACCTGGTTCACAAAAGTGGGAGTGGTTGGATATCCTATAAAGAATTCAATCCGGCGGACAAGAACAAGATTATGGACAAATCATCCTTTGTCGAGTTGTTGGATGGCATGGTTATTGGTTGTGGTATTTACGCAAAGTAATTTAAAAATGTCAATTTAGAGATCAAAGGTCGCCTTAACGTACGGCTGGCAATTCAAGAGCCTGGTAAACAGGCTCTTGATATGGATTGGAACTTCAAGAAAGCTCGGTTATTTTGACCAAGGCATCATTATGCAGTTCTGGAAAAATCTCAAGATTCGTCAGAAAATAATAAGCAGCATCGTTATTATTGTTTTCATTTGTACTGCTTCGCTCGAAGCGGTCTCGATTGCATCCATGAAAATGAATGGAGTGAATGCCCTCTATGAGAAAGGGGCAAGTCTCGCCAACATTACATCTGAAACGGTGAAGCCATCCGTACAATATAGCGTGGGTGAGGAAACTGAAAAAGTTCTTGTCCAGTTACTCGCCGGTGACAAAGACGTCAGTGTCGCTGCAGTTGTTGTGCACAACGCAAAAGGCGAGTACGTCGCCATCAATCAGAAAGCATCGAAAGGTTATGAAACTTTCAATTTGACCCAGGCGCTCAGTCAGCTAAAAGCACATCCGCCAGAAAATAAAGGAGACACTGTTATCCTTGGTGCCAATGAATTGAATTTTTTATCGGCAAAAATTGATTTGACGACCAATGAAGATATTCATGGCGGATATGTTCTGATCGGTCTGAATACTGCACGTATTTCCAGTGAACTCCGAAATACCACCATGATCATGAGCATCATGGGTTTGCTTATGTGCCTTGCGGGGATGGTTGCTGCCTATTTTATTGCCACCAACGTACTCGGGCCGCTGCAGGAGGCGGTGGCTCTGGCAAAGCGTATTGAGCAAGGTGATCTCAGAGGCCGAGTTGTTGCGCGAACGAACGACGAAGTCGGGCTTTTGATGACGGCGCTGGCAGATATGCAAAACAATCTGGCCAAAATGGTCTCCAATTTGCGTAACAGCGCAGAGATACTGGAAACTTCCAGCGCTGAGATCGCCCAAGGCGACCAAGACCTGAGTTCGCGCACCGAAGGGCAGGCCAGCGCCTTGGAGGAAACCTCCGCGTCTATGGAGGAATTGGCCTCGGCTTTTGAACAAAACTCCGACAACGCTCGGAAAGTGAACAAACTGGCCATGAGCGCATCGGCGGTGGCCGTCCAGGGCGGCGAAATAGTTGCGCAAGTGGTCGACACCATGAAGGGAATCAACGATGCATCTCGCAAAATCGCTGAGATTATCGGAGTCATCGATGGCATTGCCTTTCAGACCAACATACTGGCTTTGAATGCGGCTGTGGAGGCTGCCCGTGCTGGCGAACAGGGTCGGGGTTTTGCCGTCGTAGCCAGTGAAGTACGCAGTTTGGCGGGACGTTCGGCAGACGCAGCCAAGGAAATCAAAAGTCTGATCAGTGCCAGCGTTGAGCGCGTAGCAAAAGGCACGACCCTGGTCGATCAAGCCGGAACGACGATGACCGAGGTGGTGAGCTCTATTCGCCGCGTCAGCGAACTCGTGGGCGAAATTAGCGCAGCCAGCAGCGAACAGCGCGCCAGTGTTTCACAAGTAGGCGAGGCCGTTTCCAATATGGACAAGACCACCCAGCAAAACGCGGCGCTGGTCGAGCAAATGGCCGCAGCAGCAAGCAGCCTGAGCGGCCAGGCGCAGGGTTTGGTGCGCGAGGTTGCCACTTTCATGATTGATGGTGATTGAAGTGCGGCCAAGACGACAGTTCGCTCGGTAAGCAATACGCCGAGGCAGCGTGTTTTTAGTGGCTGCCTCCGCTCTCGTTCCAATCATGGGTGCGCATGCACTCGCTTGCATCACGGCGGTCGGCACAGCCTAAACGGTTGCACCGCGGCGGCTAAATCGCAGTTTGCCAAAAAAATAAATGGGCTGCTAATGAAATAAGTGGATTTTAGTACCTATATATAGGTATCCATTTTTATCATATTTTTCCTGAGCCCTGTCGCCTTAGGCTAAGATGAATCTACCCTATAGGTCTGGCGATAGTTCCAGGGAGCCGCACGCTGTTTTCATGGGTGACCTCCTGAATAAATGAGTCAGACGAATAGCGTGCGGCTTGGCGATTAGCCATCGCCTGGGTACATCAAAATCAAAGAAGATACGGGAGTGGAAAAAATGCGATTCATTGCGAGCACCATAAATGGTTTATTTGGCCGAGAAGAAAAGCGTGGCAATTGATATTCGCCCCGCCACAAAAATAATTCCGAAAAAAATAAGCATTATTATTTCTTTTGTGTATTTAATTGTACTGGCTACCATGTTGCTCATCGGCGGTGTGTTTTTGTGGCGGAAGTATGTTGATCTGGTGAGCTCGAAAAATATTTCTGATAGTGAATGGATCTGGCTCTATGGGCTTGGCGGCTTTTCAATTTTTTGTTATGGGGTCATGTGGCTGTGTTGTTGGTTGATGTTTGAGGCCACAAGAAAATATGCGGCTATTTCAATGTCGAAATAGCATGCCACCCTTGTCAATTCCACTGCCGGGTCTGGTCGCCATTGTCGAGGACGACTTTCAGATTGCCCATGCGCTGATCGAATGGTTTTCGCTCGGAGGTTTGCACAGCAAACACTACGGCTCAAGCGAAGGCCTGCTGCAGGCCATAGTCCAGGGGACCGAATTGGTTGCCGCTGTACTGGATCTGAACCTGCCGGGAAAGTCTGGTTTTGAGTTGGCGACGACCTTGCGCAAGCAGTTTCCCCGCTTGCCTATCGCCATCATTACTGCGCTAACCGAAGACGAGAGAGTGGCCTATGGCATCGCACCCGCTGGCATCGCTTGTTTGCAAAAGCCATTTGACCTTGATGCACTGGACGATGCCCTGTTTCCCATGATGCATGCGAACCTGCGCATGCAGCAGAGCCGAATTGCGTGATCCACGATCTGCATCCGCCAGAGAGGCCACGCCGGACCATTGCTGTTGATGATGCGCTTCTGGTCGCAACTTGCGCCCATGGATGGAACTGTATCCGTCCCGGCAACCTTTGTACGAGTACCGCATGCGCAACAACCAACCTGTCACTCCAACTGAATATGTCCTGCGCGACGACCAGTCGCCCGTCTCGCCTACCAATTTGCAAGGCAAGATCACCTTTGCCAACGCAGATTTCATTGAGGCCAGTGGCTACACGGAAGAAGAGCTTTTGGGCCAGCCGCATAACATCGTGCGCCACCCTGACATGCAGGTCTTCACTACCGTCAAACAAAACATCGACAACGCCAAAGCGGCCAATCAACTGGTGCGAGAGGCCGGCAGTATCGTCACAGCCGACGGCGCGGCCATGGACAAAGTGGTGGGAACCATGGATACCATTGCCAGCAGCTCGCGCAAGATCACGGACATCATTGGCGTGATTGATGGCATTGCGTTTCAAACCAATATTTTGGCCTTGAACGCTGCGGTTGAAGCGGCACGTGCCGGTGAGCAGGTGCGTGGCTTCGCGGTGGTCGCCAGTGAGGCAAGGTGCCTGGCCGGGCGCAGTGCCGCCATTGCCATTGACCGGGTGGCGCAACTGGTGCTTGAAATCGACCATGCCACCCAGAAAAACGTGCCCATGGCAGAAGGTGCGGCGCAATCTGCGCGCGCCTTGGAAGAGCAGGGACGCGATTTGGTGCGTACGGCGGGCGTATTCCGTCTGCACTGACCCGGCCCCACCCATGCAAGCATTTCAATGGACCCCCTGTTTCGCTACCGGGCTTAGCGACGTTGACGAACAGCACCAGCGACTGTTCGATGTCATCAATCGATTTGGCTCGCTGGTGATGCGGGAGGATGGCGTATCCACGGCCGAGTTGAATGTGGTCCTGGCGGAGTTGGCGCGCTACGCCCGGTACCACTTTGCTGAAGAAGAGGCCTTGATGGAGTCCAGCGGATTGAACCCCCAACAGGTCGAAAGCCACCGAGAAAAACACGGCCAATTCATTGGCGAGCTCAACCTCCTCTGTGATGCAGTCACCACCGACAACCGCAGTGCGGCCAAAGGGCTGCTGGAGTTTTTGACCAACTGGCTGGCCTACCACATTCTGGGCACCGACCAGTTCATGGCCCGGCAAATTGCACTGATCCAATCTGGCAGCCAAGAGCAAGTGGCTGACCCTTTGGACCAACGGCCCCAGGACCCCGCCAAAGATGCCTTGCTGTCGGCTCTCAACGGACTGTTTCAGCAGGTCTCAGACCGCAACCATGAACTGCTCCAATTGAATGAAACGCTGGAAGCCCGGGTGTCTGAGCGTACACAAGCATTGACTGAGCGCACCCAGGCGCTCGCCGAAGCCAACCAACAGCTCCATGACATTGCCAACACCGATGTGTTGACCCACCTGCCCAATCGACGCTACGCCATGCGCTACTTTGCAAGTGCCTGGACGGACTCGGTGCATGGCAACAGCGCGTTGGCCTGCATGGTGGTTGACGCCGACGGCTTCAAGCAGGTCAACGACAGCCAAGGCCACGATGCAGGGGACAGGGTCCTGCAGGCACTGTCCAAGCAACTGCGCAACGCGGTTCGCACCAACGATAGGGTTTGCCGCCTGGGTGGTGACGAATTCTTGGTCATTTGCTTGGATACCCCGATGGACGGCGCTTTGCAACTGGCCGAAAAAATCCGCTCCGAGGTCGCCTCGCTTGGTGCCAGCGAGTGGTGCTGCAGCATCAGCGTGGGTGTGGCGGTGCGCACGGTGGGCATGCAGTGCATGGATGATTTGCTCAAGGCGGCCGATCTGGGTGTCTACGCCGCCAAGCGCCGGGGCCGCAATTGTGTCGCCGTGGCAGATTAGCAATTGTGCAAAAAGGGAAGGTCGTGAACTTCCGCAGAATAAAAAATTCTCAAGCAGGTTGAACCCTTAGGGGGGTTGTTTTTTTAAAAAATGGAAGAGGTTTTTCAAGGTGTTTCAATTTACAAAGTCTTTTTTTCCAAGAAATAGAAGGGCGAGAGGCGCCCTCATTTTTTGCATGCTGCTGGTCGGGATGAGCGCGCAGGCCGCAGATTACAACTTTTCAGACACCGCCCAAAACCTGCCGGCGGGCTGCAGTGGGCGTGCGCGCGACTATGCTTGTGCGGCCCTCTCGCTTGCTGCGGGCGATTCGATCTCCATCGCCGCCAATCAGCCGACCACCATCACGTTCAGTGGGGCGTTCGACACGGGTGGCGGCGTGCTGATCAACGCAGGTGGAAGCACCTCGGATCTGACGATGGTGGCCAATGGAGCGGTCACTCTGGGGGCTGGCT
>CAISLN010000082.1 GCA_903886275.1 uncultured beta proteobacterium | reverse complement strand
TTATCAGATAAAGCATGAGCTGATGTCAGGTTACTTGAGGCAGGAGCTTCGAAGTCCAGCTGCGCGGTTCGCTTTTGCATGAAGGTACAAGTTCAAAATTTTCACAATGTGGAAATTTTGAAGCTTTTTGCGTAAGTCCTATGAAAGTGTTTCGCGAGTCTTAATCCCTTTTGAATCAGGGCATTGGATAGCACCTGCCAAGCTTCGGTCTTACCAATCGCCTGAAGTCTTAATCCCTTTTGAATCAGGGCATTGGATAGCACAACGGCAACGTTGCTAGCCGCATGGGCGGACGGGTCTTAATCCCTTTTGAATCAGGGCATTGGATAGCACAAATAGACTTGGCCTACTGGAGAGCCAACGAGCAGTCTTAATCCCTTTTGAATCAGGGCATTGGATAGCACCCAGAACGTGCGTATGGTGGCTTTCGATTACAAGGTCTTAATCCCTTTTGAATCAGGGCATTGGATAGCACCGTGGGTGCAAGGCGAGTAGGCGACTATATTAGGTCTTAATCCCTTTTGAATCAGGGCATTGGATAGCACCGGTCAAGGCGCTACAACCGCTGAGCTGGCCGAGTCTTAATCCCTTTTGAATCAGGGCATTGGATAGCACCACGCTCGAATCACCGTCCGCCGCCATCCAGCGTCTTAATCCCTTTTGAATCAGGGCATTGGATAGCACCAAACGGCCGCGCTACTGGCCGCATGGGCGGAGTCTTAATCCCTTTTGAATCAGGGCATTGGATAGCACCGAGGTGCTGACTTGCGCGGCGCTGACTTGCGGTCTTAATCCCTTTTGAATCAGGGCATTGGATAGCACCGCATACACCGAAAACTTCAATCCTGACAGCCACTTGCGTGGGTAGTTGGGGATGTTTTTCGATTTCAAAAACCCAGGTTCCGAGGTAGTCGGTGCAATCCATAAGCTTATTTCAACACACTTTTTGCCCTCGGCCGCTCTCGTTGCGCGATAGTGCCTCGGCGATTTATGCCATCCACAGGTCTGGCGGGAGCATGTCGTTGCCCAGTGTGGCGCGCCAACCGCTCACAGGCAGGCGGTAGGCACGGACATCGTCTTCCCGCGCATGGATGAGCGTCGCAATGTGTGCCATCAGCGCGCCCATTTTTGCGTTGCTGGCGTCCACAGCAAACACCGAATATTGCACCGGCGTGCCGACTTTTTTGAGGTGCTTGAAAACACGCGTCAGGCGGCGCGGGTCCGCTATGTCGTAGGTGACCAACCAGGCGGCAGTCTGGTGCTGGCTCATTCCCGCATGGCTTTCATCGCCGTGCAATAGAGGCTGCTCAGGTGCAGTTCCAGGGCGGAGCCATTGCAGGCGATCCAGCGCTCGAACAGCGCAATGGATTCTTTGTCGGTGGCGGTGCTGTCTGCCAGGTCACCGGTGCCCATGTTCATTTCTGCCCACAGCAGTTCGCACAGGTCCGCATCCAGGTCCACCGGCTGGGCTTGCAGATCCCACAGCAGCGGGAGTGCGCCATGTGTCGCGAGTTGGGCACCAATGTAGACCAGCAGGTGCGCGCGAATAGCGTTGGGCAGGTGTTGGCGAAACTGCCTGGCGTAGACCCATTCGCGTTTGATGGCCTCCCATGCAGCCGGTGAAACACCGTCGGCTTGCGCCTGCCCCCAGCGCACCAATATGTCCATGCGCCGGGCACGCAGCCAATTTTGATAGCGTGCGGGGCCTTGCGGGGTTTCAAGCAGCAATTCGAGTGCGCTGGCAAATTGCGGGTGCTGGCGTTGGTGGGGATAGCAGGTGCCCAAGGCGTCGCCTCGGGCGTTTATCCAACTGATGCCGATGCCGTTTTGCAGGCACAGGGCTATTGCCGAGCCGCTCCAGCTGACCACCGTGCTGCTCACGACACGGGCCACGCGTGCCAGCGGGTAGCGCATGGTCTGCGCGCGTTCGTTGCGCACCACCAGCGCCTCTGCAGTGCAATCGACCTGCTTTTTGTCACGCGTGCCCAGATACAACGCACGGGCGCCAGGGGCAGGATGGTGAGAGGGGTTCAGCATGGTTCGTCGTCCTCATCGTTTGGGGCCATCCAGTGCATGCCGGTGCCGCGCAGGTCGCGTGCCAGGGCCATGGCCTGGGCGCGCAGCCAGCGCTGCCAGGGCTTGGCATGGTGGTTCCAACTGCCGTAGAAAATGCTGCGCCCGGCTTTGCCCAACATGCAGGCATCGCTACCAGCGGTGACCGTGAAGTGGTCTTCGTTCAGCGCGCGGCTGCGCAACAACTCCCACACCCACAGGTCAACGGCCGGGCGCAAGGCTTCGATCAGGTCGCTGGCCAGGCTCTCGCGGCCAATAGCGGGGCGGTGGTAAAAGCCCAGCAAGGGGTCCAGGCCCGTGGTCCCGCAAGCCTGCACGGCATGGGCATGCAGCAGGGTGTAACCCAGCGACAGGCAGACGTTGACCGGGTCGCGCGGGGGGCGTCGGTTGCGGCCAGTGAATGTGAGCGCCGGGGGCATGACACCCACCAGACCACCAAAATAGGCACGGGCCGCTGCACCCTCCAGACCGAGCAGGGTTCCCAGCGGCGCCAAAGCCATGCCGGGCTCGGCATAGCCGTCCAGCGTGGCGCGTATGGCGGTGAGTGTTTGCAATGCGTCAAAGGTCGGCTTGCGAGCATCTGGGCGCTGGGCTTGCAGCAAGCGCAGCACACGGCTTTGGCGAGCCAGCTTGGCGCGCACCACACCGAGTGCCCAAGAGCGGCACCATGCGTCATCCACCACGCGCAGGGCCTGTGCCAGGCGGACCGCTGCATCGTTGTGCTGTGGCCCCAACACAATGGCCACGCGCCGGGGATAGCGCGGGCTCATCAAGACGGTGGTGGCGCCTGCATCTGCCAGCTTGATGAGTACCCCGCTGTCCAGCCGGGTCTGGCTGCCGTGAATGACGCAGCGGTCAATCAGCTTGATGGGTACCGTGCCGCGGCGCACACCTGCCTCATACAAGGCCAGGGTTTCACCCTCGGATTTGACCTCCAGCTGCGCCCGGTCGAGTAGCAAAATTCCCATGGTGTTTTACCTTGCTTCGGATTGGATAGTTGCAATGAATAATTGGATAGCGAGGGGCTGCTCTAGCCGACGTAGAAGTAGTCAGGGTCAGCCGGCGCCACGGCCTTGCCCAGCGCAAAGAGTTTGCTGCGCGCATCCAGGCGCAGCAATAGAAAACGGTCGGTGCTCAGTTCCAGCAGGGCCCGCATGTCGGCCACCAGGGTGTCGCGTTCAGCGGGAGTCAGGAACAATTCATGTGCCGACTTTTGGCCACCCGTTGCATAGCGGCGGGCCAACTTGAGCGCTGCGCTCAGGCGGCGCGGCTCGGTAACGTCGTAGCAGGCAATGTGCAAATCGCGGTGGGGCATGCGCCTATTGTTGGCGCATGGGTGCTTATTTTGGCGTTCGGCAAGCTTGCCGGTGGGTCACTGCATTGCCAGGGTATAGCCACCCAGGCCCATGGTGGCGTTCTTGCCCACATGCAGCCACTGGCCAAGCCACAACCAAGGCCAGATGGCGGCCATTGCATCGGTGCTGCCTTGCAGCGTCCAGCGCCCCACCAGGCCGCCCAAGGTCATCTCCTGCTGCTGGCGGCCGGAATAGCGCGTCCAGTCAAACCAGCGCAAGTCGCGCCGGTCTTGCAAGGTGTTGGCCAGATGCGCCACATCGCGCGCCAGCGGCCCCCACTGCGGTTGCTGCGCATGAAACTCCAGCACCAGCGCCGCGCGCCGGGCAAGCGCTGCGACCAATGCGTGGGGATCCAGCTGATCGGCGCGCAGGGGTTGGCCCTGGTGTTGCAGGCGCAAGGGGGTGTGAAATTGCAGAGTGATGGCTTGCAGGGTTGCGGGGCAGGCCGCAATGCGCAGCACGGCATGGTGTGGCGCAATCACGGGGTGGTCGGCGCTCCATATCCGCAGGGGCTGCGCACCGTCCCCTGCCAGCCATTCCACGGCCACCAAATCGGCGGCGCTGCGCGACTGCGTCAGGCCCTGGCGCAGCGCCCTTTGCCAGGCAAATATCACCAACGCCAGTTGATCCATGGCACCGCCCACCAACACCATGCTGAACTGCAGCGTGTCACCGGGCTGCAAGTTGCAGTCGCCCAATTGCGGTGGCTCCATGACGTAGGCGTTGGGTATGTTGCTGAACTTTTGCAGCGCATGCTCGGCCGGTGGCGCGGCCTCAAAAATGCGGGTGTAGGCGCAGCTCTGGAGCAGCGGGCAGCCGGTGCAAACCGGTTGGCGCGTCATGCACGCCACGCCGCGCAGCGCTGCGCCAAACTGGCCACGCAAGAGCGAGCCGGCGTACTCCGGCAGCCGCACCCCGCTTTGCATGCGGGCGGTGAAGCGGTAGCGGGCGATGGGAATGTTACTTGGCATGGGTTGGCTCTGGGTACATGGATGACAAGTGCCACAGCCGCCTTGGCTATCGCATCGAATCTGGTGGGCTAATGGGCCGTCAACCACAAGCGGCTGATAAGGCCCTTGATGTCCTTGAGCTGGGCGCCCGCCGCGATGGCAATGCCCGCTTCGGCAGCGCGTTGCCGGTCGGATTCACTTTGGGCGAGTTGGCCCCGGTAGTCCACGACCATGCCGCGCGTGCGCAGACCACCGAGTTTCAAAAGTGACTCCATCTTGTAGAGCGCTTCGGTGGCCTTGGTGTCATCGCCCTTGCCACCCTGCGCCAGATTGGCAGTTTTGCATTCAATCAGGTGCAAGGTATTGCGGTACAAAAAGGCAACGTCGATTTCGTTTTTGTCCTTGGCATTGGCCTTGTTTTGCCCCCTTGGGTCTTGGCTACCAAAGCCCACGCGCACACCCATGGCAACGTCGGTCAAGCCCTCGTGCTGGGCGCGCAGCGACTGCAGCGCCTCAAATACATGGGCTTCGAGCCAGCCACCGTTGACAAAGAAACGGGCTGCTTCATCTTTGAACTGCAAGACCTGTCCGGTCTGACGCAGCAGGTCGGCCTCGGCGAACAGTGCCAGGATGTCGCCGAGTGCGCGCGAGTCGTATTGTGCTGGCGTCAGTTCGACGCGCAAATTGGGTTCATCGCGCGCGGTCCGGGCCAGGGCATTGACCGCTCCCAACGCACGCCCAGCGCTGGCAACATGGTCTACCAGCCGGGCCGTCAGGTCACGCAACTCACGGGTAATTTGCGGCGACTCCTGAACCGTCACGGAGTAACCGTGGGCGCGCAGCATTTCGTGCACCCGCATTTTCGCGCGCAGCGGTGGAATGGCTTCGCCCGCAGACTGCTGTCCGATGAGCAGCACTTCGTCGGTCTCGACGTTGACATAAAAAACAGGTTTGCCCACGGACCGAAACGCCTCTTGCGCGGCCACTGCCATCAGCTTGGTGCCGCCAGTGACGTTGAGCGCAATGTTCTCGCTCTCGTGCTCAGCCAGGTAGCTGAGAAAGGCATCCGACAGCGCGCCGTAGTCGTAGGCATTGGGCAGGTCCAGGGTCTCGACCTCCATCCCATTGGCCTTTGTCTGAATGACTGCGCGAAGGGCTGCAGCAGCCGGCTTCATCTGCGAACTGCAAGCCAGCACCACCTTGTTGGGGCGCCAGGTTTCGTCGAGCAGTGGCAGCAGGTTGGGCGTGGCTTGGGCGGAGACGAGGCAGAAATGTGTGTCGTAGGTGGTCATTGGGGTGCTTGAATTATTTGTATATTGAACTGCTCCACGCGTGCGTGCAGTTGCTCCAGGTCGTCAGCCGACAACTCACGTCCGCGCATGGCAACGGGCAGATCCATACTGACATGCCAATAGGCAGCGCCTTTGGCGCATAGCTGTGCGGCAAGATGGACTGGGAGGTTGCCTGTGACCGTATCGCCGGCCTGCACCTGGTCCGCATCAAGGTGCGCCACAAAGTGCGTTACCTTGAGCGCAAGGCGCTTGGCCCATTCGATAGTGCCGGGGTGGCGCGAAACAAAGTAATGGGTCATGGCCATGCCCGCAGTGCGCCGATTCGGCTCAAAGCGTGGCCAGGCCGGTGATCTGCCACGAGTTGCCCAGTCGGTGAACCTCAAGGGCTACACCTTTGAGTTCCTTGCTCTTCTTGAGCTTGTTGGCGCGCTCGTCATCCAGGGCCAGTCGCAGCTTGTCCGCATCGGCTTTCTTGAGACTAGCGGTTGATTGGCCATCGAACGCCGCCACAATCTCGCCAGTTCCCGGATTCAAAACGAGCTTGGCTGCGAGCCAAAGGGTGGAGGCTTGGCCCATGCTGTCCGGGGAGGCACCCGGCGCCTTGGACAGTGCTGCGTTAGGGGCTACTGCGGGGGCTGCTGACAGGGCAGCCATTGCGCCGTAACCCACAGAGGTCTTGGCTCCAAAACCAACCCATTCAAAGGCATGCCCAAACGCGCGGTTGAGCAGGCCACGCCATGTAGTTTGCAAAGCGTCGGGCAGTCTGCCTGTTTGGCAAACCACATAGAAGTCGAACTGCGACTTGGCAGGAACGGCCAGAAAGCTCACCGGTACGGGCGCTCCCGATTCGTGCGGCGCATCCTCGCCTTGGTAGTACTTTCCGAAGTGCGGCGTCATGATCTCCACCACCAGCTTGCCCCCTGCGGGGTTGGGAAATACATCCCAAAAATCGAGCGCACCCCGACAAGCGTCTTCGGGCTGCGCAATATTTTCCGGGCCGAAAAGCGCATCGATGGTTATGTCGGTAAAGCCTTCCTCACCGTCTTGTTGCAGCTCCTGCATGGCGCGCCGCAATATGCCTTTGACACCACTGCCCGCCAAATACGGCAGGCCGTAAGGTGTCAGGAATGCAAAGCCGTTCTCAATCGGGTGTTCGTTGCCCAGACCTGTGGCAAAGGGGGCTGTGGACACCGTGCTGATGCGGTAGCCGCTTGCGCCGTATTGCCCAATGAGTGACTGCTGCCTTGTGCGCAGCGCTGCAATTTGGGCTTTGGACGAGGCCCCCAGTTCACAGACCTCGTTCAATACCGCATCAAACTCATTCTTAAGCTGGTCGTTGGCGGCGCGCCGCTGCGGACCCGGCGGCAACAACCCTTGCAGCCTGGCTCTGCCTTTGTACGGTGCAAACGCCTGCGCATCCAACCCTTGCCAGTTGCGAAAGTAGCCCAGGAACTTGTGGCCGGGCGCCGCGTCATTAAACGCGGCTTTGGTGTGCGATGGCACATAGGCCGGTATCGCTGCAATGCGCTGCGGGATGGGCATATCAAGCGCCTCCAGTTTCGACCGCATCCACAAACTGGCGCAGCCATTTAAGCAGCTCCAGCGCTTCGTCGGTATAGCGCAGATAGTCCCGCGACTCGCCCTGTTGCAGCATCACCATAAACGACACGAAGTCGCGTGGCGCAGGCTGGGGTGCCAGCCGCTGCACAAGGCCCGACATCAGGTCGTTGAGCAACTGCTGCGCCGCCTTGCCCTTGCCGCTGTAAAAGGCCAGCGTCGGCATCAGTCCGCTGTTCATGATGAGTGCGGGAGCGCCCTTGGCAAGGCCCTTGTACTCCTTGCCATGCAGGTCCATGCCTGCGCTTGCAAAGCCCCAGGCCAGGGTGGCCCGCTTTTGATCCAGAGTTTGTGCCATGTGGTAGCCCTTAAGGTTGAGCGGGTTGAACCAGCACCAAGCCACGCCCGGTGGTGGCGTCGCCCCCAATTTGAAGCAGCTTGCCGCCAATGCCGGGCTGCGCAGCGCCCAGCCCTTCAAACACGCGGGACAGCACCTCGGGTGCATTCAATAGCGCAGCAGAGTCTGCGCTGCGACTGCCCTTTTTAAAGCGCTCTATGCTGGCCTGGGCCAGGCCCACCATGAGCGTCTCTGGCGGCAGGTTTTCCACATAGAACAAGCCACCGTCAGAGGCCGTGCCGGATGCATCGTCAATGCGCACATGCGGCTCCACCACCATGGCGTGGCGGGCAAAGTGAGAAAAGTCCGTGTCGTTTAGCAGCACCAGATCCGCCTTGAATTTGTCGGAGAAGAAAGCATTGCTATTGCCTGGCAAGGCATGTGCGCTGATCCACAGGGCTATTGCGGCGAGTGCGCCGTCCAGTTCCGCAGGGAACTCAAAGGCTTCGAGCACCAATTGCTTGCCTTGCAGCAGGTTGGCACTGGCCACCAGCGCCTTGTTCTCCGCCACCTTGGGCACGGCCCAGTCGGGCGCCCTGCCCGCCTGGGTTGCCAGCCGGTGCAAACGGGCAAGCGCCAGTGGGCTGGTGACATAGGCAAAGCCGCCTTTGAGGGATCGCACGGGCAGGGCTAGCAACTGCGCGTCGCTCAGCGACAGCGCACCGGCAAAGTCGGAGGCGCCAGTGTCGGGTCCGAATATGCGGTTGATCAGGCCGTTGGCCAAGCGATCGCCCTCCCCTGCACGCGGCCACGCGCGATTGAAGTGGTGGCGCAGGGCGCCCTTTAAACCACTGCCCGCAAACATCGGGTGCAAGGTATGTACCTCGCGTTGGATAGGGCTATCAATAGCGCCGATGGCACTGCCCGCACCCATGTGAACGGGGCTGACTGCGTAGTAAAAAACGAGCTGGGAAGCTTCAAACATAGGGAGTACTCAAAGTTAGGTGACAGCAAAATTCAATAGGGAAGCGGCGGCTCAATGCCAGGCCGCCAACAGTGCGCGGTTGAAGCCCTCGGCGCGGCGCGTCTGTTGCATGGTGTTGAGATCATCTGGCCAAAGGCCCTTGGCAACCCAGGGCAATTGCATTTACCCCCGAGCCTGAAGGTCCAAGAGTGATTCTCTGTAACCAGGGAGTCGGTCAGCGGTTTTTCGGCGACTTCGCAAGCTGCGTTTGGGGTATTGCTGATCTTGACGCAGTAGCGTCAAAGCGAAC
>CAISLN010000081.1 GCA_903886275.1 uncultured beta proteobacterium | reverse complement strand
GCTGGTGCCCTTAAAGCTCGAAGGCACCGAGGCCATCAACCAACTTTTTTGCTACACCCTGACCCTGCAGACCCCCGATGCCTTGGGCTTCACGGGCACTGGCAGCAACTTCGATCTGGACTCCTTCATTGGACTGGAGCTGACCTGCAGCATTGAGCTCGAAGGCCACGGCCAGTTGGTGCCGGGCTTGCCCGGTGGGGGCGCGGCCAATCAGGGCGCGGGAGTGCGCGAGATCTCTGGGCTCATCACGGCAGCGCGCTTTTGTGCCGAAGACAACCGGCACGCCATCTACGAGATCGAGATCCGCCCCTGGCTGTATCTGGCTACGCTGAGCACCGACTGCAAGGTGTTCCAGGACATGACGCCCGTGGAGGTGATCGAAGCCGTGCTATCCAACTATAGTTTTGCGTCCGACAAACGCCTTATTGAAGGCTATCCAAAGCGCGATTACTGCGTTCAGTACAACGAAACCCCCTTTGAATTCATCAGCCGTCTGATGCAGGAGTGGGGGGTGAATTTTCACTTTGAGCACAGTGGAGGTGTGCACCGCCTGATCTGGAGCGACCACAATGGCGCCTTTCAAGTCACCCAGCAGGAGGCAGGTAGGGGCGTCAGTGCCTACCACGACATCCCTTATTACCCGCTGGGCCACAAAATAGACCGGGAATACATCCACGGCTTTAGCCCCGCCCACCGCATCACCAGTGGCGCCTATGCCACGCGCGATTACGACTACACCCGCCCGCGTGCCAGCCTGGCATCGAGCGCCAGCGATCCCCGCAAAACCGGGCAGGCCAGCAAAGAGGTTTATCTGTGGCGCACGGCCAAGTCGGGCCTGGGTGGCTCGGACTACAACCAGCCCAATGCGGGCGCCGACAAGCAGGCCAATGGCACCGAAGAGCAGGGCCGCCAGTTGGCTGTGCTGCGCATGCAGCACCTGCGCCAAGGCGGGCAGCGTGCCCATGGCGTGGGCCATGTACGCGCCATCGTTCCGGGCTGCACCTTCACCCTGAGCCAACACCCGCAGGCCACCGCGAACAGGGAATACATCGTGCTGCGCACCGACTTTGTGATCGAAAACGTCAACGAAGAGACCCAAAGAAACCAGGCCGCTACCTTGGCAACCCACCTCAATCAAGGCCAGGCCACGGCAGCCCTTAGCGACACCCAGCGCCTGAGCGGCCAGTGGCGCGTGCAGGTGAACTTTGAAGTCCAGCCAAGCACCGAGGTTCTGCGCCCAGAAGTCACACAAGCCAAGCCCTTCACCCGTGGCCCCCAACCCGCTGTGGTGTGCGGGCCCGACCCCGAGACGGCAGAGTCCAACATCTACACCGACTATCTGGGGCGCATCAAGATCCAGTTTCCCTGGGACCGCTATGGCAAGACCAACCACAACAGCTCCTGCTGGGTGCGCGTCTCCAGCCCCTGGGCTGGCAACCAGTTGGGCGGCGTGCACATTCCCCGCGTGGGGCAGGAAGTGGTGGTGGACTTTTATGAGGGCGACCCAGACCAGCCCATCGTGGTGGGTCGGGTCAACAACCAACTCAACCAGCCCGCCTGGGGCCTGCCGGCCATGCAGGCTCTCTCAGGCTTCAGAAGCCGTGAACTCGTTCCTGGTGGCGGCAACAGTTCGGCCGGGCGCAGCAACCACCTGGTGCTAGACGACACCGAGCAAAAGATCCAGGCCCAACTCAAGAGCGACCACCAGCACAGCCAGTTGTCTCTGGGTCACATCACCCGCATTGAAGACCAGCAAGGCCGCAAGGACTACCGAGGCGAAGGCTTTGAGCTGCGCAGCGACGGCCATGGCGCCCTGCGCGCCAAGAACGGTTTGCTCATCAGCACCCATGCCCGCCAAGCCGCCAACGCGCACATGCTCAGCATGGAAGAGACCACGCAGGAACTGAGCGCCGCCCACGAGCAGCACAAGAACATGGGCGACTTGGCAGTGCACCACCTGGCCCATGAGGGCGATGAAGTGAAGGCTGTACAAAGCAGCCTGCAGCAACAAGCCGACGATGTCTCTGGCAACGGGCATACGCGCCAGGGTGCGGCGGGTGACAGCTTCCCCGAGCTGCAAAAGGCGCACATCACCATCGCCAGCCCGGCCGGCATAGAAAGCACCACAGCGGGCAGCACGCATGCCAACAGCGGCGACCACCATGCCATTACGGCCGGCAAGCACATCAGCCTAGCCAGTGCCGGCAGCTTCTTGGTGGCGGCGGGTAAAAGCGTAGGAATACTGGCCAACAAGGCCCTGCGTCTGATTGCGGCCAAGGGCAAGGTGGAGATTCAGGCGCAGGACAACAATATCGAGATGATCGCCAGAAAGGTCCTGAGCTTCATCAGCACCGAGGACTGGGTCACCGTGTCTGCCAAAAAGGGCATACGCCTGCAAGTAGGTCCCACCATGCTGGTGCTGGAGCCGTCTGGAAGCACACTGGTCACGCCAGGCTATGACCATGTCCATGCGGCGGATCACCAGACCTTTGGGGCACAAAGCGCAAGCCAGCAAATGCAGGCACTGCCCACCAGCACATTCAACGACCCCTACATTCTGTGCAATCCCTTGGGTGAGCCGCTAAAGAACGTTCGGGTGCGCATCACACGCGATGACGGCAGCACATTGACAGCGCGCACCGATAGCGCCGGCAAGTTGCCGATGCAAAAGAGCGCCATGCCCGAGAACATCCGCATCGAGGTGCTGCACGGCGTCTAGGCCGAGCAACGCTGCCTCTCTTTTATCAATCCAAACCGATAGCACGGCCAAGAGCAACACCATGGATGAGCAAGCACAAGTCGAAGACACCGGCCCGGTGTACCACCACACCACGCAGAACGCCAGGGGCACACAAGACGTTTGCGTGACCCTGACAGCAGACGCTGACCAGCGAGAAAAGAAAGTCATTTGCGCCCCGCAGTGGGTGATTCCGATCATCCTTTTGCCCGGTGTCATAGGGACCAACCTGAAGGAGAAGAACAAGAGCCACGAGGTCTGGCGAGCACCCAACAGCACATTGGCAGGCCTGCCCATGTTGATGGAGTTCTTCTTCAAGGGAGCAGCGGCCAGGCACAAGACCTGGGGCGAGGTGCTCTGGACCGGCCAGGTTCCGCCAGGCGCCATCCTCGACACGGCCACGCTGACCCAGGACGACTTGGACAGCAGCATCGAACTGGCCGGTGCCCTGAAGCTCACCTTGGAAGCTGCCAAGTTGGATGGCGATGGCACGGTGCCGGCCTTGTCTGGCCTGGCGCCCCAGGGCAAGGCCCTCAGCATGTTTGTGCATGGACAGGGCACGGTCCCCGGCAATGCGAGCCTGGACGCCATGCGCACCCCGGACCTGCAGGCGCCGGCGCGCCAGGAAGGCTACGACCACCAGGACTCTTACCTGGACAAGCGCGGCCAGTGGACCACGCTGTATGCCATCGCCAAGATTGCGCAAAAGGCCGATTGGGCACAGCCATGAGCAACGGCGCCATCCAGACGCTACGCAACGACACATTGCCAGTCACGCGCCGCACTGTGCTTGCTGCGCTGCTGAGCGTCCCCCTATTGAAGGCGGCATCCGCCGCCAGCCCAGACAGGACTCACCCGATGAACATTGACCTCAAAGACAGCGCCCACTGGAAGCCCCTTTGTTTTGCCCGGCTGGTGATCCAACTCCCGCCCGAAGTCGTTCCTGGCAGTCGGCACCGGTTCTGGGGCGATGAGCTGGTGCTGCGCAAGGACCTGACATCCATGGAGCTTCTCAACAAGGAGGTGGCACAGCGCCAGCAGGCATTCAAGAGCCAGGCGCACAAGGACTTTGGCAATCGGTATATCCAAACCTACGACCTGAATAAAAGGGGGCTGACTGTTTGGGGGTATGAATTTGGAGAAGCTAGCTCAATCAATGGTCGTCACTATCGTGTAACTCACAACTATTTCTATAGCGACTCTCCTTTTAGGGTCTGGTATATGAAATCCGATGTCGGCCAAGACAACATCAAAAGCGCCTTGGAGTACCAGCTCAACTTGGCCAAGCAAATTCGTCCCCTTGCCGACGGTGAAATCCCCAAGGAATACGGCTATGCGATAGAGGGCGGCCTGGTGCGAAGCGATGAAGTGATGGCTGAGGTTGGTGAGGTCTGGTTCAAGCTGCCCTTCTTTGACAACGCCATCAACCCCGGTCAGCAACTGGTCACCTTTGGCGTGACCAGCATGGTCAATGGAACGGCACGCGACAAACTGCTGGACCGCCTATCACCCATCCAGAGCGCATTGCTGGCCGTGAAGGGCGTGCGGGTGCTTCGCAAGCGCGATCTCCAACTCAACGGAATTGAAGGCCAGGAATACCTCTACCGGGAGCGCTCCAGCGATGACCGTTGGAGCGCCTATTCCTTTCGATGGGAGGCCCGGGGCAAGGTGGACGATGTCTATGCGCCCAACATCGTGGTGGACATGGGCGTGTCCATGCCGTCTACCCGCAACTATCCTGCGCCGCCCTTCAAGAACGATGACGAAGCCGTGGCGTTTTGGGATGCGATTGTGGGCACCCTGCGCATGCGGTCGGTGCTCACCGCAGCGGGAACCCAAATGAGCCAAGACGGGACTGCCATTGCGCCGGTGACCTGTGGCTCAGAGAGCCTGTGCCCCAAGACGGGGGTTTATGAGGCCAGCATAGCTACCACGCATCCCGATGCACGTTTTGTGAATACCAACCCAGGCCGTTGGAAGTACGTTCAACAGGGGCAGTCCATGGGCACCTTTGGCGTGTACGGAGAAGAGGACAAGATTGTCTGGACCTGGATTCGGGCAGAACGCAATGCGTAACGAAGCAGGTCAGGCCGCTATCCGCTTGGGCGACGGCAGCAGCCATGGTGGCAAGGTGATCAGTGCTTCTGCCACCATCACCGTGCATGGCATCGCCGTGGCGCTTGAAGGCGACATGACGCATTGCCCCCAATGCAAAGGTGACTTTGCCATCCTTCCCAGCGGCCAGGGCAAAAAGAATATGGGGCGCTGGCTTGCCTACGAGGGCACCGCCACCGCCTGCGGCGCCACCCTGGTCGCGTCGTTCAAGGCATGAACGGGTTAGGCGATAGCCACTGCGCCCGCGCTACCGCAACCCATAGCGCTTGCGTGGTAGCCCGGGCAAACGGGTGGGCAAACATCAGCGCAGCCGGCGCCTGCGTTTTATCTATTGCAGGGGCGCCGGGAATGGTCAGAATGGACTCCTCTTCACAAGGAGTTTCATCATGTCCCTGTACAAGCGCATTTTGGTTCCACTGGACGGTTCGCCCACCTCCGAGTCGGCCCTTGACCAGGCCATTGCTTTGGCCCGCTTGTGCGGGGCGAGCATGGCCTTGGTGATGGTGTACGACCCCTATCCCTATATTGCCGCCGCGGCTGAATACGCCAGCTACCAGGTCGAGTTGGCTGCGGACCTGCGCCGCGAGGCTGAGCAAACAGTCAGTGCGGCGCGCAACAAAGTAGAGGCCGCAGGTCTGCAGGTGAGCACCCAGGTGATAGACGTGCAAAAGGTCTGGCGTGCCATTCTGGATGTGGCCCAGGCCGAGCAGGTGGACCTGATCGTCATGGGTTCACATGGACGCAGCGGCCTGGACAAGCTCGTCATGGGCAGCGTGACGCAGCGCGTGCTGCAACACACCCGCCTGCCGGTGTTGGTGGTGCGCGAGTAACACGCGAGTCGTGCGCGAGTAGTGCGGCCTGGCGCTGGGTATGCCTTGCCAGCGGGTGAGGTTGCTCCATGCGGGCTTTGTTTTTGTGCGCCTGGACCAAGTGGCGCTGCAGTCCATCCGCTGACGGGTTGAATCTGTCTGCATGGGTGTTCAATCCTCTAAAAATCCTTCCACACAAGCTGTGAATGGAGTTGTGGATAACTATGCAGATTGCAGGGTAAACCCGCATGCCTATTGGGCTGCAACGCGGTGCCCAAAAACCATGCAGATCGTTTTTTCGACTGTGTTATGCGATTGCAATCGGGGGACTGGTGGGCGAAGTTGCGCAACGCGGCGTCGATTGCATGCGAGAAAAGCGGCTAAGGCGGCGATATTTCCGGTCTGTGGGCCCGCCATGCACACTGGTTGAGTCGGCAGCGTCCGCAGTGGGGCATTTTTCTGTGCGCTGGGTGTAACAATCCGTTCACAAATTGTGTGGACGGAGTTGGGGATAACTAGGGGGAAACCTTGTCAAACCCGCATGCCTATTGGGCTGCAACGCGGTGCCTAAAAACCATGCAGATCGTTTGTCCGGCTGTGCTAGGCAAACGTTATTGGATGAAATGCCGGCGCACAGACCGATAGAAAGTAAAATCGGTCTATGAGCAAACCAGTTACCAAGTCAGCCATCCTCGAAGACGGCCTGCGTTACAAGGCCAAATCGGCCGGATCCCCCTTCGGAACCACCAGTGCCTTCGCCGGCAATGCCACCATGTCCTGCTTCCTATGCGGCAAGCACCGACCCCGCACCGACCTGATGTCCAAGCGCCTGTTGGGCAAGAGCCATGTGGTGTGCTCCCCCAAGTGCGGCCTGCCCTGATGCGCTGACGCTGCTATGCAGCCATTCCCCCTGCTTGACCTGCCACAGCCCAGCGGCGAGGAGCTCAAGGCGGCGCGCCTGGGCGCGGGCCTGAGCCAGATCGAAGCGGCCGCCCTGTTGGGCTATCCGGTGCAGGCCGGCAGCCGGGGTGGCCTGCAATCGCGCACCTGGCAGGCGCTCGAAAGTTCCAGCGATCCGCGCAACATGCCGGGCCCCATCTTCGCGCTGTTCCTGTTGTTGACCGATCAGCACAAGCAGTTCAGCCTGATTGCAAAGAGCAAGCCGTAGGCGGGGTGGGGCTGCGCGGCAAGTCCGTGCGCAACCGCACACACTTCGCATACACTGAATGGGCTTGTCGGGGCGCCAAAGACGTAAGTCGAGGCTGAGACCACTCACGTGGAACCCGCTGAACCTGATCGGGGTCATTCCCGCGGAGGGAACAACGCACATTGGCACCGGTCCATGCAAGGCTGAATTCAGCCCACGCTCTCTCCGGTAGCCCAGGCAGGCTCCCCTTCAACCGGAGACCGCCTTGACCAAACCCTCTTCTGCCGTGAACGCCACGGAACTATCCCGCCGTATCACCCGCACGCCTTTTTCAGGCTCGGCAAAAATTTATCTGGAGGGTTCGCGCCCGGACATCCGCGTGCCCTTTCGCGAGGTCAGTCTGACCGACACGCTGGTGCAAAACGGCAGTGGCGAGCCGCGGCGCGAGGCCAATCCGGCGCTGCGCCTGTATGACCCTTCGGGCGTTTACACCGACCCGGCCGCGTCCATCGACATCACGCGCGGACTCACGCCCCTGCGCGCCGCCTGGATTGCCGAGCGCGCCGACACCGAAGCACTCTCCGGCATCAGCAGCGCCTATGGCCAACAGCGCCTGCAAGACCCGCAGTTGCAGGCCCTGCGCATGGCCCATTCCCCGCTGCCGCGCCGCGCCAAGAGGGGCGCCAATGTCTCGCAGATGCACTACGCGCGACGCGGCATCATCACGCCCGAGATGGAGTTCATCGCCATCCGCGAAAACCTGCTGCGCGCGCAGTTGAAAGAGCGCCTGGCCACCGAGCGCCTGCCCCAGCCCGGTCAGTCCTTTGGTGCGCTGATGGCGCAGGTGGTGACGCCCGAATTTGTGCGCGACGAGGTGGCGCGCGGCCGCGCCGTCATCCCCAACAACATCAACCACCCCGAGAGCGAGCCGATGATTATTGGCCGCAATTTCCTGGTCAAGGTGAATGCCAACATTGGCAACTCGGCTGTGACATCTTCCATCGAAGAAGAGGTGGACAAGCTGGTCTGGTCGATACGCTGGGGCGCCGACACGGTGATGGACCTGTCCACCGGCGACAACATCCACGAGACCCGCGAATGGATATTGCGCAACTCGCCCGTGCCCATTGGCACGGTGCCGATTTACCAGGCCTTGGAGAAGGTCAACGGCCGCGCCGAAGACCTGAGCTGGGAGCTGTTTCGCGACACGCTGATTGAGCAGGCCGAGCAGGGCGTGGATTACTTCACCATCCACGCCGGCGTGCGCCTGGCCTATGTGCCCTTGACCGCCAAGCGCCTGACCGGCATCGTCTCGCGCGGCGGCTCCATCATGGCCAAGTGGTGTCTGTCGCACCACCGCGAGAGCTTTCTCTACGAGCACTTTGAAGACATCTGCGACATCATGAAAAGCTACGATGTCTGCTTCTCGCTGGGCGACGGACTGCGCCCCGGCTCGATTGCCGACGCCAATGATGAAGCCCAGTTTGCCGAGCTGCACACCCTGGGTGAGCTCACGCAAATCGCCTGGAAGCACGATGTGCAGGTGATGATTGAAGGCCCTGGCCATGTGCCGCTGCAGCTCGTCAAAGAGAACGTGGACAAGCAACTCACCGCCTGTTTCGAAGCACCCTTCTACACCCTGGGCCCGCTGATCACCGACATCTCGCCCGGCTACGACCATATTTCGTCGGCCATGGGCGCGGCCCACATCGGCTGGTATGGCACGGCCATGCTGTGCTATGTCACGCCCAAGGAACACCTGGGCCTGCCCAACCGCGACGACGTCAAGCAGGGCCTGATCGCCTACAAGATTGCCGCCCACGCAGCCGACCTGGCCAAGGGTTTTCCGGGCGCGCAGATGTGGGACAACGCGATATCGAAGGCGCGCTTTGAGTTCCGTTGGGAAGACCAGTTCCGCCTGGCCATAGACCCCGACACCGCCATGGCCTACCACGACGAAACGCTACCCAAAGAGAACGCCAAGCTGGCGCATTTTTGCTCCATGTGCGGCCCCAAGTTTTGCTCCATGAAGATCTCGCAGGAGGTGCGCGAATTTGCCCGCCTACATCCCGAGACCACCACGCTGCAGAGCGCAGCCGCTGTGATTCCGATCCAGCAGATTGACAGTGGCATGGAAGCCAAGGCCGCCGAGTTTCGCCAGGCCGGGCGTGAAATTTATTCCTGAAGCCGGCAGCATGCATGCGTTGCACATAGGCATTGCCGGCGCCGGTCTGGCCGGTCGCTGTCTGGCCTGGCGGCTGCTGCGCGCGGGCCACCGCGTCACGCTGCTGGACAGCCGCAGGCGCGACGCGCTGGACACGGCAGCGATGGTGGCCGCTGCCATGCTCTCGCCGCTGGCCGAGTTGGCGGTGTCCGACGCCCTGGTGTTTGCCCTGGGCCAGCGCTCCATGGAACTCTGGCCGCAGTGGATTGCCGAGTTGCATGCCAGTGATCCGCAGGCCGACGCACAGCCGGTGTACTTTCGCCAACAAGGCACGTTGGTCGTGGCCCATGGGCCGGACCAGAGTTCCATGGACCACTTCACGCGCCTCCTGCAACACAAGCTGCCCGCTTCGCACCGCGAACAGGTGCAGCCACTGGACGCGGTGGGCCTGGCGACGCTGGAACCTGCGCTGGCCGGGCGCTTTCATTCTGGCCTGCACCTGCAGGGCGAAGGCCAGTTGGCCAACGACCAGTGGATGGAGGCGCTGGCACAAGCGTTGGACCGCCTGGGCGTGGTCTGGTATGAGGAGGTGGTGGTGCATGGGCTGGAGGCGCAGCGCATCCGAGGGAAAGGTGGCAGTGGCGAACTCGACATCGCCGTGGACCTGGTGGTCGATGCGCGCGGTGTGGGCAGCAAGCCCCTGCTTTCCCGTCTGCGCGGTGTGCGCGGCGAGGTGCTGCGCGTGGAGTGCAAGGGCGTGACCTTGCAGCGTCCGGTGCGCCTGATGCATCCGCGCTACCAGCTCTATGTGGCGCCGCGTCCCCACCACCAGTTTGTGGTGGGTGCCACCGAGCTGGAGTCCGAAGACACAGGCGACATCACCCTGCGCTCCATGCTGGAGCTGGGCAGCGCGCTCTACAGCCTGCACCCGGCCTTTGGCGAGGCCCGCGTACTGCGCCTGTCTGCCGCACTGCGCCCGGCGCTCGACAACGACCAGCCCGCCTGTCTGCTGCAAGACGGCATCTGGCACCTCAATGGCCTGTACCGCCACGGCTACCTGTGCGCGCCCGCGCTGGTGGAATCCCTGATGCAAAAAATAGGGGAAGCCCACGCATGAACCCACTCGACATCCACCTCAACGGCCAGCCGGTGCGCACACAGGCCACGCAGTTGCAGGCCCTGCTGTTGGAGCGCGGCCATGACCTCAACGCCGCCATGGCCTGTGCCATCAACAACTGCTTTGTGCCTCGCGTGCAATGGCCGCAGCAGCCGCTGCAGGCCGGTGACCGCGTCGATGTCATCGCACCCATTACCGGAGGCTGAAATGCAAAACCTTGAACCAAACGATGCGCCCGCTGCAAGCGACACTGCAACCTGGCAGGTGGCCGGCACCACGCTATCGAGCCGCATGCTGCTGGGCACGGCGCATTACCCCTCGCTGCAGGTGCTAGCCGATGCGGTGCTGGCCAGCGGCACCGAGGTGCTCACCGTGGGCCTGCGCCGCCTGCAGCCCGAGACGGGCGGCGGCAACCATTTCTGGCAGCGCGTGCAGTCGCTGGGCTGCCAGGTGCTGCCCAACACCGCCGGTTGCCACAGCGCAGACGAGGCCTTTAACCTGGCGCTGATGGCGCGTGAAATTTTTGCCACGCCGTGGATCAAGCTCGAAGTGATTGGCGACGACTACACCCTGCAGCCCGACCTGTCGGCCACGCTGGACGCGGCCACGCGTTTGGTGCGAGAAGGTTTTTCCGTGTTCGCCTACACCACCGACGATCTGGTGACGGCGCAGCGCCTGCATGGCGTGGGCTGTGCGGCGGTAATGCCCTGGGCCGCGCCGATTGGCAGTGGCCGTGGTGTGCAAAACCCCTATGCGCTGGAGACCCTGCGCCGCAGGATGCCCGATGCCGTGCTGGTGGTCGATGCCGGACTGGGTCGCCCCTCGCATGCGGCGCAGGTGATGGAGCTGGGCTTTGATGCCGTGCTGCTCAACACCGCCGTAGCCCAGGCCGGCGACCCGGTGCGCATGGCGCGCGCCTTTGCCGATGGCGTGTCGGCCGGGCGCCTCGCCTTCGAGTCCACCCCCATGCCCGAGCGCGCAGCCGCCCAGGCCTCCACCCCCACCGTGGGCATGCCGTTTTGGCACGCCTCCTGAAAGTCCCTTCGATGTCCCATCCACTGCAGGCCTTCGCGCCGCTGATTTCCGATCTGGGTTTTTACCCGGTGCTGCCCGATGCCGATGGGGTGCAGCGCCTGTTGCCATGGGGCGTGCGCACCCTGCAGTTGCGCTGCAAGTCCACCGACCGCCAGTACATCGCGCAACAGGTGCGCACTGCCGTGGCCGCTGCGCGCTCCCATCCAGGCAGCCAGTTGTTTATCAACGACCATTGGCAACTTGCCCTGGCCGAGGGGGCCTATGGTGTGCACCTGGGCCAGGAGGACTGGGCCGCGTTGGGCGATGCGGACCGTGCGGCCCTGCTTGCATCGGGCCTGCGCCTGGGTCTGAGCACCCACACGCAAGCTGAGCTCGAACGCGCCAAGACGGCCCGGCCTTCTTATCTGGCCATAGGCCCGGTCTACCCCACCACGCTCAAGGTCATGCCCTATGCGCCCGTGGGTCTGGAGCAGTTGGCCCTGTGGACCCAGCAGGCCGCACCGTACCCGGTGGTGGCCATAGGCGGCATCTCGCTGGAGCGCATGGCCGGTGTGCTGGCCTGTGGCGTAAACGGTGTGGCGGTGGTCAGCGCCGTCACCCAGGCCAGCGATCCGCAAGCTGCCGCGCAAGCCGGGCTGGCGCTGGTCGCAAGTGCGGTGGGCCGCCGCCATTTGCGCGAAACAAGATAGCGCCTGTAGGTTTCGAGAAATTGCGTCGCAGCGCGATGTCCACCAGAATGCATGCATCCGTGTTCAAGGTAGGGCCGGCCTGAACGACACCGCATGCAGCCGCAGGGGTCTTGCACGCTTTGGCCGGCATCCCACCCACTCCAGGACCACCATGTCGCAACTACCCACCGAAGCCATTGGCAGCATTCCCCGCACTGCGCAGTTGACGGCCGCCATCAGGGGCTTCGATGCGGGCACCCTCGGTGCCGCCGAAATGGAGGCCGCGTTCGACGCTGCTGTGCAAGACACCATGCGGGAACTCGAAGCCACCGGCTCACCGCTGATTTCCGATGGCGAGCAGCGCAAGACCCACGGCTTTGCCACCTACTCCGTAGAGCGGGCCGACAACATAGCCCCCGACGGCGTGGTCATCAAGTTTCTGGATGGGCATATCCGACAACTGCCGCGCCTGACCGGCGGCCCCTTCAAGTTTGCACGCTACGCCAAAGACAGCCTGGCCCTTGCCAAGCCCTATGCCCATGTGCCCATGAAGCAGGCGGTGGTGTCGGTGTCGGCCCTGAGTCTTTTTTATCCTCCGCAAGGTCTGCCGGATTACCCGCGCGAGGTGTTTATCGAGGACCTGCTCAAGGAGCAAGAAACTGAAATGCGCGGCTGCTTTGCCGCCGGTGCGAGCAAGGTCCAGATTGATTTCACCGAAGGCCGCCTGTCCCTCAAGCTCGACCCCAGCGGTGGCCTATTGAATAGCTTTATCGAACTCAACAATATGGCGCTGTCGCGCTTCACGCCAGAAGAGCGCAGGCACATCGGCGTGCATACCTGCCCAGGTGCGGACCACGACTCGACCCATAGCGCGGATGTGGACTACTCCGAGTTGTTGCCCAGCCTGTTTGAACTCAAGGCCGGCAGCTTTTGCATTGCCATGGCCTGCGAGAAGGAGCCCGAGCGGGCGCTCAAAATAGTCGCCAAATACCTCAAGCCCTGGCAGCGGGCCTACGTGGGTGTCATCGATGTCAACGACCCCCATATCGAGTCCGCTGAAGAGGTTTGTGAAAGGGTGTTGCAGGCCGCCGCCCATATTCCACTGGCGCAACTCGGCACCACCGACGACTGTGGCTTTTCGCCTTTTTGCGATGACGTCTCGACCTCGCGCGAAACGGCATTCGCCAAAATAAGGGCGAGGGTGCTGGGCACGGCGATGGCTTCCAAAAAGCTGGGCCTGATGTAGCCAGCAGGCCGCATGGTGCGCCCGCATGATGGAAAACAAGCCAGGGTTTTCGAGCAGCTACAGCCTGTTTGATGCGCAGGGTCGGCTGCTCGACTGGGACCCTGGTTTCGTACAAGAGTTCTGCGATGCGGCAGCCCTCATCGCGCCCGGCGTGTCCTGCGCAAGCATCAGTGCTGCTTGCCTGTTGCCGCAGCGGGCGCTGGACCTGGCGTGGCGTGACGGCTCAGCAGCACCCGCACCCACCACCTACCTCAACCAGCGCTGCGCCATCGAAGTGACCCAGCAGCGCACCGCCACCGGTCAGATTTTGCGGCTGGCCCGCAGCAGCGCAACCGCTTCACAGAGCGAAAGCCCCGACCAGATTGGCTTGCTGCGCTCGGGGTTGATGCAGATGTCTCACTCGGTGCTGGTGCGCCGCGCGCAAGACGAGGCAGCCCTGCGCGCTGCCCGCGCCGAAGCCGAGGCGGCCAACCTTGCCAAGGGCGAATTCCTGGCCAATATGAGCCATGAAATCCGCACCCCCTTGAACGCCATCATTGGCCTGTCGGGCTTGGCGCTTAAAAACGAGATGCCCGCGCGCATCCAGGACTACCTGGAAAAAATCAAGCAAAGCGGCGAGCACCTGCTGCGCATCATCAATGACATCCTGGACTTCTCCAAGATCGAATCGGGCAAGCTCGACATCGAGGCGGTGCCTTTTGAGCTGGAGGCGGTGATCGACAACGTCGTCAACCTGGTTGGCGAAAAGGCAGAGGCCAAGGGCCTGGAGCTGCTGTGCAGCTTTGACAGCGAGGTGCCCAAAAACCTGATTGGCGACCCGCTGCGCATAGGGCAAATCCTGATCAACTACGCCAACAACGCGGTCAAATTTACCGAGCATGGCGAGCTGCGCATCCGCGTTGGCGTGCAAGAGGCGAGCGCTACGCAGGTGCTGTTGCGCTTCGCCGTCAGCGACACCGGCATAGGCCTGACGCCAGAGCAAATAGGGCGCTTGTTCAAAAGCTTTGAGCAGGCCGACAGCTCCACGACACGCCAATACGGTGGCACTGGCCTGGGGCTTGCCATCAGCAAAAGCCTGGCGCAGGGCATGGGCGGCGAGGTCGGCGTGGAGAGTGCATACGCCAAGGGCTCCACCTTTTGGTTCACGGCCCGCTTGGGCATTGGCTCGGCCGAAAAAATCATCACCCGCCCCAGCGTGGACCTGCACGGCTGCCGTGTGCTGGTGGTGGACGACAACGAAGCCGCTGCGCTGGTTCTGTGCGAGCTCCTGGCTGAGTTGGGCTTTGTCGCGGCGCATGTGGATTCGGGGCTGGCCGCCTTGAAGGCGCTGGAGCATACCGATGGCCATAGCGCGCCCTTCGAGTTTGTCCTGATGGACTGGCTCATGCCCGGCATGGATGGCCTGGAGACGATACGCAAACTGCGCCAAACCTATCCGCGTACCGGTCCCTTTGTATTGATGGTCACCGCGCACAGGCGCGAGGAGCTGCTCAAGGGCGCACAGAGCCTGGGTGTGGAGCATGTGCTGTCCAAGCCGGTCAGCGCGTCGTTGCTGGTCAACACCATGATGCAGCTCTTGGGGCACCGGCCACGCAATGACGCCAAGGTGCGCAACGCGCAGGACGACAGCACGCTGGAGGCCGCCATGGCGCAATTGGCCGGCGCGCGCATTTTGCTGGTTGAAGACAATGACATCAACCAATTGGTGGCCTGCGAGTTGCTCCGAAGCGTAGGCCTGGTCGTGGATGTGGCAGAGAACGGTCAAGTCGCAGTCCACCAGGTGCATGCCCGCCAGGCCGAGGGCATGGGCTACGACCTGGTGCTGATGGACATGCAGATGCCGGTGATGGACGGGGTCACGGCCTCGCGTCTGATCCGCGAAACCTACAGCGCGGAGATGCTGCCGGTGGTGGCCATGACCGCCAACGCCATGCAGTCCGACAAAGAGCGCTGTCTGGCCGCTGGCATGAATGGCTTCGTCAGCAAACCCATCAACCCGCAAGAGCTGTGGCGCGCCCTGCTCAGTGGGATCAGGCTGCGCCCGGGCTTGGGCGCCCCATTGGAGCCTGCGGCATCGGCGCTTCCAACTGCGCCTACGCAGCAGGCGCAACTGCTGGAGGCCTTGCGTGGCGTCGCAGAACTGGACCTGGGCCAGGGACTGGGCTTTGCCAACCACAACGCCTCTTTGTATCTGACCCTGCTGGCAAAGTTTGTGAAGTCGCAGGAGCAGTCCGCACAGGCCATTGAGCAAGCGCTGCGCGATGGCGATGCGGCGACGGCCGAACGACTGGCCCATACCCTCAAAGGGCTCGCTGCGAGCCTGGGCGCATGGCCCCTGAGCCAGAGCGCCCTGGAGCTGGAGAAGGCCTTGCACAACGCTGTCGATGCCCAGGAGTTGGAGCGCCTGCTCTGTGCGGCGCAGCAGCGGCTACAGGTTTTGGTAAGCGGCCTGCGTGCCACCGAGGGCCTGCTGCCTGAGCCGACCCAGCAGGCCGCGCTGGAGTTGTCGCAAGAAAAGCGGGCGCACATGCAAGCCGTCATCCAAACGCTGCAGGCCATGTTGGAGCAGGACGATTTTGAAGCGCAGGCGCTCTGGCAAGAGCATGCCCAGAGCCTGCGTGCGCTGGTGCCGCAGGCCACCGAGTTGGAGGAGGCGATCAACGGCTTTGACTTTGAAGAGGCCCTGCGGCTGCTCGGTGCGCAAGGCCATGGCATGGTGAACCAACCCGGGGTTCACGGCGACGCCTTGGGCTAAGCCTGTTCATGCGTGGCGAGTTGGCTCAGACCGGTACGCGCATTGCTCCTTCTTCGGCGTCACAGTAGCCCATGCGAGTTGCCGTTGGCCGATTGCATCCGGGCCACGGTGGCCTGAGAGGCAGTGCGGGATGGTGCGAACTGAAAAGGCAACGAGGCAGCCGATGGGCCGATAATTAAGGCTTGTCCCGCGCAATTCTCATCGATCAACCTTCTCTTGAAGGCTTTTGCCCTGTCGCAGAAGCCGTGGACAGGCTCGCCTATGATTCGGGCTCCGAGGAGCGCGGTGCGATCTACACCAAGCGAGAGGTCGTCAATTTTATGCTCGACTTGGCTGGATATGTGCAAGGCAAACCGCTCCATCGGATGCGGCTGCTGGAGCCCTCCTTCGGTGGTGGCGAGTTCCTTCTGGCTGCGGTAAAAAGGTTGTTGTTGGCCTACCAGGCATCCGACGAAAAGGTGGATTTGGCCGATTGCATCCGGGCAGTCGAGCTGCACCAAAGCACATTCGAAGCAACACAACGCAAGCTCGCTGCAATGCTCGGCGAGTATGGGTTCTCAGAGCCCGAGCGCTCGCGGCTGGTGTCGGCATGGCTGGTATCAGGTGATTTTTTGTTGCAGCCGATGCCAGGGCATTTCAATTTTGTCGTGGGCAATCCTCCGTATGTGCGCCAGGAAATGATCCCATCGGCCCTCTTGGCCCTCTACCGCAAGCTCTATGCAACCCTGTATGACAGGGCCGACCTCTACATTCCGTTTATCGAGCGCTCGCTTTCGCTTCTTGCAGATGGCGGCCAATTGGTTTTTATTTGCGCCGATCGCTGGACCAAAAACAAATATGGCGGCCCACTGCGCGCGATGATTGCTGAAGGTTTCCATCTGCGCGCCTATGTGGATATGGTGGACTCCCCTGCGTTCGATTCTGAGGTGCTGGCCTATCCTGCCATCACGCTCATCGAGCGGGCCAAGGGCGGTCCAACCATGGTGGCGGTGCGCCCCGACATCGATGTGAAAAAGCTCGTTACCCTGGCCAATACCTTGCGCGCCGGAGAGGAAGATCCGGCACAAGGCATCTCCTTGGTAGAGCGTGCGGGCTCCGGTTCCGAGCCGTGGATTTTGAGTTCTTCGGGAAAGCGCGCGCTGCTGCGCCGTTTGGAGGCGCGCTTCCCGACGATGGAAGATGCAGGCTGCAAAGTAGGCATAGGCGTGGCGACGGGGGCCGATAAGGCATATATCGCTCCCATGGCCTTGCTCGATGTGGAACCCTCGCGCAAGCTAGCCCTCGTCACCACCAAGGACATCGCGAGCGGTGTCGTTCGGTGGACCGGTCTTGGTGTGATCAACCCGTTCGAGGACGATGGCAAGCTCGCCGATCTGTCCGAGTATCCCAAGCTCAGGGCGCACCTGGAGCTGCATCGCGATGCCATCGCCGGCCGGCACGTTGCGCAGAAGTCTCCTGCGAATTGGTATCGCACGATCGACCGCATAACACCTTCGCTGGCGGCCCGTCCCAAATTACTGATACCGGACATCAAGGGATCGGCCCATGTTGTCTTCGAGGAGGGAAAGCTGTATCCGCATCACAACCTCTATTTTGTGGTGTCTGAAGATTGGGACTTGCGGGCCTTACAGGCCGTTTTGTTGTCGAGCGTGGCCCGCCAGTTCGTGGCCGCCTATTCGACGGCGATGCGCGGGGGGTTTCTTCGTTTCCAAGCCCAGTATCTGCGGCGCATCCGTCTTCCGTTGTGGAGTGAGGTTCCGAAATCCATGCGGGCCAGACTCACCCAAGCGGCCATCGTCTTGAATATGGCTGAGTGCGACGCGGCAGCGTACGAACTATATGGTTTGTCCTGCGCAGAGGCAGATATGCTCGCCAGCGAGTCAATAAACTAAAACAAAGGATTGCCTGTGCCATTGAATCTCTGCGACTACGAAAACAAGGCTTGTGACGCGATCAAGGCGTTTTGGCAAACCAGGGACGACGCCAGACAAAAGCAGAAGGACTCCGGCAAGGCCGACCAAGGCGAACGCGCAGGGGTGACCGGGGGCAAAAATATGGATGCTTTTTCGAGCCTGGTTGTCGATCTGGTCAAGGCCAACGGACTGCCCCACGCGGCAGTACATCAGCACAGGGCGGTACTGACCTTGCCGGGCTACTTCCGCCCGACCAAGTTGTGGGATTTACTGGTGATTGACAAAGGGCGCTGAATAGCAGCAGTCGAATTCAAAAGCCACGTGGGTCCATCCTTCGGTAACAATTTCAACAACCGGACCGAAGAAGCCATCGGTACTTCTCATGATTTGTGGACCGCCTATCGCGAAGGAGCGTTTGGCGAACAGGAGCGGCCTTTTGTGGGCTGGTTGATGGTGGTCGAAGATGCTCCAGGATCGAGGGCGCAGGTGAAAGATAAATCGACGCACTTTCCTGTGTTCAAAGAGTTCATCGGCGCCTCGTATCTCAAGCGCTACGATATTCTTTGCAAGAAGCTCGCCAAGGAACAGCTTTACAGCGCTGCTTCGGTGATCGCCACGCCAAGGACTGCAGTGACGGATGGCGCATATACAGAACTTTCGAGCATGACGGGCTTGCGCTCGTTCGTGGCCTCGTTGGCCGGCCACATCGCGGCCGAGGCGGCGCGCTAAACCAAGGCAAATATTGCCTGAGCGCCTGCGGGCCAAGGCCATTGCCGCGCATTTGGGTCGCATGCTGGCCCTACAATCACGCCCTTTGTCTGCACACCCCCACTTATGAACATCGTTGTCAATGAAGAACTCAAGGCCTATATCGATCCATTGACCCCCGATGAGCATGAGGCGCTGGAGCGCAGCCTGCTGGCCGAGGGTTGCCGCGACGCCCTGGTGCTGTGGGGCGAGGTGCTGGTGGATGGCCACAATCGCTATGGAATTTGCCAGCAGCACAACATCCCCTTCAACACCCTGCAGAGCAGCCAGTTCAAGACCATCGACGATGTGCACCTGTGGATGATCGACCAGCATCTGGGGCGGCGCAGCGTGTCGGACTTCCAGCGCGGCGTGCTGGCGTTGCGCAAGCGTGAGATCCAGGGCGAGCGCAAGCGCCAAGCGGCCGCTGCCGCTGAACCCGGCACCACGCTGGTGACGCCAGACGCTGCTGCACCCAGCAATGCGCCAGCGGCCGAGCAGGCGCTGAGCACGCGCGAGGACATTGCCAAGGTCGCGCGCCTGAGCAACAG
This sequence comes from uncultured beta proteobacterium, assembly GCA_903886275.1. Lineage (GTDB taxonomy): Bacteria > Pseudomonadota > Gammaproteobacteria > Burkholderiales > Burkholderiaceae_C > Allorhodoferax. The sequence continues at coordinate 64,265 of CAISLN010000081.1, read as the reverse complement.
CCAGGTGGTGATGATCGAAAAAATTCAGAAGCAGGCCGCGCCCGAGGTGGTTGCAGCGGTGAAGTCCGGTGCACTCTCCATCAATGCCGCAGCCGCCCTGTCCACGCTGCCTGAGCAGGAACAAATCGCCGCCGCCCAGGGTGGCACCGAGGAGTTGCGCCAGGCCGCCAAGCGTGTGCGCGACAGCAAGAAGCGCGTCAAGGCCGAAGAGGGTGAGGCCCCTGCGCCCGACAGCATGCAAGCGCTCAAGGCCCGCATCGCCGAGTTGGAGGCCGAGAACGCCAGCCTGCGCGCACAACTGGCTGCACACGCCGCATAGGGGTTTTTTAAGCGCCATACTCGGGGCATGGCCATCAGCAAATCCCACCTCCTCGGTAAAGCCCTGTCAGTCAAGCTGGCCCAACAAAAAGCACTTGCGCCCGACCTCCTGCCCAAGACGCGCCTGTGCGCGGACCTGGTGCTGGCCATTGCCGCAGGGCAGGGCGTAGAGGAGTCGCTCTCCCGCTTGAAGGCCGGCATGGGAGCCAACTGGTCTGCGGTGGCGGCCTTCCAGTTCATGTCCGGCAAACAGGCCCTGTTCTCGGCCGAATGCGGCACGCCTGGGGAAAAAGTTTCGCTGCTGCTGGCGCAGAAGGTCGCAGAGGCGGTGTTCCAAGAGGCGGGCAGCGCCAAGCTCAGCCCCTCTGGCCTGCAAGCCCTGGCCGGCGCTAAGTTGGCCGCCGTGCCCTAAGCCCGCCGCTTTACCGACACCTTGCTTCGCACCGGCTTGAATGCATGAGGGCGCTCTATTTCGCCGTGGGCACCTTCGCCATTCTGGTGTCCCTGGGCCTGTTATTTTTTGAAATGTACCTGCGTTCGCAGCGCACCAAGGTGTTTCAGGTGCCCGGCGGCCTGCACTTCGTGGCGCAAAAATTCTCTATACAGTTTTTGCGCACGCAGAAGGAGGTTCACGTGCAATGCGCGCGCGGGATTCTGACATCGGCAGGTGCGGGCTCCAAGCCAAGCCAGGTTGGGCGCGCCCAATGCACGTTTTCCGCCTTGGGTTTTCGGGCCGAGGTGCGTGAAAGCATCCAGCGCATGGCCGATCAATCGGTGCCGGTGCGCACCGGCTACTGCGAAATAATCCTGCAAGGTGCCGACGAAGCGGGGCTCACCATTCAACAGGTGAACACGGCCGTGGCGGCGGATTTTTTTGCCTTTTACCGTCAGGTGCGCCATTGGATAGACAAGCTGGAGCAGCGCATGGAGCGCGAGCGCGTGGCACAAATGCGCGCGCAAGACGAGGCCGCGCAGACGCAGCGGCATGCCGAACTGATCGCCCAGTTGGCAACGCCGGCCAATGCCCCGCCTTCGCAGGCCGACTGCGAGGCGGCCAGCGCAGCACAAATCGCCCAGTTGCGCAGGACCGCTGGTTTTCAAGGCCAGCACAGCGCGTGGCAGGCCGACGCCAAGGGCTTGGTCCTGTGGTTTGTGGACCTGGCAGCAGACGGGCGCATCACCCTGCAATCGGACAAGCGCGCCCTGCACAGCACCCTGCAGGGCGCCAGCATCGCGTCCATGGGGGAAGACTTGCAGGTGGGTGTGCGCGATGACTACTGGACCGAGCAGGATCCCGAGCTGCGCATTTTTCGGGTGTTGCGCGGACGCGGGGCCGAAGAGCGGCGCGCCTGGAAGGAGCGCCTTGAGTCCATCAGGAACGGGCTCACTGTGCGAGCCGGGCCGGCTGCGCCATAGCGCTTGGGCTCTGTGTTGACAGTATCGTGGTGCCAGACCCCTGCACAATGGCTAAACTGGTGCTCACTGTGAACGCACCATGAAGGCCTTTCTACTGCTCCTCTCGACCAGCGCGCTGTGCGCCTGTAGCGTCATGCTGCCTGAAGCCAAGCAGGACATCCGCACGCCCTGGCCTGACTTCGATAGCGCAAGGAGTAGCTATGACCAGATCAGCCCCTATGTCAGCGACATGGCCGCCGTGCGCAAGCTGGGCTTTGACCCCTACAAGACGCCCAATATGCAGGTGTTGAACCAGGCCCAGGTGGTGAGCGCGGTGTTGCCCTCGCCACTGCAGGGAGAGGCCAGCATACCCAGGGGCATTGCGGACTGCATGCGCGCGCAGCAGGCTTGCGTCGGCTATCTGATGGAGCCCAGCAAGATCGAGCAAAAACGCGTGGGCAATTTCTTTCTCGATTTCCTCAACTTCAAACGCCACACCGTGACCACCGGCTGGAAATTCTCGGCACTGATCGTGGTGATTGATGAGCGGGTGGTTTACAAACAGTGGACCGGACAGCCCCACATAGAGTCCACGGACCAGCGCACCAACCCGCTGGGCCCGCTGCAAAGCATGGGCGAGACCATGAAGGTGCTGCCCTGAAATTGGCTCACTGAAGGTGGCTGTGTTGGGGCTTGCGCTGAAGGCCATGGGAATCTAAAAATGGTGTGCGTTTTGGTGAGCAAGCAGGTGCTGGCGCCGTTAAGATCAGACGCATGCACCGCGTCGTCACCAAAGTTATGGATACCCAAAACGGGATCCGAAAACGCCACATTGATTGGGGCCCATGGCAGCCATCCGAAGCCATAGCCCAGCGTTGGGCCGATTACTTTGAAGGCACCGGTCGCTATGATTCGGTGACCATACAGTCGAATGGTCCAAGCCGGGACTCCGAATTGGCGGATCCAATACCCGAAGACGACTTGTCCCTGGAAGTCGGCAACTGACGTCAACCCAAGGCCCGAGCAAGGGCCACCCAAACCGGGCGCCGCTGTAGTCGGTCCCCTCGACGCAGGCGCGCCGAATTCAGGAGTAAACATGTTGACCGCATTGATCTTTATCGCCGGCATCTGGGCCGGTTTACAGAACGCGCTGGCCGGTGGCGGCTCGTTCATCACCCTGCCCGTGCTCATCTTTTCGGGCATGTCGCCGCTGGCCGCCAACATCACCTCCACGGTGGCCTTGTTTCCGGGCCAGCTCACCTCGGGCTATGCCGGGCGCAAGCTGGTCACAGGGGCCGGCAAGTTGTCGTTTCGCGCCCTGCTCATCGTCAGCGTAGCGGGTGGCGCTTTAGGCGGACTGCTGCTGCTCAACACACCGTCCACCCTGTTTGCCCAGTTGGTACCCTGGCTGGTGTTGTTTGCCACGTTGGTCTTTTGCTGGGGCAGCTTTGTGCGCAAGAGCAATGCATCCACCGTGCACCTGGGGGCGGTGGGGGCCGGACTGGCGCAGTTTTGCATTGCCATTTATGGCGGCTACTTTGGCGGCGGTATCGGGTTTTTGATGATGGCCGCATTGACCATGGCCGGGCTGCCCACGCGCGGTGCTGGCGCCACCAAGAACGCATTGGGCGGCGTCATGAACGCGGCCGCCGTGCTGCTATTTGTGACCTCGCCCGATGTGCATTGGCTGGCCGCTGCGGTGTTGGGTGCGGGCGCCATCATCGGTGGGTTGATGGGTTCTTGGGCGCTGCACCGTGTCAACGAGCGCGTGCTGCGTCTGGTGATCGTGGCCATTGGCGTTGCCCTGACCATAGGGCTGTTCGTCAAGCCCATCTGATGCGGCAAGGGCCTTCATGCCATCCAAGCCGCGCCGCAATGTCCACCTGCAGCCCGGTGATCTGCTCGCCACGGCGCGCTTGCTAGGCGACGCAACGCGTGGCCTGACGCGGCTGGCAGAGGGCGTGCATGCTGCTGTCCTCAATGGAATGGGACTGCCGCTCAAGCAGGGACGCACCGGCGGCATCACCGGCCTGGTCTATCGCAGCATTGAAGAAGTCACCGGCTGGGTTGGGCGCAGCACCGAGCTGGCATTGGCGCAGTGGGAGGCGCTGCAGGACCCAAGCGCTGTGTCGGAGAGTCCGCAACGCGCGGCCGCCTTGGCCGCACTCAATGGCGTGCTGGGCGACCGCTTGCAGGCCCAAGGCAATCCACTGGCCACCCCCATGGCGCTGTGGATGGATGGCCGGGCACTCGATTCGCAGCAGCCACTGTCCGAAGCCAAACCCCGGCTGCTGCTGGTGCTGCACGGCCTGTGCATGAACGAGTTGCAGTGGTCCACCCAGCAGCATGGGCGCAGCGTGAACCACGCGCAGGCGCTGGCCGATGCCATGGATGCCAGCTTGGTCTATGTGCGCTACAACACCGGTCTGCCTATTGCCGACAACGGTGGCCAGCTTGCGGCCGCGCTGCATGCCTTGCAGCAGCGCTGGCCCATGCCCTGGGAGCGGTTGGTGCTGATGGGCCACAGCATGGGTGGACTGGTGGCGCGCAGCGCCGTGGCTGTGGCCGAACAGCAGTCCATGCCTTGGCGTGGCGCGCTGCGGCAAATGGTTTTTTTGGGCACGCCGCACCAGGGCGCACCGCTGGAGCGCGCCGGCCACTGGCTGCATGCGCTGTTGGGCAGAACCCCTTACAGCGCGCCCTTTGCGGCGCTGGCCCGCCTGCGCAGCGCCGGCATTACCGACCTGCGCTTTGGCCATATCCGCGATGGGCGCGAGCGCTTTGCCGATGGCGCCGAGCCGCAGTTGCCCCAGGGAGTGGACTGCTATGCCATTGCCGCCTGCCTGGCGGCCCATCGTAGCCGCCTGTCCTTGCGTCTGTTGGGCGATGGTTTGGTGCCCTTGCACAGCGCATTGGGACAGCACGACAACGCAGCGCGAGAGCTTTCATTCGGTGCCACACGGCAGGCGATTTTTTACCGCACCGGGCATCTGGCGCTGCTGTCCAGCGCGCCGGTGCAAGCGCAGTTGCTGCAATGGCTGGCGCCTGCGCAGCGCAACGAAAAAGCCCCCGGAGTTTGAACGCCGGGGGCTTTGGGGTGCGAGCCCTTGGCTCGCGTTGCAAGCCGCTTGCGCGGCTGTGCACAAGGCAAATTACTTGGCCTTGGCAACCTTCTTCACAGCCTTCACAGCCTTGGCCGGTGCAGCAGCAACGGGGGCCGCAACAGCAACAGCAACAGGAGCTGCCTTGAGTGCAGTGCGTTGGTCTTTCAGGGCTGTGATGTCAGCGCTGATCTTGGCCTTGCGCTCGTTGAGCTTGACCAGGCTGGCGTTGATCTTGGTGATCGCCTTGGCAGCCTTGGACAGGGGAGCAGCTTTTGGAGCGGCCTTTGCAACCGGCTTGGCGGCGGGCTTTTTGGCGATGGTTTTCACCGCTTTAGCGGGAGCTGCCGTAACGATTTTTGTTGCAGCCTTGGGTGCTACTTTCTTTGCAGTTGCCATGATGAATTTCCTTTTTGGTTTATGCGGCTATCTTGAAGGGGCAGACGCAAATACCCAGCCGTTTCGTTTGCGCGTCGGCACGGATTATCTGCTAATCGCGAACGTGCGTGTGAAACGCGCGTTTTTGCGCGTCAATGCGGCGCCTTGCGCGTCCTTTTTATGCGAAGGGATCGAAGTCGTTGCCCAGCACAGGGGCGCGATTGCGGTTCTGTGTGGCGAGCATGGCGAGCAGCATGGCGGCGGCTGCGCTGCTGGCCAAAACCGGTGAGCCAGTGATGACCTTGGACAGGCTTTCTACCGCCTGCACACTGACCTGTTGCACATGGTGGACCAGCGCAATCACATCGCTGGCATCGACCCGGTTGGCGTCTTCGAGGCTGATCTTGCGCAGGGCCCAGCCCTCGCCCATGGTGAGTTTGGCAAACAGTCCGTTGGCCACGGCCACCAGCGACAGCAGGCCCAGGGGCTTGAGCAACTGCTCCAGCAAACGCCCGCGCATCGCAGGTGTGGCCTCTGCATAAACCCTGGCCACCAGCGCCGGCAGCAGTTCTGCTTGCGCGGGCAGGCCTTTGGCCAGTGCGTTGTTGGATGCTTGGTGCGTGGACCGCTCTTCGGTGGACATGGTTTGCTTTGGAGTCAATGGTGGGCTTGAAGGCGCAAATAATGCCACCGCCAGATGACGGTGCGATGAACACCCTGTGCCCTTGGCGTAAAGGGCGGCCGCGCAGCAGGGTGGAACGCAAATTTACGTTTGCATGGTGCGGGCGCGTGCAGCGTTGGCAGCTCTGGCGATAATGGGCGTCCGTCATCCGACCCACGCACAGCGTCAGGCCCCGAGCCTGCGCAGGCATCCATCACCTTGATCCTCTCCACTCGCGCCCTGCTCAACCGCTGCCTGCTTTCGCTGGCCTTGCTGTCCCCGGCCTTTGCCGCCACGCCGCTGGACCTGCCCAGCCTGGACGCGCTGACCGACTACCGGCCCAAAATTCCTTTGCGCGTGTACAGCAGCGAAGGGGTGCTGATCGGCGAGTTCGGTCAGGAGCGGCGCGCGTTCATTTCCATCAAGGACATACCGCTGGTGCAAAAGCAGGCCCTGCTGGCGATTGAAGATTCGCGCTTTTACGAGCATGGCGGTGTGGACTTCAAGGGCGTGGCAAGGGCCTTGATTGCCGACCTCACCGGCGGCCTCAAGCAGGGCGCCTCCACCATCACCATGCAGGTGGCACGCGACTTTTTCCTGACCCGTGAAAAAGTTTTTTCGCGCAAGATCACCGAGGTGATGCTGGCCTACAAGATTGAGGCGGCCCTGTCCAAGGACCAGATCCTGGAGCTCTACATGAACCAGGTCTACCTGGGTCAGCGCGCCTATGGCTTTAGCGCGGCTGCGCGCATCTACTTTGGCAAACCGCTCAAAGACCTGAGCATTGGCCAGGCCGCCATGTTGGCCGGCCTGCCGCAGGCACCCAGCACCGTCAATCCGGTGTCCAACCCCAAGCGCGCGCAGGCGCGCCAGTTTCTGGTCTTGAAGCGCATGCACGACCTGGGCTATATCACCGAGGCCCAATTGCTGCAGGCCAAGAAAGAAGACCTGCACGTGCGCACCGATGGACAGAGCTACAGTACCCACGCCCAGTATGTGGCCGAGATGGTGCGCATTGCCATGGTGGCCCAGTTCAAGGAAGAGGCCTACACCCGTGGCATCAGCGTCACCACCACCCTGGTCAATGCCGAGCAGGAGGCCGCTTACGAGGCGCTGCGCCGCAATGTGCTGGCCTACGATCAGCGCCACGGCTACCGCGGCCCCGAGGAACAGGTGGTGCTGCCGGCCAACCCGTTGGAGCGGCAAAAACTCATAGAGGCCACGCTGCAGCAGCACTCGGCCAGCGACAAAATGCTGGCCGCTGTGGTGCTCTCGGCGGCGCCGCAAAGCGTGCATGCGCAGTTGTCCAATGGCGACGAAGTGGTGTTGGGCGCAGAGGGCCTGCGCTGGGCCGCAGCAGCCTTGTCGCCCAAGGCCTCTGAGAATCTGAGGATCAGGCCGGGCGCAGTGATCCGTCTGCTGCAAGATGCCAAGGGCCGTTGGAACATCGCCCAGTTGCCCGATGTGGGCGCCGCCTTCGTGGCGCTCAACAACCAGACCGGCGCCTACCGCGCGCTGGTGGGCGGCTTTGATTTCAGCGCCAGCCCCTTCAACCATGTGACCCAGGCCTGGCGCCAGCCCGGTTCGTCCATGAAGCCCTTTATCTATTCCGCTGCGCTGGAAAAAGGCTACTCGCCCGCCACCCAGGTCAACGACGAACCGTTGACGCTGAGTGCGGCCGAGACCGGTGGCCAGCCCTGGACGCCGCAAAACGATGATGATGTGTACGAGGGCGCAATCACCCTGCGCCGTGCGCTGGCCCAGTCCAAGAACGTGGCCGCAGTGCGCCTGCTGCGCGCCATCACGCCGCAATACGCCCACGACTTTTTGCCCCGCTTCGGGCTCGACCCTGCCAAGCATCCGGTCAACTACACGCTGGCCCTGGGCACCGGAGCTGTGACGCCGCTGCAAATGGCCGGCGCCTACTCGGTGTTTGCCAACGGCGGTTTCCAGATCACGCCCTACCTGATTCAAAAGGTGGTGGACGGGCGCGGCGCCATTTTGTTTGAGGCCAAGACGGTGGCGGTGGGGCAGGAGGCCGACCGCGTGCTCGATGCGCGCAACGCCTTTGTCACCAGCAGCCTGTTGCACGAGGTGGCGGTCAGCGGCACCGCTGGCTCGCTGCAGAAGCTGGGCCGCAGCGACCTGGCCGGCAAGACCGGCACCAGCAGCGATGCGGTGGATGGCTGGTTTGCCGGCTTCAGCGGCGCCACCACCGCTGTGGCCTGGATGGGCTATGACGAGCCGCAGTCCCTAGGCGGACGCGAGTTCGGCGCCACCCTGGCGCTGCCGATTTGGAACGACTTCATGGCCGTGGCGCTCAAGGGCAAACCCATGGCGACCATGGCGCAACCCAGCGGCGTGTCACAGGTGCAGGGCGACTGGATGTATGACGAGTTCCAGGGCAACAGCGCCACCCGCACGATCGATCTGGATTTGCTGGACCGGTTGAAGGAACTGTTTGGTGCCAAGCCTTAGCGGGCAGGGCAGCTCAGGTCGGCGTGAAGCGCTGCGCCTCAAGGCGGTTTGGCGCAATGGGATTGGTACTCTTCCAGGTTGGGCACGCCAAACTTCACGTTGCGCTTAAGGCCGCGCCTTTTCAAAATGTGCTGCATGGCTCTGGCGAATTTGGTGCAGTGAACGTAGAGTTGGCCGCCCATGGGAACCTGCGCATGCAGGTGGTCCAAGACCGCATTGCCTATGCCTTGGTTGCGGTGCTCGGGGTAGATGGCAATCAGTTCAAGGTTGCTGTCCTTGCTGGCGCCAAGGCCCTTGCTGAGCTTTAAGAAGCCGACCTCTTCTCCATCGGCCTTGGAAATGATCAGCCATTCAAATGGTGCCTTGGCCTTGTGGGATTGAAAGCGTTGCCGCGCCACACTGCGCAAAATGTAGACCAGCAATTGGACGCTTCCGGTGCGTTGAATGAACGCGTCAGAAAACGACCCGGCCTCTGCTCCCTCTTGAATCAGCTGAAAAATCACCACAGCGTCAAGAATACCTGCCCTGCGGTAGGAAAGTGCAAGCGCAGTCCCCCCATGCTTGTGTGTGTATTTGCGGTCCATCGGTACGCCTTATTTGCACAAGATTACACACCAGAACATGGCGTTGGAGAAGAAAATGAAGTCGTCACATTTCTTGTCACAAGGGCTGCGCTCAGGTGTGCTTGGGTGCACATCAGCCTGCAAGGGCTGGCCTCGCTACCATTGCCTTACTTGGCCGCATAGCCAAACACCCGGTCGCCGCCGGCACCGTGTATCTGTGCGTTGAAGGACACAACGATGCGGTCCTTGGTGCCGCTATAGGGCATGGCCTTGTGCTGCAAAAACGCCGGAAACAGAACCAGCTCGCCCTCGGCCGGGCTCACATCCAGCGTGGCCTGCTGCAGCCAGGTGTTTCCCATGTCCATGTAGGCGCCGCCCAAGAGCGGATGCATGGGGCTGTAAAAGCGCGTGGCGCCGTTGAGCGCGCCCAAGTCCGCATGCTGCACGCGCTCCTCCATTGGATCGATCTGCAGGTAGTACACGCCCGACCAGGAGCAGTTGCCGTGGCTGTGGAGGTCATGAAAGGCGGCGCCGTTCTGGATCTGGAACCAGACCCCGGTGAGTTCGAGTTGCAGGCCGTGGCGGCCCTGCGGCCAGACGCCGGCATTGGCCTGCTTCACCGTGCTTTGCAGAGCCTGTGCAATGAAGGAGATCAGGGCGGAAAACTCCGGCAACTCCACGCGCTGCAACAGGTCGTCGCTGCTGGCGTAAAAGCGGTTGTCGCTCTTGTGGTTTGGGTCGGTGGCGCGCATCAGCGTGAAGACGCGGGCCAATACCGCGTTGACATCGGCCGCCTGCGCAAAGCGGTGCGTGGCCATGGGCACCGGCCAATGCGCCTGCAGCAGGCCGGTGGTGGCAGTGGCGATGCTGGAGCTTGGTGTGGCGGCGCTCACGCCACAGCCCCGGCCTGCGTCAGTTCAGCCTGCGGCAGTTCCAGCTTCCAACCGGTGCGCAGGGCCAGCGCCGCCATATCTTCTGGCGTATCGAGGTCGGTGACAAAGCGGGTGTTGGTGGTCTCAAACAGGCACACCAGTTCCGGGTTGCGATCGATCAGGTGGCGGCAGGCCAGGTTGGTGCCGCTGGCCTGTATTTGCGCGCGCGCCACCTCGTCCATCACGATGGGGTTGCCGCGCTGGCCCTGCACCATGGGCACCAGCACATGGCCCTGGCCGCGCTTCTTGAAGGCGGCTATCAGCTCGGTGAGATCGGCCGCGCCTATGAGCGGCTGATCCGCCAGCAGCACCAGCACCGCGTCGCATTTGGCACCCAACTGTTCCAGCCCTACGCGCACCGAGCCCTGTTGCCCGTCCTTGTAGTTGGCGTTGTGCGCCAGCGTGACCGGGAATCCCGCCACCGCTGCCTCCACCGCATCGCGCGCGTGGCCGGTCACCACCACCACCTCATCGACACCGGCGCCGCTGAGTGCAATCAGTTGGCGGTTGATCAGCGGCACGCCTTGCAAGCGGATCAGCGACTTGGCGACACCGCCCATGCGCTGGCCTTCGCCGGCGGCCAGCAGCAAGGCGCCGACACGCAGACGGGCATACAAACCGCCGCCCTGTTTGAACTGACATCCCATAAACGTTCTCCAAAAATTGTTGTGTGGTGGTGCTGGGTTCCCGCCTGCGCGGGCATGACGAGGGTAGGCGGGCATGACGGTCAAGCCAGGAGTTCCGGCAGACGTGACAGGCTGGCCAGGTTGTGCACCGGCATGAAGTGCGTCACATGCGGTGCGGCCAGGCGCATGGCTTCGGACTGCGGCCGCTCCACTGTGGGGTGCAGCCAGCAGATGCGCGCGCCCCTCGCCTTCACCCTTGCCAGCACCGCGCATAAGTCTTCGGGGGCGTCGGTGTCGTAGCCGTCGCTGAGCACCATGAAGATGTCGCCGCTTTTGAGCGACCGGCCCAGGTGCACATCGAGCGCCTCGCCCAGGCAATGTGCAATGCGCGTGCCGCCGCCAAAACCAAAGCTCACCGCGTGCACCTTTTCTTGCAGGCGCTTGCTGCGCGTGCGCATCAGCGGCGTCACCTCGGCCAAGCGGGTGTGAAACACAAAGGCGCGCGCGTCCATCACCTCGACCAGGGCGCGGCCCAGGCGCAAAAAGAACTGGGCGTGGGTCTCCATGGAGCGGCTCACATCCACCAGCACCACCACTTTGGGCAGGCGCCGCTTGCGCCGCACATGGTGCAGTTGCACCAGCTCGCCACCGGTGGAAAGCGCCTGGCGCAGCGAGCGGCGCAAATGGATGGCACCGCGCTCGGGGTGGTCTTGCAGGCGGCGCATCAGCTTGGCGCGCAGGCGACGCTTGAAGGCCTCCACCAGTGGCTCAAAGCGGTCCATGTCGCCGGGCAACCAGTCGGCAAAATCGCGGCTGTCTTGCGGGCTTAAGCGGCTGGCGCCACCCTGGGCCTTGGGGGACGCGTCGGGCGCATCCACAGCACCGGAGCCAGCCTGGTCCGCCACGCCGATGGTGGGCTTGGCCGCACCCGGTGGCGTGCTGGCCATGTCCTTGTGCATTTGCGCCACCACCTCGGCCAGCGAGCGGGACTTTTGCGTCAGGCCCGAGCTGCGTGTGCTGGCGCGCACCTTGTGGGGAAACCAGAAGGCCTGGTGCAGCGCGGTATAGCGCGTCCATTGGGTCTGGCTGCCAGAAGCGATGGAACGCCACAGAGCCTCCAGACGCGGCCATTGCTGAGCTGGCAGGGCAGCGGCGGCGCGCGCCATCAACTCCACCTCGGCATAGCCCAGAGCAAAGCCGTGGCCGCGCAGGTAATGCGCAAATGCACCGAGCTGCTCACGCGGGTCGGTGGCCGCCGGGACGCTGGTCTGCTCCATGGTGCTCACCCTCAAACGTCTTTACTTCATGGCCCCGGCCACACCGACATCCTGCGCAATGCGCGGGCCACTCTGCAGCTTGGCCACGGTGTCGGAGGTCACCTGCCAGCGGTCGGTGCGGGTCTTGAGCAGGGCCGCAAGCGACGGCAAGAGCAACTGCGGGTCCACCGGCAGGCCGTTGTGACCGAGCTTGAACAGCACGCGTACCCAGTCCAGCGTCTCGGCCACACCGGGTTTTTTTTCCAGGTCCTGCTTGCGCAGGCGCTGCACAAAGGCCACCGCCTCTTCCACCAGCCGGCTGGCCGCCTCGGGCACCAGGCTGCGCACAATTTGCGTCTCGCGTGCCAGCGTGGGGAAGTCCAGGTAATGGAACAGGCAGCGCCGGCGCAGCGCGTCCGACAGGTCGCGCGTGCCATTGCTGGTGAGCACCACCAGCGGTTTGCTGCGTGCCTGCAGCGTGCCGAGCTCGGGCACGGTGACCTGGTACTCGGACAGCATCTCCAGCAGAAAGGCCTCAAAGGCCTCGTCGGCCCGGTCGATCTCGTCGATCAGCAGCACGCAGGGCTGCTCGCAACGGATCGCCTGGAGCAACGGACGCTGCAGCAAAAAGGCCTCGGAAAAAAGGTTGTCGCGCAGCGCGGCGCTGTCACCCTGACCGGCCTCGGCCAGGCGGATCTCCAGCAACTGGCGGCTGTAGTTCCATTCGTAGACGGCCTGGCCCAGGTCCAGCCCTTCGTAGCATTGCAGGCGCAGCAGCGGGCGGTTCAGGGCGCGGGCGCAGGCAGCGGCAATGGCCGTCTTGCCGACGCCGGCCTCGCCTTCGAGCAGCAGCGGACGCTCCAGCGCCAGGCCCATCCAGACCAGGCTGGCCAGGTCTTCGTCGGCGATGTAGCCGGCCCTGAAGAGCTGCTCGCGCAGGCCCTCTGGCGTTTGCGGCGCACTGCTGGTCTCGGGTCTCAGCGCTTGCGGTTCAACCATGGCGCGTCCGGACTCAGGCCTTGCGGCCAAACAGGCCAGCAAAGAAATTCTTGAGCATCAGCCAGGCAAAGGCCAGGGCATTGAATTCCTTGGCGACTATGGGTGCGACGGGTGTTGCGCGTGCGGCCTGCGGTGCGGCAGCGCTTGCGACAGCAGGCGCTGCATCTGCAGCCGCATCGGACGCCACTGACACCACTTCCACCGGCGCCATGGCCGCCTGTTGCACCGCCGCCTTTTGCGAGAACACATCGGCGAACTGCAGCAGGATCATGTCGGACACCGAGGTCATCATGCGCCCGCCAAACTGCGCGAACTTGCCGTTGACGATGACCTCGGCATGGCCCACCAGGCTGCTCATGCCGTTCTCGGCCTCCACCAGATTCGCAGTCAACGCCATGGAGGCTGAAGAGCCGCCCTTGTCGGCCCCCTTGCCCATCATCTTGAGCGTGCGGGTAGCCGGGTCCAGCGCCAAAATTTCGATGGTGCCGGCAAAGGCCGCCACGGCCGGGCCGACCTTGACCTTGACCGCGCCCTTGAAGTGCGTGGCGTCAATGTCTTCGGTAATCTGCGCGCCCGGCATGCAGGTGGCGAGCTCGTGCATATTGGCCAGGATCACCCAGGCGGCATCCACTCCGGCGGCCACCGGGTAGGTCTTGTCGAGAACAACTTCCATATCAAATCCTTGCAAACCAAAAGGGGGCATGCACCGCAGCGCATGCCCCAGGAAAAACTAACTAACCAGGCCGCAAGCCTTGAGCTGCTGCCACACGCGATACGAGGTGTGGGGCATGTTGAAGTGCGTCACGCCCAGGTGCGCAAACGCGTCCACCATGGCGCTGGTGAAGGTGGGGATGCTGCCCACGTGGGGCGACTCGGCCACACCCTTGGCACCAATGGGGTGGTGCGGCGAAGGGGTGACGGTGAAGTCGGTTTCCCACATCGGCGTCTCCACCGCGGTCGGCAAAAAGTAATCCATCAGCGAGTTGCCCTGGATGTTGCCCTGCTTGTCAAAGGACAGCAGCTGCCCCATGGCCACGGCAAAGCCCTCGGTCAGGCCGCCATGGATCTGGCCCTCGATCACCATCGGGTTGATGCGCGTGCCGCAATCGTCGAGCGCGTAGAAGCGCCGAATTTTGGTTTCGCCCGTGGCCTTGTCGATGTCCACCACGCACAGGTAAATGCCAAAGGGGAAGGTGAAGTTGGGCGGATCGTAGTAATAGGTGGCTTCCAGGCCTGGCTCCAGACCGGCCGGCGGCTGGTGGTAGGCGGCCCAGGCAATGTCGGTCATGGTCTTGAACTTGGCGTCATTGCCTTTGACCTTGAAGCGGTCGATTTCCCATTCCAGATCGGCCTCGCTTACCTCCATCAAATGCGCGGCAATGGTCTTGGCCTTGGCGTGGATTTTGCGCGCCGCCATGGCAATGGCCGCACCGGCCACCGGGGTCGAGCGTGAACCGTAGGTGCCCAGGCCGTAGGGTGCGGTGTGGGTGTCACCCTCTTCGACCTGGATCACCTCGGAGGAGATGCCGAGCTCGGTGGCGATGATCTGCGCATAGGTGGTCTGGTGCGCCTGGCCTTGCGAGATGGTGCCCATGCGCGCAATGGCGCTGCCGGTGGGGTGCACGCGGATCTCGCAGGAGTCGAACATGCCCACGCCCAAAATGTCGCAGATTTTGCTGGGGCCCGCGCCCACCACTTCGGTAAAGCTGACCAGGCCAATGCCCATCAGCGTGGGGCAATCCGGGTCGGCACGCTTGAGGGCCTGCTCGGCGCGCAGACCCTTGTAGTCCACCGCGTTGAGCACCTTGTCGAGCGCGGTCTGGTAGTCGCCCGAGTCGTACTCAAAACCAAAGGCCGACTTGTAGGGGAACTGCTCGCGCTTGATGAAGTTCTTGCTGCGGATCTCGGCCTTGTCCATGCCGAGCTTTTGCGCCAGCACGTCAACCATGCGCTCGATCAGATACACCGCCTCGGTCACGCGGAAGGAGCAGCGGTAGGCCACGCCACCGGGCGCCTTGTTGGTGTAGACCCCGTCCACCGAGCAGTGGGCGGCGGCAATGTCGTAGGAGCCCGAGCAGATGTGGAACATGCCGGCCGGAAATTTGCTCGGGTCGGCACAGGCGTCGAAGGCGCCATGGTCGGCCACGACGTTGGTGCGCAGCGCCAGGATCTTGCCGTCGGCAGTGGCCGCGAGTTCGCCGGTCATGTGGTAGTCGCGGGCAAAGCCGGTGCTCGACAAATTCTCGATGCGGTCTTCCACCCACTTGACCGGGCGGCCCAGCACGATGGAGGCCACGATGGCGCAGACATAGCCGGGGTAGATGGGCACCTTGTTGCCAAAGCCGCCACCGATGTCGGGCGAGATGATGCGCACCTTGGACTCGGGAATGCCCGAGAGCATGGACACCACGGTGCGCACCACATGCGGCGCCTGGCTGGTGATCCAGGTGGTGAGCTCACCACGGATCGGATCGAAGCTCGCCACACAGCCACAAGTCTCCAACGGGCAGGGGTGCACGCGGGGGTAGAGCATGTCTTGCTTGACGGTGACAGCGGCGGTAGCAAAGGCGGCGTCGGTGGCCTCCTTGTCGCCGGCCTGCCAGTTGAAGATGTGGTTGGGATGCTTGCGCGCACCATGCGCCCCGACGGTTTTTCCCACCAGGTCTTCGCGCAGCACAGGGGCATCGGGCAGCAGGGCCTCAAACGGGTCAATCACCACCGGCAGCTCTTCGTATTCAACTTCGACGGCTTCCACACCGTCGGCGGCAGCGTAGCGGTCTTCGGCAATCACCACGGCGACTTCCTGCATCTGGAAGTGCACCTTGGCGTCGGCCAGCACCGCCTGCACATCGCCGGCCAGGGTGGGCATCCAATGCAGCTTGAGGGGTTTGAGGTCCTCTGCGGTGAGCACGGCAATCACGCCGGGAATCTTCAGCGCGGCTTCCTTGTTGATGCGCAGGATGCGGGCGTGGGCCACCGGTGCGCGCACGATGTCCATGTGCAGCATGCCGGGCATCTTGATGTCATCGACATAGTTGCCCTTGCCCTGGATAAAGCGGGCGTCTTCCTTGCGCAGGCGGCTTTCGCCCATACCCATCAGGGCTTTTTCGCGGTCACTTAGGGGTGCGTTCATGTGCTGGTCTCCTCTGGAGGCTGTGCCGCTTACGCGGCCACCGCGCTTTGTTGTTGGATGGTCTTGGCGGCATGCAACACCGCCTTGATGATGTTCTGGTAACCGGTGCAGCGGCACAGGTTGCCCGACATACCGTGGCGCACTTCCTCGGCCGTGGGGTTGGGGTTGTCCTGCAAAAAGCGGTAGGCGCGCATCAGCATGCCGGGGGTGCAGAAGCCGCATTGCAGGCCGTGTTCCTTGTAGAAGGCGTCCTGGATGGCGTGCAGGGCGCCGGCGTTGGCCATGCCTTCTACGGTCTTGATGTCGCTGCCTTCGCACTGCACGGTGAGGTGGGTGCAGGACTTGACGGACTGGCCGTCAATGTCCACGGTGCAGGCGCCGCAGTGGCTGGTTTCGCAGCCGATGTGGGCGCCGGTCAGACACATCTTTTCGCGCAGGAAATGAATCAGCAGCGTGCGCGGCTCCACCGCCTCTTCCACGCTCTTGCCATTGAGGGTCATGGTGACCATTTTTTTGCTCATGCTGGTATCTCCGTAGGGGTGGGTAAGGCTTAGCTGCAACGTGCAGCAGCGGCAGAGATGGCGCGCTTGGTCATTTCGGCGGCCATGGCGGTTTTGTATTCGGCGTCACCACGCAGGTCTTCTGCGGGGTCGCAGATGGCGCGCACGGCCTGGGCTGCGGCCTCAAGAGATGCGGCATTGATGGGCTGGCCGATCAGCGCGGCCTCGGCCTCGCGGGCACGCAGTGCGGTGGGCGCCACATTGGTCAGGCCAATGCTGGCGTGTGTCACCACGCCGCCTGCCATGCGCAGCACCACGGCGGCACCGGCCGTGGCCCAGTCGCCGGTTTTGCGCTTGAGCTTTTGGTAGGCGCTGCCGGTGCCGGCAGCAAACGGTGCAATCAAAATGGCGGTGAGGATTTCGTCCTCGGCCAAGGCCGTCATATAGGTGCCGTGGAAGAAGTCCACCGCTTTCACTTGGCGCTCGCCGTTCGGGCCCTGCAGCACAAAGCTGGCGTCCAGCGCCATGGCAATGGCGGGGTGGTCGTTGCCGGGGTCGCCATGCGCAATGTCGCCGCCAATGGTGCCGCGGTTGCGCACCTGTGGGTCGGCAATTTGCTTGGCCGCTTCGCCTAGCAGGGGCAGCTTTTCTTTGAGCAGGGCCGAGTCTATGAGTTCGCTTTCGCTGGTCATGGCACCTATGCGGATTACGCCACCTTCCTCGGTGATGCCGCGCAGCTCGGGAATGCGGTTGATGTCTATGAGCACGCCGGGTTGCGCAAAGCGCAGCTTCATCATCGGCAGCAGGCTGTGGCCCCCGGCCAGCAACTTGGCTTCATCGCCTATGGACGAAAGCAGCGCAATGGCTTCGGCAACCGTATGCGGCGCGTGGTAATCGAAAGCGGGTGGAATCACTTCTGTCTCCTTTTATAGGTGCTTGGCTATGCAAGACCGCCCACTCTATCGGCCGACCTATCCAATAGGTGCGCTATCCAATCAACGGCTTTTGCGGCGCATGAATGGCAGTCATGGCGCACGAAGCAAAAACCTCAGGCCTTGGCCAGCGCCGTATCGCTCAAACCCAGATGCTCCATCAGGCGCGCTGCGCTGGAGCGGGACACGGGGATCTCCACCGGGGTGGAGCCCATCATGCGCAGCGTCATGCGCCCGTCATCGCGCACGATCTCGTCCACCAGGCTCAGGTTGACGATGTAGC
Source organism: uncultured beta proteobacterium (assembly GCA_903886275.1). Lineage (GTDB taxonomy): Bacteria > Pseudomonadota > Gammaproteobacteria > Burkholderiales > Burkholderiaceae_C > Allorhodoferax. Next base: position 46,710 of record CAISLN010000081.1, on the reverse strand, counting down.
TGCGGTGCACGCGCAAGAACAGGTTGGGGTCTAGCCGGCTCTCCAGGTCGCCTATGGTGATGTTGCAGAACTGTCCGCCCTGCGATGTGTGGACCCAGGTGTAATGCCCCTCCGAGCGCACAAAGGAAACGTTCGATACATCCACCAGCAGCACGCGGTTTTGTTTGATGGTGGGAATCTTGCGCAACTGGCGCTTGGCCTGTGGGCCCGCGCTCTCGGCCGGGGCGAGGCCCTCTGCGTCCTTGCTGACCACTTCGGTGATGTCATAAAAAACCAGGGTATACCCGGTAGTCTGGCCCTGCATGTCGGAAATTTTGGATACCTTGATCAGCAGCACCCGCTCCGGAATATTGATCATCATGGCCATGGGCGGTGCGTTGTTCACCGGACATTCGGCCTGGCCCAGCAGGAACTTCACCTTGGGCTTGGCGGCCTCGGGATGGAAGTCGGTGACGATCTTGCCAAAGGGCAGTTTGTCGTTCACGGGCAGACTGCGCCGCGCGTAATCGTTCATGCCAATCACGTGCAACTGGCTGTCCAAGTTGACCACGCCCACATCAAAGCGCTCCAACAAATACAACCAGGAATTGGGGTTGGAAGCCGACTGTGCGTTGGCGTCCTGTGCATGCAGGCAGGGTCTCATGAAATGTCTCTCCGTATTTTTGTGCTCGCATTTGAACCCGACGCGCGCCTTGCTTCATGCCGTGCAACGGTTACTCATGCGCAGCGGTGCGCGATTCATTCACGCCGCCACACAAAAATGCAAATCCGCATAGACTTCTGCTCCCTCAAGGGCGCGACATTCGTCAGGCCCCGAAATGGCACCGGGTTAACCCTCGGCTGCACTCCATTGAATCGTTTGTGAGGGCCTCCCATTGATCGCTGCTCCGCCCAACTTGCTGGCTCGCAGTATTGGTTCGGCCGGCATCACGCCGACCTTGCTGCTGTGTCTGGTGGGATTTACCCTGTGGTCCACCGACCGCCATTCGGTCCGGCTGGATGCAGATCTGCGCTGGCTCAGCATCCTGCTGTCGCTGCTGGCGGTGGCGCTGGGTTGCATGGCGCTGAGCTGGGTGCGTCCCCAGCGTGCCGGCCTGTCTCCGCCCCATGTGATGCTGTCGCTGGGGTTCGGTGGCATGTTGCTGGGCTTTGGCTATGACTGGGCGGGCGCGGGTCCGGCGCAACTCGACAGCCTGTGTTCGCAGTCGGCTGCACTCACCCTGTGGCAGAGTTTGCTGCTGCATATGCAGTACCTGCCGGGCATGCATCTGGGCATGCTGGCAGGGGGGCTGTTGGCCATTCCTGGTTTGCGCATGCTGCGCTCGCACTGTGGGCGCTACCTGTGCTCGCTGCTGCTGCAAAATTTGATGTGCTCGGGTTGGATGCTGCTGGGCATGACCCTGGGTGCGGTCTGGTTGGTGCGCTTGCAACTGGCCTATGGCGCTGCGTCTATCACCGCCATGCTGGGCGGCATGTTTGTCGGCATGACCTGGGGTATGGTGCTGAGCGTGGCGCTTTACCGCAGCTATTTTTCCTGGCGCGGCAAACGCAATGAGACTTGAATAGTTGGATAGTTCAATAGAGGTTCCGCATGGAAAACATGGATGTGCTGGTGCTTCGCACCCTGAGAGACTGGCGTGCTGCCAACAAGCGCGCGCTGATGGCCACGGTGGTGCGGACCTGGGGTTCGTCGCCCCGGCCCGTGGGCTCCATCATGGCGCTGTGCGAGGATGCATCCGTGGTGGGCTCGGTCTCGGGCGGCTGCATTGAAGATGACCTGATCTTTCAGTACACGCACAAATATGCGCAGCCCACCGGCGGTGAGCATCCCATTCCCCAAGGCCCGCCGCGCCTAGTCAAATATGGCGTCACGGCAGACGAGGCGCATCGCTTCGGTTTGCCCTGTGGTGGCACGCTGGAGCTGCTGCTGGAATTCGATCCTGCGTTGCCGGCTCTGGAGCAGCTTTTGCTGTGGCTGGGCGATGGCCGCTTGGTGCAACGTACGGTGGCCCTGGCCGATGGCAGTGTCACGCTGCAACGCTGCGACACTCCTTCTGAGTTGAAGCGCACGGCCACCACGCTGAGCAATGTGTTTGGGCCGGGCTACCGCATGCTGATCATTGGCGCCGGGCAAATGAGCGAGTACCTCGCCACCATGGCGCAGTTCAATGGCTTTGCCGTCACCGTCTGCGACCCGCGCGAAGAGCACCGCGCCAGTTGGTCTGTGCCCCACGTGACGCTGTCACAGGAAATGCCCGACGACATCATGGCGGGCTTCAAGCCAGATAGGCGCTGCGCCATCGTGGCCCTGACCCATGACCCCAAGCTCGATGACCTGGCGCTGTTGGAGGCGCTGCAAAGCGAAGCCTTCTATATCGGTGCCATCGGTTCACGGCGCAATAACCAGTTGCGCCGCAGTCGCATGGTGGAGCACTTCGGCGAGACCGAGGCATCGCTGGCCCGCCTGCGCGGACCCATCGGCCTCTACATTGGCAGCAAGACGCCGCCCGAGATTGCGGTGAGCATCATGGCCGAGGTGCTGGCGGTAAAGAACGGCGTGGCCCTCTCCTGCGACATGCAGGTGGGCTCGGCCAAGGACGAGCTTGCAGTGCAGGAGAACGATGAAGGGGTCTGCGCAACAGCCCGGTGAAGGGCTGCGGCACAACTGCGGCAGACTACTTGGCGTTGCGCCAGTCGCGAAACACGTCGATGTCCACGCCATCGGGGTAATTCAAAAGGCCTAGCTTGTGGCCCTTCACACCCTTTTTTCCGTACTGCCAGATGATCTCCTTGGTGACGCGGTCAATGACCATGACGCGGTCGTTGAGGTCGTCCACCACCAAGATGTCGCCGGTGTCGGGAAGCTCGCGGGCAATGGAGGAATGGTCGAGCATTTTGTCGCCTTCCTTGACGAAATACTCCCAGGTGATCTTCTTGGTTTGCGGATCAAAAATCACCACCTTGCCCGGCTTCCAGAAGTCGGCCACCACAATTTGCTTTCCGTCCACGGTGGGAAATGCGTCAGACGGGTAATGCAGGCCCGGCACCTTGTGGGTCCACACCACGCGGCCCTCGCGCGTCATGCGGGTCAGCTGTGCGTCGCGGATTTCGGTGACCAGGATGTCGCCGTTGTCCAGCGGCGTGGCGCCATTGGGGTGCGCCAGTTCCGAGGGCGGCTTGTGCGTGCATTTGCCGGGCGTGCCCCATTGCGTCGTGATCTTGCTGGTCTTGGGGTCGATGATGAGCACGCGGCAATTGCGAATGTCGGCCGTCAGGAACTGGCCATCGGCCAGCAGATGCGCATCATCCGGGTAGTTCAGTAAGCCTGCTCCCTTGCCGCGCGTGTCGGGCACGCCGTAGGTCCAGACAATGGCCTTGGTCTCGATGTCCACAATGTGCACGTCGAAGTTGTCTTCCTCGCTGACGGCGAGCTGCTTGCCGTCCAGCGAAAAATTCACATCCTCGTTGCCGCGGTAAAGCTTCAGGCTCGGTGAGGGAAATTCCCACAAAATTTTCTTGTTCGGCCCCACTTCAATCAGGCGGTTGTTGCGCCGGTCGGCAATCAGGATCGGATAGGGCAGCGGCTTGCCCCAGGAGGCGACCGGGTTCTTGCGGTTGCCTGTCACCGCCGGCAGGGCCGGCAACTTCTCACCGCTCGATACGATGCCGGCACCGGTCATCTCCGGCGTCACGGTGACCGCCACGCCTGCAGCTGCCTCCGGCTTGGGTGCGGCGAACAGGGCTTGGGCGCTTACGGCGCAAACAACAAGCAGCAGGGATTGCAGGGTGCGTAAATGCATAGGGTTCACTTTTCGTATAAATAGGGGTTCAGATTCAAGGGCTCTGGACCACGCGGCGCCCATTGAGTGGCTGGGCCGCGCGCATGTTGTCGTTAAACAGCGCCTTGTAGCGCTGCAACTGCTGCGCTGAGATTTCCACTGGGTTTTTCAGCATGAGCCACTCTACACCCTCGGTGCAGGGCGCCGCGGTCAGAGAGCCCTGGTAGCGGTAGTAGAGTTTGTCCTGGGGCAACAACAGCAAAGGATTGAGTGTCTCATCCGCAAGCCCATGGTCGCCGCTGCCGGCCTTGGGGATGAGCGGCAAGAGCCGGTTGAGCAGGGCGTTCTCGGCGCCCAGGCGAAACAGCACGCCCACTGCCAGCAGTTGGCCGGAGGGGCTTTTGTGCAGCAGGTGCGCGGCCATGGGGAATTGCTGGCCCTCGATGCGGTCACCGCCGGGCGTGTGGAAGTGGAATTGCTCCAGCGTATAGGCCTGCTTGCCAATGCGCAGCGTGCTGCCGTTATGAAAGCGCACCCGCACGGTGTGGCCGTCGTTGGCAATTTTCAGGGCCGTTGTGCGGTAGTCGAAGGACAGGGCGCCACCGGCCTGTTGGCTGCTGGCGCGCAGGTCCGTAGGCGACTGGCGCTGGCCCGATTCACACAGACCGGCGTGGGTCAGGCCGCAACTAAAAAGACTGGCGAGCAGCAGCGTGTAAGAGGTGATGGGCGAATGCAAGGGACAGGCTCCATGGGTTGAGTGGCGAACAGTATCGGGCTGCAAGCTTAGGCCGGCCTTAAAGCGTTCAGCCGGTTCAGATGACCATCGCTTCGAGACGGAAAACGCCTGCGGCTGCTCGAATCTCTTTCCTGAGGCCATGACCTCGAAGCGTCTTGGTCTCAATCGTCACAAGACCAACCTGTGCCAACCGGTCTACATCACGTTTGACCGCGCTGCGATCGCGATGCAGTCGCCCAGCGATCACTGTGATCGAACCCGGTTCGGCTTTGACACTGCGGAACAGGTCGAGCCGACTGGCAGTCAGCAAACGCAGGAGATCGGCAGGATCTTCAAAGCTGACGGTGCGCTCCTCTGGCATCGGTTGATCCGCGTCAGCCAATCGTGCCAATACCTTCCCTCTGCGAAAGAAATCTTGTTCGTTAGCTGCTTTAAGGGTGACATTTTTCATGCTGTGCTCCTGAGTGCAGTCCAGTCGGCCTGGAACTGATCTTCTGTGTCGTCAATAATTATCATGGCTGCCTCATGGGTGTGAAATTGAATAGCTGAATGGAGTTGCACGGCGCCCGTACTTGCCGATGGTGTTGCTCAGGCCGCAGCTATAAAAGAGCCGGCGAGCAGCAGCGCATGGGGGGTCATTGGCGAATGCAACAGGCTGTTCTTGACTTTTGAATATTGGTAGCTACAATAAATCTGTGCGTTTCATATTTGATCCAGACAAAGACAAGCTGAATTTGGCCAATCACGCCTTGTCGCTTTCTTTCGCTGAACGGCTGGCCTGGGATGAAGCGTATGTTTGGGTTGATCCACGTTATTCGTATGACGAGTTGCGAATGATTGGACTGGTTCCTGAGGGGAATACACTGTATTACGTGGCGTTTGTAGACCGTGGCGATGTGCGCAGAACCATCAGCCTGCGCCTTGCCGAGCGACGAGAGGTGAAGAAGTATGTCGAAAACATCCAATAAGCGAGTCATCCTCATGCCATCAGTCAAGGACAACGCGAAAATCGTTGCTGCGGCCAAAGCAGACCCCGATGCGAAACCCATGACGAAGGCTCAGCTAGATGCATTGGTGCCAATTCGCACGCTGCGAGGTAGGCCAAAGTCCGAGAATAAAAAGCTGTTGCTCTCTGTGCGCTATAGCGTCGAGGTAGTGGAGTATTTTCGCTCCACTGGCGAGGGCTGGCAGGCACGCATGGACAGTGTGCTCCGCCAGTACGTCAGCAAGCATGTACCTCGCAACAATGCGACATAACGGGTTGCCCGTCGCGGACAACTTGCGAATTCCCCTTTCGATTCACGGTACAGCGGCAAGGCTCAGTTGAATACCCCCTTGGATGATGAATTCTTGGAGGCGCTTTGCGGTTCTGATGTTGACCCTGAACATGGGCAGTTGCTTACCTTCTAAACCTTCGAAGTGGGTCTTCGCCTTTTGCTGATCGACGGTTGCTTTCAGATCGTCGAAGCGACCAAATTCATTGAGATTGGCTTCCGTCACATGGGTGTTCATGAGGGCGACGAGTTTTGCTTTGTCCACGCCGAGAAGATCCACGAGCGTGTCGATTTCCTGATTCTTAGCCTTGGATTGATAGTCGGTTAGGTAGTCGCGGAAAGTACGGTGGGCGTCGATCTGCACGTCGCCACGTTGAATGTCATGCAGGAAGATCTCGGCGATCTTTTGCTCTTCTTGGGAAAGCGATGAGAAGGACCGGTGCAGCTCGGCCAAGGTGGTTTCCTTGGCCTCTTCATTGCCGCCTTGCAGGACCTTAAGAAATTTTTCAAAGCGCGAGTTCATATAGTCGGCATCGATCTTGCCGGTGTCAATCTCGGTAATGTGGCTGTCAATCTCGTAGGGGACGGCATCGCCACCACCACCACCACCGCCAAGCTCCTTGTAGCGCTGAAGCAGGGTGAGGTATTGATGCTGGGTAATAGCAAGTTCGAGCGTTCGTTTGGGCTCATTGCATTCATAAATCGTCTTCTCCCAAGTGAAGCCTTGGATCTTCGCTGCTTCCAAAATTTTGTTGAACTCTTGGAAGCATTTTGCAAACGCTGCCCGCTCGGTAAGGTCATCTGGCAGCTTCACGAAATCCTTGATGCCCGCTGCGTCGAAGATGGCGCTTATCTCTGCAAAGCTGGCATTCATGCGCTCCAAATTGTGGGGCAAGCGATCCGCGAACAGGCCGGTGGGTCTGTCACCGGAATACAGTTTCACGGCAGCGGCGACGTTCTGCGTCATCGTGTGCGGCCAGCGGTAGTAGCGGATGGTGCCAAACGGCTTGTCCGGCCCGAAGAGGCGGTTGGTACGGGAAAACGCCTGAATGATGTTTTCATACTGCAACAGCTTGTCGAGGTAGAGCGTGTTTACCCACTTCGAGTCGAAACCGGTGAGCATCTGGTTCACGACAATCAGCAGATCGAGCCTCTTATCTGGCTCGGTCTCAATGCGAATGTAGGGCGTTTTGTGGGCGAGACGTGCGGCGAGGTCTTTCTTGAAATTGGCATGACTGCCAAGGTCGAATTTATGCCCGTAGGAAGCGTTGTAGTCTTCTAGGATTTCGACGAGGCCATTGGTTTTGAAAACGGCATCGGCGCCGTCGCCGTCTTCATCGCTGATGTTCGGATCGAAGAGGGCCGTGATTTTCAACTGCGGGCATTTCGCCTTCATCAGACGATAGTAGGTGATGGCTTCTGTAACGCTGCTGGTAGCAAAGATGGCGTGGAATTTACTGCCTTGGCTAAGGGTGACCCAGTTGTCGGCAATGTCTTGAACCACGGCATTGTGGTGCTCGTCACGGCTGTATTGGGTGCTGGGCAGGTGATCTTCTATGCCTGTTTGACAAACACCGGCGTTATCCCGGTAGCCCGCCATTGGCACGTCGTTCATGTAGCGGTTAAAAATCACCTTTTTCTGGGGGGTTGCAAAGGCCTCCGCTGGGGTGGCTGCCTTGGCTTTCTCCAGAGCGACGGCTTGCCGTAAATCGCGGTCACGATATGACAGCACCTGGTAGGGATCGAAACCCAGCACGTTCTTGTCGCGTATGCCGTCGGCGATGCTGTAACGGTGCAGCTCATCGCCGAACACATCGGTGGTCGTGTTGTCGTTGTGGACGTTCTCTTTGTGTATGGGCGTGCCACTGAATCCGAAGAACACAGCCCCCGGGAAACTCTTCTTTATGTCAATGAGCATGTTGCCGAAAGTGGAGCGGTGGCATTCATCGATGATGAAGACGATGCGCTTGGCACGCATGGTTTCCAGATCGTGCCCTTTGAGCCCGTCCTCTTCATCCTTTAGTTTGCTCATCTTCTGGATGGAGCTGACGATGAGGCTGTCGGCGGGATCGGTGCTCTTGAGTTTCTTGATGAGCACGCCGCTGTATTCCGTGGCCTGCACCGCATTGCCATCGCCAGCGAAGTCGCGATAGGCTTGGAGGGTCTGAGTGCCCAGTTCAATACGGTCGAGCAGGAAGACCACTTTATCCGCCTTCTTGGAGTTGGCGATGAGTTGGGCGGACTTGAAACTGGTCATGGTTTTGCCCGATCCGGTGGTGTGCCAGATATAGCCGCCAAGGCGGTTTGGGTTTTTCCAATCTGTCTTGGCCACCTTGTCGGAAATGGCGTGGGCGGCGTAGTACTGGTAGCTGCGCATTACTTTCAGCACGCCGTCCGACTCATCCGCCACGGTATAGAAGCCTATGAGCTGGTGCGCCATCGGGATGGAAAGCAGGCTGTAGGTAAAGGTCTTCCAATCGTTGATCGGCTCGTTGTTGAAGTCCGCCCAATGAAATGCGTAGTCTTTGTTGAACTTTCCGTCCGCTCCGGGATTGGCGAAGTAAAGTGCCTCGGCGGGCTCCATCGCCACGAAGATCTGGATGAGCGAAAAGATGCCAGTGAAAACACCTTCGCGAGAATACTTTTGGATCTGGTTGTAGGCCTGACTTACCGCCACGCCACTTTTCTTCAGCTCGATGTGGATCACCGGCATGCCGCTGATGAGGAGCAGAAGGTCACCGCGCCGGTCATTGAGGAGCGGTTCCCCTCGTGCGTAACGTGGTTGCTGCACAACCTGGTAGCGGCTCTGGCCGGCAGCGATCTCGTGGCGATCGTAAATCTTCAGGCTCACTTCCTTGCCAAAGTGCAACGCGTCCACTGGATTGTCGCGGGTGATGGCAACGGTTTTGCCGTTGATGAAGCTGTTGAGTTTGAGCGGTGTGCGCAGCGCAGTGATCTGCTCCATGATCTGCTGCATTTCGCTATCGGTTAGCGGCACTTCGTTAAGCCTGTCCTTGCCGCGATTGTTCTCAAAGAGGATTCGCTTCCAATTCGCCAACAAGTCCGCCTCGCTAGGGTTATTGATCACTTCCGCGTCGCCCCAACCGCGCTGGCGCAGCTCGTGGATCACTGCAGCTTCGAATTCGGATTCTTTGGAAAAGGTAGTCATTGGTGATGGGTGAAGCGTTTAGACAAACATCTTTTCCAAGCAGGCGGATTTAATCTGTTTGAGCTTTTTGAGTTGGATCGCGTGTTTGGTAATCAGCTCGTCGAACCTACTAAAGTAGTTACCGATATGTTTTTGTTCTGGGAATTCTATTGGTACGCACATTTCCATTTGCATCATGGTTTCAGCGTTCAATTTAGATCTTCCGCCGCCCACTAAGAATGCTTCAACATTCATTTGAGAGAAGGCGTATTTTAGAAACTGCGTTTCAGCCGTTTCTTGTTTTCCCTGCAGAACATGAGCATGATTGTTTACCCAAATTTTTCCACTGACATACTGAACTGGGTAGTTTTTCAGGTCATTTGCACCGTCTTCTGCGACGAGAATGAACTCGCCTTCATGGGTGTAGCCGTCAACGTAATCTTGAATTCCATTCGCTCCGTAATATGGAGTATTGCCAGGGATTCGGTTACTTGCAGAAATTGGGACTCTAAGGTTATCGTATCGATCAGCAAGGCTGTGAAGCTTCTTCTCAACCCAATCCCCCGAGAAGCCTTTGAAGCGGATTTCTGGTGTGGTGGCGCCAGCCTGCGGGAACATCTTTTCAAGCATCGCCTTTTTTAACACCACCAGTTTGTCATGCTTCCGCTGATGCAGCCCAATCAGACTATCCAATTCGCGGAAATATTCGCCTATTTGCGTTTGTTCGGTCAGGCCTGGAATACTCAATTCAAGCTCAGTGAGCATATCCATTACGATATAAGGGATGTTGCCGGTCCTTGCTTCTTCATTGATTTTCTTGGGTAAACGAATCCCAGTGCTGTAGAAAATGAATCTTCTGTCAGCTGTGAAATTGTTCAGAACATAGGTTCGCTGATATGCGTTAAATTCACCGTCCGCGAGGTGCATGTACCCTACTGTCGCTCCATTCCCAGCAACCGTTATAGCGGGACCATAAAAAGCGGCGACGTCGATTTTGTATTTTTTAATTCCAGAGGTGTAGAAGTCGTAGATGCCATCTGACTTCATAGCGTTGGCATCAAGTTTCCCTGTGGTTACATTTACCACGGTTCCGAGCATTTTTTCTTCCCAATTCTCCTCAAACCCTTTAAACCGAATCTGCGGCACTTTGCTGTCTGTTTGCTCCTTCATCTCAGTTTCCCCCGAGCAAGGTTTTCAGTTCAGCAAGCCCTTTAAGGTCAAACTCGTTCGCGTCCAGTTCCGCAATCATCACCGCCAACGCGGTTTCCGTGTGCTGGATTTCGCGGGCGTTGTCGGCATAGGTTATGCGGTATTTTTCTACCAGAGCTACCAGCTTGCGGGTCAAGCCTTCAATTTGCATATCGGGCAGGCGGTGTAGTTCGCTACTCAGGGGAATAATCCATTTGCGTTCGAGCAGGTCACACACCTGCGCGTCGTTCAATCCTTCGATGGTCGCTTTGGTTTTTAGGTGCAGGGCAGCGGCGGCTTGTTTGATGGCGGCTTTCAGGGTTTTATCTTCAGCCAGCCATTCGGCCACTTGGATGATTTTGGCCTCGTACGATTCGGGATCAAAGTCGCCTGATTTTTTCGCCTCGACAAGAAGGCTCTTCGCTTCCTTGGTAACGGTGGCGCTGACGAACTTATCGCCCGTATCGTTGACGGTGTCGGCGGATTTTTCCTCTTCGCTAAGGCTTTCGAGTGTTTCTTCGATGGAGGCAGTGATCTCGCTCAGACGGATTTCTTTTTCGCGCAGCGCATCCAATTCTGTCTTGAGATGAGTGGCTTGCACCAGCTCGAAGGGCATGATGCGGCCTTTCCAACCCTCCTGCACCTCAACGTCTTTACCATCCTTCTTTTTGTTGACGAAATTCGGATCTACTACGCGGGATGCATCAAAGCCCTCGGTCTGGAGAATTTCGAGATCGGTGGCGATGGGTTGCCAGTGGTCATCAAGGATTTGATATGCGTGGTAGCGATCAATGAGCGGGAGTGGAGCGAGGCGGGCAAACAATTCCTCGCTGATGAGGGCTTCCTGTCCATGGACGTTGAGGGTGAGCATCTGATCCAGCAGCGCTTCGCGGAGCCAGTGGTTGAAATCGGCAAATGCAGCGGAGAAGTTGTTTCCGAATTGCTTCACTTCGGGATGTTCACGGGTGGCTTGGGCAAGGTCTTCTACCTGCGGTGCCACGTATGGTGTTCCGTTTTGAGCAAACAGAGCGCAACGTAGGCTTGGGAATGCCTGCCAAAAGACAGCCATGTCGTTCAACTCGCTTTGCGGGATGCCTCCGAACATCGAGGCATATAGATCCCAACGGTCGGCTGGCTCAGACGAATCCACATAGCGCGGAATGTTGAGGTTGTAATCATTCTCCTGAATCTGGGTCTTGGAGACGAGGCGGCTGTAGCTCGGAACGCTTGTCCGCCCGATAACGGTATCGGTGATTTTCTTAATGTCTGAGGCGCGGAGTTTGTTGCTTTTACCCTCCTTGGCAAAACCTTTTGAGGCGTCCACGATAAGGACATCGCTGGATTCCCGCTTTTGTCGAAGCACAAGGATGATGGTGGGGATGCCGGTGCCAAAGAAGATGTTGGCGGGCAAGCCGATGATGGCCTCAAGGTGGTTGTTTTCGATCAGATTCTTGCGGATCGCACCTTCTTCGCCGCCACGAAAAAGGACGCCGTGCGGCAAGACGATGGCCATGATGCCGTCAGGCTTAAGGTGGTAGAGGTCGTGCAGGAGGAAGGCGTAGTCCGCCTTGGACTTGGGCGCCAGGCCGAAGCGGGCGTAGCGGGGATCGGTGTCCTTGTTCTGCGGGTCCCATTTTTGCGAGTAAGGCGGATTCGACACAACCGCGTCGAGGTAGAGCGGGTCATAAGTATTAACGGGATCTTGGTCGTCAAAGAACGGCCAATCTTCCTCCAGCGTGTCGGCGTTGCGGGTGACAATGTTGTTGGGGAGAATGTCTCGCATGATGAGGTTCATGCGGGTGAGGTTGTAGGTATTCTCCTTTAGCTCTTGGGCGTAATACCTGATGCTGCCCTTGTCAGCCATGTGCCGTGCGATGGCCTCGCCGATGTTAAGGAGCAGTGAGCCAGAGCCGCTGGTCGAGTCATAGATATGGATTGTTTTCCTGCTCTTCAGATGATGCGCAATGACCTCTGACATGAGAACGGAGACCTCATGCGGGGTATAGAACTCGCCAGCTTTCTTTCCCGCATTTGCGGCGAACATGCTGATCAGATATTCGTAGATGAAGCCGAGTACATCGTAGCCCTGGCGGCTATCCATGGGGATGTCTTTGATTAGATGAATCAGCTCGCTGATGGCCTTGGTCTGCTTGGCGGCGGTGTCGCCGAGCTTGCTTAAGCCGGTTTCAAGTGTCTTGAAAATGCCCTCAAAAAGGCGCTTGTGGTTAGGGTGAATCAGGCGACCAAAGGCAGACAGGGCATCACGCACATGAGATACATCGAAGTCGCCTTTGTGCTCTACCCAAGTGGAAAACAGATGCTCATAGGCGATGAAGTAGCCAATGTTGTTTTTGATGTGGTCAACGGTCTCAGTGTCGCTTTCGGTGAGGGTGCCGAGTTCTTCGTCGCTGAAGTCCTGGCTTTTTGCGAAGCGCACCAGCTTGTCGGAGAGGTATTTGTAAAAGATGAAGCCGAGGATGTAGTCCTTGTACTCATTGGCCTCAATTTTCGACCGCATTTGGTTGGCCGATTCCCAAATTTTGGCGGCGAGTTGTTGTTTGTTCATTATGGAGACGTATTAAAGTTTGCTGCGAGCTTATCAGTGAGGTCTTGCCCGTTTTTTTGTTCAGCCATGAATGAACTTTCGGCGCCAACAACTTGACATGCCCAGTTCGCTACCTGTCTATGCGGGGAAAGACCGTGTACTGGCTGTGCCAAGTGCAACAGGTCGGTGCGCTGACGCCTTGCCGACTTCTTGGAAGCGTTCGTCCGCTTACGTGTTGTTTTGAAATCAGGCCACTACCGCGTCCAGATCAACGCTCTTCGCCGCAAGCATGCGATCCAATGTCTTGCTGGCTTTTTTAGCGAGGCAAGATCTGCCTCAGCGTGGCCATGGGTCGCAATGAAGTAGCCGATGATTCGACGTTGGCCCTGCCACCGCAGCGTCCCCCGTGCAGCGAATAAGTTGCGCAGCGGTTACCCTGCGTCTATCCCCCTTTTCCTTGTTTGACAGGCCCTGCCATGCAACTAAAAGACCGGCGAGCAGCAGCGCATGGGGGGTCATTGGCGAATGCAACAGGCTTCATGGATTGGCAAACCGTATCGGACAGCCAGCTTATGCAGACTGCCCGAAACGCAGGCTCCTCTGCTGCAAACCACAGGAGGCGAGTCGCAATCCGGTTACGCTGTGCCAAGCCAAGCGCGTGTGACAACTTTGGTAATTCGGCTAGCTGAGCCCGGCAGGTTCCGTCGCGATTTCCAGCGGCCTTGCGGACTCTCTCAAGAGCTTGAGCCCTGAAAGCCCCGTAGCGTTTTTTCGAGCTCTGGAGCTGCAATTTGGTCCAAGCTCCGAATGGCCCCCTCCAGGTGCGCCATGTCTTTTTGAGACGCACCGAACTTCTCGAAAAACGGCTTCCACGCACGAGCCACCAGCCACACCTCGTGTAGTGCCTTCAGCGCTTCTACTTTGCTCGAAAAGTACACAGCCCAGTGGGTCATCAGGTTGTCCAGAGTGGCTAGCCTGCCCCTTTCTCCAAGCTCCAAATGCAGCATCCGTTCCTGGGCAACAACGTTCATAGGGAGCACGTCATAGAGCGGGCTGAGGGTCCATCCCTTGGCTGCGACTTGGTACAGGAATCCGTGATTGCGCAAGTGGTCATCATTGTTAGTGACGAATATGTTGAGCGCCTGCCGTTTGAACAACTCACGCAAGTCCCGCGCGAGGTACTGGGGGAGCGTGCGGGCACGCATTTTTTCTGCCAATGCCTTGTAGGAGCTACGTGTTGCATCATGCGCATCGAGGCCCATGAGCGTGAGGGCCGAGCAAAAGCCTACGCGGCCTTCGATAGACTGCATGCTTCTAGGGTCCTCTAACGGCACCCAACTTTCTTTGTCGGGGTCCGGCACAACCCCAGGCTCTGCCCAGTAGCGGTCGAATCGCCGGATGAACAGCACCTTGGTATGGCCTACCTGCATGACCTTCACGGGAGGCACCCGGAGTCCCGCAGCACGCGCAAGCTCCAATGCACCAGCTTCCAGAACAGCATTGCAAGCTCGGTCTGAATTGGATGGGAACTTGGCGAGCCAGAGAACCCCGTCATCGGTGCGAACAGAAGCCTTAGGACGCGCGCCGCCGGCGCTGCTAAGACTCCCGAAGTAAATGGCGAGGTCCTCCCCGACGTATTCCTCATTCTCGATGCGGTCCGCTGCCTCCAGAAGGCGCGCAGGTCCGTCTCAACTTACACCGGAGCCGAAGCCTTGGAATCCCGAGTGAGGCGCACGTCCAATGCGCCCACCCGGTCTGAGCCCGCTTCCAAGAGATATGCCACCTCAGGCAACTTGTTTGCAGCTACCTTGAGCTTGTTCTCAATGACCCTACGTCCCCAAGAATCCGGGGCCGCGTCGCGTATACCTCCGAACTCCGCGAGTCCCGCCAAGACAAAGCGCTTGGCTCCTCCCTCCTCATCCCGCAGTGGCAAGGCGACGGGGTCCACCTCGACTGCATAGGGGCGCTGCACATAGCGTTTGCCGTAGACGAAAACAGGCTGCGTGGTGTTTGCGCCTTCTAGCGAACCCGCTGGCATGAAGTCAGCACCATGCTCATTCGCCACGTGTGCGAACACGAAAACATCACGGGGAGGACGGGCATAAGGGTTGTGCTCAGAAGTCATAGGGGTCCTGTGCAGTTTTGCGCTTCGTGGTCATTTTGGTAGACGGCCCTGCATCAGGCTCAGAGCTTGTTTGGGCTCCGCTTTTGATGCCAAAAGTGGAGCCCTGGACCTTGCGTCCAGCGCTTGTATTGGACTTGTAGACGCGATGGACGCGGGGAGTCTCATTGAATACACGTACAGCAGCTGACTTGCCTGTCAGCAAGCCAGCCAAGGTAAGCTCAGGCTCCAAGGCGTGCAAGTAGCGTAGGACCTGCGAGAGCGTGCGACTTTCGTTCCCTTGCTCCAGCAGTACCGCGGTGGACCGGGAAACGCCTGCACGCGCTGCCGCATCACTCTGGGTGATGCTGCGCGCAATGCGCAGTGTGCGGAGCTGGGCGCCAATCTGTTCTGCCTCTTTCAGGCGGACTTCAGGCGTGCGGAGCGATTCGTCATACTTCATGGATTTCCCGTAAAAGTGGAACCCTTTGCTGCAAGGCGGCAGTAACCGGCTGGGCTGTGGCGTGGCGCAGATAGCTGCGTCTGCCATCACAGTTCTTGTCATGTACAAGGACTGCGATTACGGTCATTTTTTCACTACATTCGATAGCCGTCAAGGCGAGTCCATCACCTGCAATGTCGCTAATAATAGTCGCTGTCCATAGTAACGACTGCGATTGGAGACATATCTTCCATTGGTGGCTACAGCATGGCGCTAGAAGTGGTACGTTCGGCTGATGCGCGCAGGGTCCCGCCGCATCTTGGCCACCCACACGATGAGGTGACAGAGCCAAAGGAAAGCCCGCAGTCGAGGCGTTGAGCCTGCTTACCCGTCTCATCGCAGGTAAGGTGCAATTTGTGCCAAGCGGTATCGCGTAGCTGGCCACCAAGCAAGGCGGCATTGGAACTCGATGCATTCGATGTTGGCCCTGCCACCGCAGCGTCCCCCCTGCAGCGGATAAGTTGCGCAGCAGGTTACCCTGCGTCTGTCCCCCTTGCCATGTTTGACAGGCCCTGCCATGACCCTCAAAAAATTCGCGCTTGTTTGTGTTTGCCTGATCGCCTGCGGCCTGCAATGGAGCTGTACGTCCGTTGCGCCGACGCCCGCAGTTGCAGATGGCGTGGCGCAGCAGCAGACCGGCCTGGCCGCGCAATATGCGCAACTGGGGTCTGCCGGTGGGCGCGTCCTGCGCTTGCAGCCCGAGGCCTCGCAGATCCGCATCCATGTGTTTCGCGCCGGTCGGTCCGCCAACCTGGGGCACAACCATGTGCTGTCGGCGCCGCAGTTTGAGGGCTCTGTTTACTGGCCCGAGCAGGGCCTGGCCGGTGCGCGCTTTGAGCTGGTGTTTCGGCTGGACCAACTGGTCTTCGATGTGCCAAGCCACAGAGCCAGCCTGGGTCCGGCCTTTGCCGCCGTGCTGTCAGACGCGGCAATTGCCGCCACCCGCGAGCACATGCTGGGCCCCGACAATATGCAGGCGGACCGGTTCCCGCTGGTGCGCATCCGGTCGCTGGAAATTTCTGGCGAAGCCCCGAAGTTCTCGGCCCTTGTCGCCATCGAGTTGCATGGACAGACGCGCGAGCTGCGCCTGCCGCTCAACGTGACCGGGCTGGCACAGCGCGTGAGCGCCAGCGGCTCTTTTGTGTTGCGCCAGAGTGACTTTGGCGTGCGGCCCTATTCGGTGTTGGGCGGTCTGTTGGCGGTGCAGGACGATGTGATGCTGGAGTTCAGCCTGCTGGGAGAGTAGAGGCCTGCCAGTTCCAGTTTGTGGGGCTGCGTGCAAAATTTCCACAAATCCTGTTGCCTGAGTGCACGAGGGCGCGGCATTGTTTTATGGCGTACAAAAGCATCACGGCTTTTGCGCTGCGCATGAAATAGTCCGCCCTTTGCGCGCAAGCACCTGTCCATACGGCGGCTTGTTCCACTCTTCGTCACAAGCCCTGGGCGCGCAGCCACTCCACGAACCTCCACCTGAGTTAGCCATGCGTCATTTCAAAAAAACCCAATTTTATTTACTGTGCGCTGCGAGTCTGCTGAGCGCCTCGGCTTGGTCGGCCCAGGTGGCTTGCACACCGGTGGGCGCTGTCCCCGCGGGCCAGACCGATGGAGGGCGTAGCTTCAACAAGTGCTACCAGGTGACCTATAGCGGCGCGGACCAGGTGTTGACTATTCCTGCCAACACCTATGTCAGCTCCAAGCTCTGGGGTGCGGCCGGGGGCATGGGCTACTACTCCATGCGCGGCGGAGCCGGTGGCTTTGCCCAGGGCGATTTTGTGGCCGATGGCAGACCCCTGACGGTGGTGGTGGGCCAGGGCGGCGGCGTCAAGATCAACGCAAGTTCTTTGCCCGACCTCACCGGCTACGGTGGCGGTGGGCGCAACATGGGTGCCTATTTCGCCAATTGGGGCGGCGGTCTGTCCGGCATCTTCTACAACGGCTCGCCTTTTGGCGCCAGCTACCCGCAGGTCAATGCGGCGACAACGCCTGTTTTGGTGGCGGGCGGTGGCGGCTCGGGCTCTGGCAGTGCTTGGGCTACCGCCGGTGGTTCCGGTGGGGGACTGGCGGGGCAAAACGCCATTGCGGTGTACACCATCGAACGCACAGAAAGCGATTGCGGCAACGCCACGAGATACCGACTTCCCACCGCAGGCAGCCAAACTGGCGGGGGCATAGCCGGCCAGGATCTGGAGTATTCGGTCAACCTGGCAGGAGACAACGGGCGCCAATGGTGGGGCGGCTGGGGCGGGCGCAACTTGCGCGACATGCCGGGCGGCGGCGAGAGTGCGGGTGGCGGTGCCGGCTATTACGGCGGCGGTGGCGGCTCGCCCTCCTGGAGCTGCGACGACTCCGCGTCTGCGGGTGGCTCGGGTTACATCTCGCCCACGCTGGTGCGTGCGGGCACCGGTCAGTTTGCCATGTCGCCCAATGCCTACAGCCGCACGCAGGACCGCACCTGGATTGCCTATACCGCGCCGCGTAGCAACGATGTGCATTACATCGCAGGCGTGGCATTTTCTCCTGCCACGTCTAGCGTGCGTGCCGGCGATGGTCTGGTCGTAGTCCAGTACTACGAGCCGACAGCCGCGCCCAGCCTGACCATCCAGAATGTCAGCAACGGCGGCACCGGCAGCTTTGCTTTTAAGGGCACAGCCAACGCCAACGGTTTTAAAACCGACAACAGCTACGTGGTGAACACCACGGTACCCGGCGTGGCCGTCAGCGGCGCAACGGTCACACTCAGCGCCAAGAACTTGCTGACCGAAGTGCAGGAAACCCTTCCAGCCGATTGGGCGGTTGTCAGCGCCAGTTGCGTGGATGCCAATGCGGCAATCTCTGGCAACCCCACTTCCAGCTTTGGCACCCTGGTGGGCAACATCCTGCAGATTCCGGCCACCCATGTGCGTGCCTATGCCGAGTTGCAGTGCACCTTTACCAATGCCAAGCCATTGACCACCCTCACCGTGCGACAACTGGTGCTCAGCCCGGTTCCTGTGAATCTGAAGTCGCCCTACACCTTCAACTACCAGGGCACTAACGGCTGGACCACGCAGCCCCTGACCAACAACGGCTTGAACACGCTCGTGGCGAGCAGCGTGGTGCTGCTGACGGCCAAGAACACCGCCACCACGGTATCGACCTCATTGCCCGAGTCGCGTTGGTTTGTCTCCAGCTTTAACTGCACGGACACCAATGCCGCTGTTACCGGCAACCCTGCCGGCAATCTGGTCAGCGTGAAGTCCACCAGTGTCACGGTTCCTGCTGCCAATGTGCGCCTTGGTTCGGCCTTGCGCTGCACCCTGGTGCTGGGGCACCTGACGCCCTGATTGGTCAGTGGCCTGTGGGCTGCGCGCTGCGGCCCAGGGTCTTGAAGGTCAGCAGCAGGGTGATCAGTGCGGCACCGGCAATGCCGCCAAGCATGGGGCGCGCCGTGCCATCCACAAACAGGCCGACTGCGGCCATCACGGCAGCACCGGTCATGAACTGCAGCGTGCCCATCAGGGCCGAGGCGGTGCCGGCAATGGCGCCATGTTCGTCCAGGGCCAGCACCGACGAGGTGGGCAGCACCAGGCCCAAAAAGCCAAAGCCCACAAACAGCAGACCCAGCATCAGCCACAGTTGGTCCAGCCCTGCCAGGTTCAGCGCCAGCGCCAGCAGCATGAAGCCGGCATAACCGACCACGCTGGCGCGCACCAGCGGCAACATGCCAAAGCGATTAACCAGGCGCCCGGTGAGTTGCGACATGCCGATAAAGGAGGCCGCGTTGGCGGCAAAGGCGTAGCTGTATTGGCGCGGTGTCAGGCCGTAATGGTCGATCAGCACAAAGGACGAATTGGCCAGGTAGGCAAAGAAGCTGGAGATGCCAAAGCCGCCAATCAGCACCAGGCCTATGAAGTGGCCGTCGCGCAGCAGCAGAGCGTAGCCGGCCATTGCGCCGCGCAGGCTGCTGCCCTGGCGCTGCTCGGCGCTGCGGGTCTCTTCCAGGCTGGTGGCGAGCAGCACGATGGCCAGCAGTGCGGCCACGGTGACGGCCCAGAACACGGCGCGCCAACTGCTCCACTCGATCAAAAAGCTGCCAAACAGTGGCGCGAGTATCGGCGAGACGCTGAACACCAGTGTCAAGAGCGCCATCAGGCGCGCGGCTTCGGGCCCGGTGTGCAGGTCGCGCACCACGGCGCGCGGCACCACCATGCCGGCACAGGCACCCAGGCCTTGGATGAAGCGCCACACCACCAGGCTGTGGATGTCGGGGGCCAGCGCGCAGCCCACGCTGCCCACGGCAAACAGCAGCAGACCAAAATAGAGCGGCGGCTTGCGACCCAGCATGTCGGAGGCCGGGCCGTAGACCATCTGCCCCAGGCCCAGGGAGATAAAAAAGGCCATCAGGC
This sequence comes from uncultured beta proteobacterium, assembly GCA_903886275.1. GTDB lineage: Bacteria > Pseudomonadota > Gammaproteobacteria > Burkholderiales > Burkholderiaceae_C > Allorhodoferax. The sequence goes on along the minus strand of CAISLN010000081.1, from coordinate 27,052 downwards.
TGGCCTGCACGGCACCGGCCGAGGCACCCAGGCTCGCGCCAATCGAGGGCAGGGCCGGCAGGTACATGTCGATGGCAAAAGGGCCTATGGCCTGCAGCAGGCCCAGGACCAGCGCGATGCGAAAAAAGTGAATGGGCATCTTTAAGTTGGCAGCAGGATCGTGGGCAATGCGTCTGCTGTTTTTTCCGGGAAATCCAGGCTGTAGTGCAGGCCCCGGCTCTCATGGCGCAACTGCGCCGAGCGCACGATCAGGTCGGCCACCTGCAGCAGGTTGCGCAGCTCCAGAGAATCGCGCGTGACATGGAAGTTGGCGTAGTACTCGTGGATCTCGGAGTGCAGCAGGGCAATGCGGTGGGCCGCGCGCTCCAAGCGCTTGTTGGTGCGCACAATGCCGACGTAGTCCCACATAAAGCGGCGCAGCTCGTCCCAGTTGTGCGAGATCACCACCGCCTCGTTGGCGTTGATCACCTGGCTGTCGTCCCAATTGGGCAGCGCCGGCGGATGGTGCAGCTTTGTTTCGGCCACGGCCTGTGCTGCAGACTTGGCAAACACCATGCACTCCACCAGCGAGTTGCTGGCCAAGCGGTTGGCACCGTGCAGGCCGGTGCAGGCGGTCTCGCCAATGGCGTACAGGCCGGCCAGGTCGGTGCGTCCGGCCAGGTCGGTGATGACGCCGCCGCAGGTGTAATGCGCGGCCGGCACCACCGGAATTGGCTGGGTCGTGATGTCGATGCCGAGCTGGGCGCAGCGCTCCAGGATGTTGGGGAAATGCTCGTTCAAAAAGGCCGGGCTCTTGTGCGTGATGTCCAGGTAGACGCAGTCCAGGCCGTGCTTCTTCATCTCATAGTCGATGGCGCGGGCCACCACATCGCGCGGGGCGAGCTCGGCGCGTTCGTCGTGACCGGGCATAAAGCGCTCTCCTGAGGGCAGGCGCAAAATGCCGCCCTCGCCACGCACCGCTTCGCTGATCAGAAAAGACTTGGCATGGGGGTGGTACAGGCAGGTCGGATGGAACTGTATGAACTCCATGTTTTGCACCGCGCAGCCCGCGCGCCAAGCTGCGGCAATGCCGTCACCGGTGGCGGTGTCGGGGTTGGTGGTGTAGAGGTAGACCTTGCCAGCGCCCCCGGTGGCCAGCAGGGTGTGGGGCGCGCAAAAAGTGTCCACCGTGTCGGTATCGCCATTGAGCGCATACAGGCCCACGCATTGCTGCACCGGCAGGCCGAGCCGGCGGTGGGTGATCAGGTCCACCAGCATGTGGTGGTTAAAGACGGTGATGTTGGCGCTGCCCAGCACCTTCTTCAGCAAGGTCTGTTGCACCGCCCAGCCGGTGGCGTCGGTCACATGCACAATGCGCCGCTCGCTGTGGCCGCCTTCGCGGGTGAGGTGCAGCAGGCCGTCCTCTTCGGTAAAGGGCACGCCCAGGTCGATCAGCCAGCGGATCGCGCCCGGGGCGTTCTCCACCACAAACTGCGTGGCCGCTACATCGCACAGACCGGCGCCTGCGGTGAGGGTGTCGCTGACATGCGAATCAAAGCTGTCGCTGTCGGCCATGACGGCGGCAATGCCGCCCTGGGCCCAGCCGCTGGCGCCCTCGCTGAGTTCCCCCTTGGTGATCAGCGCAATGCGCAGGTGAGAGGGCAAACGCAGGGCGGCGCTCAGGCCCGCCAGACCGCTGCCGACGATCAGGACATCAAAGTTGTGTTGTTGCATGGGGGGGCGCCTTAGGCGGCGCCAATGTTGGGAATGATGCCGGCGTTGGTTTTTTGCGATGTAAAGGCCAGCATGCGGTCTATGGGCAGGCGCGCGCGCTGGCCTAGCGAGGGATCCACCTCGATCTGGTTGCCACCCGACTCCAGCACCTCGGCCAGACCCTGCAGGCTGTTCATGGCCATCCAGGGGCAGTGCGCGCAGCTCTTGCAAGTGGCGCTGTTGCCCGCAGTGGGAGCCTCGATAAAAGTCTTGCCCGGGTTGAGCGTGCGCAGCTTGTGCATCAGGCCGTTGTCGGTGGCGACGATAAAGGTGGTCGCTTCCATCTCGCGCGCGGCCTTGAGGATGCCCGAGGTCGAACCGATGGCGTCGGCCAGCGCCAAAATGGCAGCCGGGCTTTCCGGGTGCGCCAGGATCTTGGCGCCGGGGTGCGCGGCCTTCAGGGCTTCGAGCTCAAAGGCCTTGAACTCGTCGTGGACGATGCAGCTGCCGTTCCACATCAGCATGTCGGCGCCGGTCTCGCGCTCGATATAGGCGCCCAGGTGCCGGTCTGGCGCCCACAAAATCTTTTTGCCTTGGTCCTTCAAATGGCGCACCACATCGAGGGCGCAGCCCGAGGTCACCATCCAGTCGGCGCGCGCCTTCACGGCCGCGCTGGTGTTGGCATAGACCACCACCGTGCGCTCGGGGTGGGCATCGCAAAAGGCGGTGAAGGCATCGGTCGGACAACCCAGGTCCAGCGAGCAGGTGGCCTCCAGCTCGGGCACGATCACGGTCTTGTACGGCGACAAAATCTTGGCGGTCTCGCCCATAAAGCGCACACCGGCCACCACCAGGGTCTGCGCCGCATGGTCGCGCCCAAAGCGGGCCATCTCCAGCGAATCGCTGACCAGACCACCGGTGGCTTCGGCCAGGTCCTGCAGGTCCGGGTGCACATAGTAGTGGGCCACCAGCACGGCATTTTTTTGGCGCAGCAGCTCGGCAATGCGGCTCTTGAGCGCGGCGCTTTCTTCGGGTGAGGGTTGCACCGGCACTCGGGCCCAGGCGTGTTGCACGCTGTTGGCGGCGCCCACGCGCGAGAAGTCGGGCAGTTCGTAATCCACCCGCACAGGCTGGCTAGAGGCGTTCATGGTGCTACTCACAGGGGGTCAAAGCGCATGGAGAAATCGGTGGCGCGCAGGTCCTTGGTCAGCGCGCCAATCGAGATGCGGTCCACGCCGGTCTCGGCCAGCGTGCGCAGGCCCTCCAGTGTGACTCCGCCTGAGATTTCCAGGATAGCCGCGCCCATGCTGCGCGGGCTGCCGATCTCCTGGTTCAGCGCCACGGCTGCGCGCAGCGTGGCCAGGTCCATATTGTCCAGCAGCACCATGGCGGCGCCGTGGGTCAGCGCCTCACGCAACTGCTCCAGGGTTTCCACCTCGATCTCGATAAACGCGGCGGTGCTGCCGTGGATCTTGGCCTGGGCCAGCACCTGCGCTACGCCACCGGCGGCAGCGATGTGGTTTTCCTTGATCAGGATGGCGTCATACAGGCCGATGCGGTGGTTCACACCGCCACCGATGCGCACCGCGTATTTTTGCGCCAGACGCAGGCCCGGCAGGGTCTTGCGGGTGTCCACAATCTGCGCGCGGGTACCGGCCACGGCCGCCACATAGAGGGCGGTCTTGCTTGCCACGCCGCTGAGCAGTTGCAAAAAATTCAGCGCCGTACGTTCCGCCGTCAGCAGCGAGCGGGCTGAGCCTTGCAGCTCCAGCACGGTCTGGTTGGCCACACAGGTTTGGCCTTCTGCTACCAGCCAGTTCAGTTGCACATTCGGGTCCAGTGCGGTCAGCGCCGCCGCCACCCAAGGGCTGCCGCAGAGTACGGCGCTTTCGCGTGCCACGATGCGCGCATGTGCGACGCGGTTGCGGTCTATGAGGCGGGCCGTGAGGTCGCCGCTGCCCACATCCTCGGCCAGTGCCAGGGCCACCTGTTGGCGCGCCAGTGCGGCAATATCTACCGAATCCAGGGTTTTTGGAAAATTTTTCATAGGCCGGCAGCATAACGCCAACGCCATACCGATTTATTTTCCGGGCCATGGAATAAAGTCACGGCAGCCGGCGTTTATCCCTTTGCACAAGCTTTGGTGCAACTTATTACCGGAGACCCCCATGAACTCTTTGTTTCCCCGCCTGAACCGACTCACCGCCATGGCCACCCTGAGCATCGCGCTGCTGGGCGCCTGCGCCTCTATGGCAGACGCCCCGGCCAAGCTCGCCGGCGGCGTGCTGACCGGCCCCAATGGCATGACGCTGTACACCTTTGACAAGGACACAGTCGGCAGCGGTAAGTCGGTCTGCAACGGACCTTGCGCTACCAACTGGCCACCCCTGACGGCTGCCGAGGGCGATAAGGGCCAAGGTGACTTCAGCGTCATCACCCGCGACGACGGCAAAAAGCAGTGGGCACTCAAGGGCAAGCCCTTGTACTACTGGGTCAAGGACGCCAAGCCCGGCGACATGACGGGCGACGGCTTCAACAAGGTCTGGCAGGTCGCCAAGCCCTGAAGCGCCTCTTCGCGCACAGCCCATGAACCAGCAGTCTGTGGTGGCTCACCTTCCCGGTCTGCGCCGTTATGCGCGGGCCTTGACCGGTAACGCCTGGGCCGCCGACGACCTGGTGCAAGACACGCTGGAGCGGGCCTGCTCGCGCTGGCGCCTGTGGCTGGCCGGGACCGATTTGCGGGCCTGGCTGTTCACCCTGATGCACAACCTGTTTATCAGCCAGCTGCGCCAGTTGCAAAGGCGCGCTGGTCAGCCGGTGGAGCTGGAAGAGGCGGCGCACGAGCTGCAGGCCGCTGGCAGCGCGCCAGGCTTGAGCCTGGACCTGCAGCGCTGCCTGCTGCGCTTGCCGCTGGACCAGCGTGCCGTGTTGCTGCTGGTCTGCGTGGAAGAGCTGTCCTATGCCGAGGTGGCCCGTATCACCGGTGTGCCCTTGGGCACGGTGATGTCGCGCCTGTCTCGGGCCAGGCAGCGCATGCGCGAACTGCTGGATGAACCGTCTGCGCCGCAGGCTGCCACCCGGGCCGCCCCGCTGTTGCGGCGCCTGAAATGAGACCGCGAGCCACGCCATGAATGCCCCTCAAGCACCCGAGCACAGCGATGCCGCGCTAGATCTCGCCCTGCGGGCCCTGCACCGCGAGGTGTTGGACCAAGCGCTGCCGCCCACCTTGCTGCAGGCTGCGCTGCGGGTCGAGGGTCTGCAGCAAGAGGCGACGCGGGGTCGCCAATGGAGCGGCATCGCCGCCGGCGTGCTGCTGGCCTTTGCCTTGGGCTGGCTGGCACATGGGCAGTCGGGCGGCGCGTATGGATTGGGCGAGGCCAAGAGCCGGACCGAGCAGGAGTTTGTGCGCCAAGCCGGTTTCGCCTACAGCGTCTACCAGCCCGAAAAGCGCCACCCGGTGGAGGTGGCCGCGACCGACCAAGAGCATCTGGTGCAGTGGCTGTCCAAGCGCCTGGGGCGGTCGCTCAAGGTGCCCAATCTGGAGGCCCAGGGCTTTGCCCTGGTGGGCGGGCGCTTGCTGCCTGGCGAGGCCGGTGCCAGGGCCCAGTTCATGTTCCAGAACCAGAACGCACAGCGCATCACGCTGTACCTGGGCGCTTTGGAAAAGTCGGCCAAGCCGGCCTCTACGGCGCAGACCCCGGATGCCCAAAATACACAGGCCACGCAGTTCCGCTTTGAGGCCGATGGGGCGGTGCCCAGCTTTTACTGGGCCGAGCAGGGCTTTGGCTATGCCTTGTCCGGCCCGGTGGACCGCAGCACACTGATGGCCCTGGCCAGCAGCGTCTACGCCCAGCTCAACCGGGACTGATCACAATGTCCGAGCAGGGGTAGGCCACGCAGGGCAGGGCGTAGCCCTCGTCGATTTCTTCGCGGCTCAGGCCCGGCCATTCGATTTCATAGCGCACGCTGCCCTGTTCGAGTTTGCCAATGCAGGTGCGGCAATTGCCATTGCGGCAGGAGCTGGGCCAGTTGGCACCGCCCATCTCCAGCGCCAGCAGCAGGGTCTGGCTGCTTTGGGTATCGACCTGCGGACCTTGGGGGGAGACGGTGGCGATAAACCACGCTATGGATGCTTGCGTCAGACTGTGCCTTCGGTTGCGTGGCACGGCGCGGCCACGCCCTGTTTATAACGTCTCTAGCGCCCGACGCAGTGCCAGTGCCTCCCTTGTGACCAGGGTGAGGCCGGAGGCGGTGACGCGAAAGTGCTGCCGGTCTTCCTCGGTGTCCACGCCGATGCGGGTGCCCGCAGGGATCTCACAGGCGCTGTCAATGATGCAGCGCTTGAGTATGCAGTTGTTGGCCACATGCACATTGGGCAGCACGATGGAGTCTTCGATCAGCGAGTGGCTGTCCACACGTACACCGGAAAACAGCAGCGAACTGCGCACCGTGGCACCGCTGACGATGCAGCCCCCAGAAACCATGGAGTCCAGCGCCATGCCGCGTCGCGCGTCATAGTCGAACACAAATTTTGCCGAAGGGAGTTGCTGCTGCCAGGTCCAGATCGGCCAGTGGTTGTCGTACAGATTGAGCTGGGGCGTGACATGCACCAGGTCCATATTGGCCTCCCAGTAGGCGTCCAGGGTGCCCACGTCGCGCCAATAGCAGGGCTTGCCGACCTCGCCCACATGGCTGTCGGAAAAGCTGTGGGCAAAGGTGCGGTAGTGCTGCACGCAATGCGGGATCAGGTCCTTGCCAAAGTCGTGGCTGGAGTGGGGGTCGTTGGCATCGCGCTCGAGTTGCTCAAACAAAAAGGCAGCATTGAACACATAAATGCCCATGCTGGCCAGGGCCAGGTCGGGCTGGTCCGGCAGGGCCTGCGGTTGGGTTGGTTTTTCCGCAAAGGCCACCACCCGCTTTTTGGCGTCCACGGCCATCACGCCAAAGCCCTTGGCCTCTTCCAGTGGCACCTCGATGCAGGCCACCGTCAGATCGGCCTGGCGCTCCACATGGGCCGCCAAAATGCGGCCGTAGTCCATGCGGTAGATATGGTCGCCCGAAAGCACCAGCACATATTGCGGCCGGGCGGCGCGGATCTCGCGCATGTTCTGGAACAGCGCGTCGGCCGTTCCCTGGTACCACTGCGACTCGCTGAGCTGCTGCTGGGCCGGCATGATTTCGATGAACTCGCCCACGCGCCCATCCAGAAAACTCCAGCCCCTTTGCAAATGCCTTATCAGGCTTTGCGATTTGTACTGGGTGGCCACGCCGACATGGCGCACGCCCGAATTCACACAGTTGGACAGGGTGAAGTCAATGATGCGGTACTTGCCACCAAAGGGCACGGCGGGCTTGCTGCGCCAGTCGGTGAGTTCGTGCAAGCGGCTGCCGCGTCCACCGGCCAACACCATGGCAAAGGTGCTGTTGGTCAGGTGGCTGACAAAACGGGGGTCGCGGATGGTGGTCGCGGCCGCCATGCTTTCTTGGTTGCTGTCCATGCTGCGCCTTGTTGGGAAGAGTGATTCAATGCGGGGGGAGTGCAAGCGGCAAGGCCGTCGCTGCACACTCATTAGAACAACAGGCGCAAAAAAACTCAAATGAACGGCATTCGTTCGTGGGGCAAACGGGTCATTGAAAATCCGCCGACCCGGTCCTGCTGCGCGGCAAAAACCGGGGTTGCGAAAGAAGGCAGGGTGCGCGAAGACCTCTGCCCTGCGCGCTGGGATGCCTGGGCATCCCACGCGACAGGTCCTAGGGCTTACTCGTCGCCAAGCCGAGGGGTGGAAAGCCCCTCTGCCGGTTCGCCCGTGTCGGGGTCTATCCAGTCGGCAATGCCGATCTCGTCTTCGGCCTCTTCCAGGGATTCGCCAGGCTCGGCCTCTTCATCGGCATCGGAGCCAGTCATTTCGGCCAGCGCCTCTTCCATGGTGGCAAAGGGCCCGAGCTCCTGGCCGCTGTCAGCAGCCAGCCAGTAGTAGCCATCGGGCCGGTGCAGCAGTTCGCCCAGCTCGACCTCGGTGACCGGGCCGTCGGCTGCCGCCTTCATGGTCTCCTGGAGGGACAGGGTTTTGGGTGTGGTCATGCTAGCAACTCCCCAATGTGAGCAAGGTCAGAGGATGGGAGCGCGCTTGGCCGCTGCCTGGGAATGGTCCTGCATTTTTTCCTTGTGGCGCATGACCTGGCGCTCGAGCTTGGCGGCCATCTCGTCGATGGCTGCATAGAGGTCGGCATTGGAAGATTCGGCGAACAAATCGGCACCCTTGAGGTTGAGCGTGCACTCGGCATGCTTGCCGTCTTGGTGCTTCTCTACCGAAAGTGTGACCTTGGTATCGACCACATCATCAAAGTGGCTGGTGATCTTGTCGAGCTTGCCAGTGATGTAAGACTTGATTCCGTCGGTAACGTCGATGTGGTGTCCGCTGATCGTCAATTTCATTTTCATTCTCCTGAAGTGAGGTCCTGTCTAGGCTGCTATGGTACGGCCGCAAGCCATTGAAAAAAACCTTTCGCTGTACCGTCACAAACAGCATAGCAGGTGCGATAGCCGCTTTGGAAGCATGGCCTTGTCATCATTGGCGGCGACAGCAAAAGGTTGATCTTGAGCAAAAAAAAGTGGCGGGCAGGAAAGCCATTTCAAATGGCCCGCACCGGTGTACCAGTTGCTCCAAAGATGCGCTGGCACCAATCTTGCGCCGGTGGCACATAGGTGTGCCATTTTGAACACCGGTGACGGACGAATAACGGAGACAGGATGCGAAACCGCTTGATGCATGGGCTGTGGCCCTTGCTGCTGCTGGCGCAGTCACTCGCCAGTGCCGCCAACCTGACCGTGGGTGTGCTGGGTCTGGAGGACGATGCGCGTTACCAGCAGCGCCGACTGGAGTACAACTACCCCGGCCATCCCGGCGGGCGCGCGCTGGAGGGTGCCGCGCTGGCGCTGGACGAATCGGCCCTGGAGTTGGAGTCTGTGGGCCACAAGCTGGTGGTGAAAAACTTTTTGGCGGCAACGGCGGCGGAACTTCCCAAGGCACTGGCGCAGATGAAGGCCGCCAAGGTGCACTATGTGCTGCTGGACCTGCCGGATGCAGAGCTCAAGTCGGCCTTGCCTGCAGTGTCGGCAGCGCTGGGGCAGGTGCTCCTGTTCAACACAGGCTCGGGTGCTGACGAGTTGCGCGGCGCCGGTTGCATGGCCAATTTGTTGCACACCTATCCGAGTGAGGCCATGCGCAGCGATGCCTTGGCGCAGTACCTGGCGGCGCGCAACTGGAACCAGGCGCTGCTGTTGTTTGGGCCGCGCGCGCAAGACAAACTGCAGCTCGATGCATTTCTGCGTTCGGCCAAGCGCTATGGCGTGAAGGTGGCCAAGCAAAGCGCCTTCAAGCTGTCCACCGATCCGCGTGAGCGCGAGCAAAGCAATGTGCGTCTGCTCACCAACGACAAGGCCTATGACGTGGTGGCGGTGATCGACAGCGAGGGCGAATTTGCCCGTGGCCTGCCCTACAACACGCAGTGGCCGCGCCCGGTGTTGGGCGCCAACGGCCTGGTGGCGCTGGCCTGGCATGCGCAGTGGAATTTAAACGGTGGGCCGCAACTCTCGCGCCGCTTTGTGCGCGCCGCCCACCGGCCCATGGCCGGGCAGGACTGGGCCGCCTGGGCCGCAGTGAAGGCGGTGGTCGGCGTGTTGACCGAAGCGCCTAAATCCACAGTGACCGAGCAACTCAAACTGCTGCGCAGCGGCCAGGTGGCGTTGGACGGCTTCAAGGGTCCGCGCCTGACCTTCCGCTCCTGGGACGGACAGTTGCGCCAACCTGTATTTTTGGGCCATGCCGATGGCGTGGCCGCCGTGGCGCCGTTTGAAGGGGTGATGCATCCCACTGAAGTTTTGGACACCCTGGGTGTTGACGAGAAGGAGAGTCCATGCAAAGCACGTCCATGAATCCGCAGATTCCCATACTCTTGCATTTGGCCCGCGCCCTGCGCGCCGTGGTCGGTCGCGAGCTGCTGAAGTTTTTGCGCCAGCCCTCGCGCCTGGCCTCTAGCCTGGTGCGGCCACTGCTGTGGTTCGTCGTCTTCTCTGCGGGCTTTCACAATGTGTTTGGCGTGGCCATCATCCCGCCCTACGAGACCTATGTGGAATACAAGGTCTATATGCTGCCCGGCCTGCTCGGGATGATTGCCCTCTTCAACGGCATGCAGAGTTCGCTCTCCATGGTTTATGACCGCGAGATGGGCGTGATGCGCCTCTTGCTCACCGCACCCCTGCCGCGCGGCTGGTTGCTGGCCTTCAAGCTGGTGGCCTCCACCGCGCTGTCCCTGTTGCAGATGCTGGTTTTTTTGCTGATCGCGCTGGCCTTTGGCGTGGAGGCCGATCTCACCCATTGGCTGCTGGCGATTCCGGTGATGGCGCTGGGTGCGACCATGCTGGCCGCGCTGGGCCTGATGCTGTCGGTCTATATCCGGCAGCTGGAAAACTTTGCCGGCACCATGAACTTTGTCATCTTCCCCATGTTTTTTATCAGCACCGCGCTCTATCCGCTGTGGAAGGTGGAGGAGTCGGGCGCGCTGTGGCTGGTGCAGATTGCACAAGCAAACCCCTTTACCTATGTGGTGGAGCTGATCCGCTTTGCGCTGCAGGGGCAGTTCAATGGGCTGGCCTTTGGCGTGGTGCTGGCCGGTGGCCTTGTCTGCTTTGGCCTGGCCCTGCGCGGTTACGACCCGCAGCGCGGCTGGACCCGGCAGAGGGCTTGACGTGATGGTGCTGCCTTGCCTGCGGGTTCTGTTGCTGTGCTTGCTTGCCGGACTGGCCCATGCCGGCGTCATGACCCGCGAGGCCATGGTCTTGGCCTTCCCTGCGCCGCTGGTGGTGGGCGAGAAGGAGCGCGATCTGCCGGTCTGGCCTATCTATGCACAGGACCTCACCAGCACCCGCGTCATTGCCTATGCCTTTGAGTCGATCGACTTTGCCGCCATCCCCGGCTTCTCGGGCACGCCCTTTAACCTGCTGGTAGCGCTGGACCAGAGCGGCAGCTTTATGGAAGTGAAGGTGATCAGCCACCACGAGCCGGTGTTTCTGGAGGGTCTGGGGCCGCAGCCCCTGTTTAACTTTGTGCAGCAGTACCAAAAGCTGTCGCTCAAGCAAAGCATCAAGATCGGCCTGGGCCAGAGCAGCGCCAACAAGGCCAATAGCGCCAATGTCTACATCGACGGTGTGGCCAAGGCCACGGCCTCGGTGCGCATCCTGAACCAGAGCCTGCTGGCGGCGTCCCTCAAGGTGGCGCGCGCCAAGATGGGCTACAGCACCGGCACCGACCCAGACCTGATCGCCCGCATACGCCCCGATGTGTTCGAGGCACTGGACTGGAAGGGCTTGCTAAAGGCCGGTCTGGTGACGAAGAAGGTTTTTAAAAATTCCGAGGTGGAGGCCGCCTTCAAGGGCACGGCGGTGGAAGGGCTGGACGATGAAGCTAAGCGCGCACCGGACGCGCCTTTTGTCGAGCTGTATTTTGCCCATCTCAATGTGCCAAGCGCCGGGCGCAACCTGTTGCCTAGCGCAAGCTGGGACTACCTCCAGAAGCGCCTGGACCCGGGTGACCATGCCCTGCTGGTGATGGCCAAGGGACGCTACGGAATTGTCAGCGAGGACTTCCAGCGCGGCAGCGTGCCCGACCGCCTGGGCTTGAAGCAGAGCCAGTTGCCCTTGGAGCTGCGCGACCTCGATCTCGACACCACGCTCAATCTGCCAGCCGACTTGCGCGATGCGCAGTGGCGCGTGTTTCGGGTGATCTCGCCGGCCGCTCTGGACCCTGCCTTGCCGCTGGACTTTGAGCTGCTGGTGTCACGAGCCAAGGGCCAGTTCATGCCCGAGGTGGTGAACAAGAGCCTGGCCTTTAGCACCGAGTTGCCCGACAGTTACTTTGAGGCCGCCAGTGCGGACAGCAAAACCTGGCGCTTGAGCTGGACCTCGCGTTGGTGGGAGCTGTTGATTTTGGTGGCCGCATTGGCGCTGTTGGCCTGGGCCTTGGCAAAGCCGAAGTGGCTCACCGCCAGCCCCACGCGCCTGAAGCGCTTTCGCACCGGTTACCTGTTGTTCACGCTGTTTTTTATCGGCTGGTACGCGCAGGGCCAGTTGTCGATTGTGAACATCACCGCCGTCATTCAGGCCCTGGTGGCCAAACGCAGCCTGGCGTTTTTCATGTACGACCCGATGACGGTGCTGCTCTGGCTGTTTGTGGCCGTGACCTTTTTTGTCTGGGGCCGTGGCACTTTTTGCGGCTGGCTGTGTCCCTTTGGCGCGCTGCAGGAACTCATCAGCCAGCTCACGCAGAGACTGGGCCTCAAGGCCTTGCGCGTCTCCACGCAATGGGACCGGCGACTCAAACGCATCAAGTACGGGGTGCTGGCTGTGATCCTGGTTTCATCCCTGGTGTCGGTGGGCTGGACCGATAGCCTGGTGGAGGTGGAGCCCTTCAAGACCAGCATCACCTTGAACTTCGTGCGCGCCTGGCCCTTCGTGCTCTGGGCCGTGGCCACTGTGTTGCTGAGCTCCTTCTTTTACAAGGGCTATTGCCGCTACCTGTGTCCGCTGGGTGCCGGTATGGGCCTCTTGGGGCGCTTGCGCCGCTTCGACTGGATTGCGCGGCGCAGCGACTGCGGCAAGCCCTGCCAGCGCTGCCGCAGCGACTGTGCCTACCAGGCCATTGAGAAGAGCGGCAAGATCGACTATGAAGAGTGTTTTCAGTGCCTGGACTGCGTGGTTATTTTTGAGAGTGAGGCGCTGTGTGTGCCGCTGTATAACAGCGCCCGAAAGGCCAATGGCCACAGCGTCATCCCCATCGCAGCAGCAGGAGCAACACCATGAAGCGCAGGTCGTTTATGCAGTTCGGCTTGGGTATGGGGGCCAGTCACCTCGCCCTTGGTGCGCCAGCGGCCGCAGCGTCTGCAGCCGCCGAAACGGGTGCGCTGCAATGGGTCAGCCGCAGGCTCAATGCCATGGGCACTTCCATGAACCTGCAGCTCGCGCATGCCGATGCGGCGCATGCAGCGCGTGCCATGGAGGCGGCGATTGCCGAGATCCGCCACATCGAAGACCAGATGAGCCTGTTTCGCCCGGACAGCGCTATTTGCAGGCTCAACCGCGACGGCTACCTGGACCATCCGCCTGCGGACCTGCTGGAGATTTTGAAGCTCGCCAAAGAGGTTTCGCGGCGCAGCCAGGGCACCTTTGATGTCACGGTGCAGCCCCTGTGGCTGGCCTTTGCATCGGCCCAGAAGCAGGGGCGTTTGCCCACCCGCGCCGAGGTGCTGGGCGCGCGCCAAAAAGTGGGCTGGCGCGCTCTGCAAGTCAAGGACGACAGGGTGCGTCTGGAGCGGCCCGGCATGGGCATCACCTTGAACGGCATTGCCCAGGGCTATGCCGCCGATAAGGTCAAGGCCAGGTTGCAAGGCATGGGCATTGCGCATGCGCTGATAGACGCAGGCGAATGGGCGGCGCTGGGCCAACCCGCCCATGCGGGCGACTGGACCCTGGGTGTGGCAAGTCCACGCGGTGCCCACGCGCTGCTGGCCGGCATTGCCCTGCAGGGCCGCTGCGTGGCCACCTCGGCGGACGACCAGTGCAGCTTTAGTGCCGACTTTTGCCATCACCATATCTTCGATCCGCGCACCGGCTATTCGCCCAAAGACCTGTCCTGTGTCAGCGTCATGGCGCCGACTTGCGTGATGGCCGATGCGCTCACCAAGGTCCTCTTCATGGCCGGTTCTGCGCAGGCCTTGGCGCTGGCCAAAGACTGGGGCGTAGAGGTGCTGGTGGTGGACAAGCAGGGCCGCTGGCAGGCCAGTGCGGGCCTGCCCTTGCGCCAAGTGTGAGCTTGCAACGGGCGCTGTTTCATATTGGAGCAATGTGACAGGCTGTGACGGCTGAAAGTGCTGTTGCAGGGCCCTGTGGTTCACGTTTACCCTGAAATGCATTGCACTTTGTGTTGAAAAAATGTGTCGCTTGCGATTGGCACAGTCCTTGCGAAATTGATGCTGCGGACAGTTGCCTTGCGGGGTGCAAGGCGGTCCGGAGCCACTTCCCAAGAAGTAGATACCGCAAACAAATCGCAGGAGACAAATACGTGAAAAAGAAACTATTCACCCTACTCATGGCGGCCGCAGCCGCGCAGGTGTCGGCGCAGGTGACCGACGCCATGATCGCCAACGACGCAGCCGACAACAGCTCCGTTTTGACCTGGGGTATGGGCACGCAAGGCCAGCGTTACTCCACACTGGACGCCGTCAACACCCAGACCGTCAAGAACCTGGTGCCGATCTGGTCCATGTCTTTCGGTGGTGAAAAGCAGCGCGGTCAAGAGTCGCAGCCCCTGGTCTACAAGGGCAAGATGTTTGTTACGGCCTCTTATTCGCGCATCTTTGCGGTGGACGTGAAGACCGGTCAAAAGCTCTGGAAATATGAGCACCGTTTGCCAGAAGGCATCATGCCTTGCTGTGACGTGGTCAACCGTGGCGCAGCCCTCTATGACAACCTGGTGATCTTCGGTACGCTGGACGCCCAACTGGTGGCTCTGGATATGGACACCGGCAAAGTGGTCTGGAAAGAAAAAGTGGACGACTACGCCGCAGGTTACAGCATGTCGGCCGCGCCTTTGATTGCCGAAGGCCTGCTGATGACCGGTGTGTCTGGCGGCGAGTTTGGCGTGATCGGCCGCGTCGAAGCACGCGACCCCAGGACCGGCAAAATGGTCTGGACCCGCCCCGTGGTCGAAGGCCATATGGGCTACAAAGATGGCAAGGAAAACGGCATCTCCGGTACCACCAACGCCACCTGGCCGGGTGAGACATGGAAGACCGGAGGCGCAGCTACCTGGTTGGGCGGAACCTATGACGCCAAGACTGGCCTGGCCTATTTCGGCACCGGCAATCCTGGCCCTTGGAACAGCCACACGCGCAAGGGTGACAACCTGTACTCCGCCTCGACCGTCGCCATCGACGTCAAGACCGGCAAGATCGTCTGGCATTACCAAGGCACTCCCAACGACGCATGGGACTTTGACGGCGTCAACGAGTTCATCACCTTCGACATGGACGGCAAGCGCATGGGCGCCAAGGCAGACCGCAATGGGTACTTCTATGTGCTCGATGCCACCAACGGCAAGTTGGCCAACGCCTTCCCGTTCGTCAACGGCATCACCTGGGCCAAGGGCATTGACCTGGCAACCGGCCGTCCTAACTTTGTGCCCGAGAACCGTCCAGGCGACCCGGCAGCAGCGGGCGGCGATGGCAAAAAGGGCACGACCGTGTTCGCATCCCCCGGCTTCCTGGGTGGCAAGAACCAGATGCCCATGGCCTACAGCCCCAAGAGCCGGATGTTCTTTGTGCCTTCCAACGAATGGGGCATGGACATCTGGAACGAACCCATCAGCTACAAAAAGGGCGGCGCTTACTTGGGTGCGGGTTTCACCATCAAGCCCTTGTATGAAGACCATATCGGCTCCCTGCGCGCCTATGACCCCAAGACCGGCAAGATGGCTTGGGAAGTCAAGAACAACGCGCCTCTGTGGGGTGGCGTCCTGGCAACCGGCGGCGACCTGGTGTTCTGGGGAACACCTGAAGGCTTCCTGAAGGCGGCCGACGCAAAGACCGGCAAGGTGCTGTGGCAGTTCCAAACCGGCTCCGGCGTGGTGGCTCCTCCCATCACCTGGACGCAAGATGGCGAGCAGTACATCAGCGTGGTTTCCGGTTGGGGCGGTGCCGTTCCTCTGTGGGGCGGAGAAGTGGCCAAGAAGGTCAACATGCTGGAGCAGGGCGGTTCGGTGTGGACCTTCAAGCTGCCTAAGCATTGACCCCCACGCTTGTGGCTTCGTGTACTGCGCTGGTCGTACCGATGCCGCAGGCATGCAACTTCGTAATCTTCTGTTGATCGGGGTGGGCACGGGACCGAGGGTTCGGCCACCCCCTTTTATTTGCACCCAAACATATGCGCACTCTATTGATTCCCCTGTTGCTGCTGTGTGGCCTGTCCCAGGCGGCAGAACTGAGCCCGGCAGAAAAAGACGCGGCCCAGCAACTCGCCAAAGACACCGGCTGCCTGAGCTGCCATTCGCTGACCGAAAAAATCGTCGGCCCGTCCTACACCAGCGTGGTCGAAAAATACAAGGCCGATGCCGATGCGGCGTCTGGACTGGTGCAGTCCATCCAATACGGCTCCAAGGGCAAGTGGGGCCGCATTCCGATGCCGGCCCATTCGCAATTGAGCGCCGACCAATTGAAGCTCTTGGCCAGCTGGGTGATGAGCATCCAAAAATGAAGCCGACCGCACGCTTGCTGCGCCTGGCACTGGCTGGTGGCCTGCTGGCAGCGACGGCAGCACTGGCGCAGGACAGCGAGCGCAGCGACTGGTTGCGCAACCCGGCGATGGGCAACTACAAGGCCTATGCCGAATTCAAGATGGCGCATTACGACGCGGCCCGCGCAGTGTGGCAAACGCTGGCCGAAATCGGCAACGGCGACGCCCTGTTCAACCTTGGCATCTTGGCCGAGGACGGCCTGGGCGAGCCACGCGACATGGCCCGTGCCGAGGCCTTCTACACCAGCGCCGCAGCAGCGGAAAATTTCAAGGCCCAGTACCGCCTGGGCCTGCTGTATTTTGCCGGCACGCAGCTGGTGCGCGACAACGAAAAAGCCCGTCTGTATTTGACGCAGGCAGCCGTGCACGGCGATAAGGACGCGCAGGACATGCTGGCGCGTCTGGGCCAGCCGGGCGCCGAGCTCACGCCCTTTCAACAGGCCGAGCTGCTAGGCGGCAGCGGCCAACACGCACAGGCGGCGGCGCTCTATTTGCAACTGGCCGATGCCGGCGACGCCGGGGCGCAGACCCGACTGGCCTGGGCCTATGAGGCGGGGCGCGGTGTCGAGCCAGACTTGTCCGAGGCCGCAAGGCGCTTTGAGCTGGCCGCACAGGCCGGCAATGCCGAGGCCCAATATGCGCTGGCCGTGATGCTGCGCACCGGCCGTGGTCGCGCCCAAGATTTGCAAAAGAGCGCGCAATGGCTGGACCAGGCCGCAGCGCAAGGCCACCCCGCAGCCCAGGCCGCACAGGCCTCCGGCCGGGCCGCAGCAGAGTGAATGCTGACAGCGTTGAGGGCGTGTCCCGAGACGCACCGGCAACTCGCACAGAAGGGCCTGCGGGTCCTACAGATGAGCGGTCTGCCCGTGCCGTTCAAAAAATTCTTGGACAGCGGAATCCGCTTTAAATCCGCACCTCTAAAATAAGCCGCACCCCTCACCATGGCGCTTTGCCACACAGGGTATTTTTATTCATTGGAGCGCCCATGACTCCTGCCCGCTTGGGTACCCTGCTGCTGAGCTGCCTCTTTCTCACCGTAGCTGCCGTGCAGGCCTCTCCCACGGACACGGGCCGCACTGCCGCCTGGTTCTACGCACACAAGGAGCGCACGCCCATGCTGCGCCAGTTCCTGCAACGCATGCCCAAGGGCGCCGACCTGCATTCCCACATCAGCGGCGCCGTGTATGCAGAGGCTTACCTTCAATGGGCGGCAGAGGCCGGCTACTGTGTGGACACCCATGCACTGACCATCCTGCCGACACCCTGCAGCGAAGCAGGCAGCGTGGTGCTGGCCGGCAAACTGAACAGTGCCACTTATTCCGCCCTGGTGGACCGCATGTCCACCCGCAACCTGGCCTTCGCTGGCCGCTCGGGGCATGACCAGTTCTTCGATAGCTTCGCCGTTTTCGGACCCGCCAGTGATATCCCGGGGCGCTTAGCGTCCATGGTGGCGCAACTGACGGACCGGGCTGCGGCCCAGCATACCCAGCACCTGGAACTCATGAACACCTTCCAGGGCAGCGCAGTGCGCAAACTCGGCAACTCCCTGCCCTGGCAGGAGGGTGACCATGCGGACTTCGTCCTGCGCCGCCAGTGGCTGCTGGACAACGGCCTGGGCAAACTCGTGGAGGCGGGACGCAAGGAACTGGACCAGCTGGATGTCTCCTACCGCACACTGCAGGGCTGCGGCACCCCGGCCGCCAAGCCTGCCTGCGGCGTCAGCGTGCGCTGGCTGCAGCAGAGCACCCGCACCGGCCCGCCGGAGCAGGTCTTCGCCCAGCTGGCCTACGCGTTTGAGCTGGCCGGGGCCGACAAGCGGGTGGTAGGCCTGAACCTGGTGGCGCAAGAAAACGACCCGGTGGCACTCAGGGATTACCGCCTGCAAATGGAAATGATCGCTTTCCTCTCCCGGCTGGCGCCGGACGTGAAGATCGCCCTGCACGCTGGCGAATTGGTGATGGGCATGGTGCCACCCGACAAGCTGCGCAGCCACATCCGGGACGCGGTTCTGGTGGCTGGCGCCCAGCGCATCGGCCACGCTGTGGATATTGGCTATGAAGAGGAGGCGCGGGAACTGCTGCAAACCATGAAGACCAAAGGTGTGGCAGTGGAAATCTGTCTGACCAGCAACGACGTGATCCTGGGCGTGAAGGGCAAAGACCATCCCCTGCCAGACTATCTGGCGGCCGGCGTACCCGTGGTGCTGGCCTCTGACGACGAAGGCGTCTCCCGCATCGACCTCAGCAATGAATACCTGCGGGCGGCCCGGGACTATGGACTGACTTACCGCCAACTCAAGCAACTCTCGAGGAACAGCCTCAGCTACAGCTTCCTGCCCGGCCCTAGCCTGTGGCAGGCAGGCGCGATTGGCATCCCCACCCGCGCCTGCAAAAAGGATAGCCCCGGCACCGCCAAGCCCTCGCAACCCTGCTCTGCCTTTCTTGCCACCAGCGAACGTGCCACCCGCCAGTGGGCCCTAGAAGCCGAATTTGAAACCTTCGAGAAACTGCAGGACTGGCGCACTGCGCCATAAGCACCCCACTGGCGTTCATGCGCGACATGCTGACACTGGGCGACCTGCTGCACTTGAATCGTGGTTTTTACGAAGGCGCAAGAAATCGAATGGTTTCGATTTCACAAGCCTCTGTCGCGTACCGACAGTCGGTCTTTGAATCGCTTGTTGACGCGATAGAGCTGGCTCGGACGGCTGCGGCCCGCACTGCGCATTCCACCCGGAATGACCTCCAGGAGGTTCAGGTCTGCCAGCTTTCGCCTAAAGTTGGCCATGTTGATGGATTCCCCCAGAACCACTTCATACACGCCGTGCAGCTCAGAAATGGTGAACTCCGATGGGCACAAATGCACCGGCAAGGAGGAGTAACTGGCCTTGCTGCGCACCCTCTCCATGACGCCGGCAACGATTGCCCCATGGTCAAACGGCAAGCTGGGCAGCCGGCTGACAGGAAACAACGTAACCTGCGCAGACACCACGGGCGCCAAAGCAAAATACACCATGGTCAAAGACCATCCTCGCGGGTCGCGTACGGGGCCCGAAAAGCTACCGAACTCTTCCAGATACGGACTGACCACTCCTGTCTTGTCTCGCAGCACCCGAGCTGCGGCCGCCTTGGCCGAATCGTCCTCTAGCGTGTGGATATACCCGCCAGGCAAGGCCCAGTGACCTGCAAAAGGGAAGCTCTCTCGCTGGTGCAAGGCGACGCATAACTCGGCGTTCACTATCGTTAGCAAGACTGCGTCAACGGTGACGATAGGGGGTGGATTGGACTTCATTTGATAAAGTTGCATTTAACATCTATCTTTAAAATTCGTCAATAGAGCAATATAAGTGCAATATGCATTTATGTGGTCTACAATGGACTCACATCGCTTGTGATGCTTCTGTATAGGAGTGCAGTTGTGAAGAAGTTACTGATCATCGACCCTCAAAACGATTTCTGCGACATTCCCGGCGCAGCGCTGCCAGTCGCAGGCTTCGAAGCGGAGCAGCACGCATTCTTGAAGCGCGCCGAAGCAATGACCAGCGCGCAGGCCAGCGTCGCATTGAACTAAGCCACAGAAAACATAGGTGCGCGCTGTCAACATCCCTGCGCCAAATCTTCCAAAAAACCGCATAGAAAGATGATCATGGACATTGGTTCTTTATTGGCAACCCCATTCGAAATTGGCTCTGCCCAACTCACGGTAGGGGATACCTTGGGATTTATCACGGGGCTGTTGTGCGTTTGGCTCACGGCCAAGGCCAGCATCTGGAACTTCGCTTGGGCCATTGTCAACAGTGCCATTTTGGGCGTCGTCTTTCTGGATCAGCGTTTGTTCGCAGACTCGGCGCTACAGATCGTTTTCATTGTGATGTCGGTGCAAGGTTGGGTGCAATGGGCCAAGGGGCGCAGCGCCGCATTGCAGGGATTTAGAACCACCAGCCTGCGTGAACAAGCCAGCCTGCTAGCGGTGGCCGCAGCATTGTCATTGCTACTTTGGGCGACACTGGTGCAATTGCGGGGCAGCTCTCCTCCCGTGGACGCAGTCATCACCGCGCTCAGCCTGTGCGCCCAATGGCAACTGAACCGGCGACAGGTCGCGAGCTGGGTGTGGTGGATTGCCGTGGATCTGGTTTCGGTGCCACTCTACTGGAGCCGCGGCCTGTATCTGATTGCCGGGCTGTACGTGATCTTTCTGGCGATCTGCGTCCACGGTTTGAGTGTCTGGCGCAAAACCCAAGGTACTCCGAATAAGGTATGCGAGGCGGTACCTGTATGACGCGTAGACCATTTCAGCATGGGCTGGTGATCGGCAAGTTCTACCCGCCTCACCTGGGGCATGAATACCTCATCCGCAGCGCCGCCTTGCACAGCAGCGCCGTTACGGTCGCCGTGCTGGGCTCCAGCGTAGAAAGCATCCGTATCGCTTTGCGCGTGCATTGGCTGCAAAACGCTTTTGCTGATATGCCACAGGTGCGCATCGTCGGCGCGTTGGATGATGTGGCTATCGATTATGCTGACGACAGCATCTGGCAAGCCCATGTGGACATCATGCAGGAGGCGGTTGCCCAAGCCGATCGGACATTGACGCCCCTTGCGAAAGTGGATGCCGTTTTTAGCTCAGAGTCTTATGGCGACCGTCTGGCCAGTTACTTTCACTGCCCGCACGTCTGTTTGGACCAAAGTCGCAATCTCTACCCCACCTCCGGCACCGCAGTACGGGCCGATGTCCCGGGCCAGTGGCAATGGCTATCGCCGTCGGTACAGGCCGGATTGGCGATGCGTGTGGTGGTTCTGGGAGCGGAGTCCACCGGCACCACGACCTTAAGCCAAGACTTGGCTGTTGCATTGCGTGCCCGCGGTGGGCTTTGGACCCATACCCAATGGGTGGCCGAATATGGGCGGGAATATAGTGCCAATCTTCTCGCTCTTGCCCGAGCCGCCACACCCGAAGCGACGGTCTACGACATCCATTGGCAATCCTCTGACTTCACCCATTTGGCTCAGGAGCAGTGTCGCCGCGAGAACCTGGCCGCAGCCCACGGGAGCCCCGTGCTCCTGTGCGATACCGATGCCTGGACTACCCGTATATGGCATGAGCGCTATATGAATAAGCCCAGTTCGGAAGTCGATGCGGTGGCTGCCGGCATGCCAGCGCGGGCGCTCTACATCCTGACCAGCGAGCGCGAGGTCGCTTTTGAGGATGATGGTTTGCGCGACGGAGAGCACCTGCGCAGCTGGATGAACCAGCGCTTTCGCGACGAACTGCGTGCGCAAGCGGTTCCGTGGATCGAGGTGCACGGCACTCCAGAGGTGCGTTGCAAGGCCGCATTGCATGCCTTGGATAGCGGTATGTCACGCCACTGGCGCTTTTCCGCCCCATTTGTGTCGCAGCAAGCCTAAACGACCATTCCGCCCACGCCAGCGGTCGTTGCACCGATGCCGGCACCCGCAGCGGTCGTAGAGGCTTCCTTGCCAAGGTAAGGCAGCAGCGCATGCGCAAGGTTGGGCATCGTGAGCGACTGAAGCCAGACCCGCCAAATAAACCTTTGTCCACCCTCTCTTGTCACAGGTAAAGCGTATAAGGTCGTCTGGTGCGCAACGCATAAGAGGTATTTCTCGTGCAATTTTTTTGTACAAGCCGGCGCGCAAAATCACGCCTGGATTGGGTTTTTAAGGCGAAAAAATGAATGCGATGGCAGCAGGGATGGACCAAGTGCAGTGCGCAGTCGTCGAGGCCGAAGTAAAAAGGCGCCTTCAAAAAATCGCCAGTCAGGTTCCTGGAGTGGTTTTTCAGTACCGCTTGCGTGCGGACGGCAGTTCCTGTTTTCCTTACGTAAGCGATGCCATTCGCGATGTGTTCCGCCTGGATCCGCAGGATGTGCGTGAGGATGCAAGCGCAGCCTTGAGCGCTATTCACCCGGACGACTTCCAGAGGGTGATCGCCTCTATTCAAAAATCGGCGTTGGACCTGACGCCTTGGCAACAAGAGTACCGGGTGAAGCGCGACGCTGGTGCGGTGCGTTGGCATTGGGGCAATGCGCGGCCCGAGCGCGAAGCCGATGGCGCCACGCTGTGGCATGGGTTTGTTACGGACATCACCGCGCGCAAGGCGACCGAAGCTGCGCTGCGCCTGAGCGAGTGCCGGATACGGGCCACGCTCGATGCCGTTCCTGACTTGCTGTTTGAGCTCGACTTGGAGGGGCGCTACTGCGACTTTCATGGTCCGCACACCGAGCTTCTGGTGGCCACGGCACACAACTTGATGGGGCGTCTTGTGTCCGATGTGATGCCTGCGGATGCCGCACAAGTCGTCATGGCGGCCCTTCAGGAGGGTCACGAACAGGGCTACTCCAGTGGCAAGGAATACGCATTGAATCTGCCGCAAGGCGAGTTGTGGTTTGAGCTTTCCGTTTCCCGAAAGGCCGCTGAGCCGGGTGAGTCGGCGCGACTGATTGTGCTTGCCAGGGACATCACGGAACGGCACAAAACCAAAGAACAATTGCGCATCAGCGACCGTGCCCTGAAGGCGATCTCGCAGGGCATCCTGATTACCGGTTCCAACGGTTGCATTCTGTCCGCCAACGCCGCATTCACGTCGATCACCGGCTACAGCGAGGCCGACATAGTAGGGCGGACCTGCAAGTTTTTGCAAGGCGAACTTACCCGGACAGACACCATCGTGGCCACGACGCAGGCGCAATTGCAGGTGGCCGAGTTCAATGGCCACATACTTAATTACCGCAAGGACGGCAGTATTTTTTGGAACGATTTGAGCATCATGCCCGTGCTCGATGCCAAGGGACAGGCCAGTCACTTCATCGGCATCACGCGGGATATCACAGCGCGCAAGTTGGCCGAGGCGGAGCTGGCTTTGGATGCTTCCAATCGCGCAGACACCGATCAAATCAAAAGCGACGAACTGATTTACCTGACCGATGAGAAGACCCAACGTGCGGCTGATCTGGTCATCGCCAATCTTGAACTGACCTATCAGAACGAAGAAAAGGGCAAGCGGGCGCTGGAGCTAACGGCAGTCCTGAAACTGGCCGATGCAGCCAACGTTGCCAAGAGCCAGTTTCTGGCCAATATGAGCCACGAAATCCGCACCCCCATGAACGGCGTCATCGGCATGGTGGACGTTCTGCGACAGACCCGACTCGACCCCGTGCAACAACGGATGCTCGACATTATTCAGTCCTCCGGATTGGCATTGCTTGGCATCTTGAATGACATCTTGGACTTCTCCAAGATCGAGGCCGGCAAGATGGACGTTGAACGGGTGCCGACCCATTTGCGCAGTCTGGCGGAGGCCGTGGTGCAATTGATGCTCGGCATCGTCAAGGCCAGCGCCAAGTCGATTGAACTCTCGGTGTATGTCTCGCCCGCGTTGCCACAATGGGTGATGACCGACCCCACCCGGCTGCGCCAGATATTGCTCAACCTGATGGGCAACGCGGTCAAGTTCACCGACCGCCAGAGCGATCACCCTGGCAGGGTGGTGTTGGCTATTGAGCCCTGTGCGTGGGCCAATGGTGGCGTGCAACTGACAATCAGCGACACCGGAATTGGCATGAGTTTGGAAAGCCAGTCCAAACTCTTTCAGCCCTTTGTGCAGGCCGACGACAGCACGGCACGCAAGTTCGGCGGCACCGGCCTGGGTCTGACCATCAGCCGGCGCTTGGTCGAGCTGCTGGGCGGTCATATTGCATTGCGCAGCACCTTGGGCGTGGGCACCGAATTTACGGTCACGCTGCCGATGGAAAAAGCCCCGCGCTTGCCGGTGTTCGATCAGCCTCTGCGCGGTGTACAAGTCTTGAGCGCCAGCCAAGATCCTGCGCTGAACGCGATGCTGTCGTCCTATTGCCGAGATGCAGGCGCCGACTTCAGCCTCTTGGATAGTTTGGCGGCCGTACCGCAGTACCTTGCGCAACTGCCACCCGACGCGGGGCCGGTGGTCCTGCTCACAGGACCCGACCTGGGCACTCGCGCATTTTGCAGCGCAGCGGGATTGGGCGTTGTTTGCTTGGCAACAGGGGCAGCGCCCACCGACGCTATCCAAATAGTGGCCTATCCCCTGCTCTATAGCGAGCTTATCCAAGCTATCGCACGGGCCAGCAATCGCTGGACTGCGCAACCCTCCCCGGATGTCCGTGCGATAGATATCCCCGCCCCGCCAAGCGCACCCACGCTTGCCCAAGCGCTAGAGCAAGGACGCTTGATACTGCTGGCCGAAGACAACGAGACCAATCGTGTGGTGCTTCAGGAGCAGTTGCGCCTATTGGGCTATGCCTGTGAGACGGCCGAAGACGGCGTGCAAGCCTTGGCCGCATGGCGCACCGGCCGCTACGCCATGCTGCTGACCGACTGCCACATGCCGCACATGGATGGTTTTGAGTTGACCGAGGCAATTCGCCAGGCGGAGCCTGCAGGCCAGCGCTTGCCGATTGTGGCGATCACCGCCAACGCCATGATGGGTGAGTCGCAGCGCTGCCTGGCGCACGGCATGGACGACTACCTATCCAAACCGCTGCGCATGAGCGACCTGGCTCCGATGCTCAAGAAATGGCTGTCACCCCTTCAGCCCGCAGTCGTCGCGTTGGAAATGGCGCATGCGCTGGTCGTGGCCTGGGCGCCCGACACGCTTGAAACCATGGTGGGCGACAACCCCAGCATGCACCACAGGCTGTTGGCTAAATTTTTGATCAACGCGCAAGGGCAGGTCGGAGCCATTGTTGTGGCCGTTGCAGAAGGCGACCTTGGTGCCGCTATCGATGTGGCGCACACGCTTAAATCGGCCGCGCGCATGGTTGGTGCCTTGCGCCTGGGCGAGCTGTGCGAGGCTATCGAAACGGCAGGCGATGCCGGTGAGGCGGCCGATTGCCAAATGCTTTGCGAGCGTTTGGAAGGCCTATTTTTGGAAGCCAAGGCCCCTATCGCACTTCACGTCGAAAGACTGGCGCTCAGCCTCTCTATGTAGTTCCACTGCTACTTGGCGCGAACTGCGGGGCTCAACAAAGTTGCGCGCAACGCCCTCTTGGGCGCCTGCGAAACAGGGTCCCGGCGCGGCCCAAGCCGCTGTGGCAGCCTGGTTCGCCGCCCAAAATGCAGCGAATGAACTGCATCAACTATGAAAATAGTACCACTTGATGCAAATCAACTAAAACGTTTAAAGTATCTATTTTCGATAAAAACGATAGAATTAGAGCATCAAAAGCACACACATGCAGAAATTTGGTCGCAAAACCACGGGTTATTACGCTTGCGTTTCTACCAGCAGCTGTGATGGGTTTCTCTATTTTCTCTATCAGGATATTTCAATGACAACTCTCGCCCGCCTGCGCGTTACCACCCGCTTGCCCCTCGGCCAGGTAGCTGCCGTGGCGGTCTGCACAGGGCCACAGCGTCGGGGCAAGGAAGTGAGCAAGACCGCTGTAACAAGGCCTTTGCAAGGATGATGCGCTGGTACCACAGCCAATCGCCAGTCGCTCGCAGGCTGCTGGAGCCGATCACGCTGGCCGCTCTCTTTGCCCTATTGGCCAGCATTTTTCTGCTCATTCGGAACCTGCTGCCAAGCGAGAGCCCCTTGCTTTTCCCGCCTGCGGGTCTGGCCTTGGCGGTCTTTCTGGTGCGCGGCAGGCGCGGGATGTCTGTGGTGGGACTGGGAACCCTTGCCTTCTACATGGCGCAAGCGGATGCCAACCACAGCTTGACCGCGATGGCGGTCATGGGCCTGGGCCCCACATTGCAGGCCGCTTTGGCCGCCTGGCTTGTGGGCCGTTGGTGCGGCATGGGCGCTTTTGCCACGCCCGCCAGCGTGCAACGCGCACGTTCCATGTCGCCCTTGGCTGTGGGTGCTGGCGTGGCCGTCTTGATGGCCTTGGCGAGCACCGTGGCGCCCGGCCTGGAGGCTGCGCGTGTGCTGCTGTCCGGCGCTGCCCATCCTGACTCGGCAAACGTTTGGCAACACGGTTGGCTGATCGGCTTGGGCGGCATGCTCATGGGGGGGCCGCTGATGTATTTTGTGGCTCTTTTTTGGGGCAAGGAGACGCTGCCTAGCAATCCGCTCATCTTCAGCCTGGCGAGCATCGTTGCAGGGGTCGGTGTGACGGCGTTTGCCACTATTCAGGTGTCCGATAGGCAGCAGCAGATGGCTTTGCTGACCGACTACGGCCATGAAGTGGTCACCATCAACAGCAGGCTGATGCAGGCGCAGATAACGAAGATGGTGGCACTCAAGGCATTCATGGAATCGTCAAAGGATGTCACGGCGCAGACGTTTGAGGACTTTGCCTCCCAGCTGCTTTCCAACGAACCGGTGCTGCATGCCATCAGTTGGGTCGCCAATGTGAGCGGCCTGGAGCGGGTGGGCTTTGAGCGGCATTTGCAAGGGCCAGGACAGGCCCCGTTTCGGATTACCGAAGCGGGTGCCGGCGACACCCCTGTTGCGGCGTTGCTGCGCGAGGACTACTTTCCCATTACCTTTGTGGCTCCACGGCTGCCCAATCTGCAGATACTGGGATGGGACATGTCGCAGGATCCGGTGCGCCAAGAGCTCATTGCGCGCGCACGCGACAGCGGCGAGATTGTCGGCAGCGCCCCGGTGCGCCTGCTGCTCAAGGGCGCGACCTTGCCCGCTGCATTGACCGCATTGCCGGTCTACCGGGCCTCCATGCCGCTGGCTACCATGGCGCAGCGCCGACAGGCCTTCAGAGGGGTAGTCATTAGCGCCTACGAACCCCAGACGCGCTACGCCGACATTCGCCATGTCATACGCCTGACCCCTGCCGAGTTTTTCGTCTTCGATCTGGCAAGCAATTCCGATGAAACCTCGGCCCAGCTGATTGCCTGGTCATCGCCCGATGTGCATGCGCTGCCCCCCCAAATAGGGACCTGGCAAGCTTGCGCCAAGGCCTGTATGCCGAGCACCGGTTCAGCGAATCCGGGCGCCAGCGCCTGATGGTCTTGCGCCCCGGAGCCAACGCAGGGCCCTCTGCGCACCACATGAACGCTTGGC
>CAISLN010000080.1 GCA_903886275.1 uncultured beta proteobacterium | reverse complement strand
GTGGAACCCTATGCGTGGCTGCGCCGGGTGCTGCGTGAATTGCCTGCGGCAAAGACGGTCGAAGAAGTCGAAGCACTTCTGCCCTGGAACCTGCGCCTACCAGAAATAACGCCCATTCCATTGCCTTGACGACTTGGGGTTGATGGAGCGCTTACGGCATAGCCGCGAATGAATCACGGCTTGCTGCTGAATTTGGACAAGACAAAACCCCGCTTTCAGGTAGGGGTTGCGACCTCTGTGTTCATGATGTTCTTACGCACCGGGCCTTTCGGCTTGGGCGAATCATTTCGCAGATCGTCCGATCCCAATGCAATACCTTGGGCGTGCCAGCACCAACACCAGCACGGCACACCGGCCACCGACACGGCACCGGCACCGGCACCGGCACCGGCACAGGCACCGGCACCCAAAAAAATGAAACATATTTGTATCTTTTTGCACTTCACAACACAACACATCTGTTTAAAATCCAGCGCATGAACTCAAAACAAATGAAGAAATGGTTGGAGCAACAAGGCGCAACCTTTCAGCCGGGTAAGGGTTCACATTTGAAAGTACTTTTGAATGGCAAACAAAGCGTCCTTCCTATGCACGGTACTGCCGAGCTGGGCAAGGGACTGGAAGCAGCCATCAAGCGCCAACTTGAATTGAAATAAGGAGAAACCATGTTTGATTACCCCGTGACCCTTGCCGCTGACGGCGACACCATTCTTGTGACTTTTGCCGATGTGCCGGAAGCAATCACCTTTGGAGCGGATGAAGAGGAAGCTTTGCTTCAGGCGGTTGATGCGCTTGAAACAGGGCTAGCGTTCTACATGGATGCGCGCAAACCTTTGCCAGCAGTCAGCAAGCCAAAGCGCGGACAAAAAACGGTTCGTCCTGGTGCGCTTGAGGGCGCCAAGTTGGGGCTGTACCAGGCCATGACCGAACAAGGAATCCGCAAGGCGGAGCTTGCCCGTCGACTTGGCTGGCATGTCCCCCAGGTTGATAGGCTCTTCGACTTGCGACACGCCAGCAAGCTCGATCAGATCGAATCTGCCGCCCGGTCCCTTGGGCGCACAGTAGAAGTTCGGGTGACATAAACGGATCACATAGAAACCCGTTCGCTCAGTTAGCCAAGTCCTGCCGCCGGGCATCACATGCGCCGGTGATCTTAGCGGCCCACTGGCTAGCGGCCCGGCACACCAGCCAGCGGCGCGGCCTTTGTTCTCGTTCTCCAATTGCAGCGGCCATAGACCTATCCAAAACCCTTGAAGGAGTTTGACCATGCCCAAGAAAATCAAAGTTGCTGACCTACCCGAGTTCGATATGGCTGAGCACTTGGACAGCGACCAAGCCATTGCAGAGTACCTGACCGTTGTCTTGGAAGAAAACAACCCCAGTGAATTGACGCATGCGCTTGGCACCATTGCCCGTGCTCGGGGCATGTCTGATGTGGCGCGAGCCTCTGGCCTGACCCGCGAAGCGCTGTACAAAGCTCTGCGTCCCAACTCACAGCCCCGGTTCGACACTATTGCCCGCGTGTGTACGGCACTGGGTGTCAAGCTGGTGGCGCAAGTAGCACATGCGTAGGCTTACCAAGCGGGAGCGCATTGCGGCACGCAATAGACCCGTGACCGTCTATCTTGAGCGCGCCGTACTTGCTGCATTCAAGGCCAGCGGCAAGGACTGGCAGAAGCGGGTGAATGAAGCCCTCAGGGATTGGCTGCTCACCCACTCGCCGGTTTAGGCTGGGCTTCTATCCTCTAGCGCAGCAGCGCCAGGAAGGCGCAGGCGCTGCCGTTTGGCTTGGTTGATGCGGTTGTGAGGGTCTGGCGCTGCACGACGCTGCAAGCCCTTTGCGCTCGGGCCTTCTAGAAGAACTGTTTGGAGAAATTGGCGACGGCCAGCGCAATAAGTGCGCCCATCATCCATTTCACAAGCCCTATGTCAGCCTTTACCAGGGCAACTTCCTTATCAAGTTTTGCCAGGTCGCTGCGTACGTCATGCATATCGGCCTTGATGCTGCTTTCTAACTTGGTGACATCGGTTCTTGTGGCGAGTGTCGAATCCAGCGCCTCGGCAAACACTTCGCGCTGCGCTTCTGCCAGCGCCGCCGCCAGCTCGCGAGTGGCCCCGGCTTTCTCCAGCCGTTCCACGTATTTCAAGGTGTCGAATGTGATGGTGCTCATGGGCGGATGGTAAGGCAAAACAGCCCGCAGGCGGTTTTCCCCTGCCCGTGCTGCTGGTGTGACTGCTGCCGGTTCTTATGGGTCTCGGGGCGAAGCCCTGAGGGGCTGCGGTGGGCGCGCAGCGACCTAGCGGGCAAGGTGTGGATGGCGCCGTGAGGCGCCTATCCGCCATCCTGTCCCCGTGTATTGTTCGGTTTTTGTGGCAATTTGACGGCAAGCTACAGGCAGGTTACGGGGAGACTGACCCCAGTAGCTCGGTTGTTTGGCTGGAGGTTACGGGCAGAGTGACCCCAGTAGCTCGGCGCCGGGCGCACAGGCCGCGCCGGTTGCAGGTGCTGGGCCGCTGGCCTGACGTTGCCCTTGCTGCTGCTGTGGCTGCTTCCTGCACCAGAAAATTCACAGCCTATTGCCATTGGCGCATTGCCACCTTGCCGGGGAACTCAAGCCAGAGCATCGGTAAAGCCAAGCCATCTTGCCGGAAAAAGGGAACAATACACGGGGACAGGATAGAGGATAGGTGCCTCACGGCGCTATCCACACTTTGGCCGCTAGGTCGCTTCGCGCCCACCGCTGCCCCTCAGGGCGCCGCCCCGAGACCCATAAGCACCGGCAACAGTCACACAGGTTTGCCCGTCGATTACCTCCCCAATTTTGAGGAGGTAATCACCACCTACAAAAACGGCAAGGGTGGCACGCAGACGGCCCCGGCCTATCAGCAGACCAACCAACAGCGCGGCCTAAGTTCAACTTAGGCCGTCCAGGAATGAAGCACACAGCCCGGCGCCGGGCAACGTCGGACTAGCAGCCAGGCAGTGGGCACACCATCACCAGCAGGGGCAACGTCAGGCCAGCGCCACGGCACACCGGCACACCGGCCACCGGCGCGGCGCCGGGCGCACAGGCCGCAGCCACAGCACCAGCACCAGCAAGGGCAGCGCCAGGCCAGTGGCCCAGCACACCGGCGAGGCACGGGCACAGGAAGCAGTCCAGCACCAGCAAGGGCAGCGTCAGGCCAGCGGGACGGGCACAGGAAGCAGCCACAGGGTTAAAAATTTTGTGCTGCGGGGCTCTTGTGCCAGGGGGAACACCTTTTGCGCTGAATTCCGGCAACGTGCACCAGTATCCAAAACAGGGGAGCCGATTAGCGCAGCAGCTCCACGGCTTGCGTGGGTAGGGGCACCGTGTGGTGCTTCGCCCTGCTCCTTTTCCAGCTTGGTGCGTTTCATCATGGCGCTGGGGATGGTCCACAGCGCTGCATCAAGGTCAAGCTCTGCCCATTCCATCTGCCGCAGGTTGCCGGGGCGTTGGTACAGCAGCGGGGCCAGTTGCAGGGCGGTACGCACGAATACGCCGCCTTTGTATGCAGCGATAGCCCGCAGCAGCTCACCGAACGGCACTGGCTCCACGATGGCCGCAAAGGATTTCCCCCGGTACGGGGTAAGGCGCTTTTTTAGGCCATCGGTGATATTGCGTTGCTGGGCTGTGGTGGTAGGTAGCCAGTAATCCCAGACCTGCCGGGCCAGCATTAAAACCCGGTCTGCCGTTTCAATAGCCCCCCGAGCCTCTACCTTTTGCAGGGCTACCAGAAGCTCCATGGCGTGAATGTCAGCCATGGGCCGCTCACCGATCTAGGGGAACAGGTCCCGCTCCAACTGGCGAAAGGATCGCTCTGCATGGCTATCGCTCCATTGCGGGGATTGTTTGGCATACCACTCCATGGCTACGGCCTTGAAGGTGTCGCCGCCAGGCCGGGCCGCTTTGAGCTTATCCACCTTGCGCACCTCCACGGGGTTACGGCCTTCGGACTTGTGCAGCTTGGCCGCATCTCTGGCCTTGCGTGCTGCCGTGAGCGTTACAGCCGGGTATGTGCCAAGCGACATGCGGCCTTCCTTGCCGTCTTGGTAAGTTTTCCAAAACCAGCGCTTAGAACCGGCGGGGCTGACTTCCAGATAGATAAAGGCCAGCGGCATCCGTCAGGCGGTTGCGGGTCTTGCCAGGTGGGCACGTGGCATTGCGGCATTGGGCATCGGTCAACATGGGGGCACTCCTACAGGGGGAAACGGGGCAAACCGGGGAACAACTGCACGAATTTTAAGCACTTGTCCCGGTTGTTCCCCGGTTTGTTCCCCGGTCTTGGCTTGGCTGTCGGCGCACTTCAATGGACTCATACGGTAAGTGTTCGGTGAACCCGTAGTGCAGTACAGAAATTGCTGAACACAGTTAGCTTTTCCCCTACCGTTGCACTTGTGCGTGCAACCCCCACCCCCCTTGACACCGCTGCCAGCAAGGCGAGCGTTGACGCACCGCCAGCGCCCTTTTCGCGGGTGTTCGTCACGATCACCAAGCAAGAGCATATCGAATTGAGGCTGGCGGCCACCCACTCGGCAGGACTGCACCGTAAGGCGGTCCTCAGGTACGAGCAACAAGAGTTTCGCCACACTCGCCTCATCAGTGAGCTCAAGGCTGAGGCTGCGAAGGCCATTGCTGCTGTACAAGCCGAACTCGACGTGGCACTGGCTCAGGTGCGCGACCTGCAAATGCGCCTCTTCTCCACCAAGAGCGAGCAAAGCAGACCCAGCGAAAGCCGCTCCAAAGCAGCTTCGTGCCGTAAGCGTGGACAGCGGGCCGGCTCAGTCGGCCACGGTCGCACCATTGAAGCCCACATGAGCGAGCGCCATGAGGATGCTGTTCTGGAGAAGGCCCAATGCCCTGAGTGCGGCCTGGCCTTCAAAGAGTTTGCCGGCACCGAAGACGCACAGATAGTGGAGATTGAGGTCAAGGCGTATCGCCGTGTTATTCACCGCCACCGCTATGCGCCAACATGCGAGTGCGGCTGTGTCAGTGGGATCATCACCGCGCCCAGTCCGGCAAGACTTATCGAACGAGGCAAGTTTGGTATCTCTGTGTGGGCCAGCGTGTTGCTCGATAAGTTCGCCTATGGCCGACCGAGCCAGCGTCTGCTACAGGACCTGGCCGGTCACGGCTTGAATATGGCACCAGGCACTCTGGCCGGTGGGCTGCAGGCAATAGCGCCCTTGTTCAACCCGTTGGACGATGCACTGATCACAAAGCTTCGTAGCGAACCCTATTGGCATGCCGATGAAACCCGTTGGGCCGTCTTTATCGATGTGCTGGGCAAGGTGGGACACCGCTGGTATATGTGGGTGTTTCAGTCTTGCTCGGTCGTTCACTACGTGGTCGACCCGTCGCGCGCCGCAGAGGTGATCATTGAGGAATTTGCCGGGGTCCATCAGGGCATCATCAGCTGCGACCGCTACTGCGGCTACAAACGTTTCGCTCGTCTCAATCCTGGCGTGAAACTGGCTTTTTGCTGGGCCCATCAGAGACGCGACTTCCTGAAGCTGGCCAACTCGTATCCTGAGAGCGCAGAGTGGGCGTTGCAGTGGGTCGACCGGATTGGGAACCTGTACCACCTCAACGCTGTTCGCCTGAAGGCTCCCGCAGGCAGTCCCGAACGCGTGAACTCCCAATGGGTTTTGGAGCAGGCGGTGCAGCAGATGGGCGCCCATTGTGCTGTTGGTGTGGCGAATCACGAAACCTTTCCTCCCGCGGCCAAAGTGCTGCAGAGCATGACCGCGCACTGGGCTGGCTTGACAGTCTTTGTCGCCCACCCATGGGTTGATATGGACAACAATGCGGCCGAACGCAGCATGCGCTCACCAGTCGTGGGAAGAAAGAACTTCAACGGCTCAGGCTCTCAAGGATCTGCAGAATTGGCCGCCACGATGTACAGCCTGTTTGCCACCATGAAACTGTGGGGCCTGAATCTGCGTACCTGGCTCACCGCCTATTTGCAGGCCTGCGCCGATAATGGCAATGCGCCTCCTGCCGCCCTCGACGCCTTTCTCCCCTGGAAGATGGATGCCAAGCGTCTGGCACAAATGCGAGCGTGCTGCCCTCAGGAAACCCTCGACACTTCATGACCATCTACTGCGCACGCGCATTCAGCGACGATGACATCCAGACGATTCGCCTGCTGATAGCGCAGGACCAGAAGCTTCAGCGATCGGCCCTATCGCGCAAACTGTGCCAATTGTGGGGATGGACCAAACCCAACGGCGAGCTCAAGGACATGACATGCCGCGTGGCACTGCTGCGCATGCAGGCCGACGGACTCATTGAGCTGCCAC
Source organism: uncultured beta proteobacterium (assembly GCA_903886275.1). GTDB lineage: Bacteria > Pseudomonadota > Gammaproteobacteria > Burkholderiales > Burkholderiaceae_C > Allorhodoferax. The sequence continues at coordinate 141,323 of CAISLN010000080.1, read as the reverse complement.
CCGCGAGAATCGGCGTGGTGCGCAGGCGAGTGCATTTCCCCAGTACCCCTGCAAGCGATGCTCAAACCCCCATCAGGCAGCCCGTTCATGCGCTCCCGCCCATCACTCTGCAAGTGGTGAGTGGCAAGGCCACCTCGCTGCTGTGGAATGAATACATTGCGCGCTACCACTACCTGGGCTACGCGGCCATGTCGGGCAGCCAAATACGCTACAACGTATTTGCCGGTGAGCAGTTAGTCGCCTGCATCAGCTTTTGCGCCTGGAAGCTTAAAGACCGCGAACGCTACATCGGCTGGAGTGAAGAGCAGCGGCAAAGAAACCTGCAACTGGTGATCAACAATGCGCGCTTCCTGGTGCTGCCTTGGATCGAGTCCAAAGGCCTGGCCTCCAAGATCCTCTCGCTGGCTGCTCGTCGCTTGCCCGGCGACTGGAAGCACCGCTATGGCTTCGAGCCCGTGCGGCTGGAGACCTTCGTGGAGTACGAGCGCCACAAAGGCACTTGCTACAAGGCCGCCAACTGGGTCAACGTCGGGCGTACTGCAGGCAGGGGCAAGAAATCCACCAGCCACAAGGTACTCATCCCGGCCAAAGATATCTGGCTCTACTCCCTGCGCAAAAACTTCTCCACACTTCTGTGCAAATAGCAAGACGGGTCTAACGAATATTTACCTCATACGCACTTGAAACCTTCGTAAGTTGTTGATTTTCCAAAGAAAAAGGGCGTTTGCTGGAAGTCAGCAAACGCCCTTGGACGTGACTATGGTGGAGCTGGGGGGATTTGAACCCCCGTCCGCAAACCTTCTTCGAACAGTTCTACATGTGTAGCCGTCTGATTTGAGTCTCGCCTTTTGCATCGCGCAGTGGCACGCTATACAAAACGCCAGTAACCTATTTTCTCGACCTGCCCTAAGTCACCCACGGCGAGTCCAGCCGAATGAAGTTACCCCACAGCCTGGATGATCTGGTCTTACGACCTGACCACCCTTGCCCAGCCTATCGGCTTGCTGTTGTGAGGCTCACGTGCAATTAAGCAGCGAGTGCGAAACGTTCGTCGTTTGCAGTTAGTTTGTTTGAATCTGTTTTACGAGCGCACTCAGCTCGACATGCCCTGCTGCGCGTCCGAATCCACGTCGAAACCAGTGCAGCCCCTCAAGGCGTATTTTAAGGCCTGCCGAGCAATTGCAAGAGCTCATGTGGAGATTTAATACGGGCGTGCGCACCCCATGCCTCAGTATTGGCCATTTCACCCAGATAACCGTAGTCTGCAGCAACCGTTCTCATGCCCGCAGCCAGACCAGCCTGGATATCGCGCTCGTCGTCTCCCACGTAGATGCAGCGCGCAGGCGCCACACCGAGCCTGCGGGCCGCCTCCAGCAGCGGCGCGGGGTGCGGCTTGGCGTGCGGAGTGGTATCTCCGCTCACAACGGTTCCGGCGCTGTCAAAAAGCGCCATGCCCCGCGTTAGTGGCTCTGCAAACCGTGCCGACTTGTTAGTCACCACACCCCATTTCAGACTGGCCAGGCGCAGGCTTTGAATCATTTCTGCAACACCTTCAAAGGCAAAGGTCCGTTGCGTCATGCATCGTTCATAGTTGGCAAAGAACTCTTCACGCATGGACTCGAACAGCGGATCATGCGGTGTCATACCAAAGGCAATTGCCAGCATGCCACGGGCGCCAGAACCCGCCAGGGGTCGGTAGACATCTAAATGCAACGAGGGCAGACCACGATTCAAACGCATCTGGTCCACAGCAGCACCCAAATCAGGTGCACTGTCGATCAGGGTGCCGTCCAAATCGAACAACACGGCATCAATATCTTTGAAAATGCTCACGCCAAGGGCCTTTGCGTGGCGAGCAGGTAATTGACGCTGGTGTCGTTGTTAAGCCAGTAGCGCTTTGTCAAAGGGTTATAGCCCATTCCCTTGGTATGGCGCAGATCCAGCCCAGCCGCTCGGCAATAGCCAGACAATTCACTGGGCTTAACCATTTTCGCATATTCATGGGTCCCTCGGGGCAGCATGTTCAAGATGTACTCAGCCCCCACAATCGCAAACAAAAATGACTTGGGGTTACGGTTAAGGGTCGAAAAAAAGACCCAGCCACCCGGCTTGACCAGGGTCGCACAGGCCCGCACGATAGAGTCAGGATCGGGCACATGCTCTAGCATTTCCATACAAGTTACGACGTCAAACTGAGCCGGAGCCTCCTGGGCCAAGGCTTCCGCGCTGACCTCGCGGTAGCGCACATTCTGTGTCTGCGCCTCCATCGCATGCAATTGGGCAACTTTCAGGGCCTTGGTGGACAAATCTATCCCCAGCGCCTGCGCCCCTTTTCGGGCCAGTGAATCGGTCAAAATCCCGCCGCCGCAACCTATATCCAAGGTTTGCAGTCCTGTCACAGGACAAATACCGTCAACCCAATCAAGCCGCAAAGGATTAATCTGGTGCAATGGGCGAAATTCGCTTTCAGTGTCCCACCAGCGGTGGGCAAGATCCGAAAATTTGGCAAGTTCGGCAGGGTCGGCGTTGACGTGTGTATTCATGTCTCAATTATCTACGGACAACAAAAAGCCCGCATCAGCGGGCCTTTTGTCTAAGCGGAATGAACCGGATTAGTTAGAACGTGTACCAACCACTTCGATTTCCACGCGGCGGTTTTTGGCGCGACCTTCGGAAGTCTTGTTGTCAGCAACTGGTTGCTTTTCGCCCTTGCCTTCGGTGTAAACACGGTTCTTTTCGATGCCCTTGGACACCAAGTAAGCCTTGACAGCTTCAGAACGCTTAACCGACAACTTTTGGTTGTAAGCATCTTTACCTACGGAGTCGGTGTGACCAACTGCGATGATGACTTCCAGGCTGATGCCCTTAACCTTGCCAACCAGATCGTCCAGCTTAGCTTTGCCTTCGGGCTTCAGAACAGCCTTGTTGAAGTCAAAAAATGCATCGGCAGCGTAAGTAACCTTGGTTGCGGCAGGCACTACCACAGGGGTAGGTGCTGGTGCTGGCTTCGGTACAGGAGCAACGATGGGAGCGGGAACTGGAACGGGAGCCGGTGCAGGCGCTACCTTAGGAGCAATAGCACCATCGCAGCCAGGAGCTGCAGTTGCCGGTGTCCAGCTGGCATCACGCCAGCATTCGCCAGATGCGTTCTTCCAGACATCGCCAGCGGCGCTCTTCCAGTTATGGATCTCTTGAGCGCCGGCTACAGAAGCGAGTGCTGCGGCCGCAATGACAATTGCTACTTTATTGATTAGTTTCATGACTTTCCTTTTTTGCGAAGCAAACTGCAGCGACGCTGCGATTAAATTGGCAACGCCGCGATAGTTACTCACTATTTTAGGCGTTGGTTAGCATTGTGCCACATCCGCAACGGGCGTTCCAAACATGTGGATGACCCCATGGCGTTAAATAAATACAACACCGCCGCTCCACACAGGGCCAAAAACAGGATGACAAAAACTGACGCATACAATGCAAGGTTGTCCCTGACATAGCCACCATTCTCCATGACCCAGTTCGCAAAAGAAACCCTGCCCATCAGTCTTGAAGAGGAAATGCGGCGCAGCTACCTCGATTACGCCATGAGCGTGATTGTGGGACGCGCACTGCCAGATGCCAGGGACGGATTGAAACCGGTGCACCGGCGTGTGCTGTTTGCCATGCACGAGCTCAACAACGATTGGAATCGGGCTTACAAAAAGTCTGCTCGCATCGTGGGTGACGTGATCGGCAAATACCACCCACATGGCGACCAGTCGGTTTACGACACCATTGTGCGGATGGCCCAGGACTTTTCCATGCGTCACATGCTGGTGGACGGTCAAGGCAACTTCGGCTCGGTGGACGGCGACAATGCGGCCGCCATGCGCTATACCGAAATCCGCCTGGCCAAGATTGCGCACGAATTGCTGGCCGATCTGGACAAAGAAACCGTGGATTTCGGACCCAATTACGACGGGTCCGAAAAAGAACCTTTGGTGCTGCCGACACGCATCCCCAATTTGCTGGTCAATGGTTCGGGCGGAATCGCCGTGGGTATGGCCACCAATATTCCGCCGCACAACCTGAACGAAGTGGTGGATGCCTGCCTGCATTTGCTGCGCAACCCGCAAGCCACGATTGATGATCTGATGGACATCATTCCAGCGCCCGACTTCCCCACCGCCGGCATTATTTACGGCATCAATGGCGTCAAAGAAGGCTACCGCACCGGTCGCGGCCGCGTCGTGATGCGCGCCAAGTGCCACTTTGAAGATATCGACAAGGGCCAGCGCCAGTCCATCATCGTGGATGAACTGCCCTACCAGGTCAACAAAAAGACCTTGCAAGAGCGCATGGCGGAACTGGTACACGAGAAGAAAATCGAAGGTATCAGCCACATCCAGGACGAGTCCGACAAATCCGGCATGCGCCTGGTGATTGAACTCAAGCGCGGCGAAGTGCCCGAGGTGGTGCTCAACAACCTGTACAAGCAAACACAACTGCAGGACACCTTTGGCATCAACATGGTGGCCCTGGTGAACGGGCAGCCCAAGCTGTGCAACCTGAAGGACCTGATCGAGGTCTTCCTGAACCACCGCCGCGAAGTGGTGACACGGCGCACGGTGTTCAACCTGCGCAAGGCGCGCGAACGCGGCCATGTGCTCGAAGGCCTGGCCGTAGCGCTGGCCAATATCGATGAATTCATCCGCATCATCCGCGAGTCCCCCACCCCTCCAGTGGCCAAGATCGAGCTGATGAACCGCCCCTGGGACAGCAGCCTGGTGCGCGAGATGCTCACCCGCACACGCGCCGATGGTGGCGTGATCAACGCTGACGACTACCGCCCCGACGGCCTGGAAAAAACCTATGGTATGGGCTCCGACGGCCTGTACCGTCTGTCCGACACGCAAGCGCAAGAAATTTTGCAAATGCGCCTGCAGCGCCTGACCGGGCTGGAGCAGGACAAAATCGTTGCCGAATACAAAGAGGTGATGTCCGAGATCGAAGACCTGCTGGACATCCTGGCCAAACCCGAACGCGTCTCCACCATCATTGGTGACGAACTGGGCCACGTCAAACACGAATTTGGTCAAACCAAGCTGGGCGCACGCCGCAGTCTGGTGGAGCATTCCTCTTTCGATTTGTCCACCGAAGACCTGATCACACCGACCGACATGGTCGTCACCATGAGCCACAGCGGCTACATCAAGAGCCAGCCGCTGGGCGAATACCGGGCACAAAAGCGCGGTGGGCGCGGCAAGCAGGCCACGGCCACCAAAGAAGACGATTGGGTCGATCAGTTGTTCGTGGCCAACACCCACGACTACATCCTGTGCTTCTCCAACCGCGGCCGCCTGTACTGGCTCAAGGTCTGGGAAGTGCCACAGGGCTCGCGCGGTTCGCGCGGCCGCCCCATCGTCAATATGTTCCCGCTGCAAGAGGGTGAAAAAATTACCGTCGTGCTGCCGCTGACCGGTGAGAAGCGCAGCTTCCCGGCCGACCAGTATGTGTTCATGGGCACCAGCATGGGCACGGTCAAGAAGACCGCGCTGAACGAATTTTCCAACCCGCGCAAGGCCGGCATCATTGCCGTGGACCTGGACTCCGGCGACTTCCTGATTGGCGCGGCGCTCACCGACGGCAAGCACGACGTGATGCTTTTTTCGGATGGCGGCAAGGCCGTGCGCTTTGACGAAAACGATGTGCGCCCCATGGGCCGCAATGCCCGCGGCGTGCGCGGCATGATGCTCGATGAAACCCAAAGCGTGATCGCCATGCTGGTTGCTGAAGACGAGCTGCAAAGCGTGCTCACCGCCACTGAAAACGGCTACGGCAAGCGCACCGGCATTACCGAATACACGCGCCACGGCCGTGGCACCAAGGGCATGATTGCCATCCAGCAAACCGAGCGCAACGGCAAGGTCGTGGCCGCCACACTGGTTCACGCCGATGACGAGATCATGCTGATCACCGACAAGGGCGTGCTGGTGCGCACCCGTGTTTCCGAAATCCGCGAACTCGGTCGCGCCACCCAGGGTGTGACCCTGATCGGCCTGGACGAAGGCTCCAAGCTCAGCGGCCTGCAACGCATTGTGGAAAACGATGCGCAAGCGGCCGATGTGGACGAAGCCGCGGGTGACGAGGCAGACGATACCGTTTGATGGCTAGCCTGTTGCACCGCCCTTACAACTTCTCCGCCGGCCCGGCGGCCATGCCCGAGGAAGTGCTGGCCCAGGCCGCAGGTGAAATGCTCAATTGGCCCGACGCCAGCGGGAAGCGTTGCGGCATGGGCGTGATGGAGATGAGCCACCGCGGCAAGGAATTTCTGTCGATTTACACCCAGGCCGAGGCCGATCTGCGTGAACTGTTGTCGGTTCCTGCCAACTACCGCATCCTGTTTATGCAGGGCGGCGGCTTGGCTGAAAATGCCATCGTTCCGCTGAACCTCAGCGCGCTGAAAAAAGACGCAATGGGCCGTGGCGCCGCCGACTTCGTGGTGACCGGCAGCTGGAGCGAAAAGTCTTTTGCAGAGGCCGGCAAGTACTGCCAGGCCAAGCTGGCAGCCAAGGCCGACGGCTTCACAAGCATTCCAGAGGCCAGTAGTTGGCAGTTGAATACTGACGCCAGCTATGTGCACATCTGCTCCAACGAGACCATCCACGGCATCGAGTACCACAGCCTGCCCGACCTCAAAACTTTGGGCTCAAAGGCCGAACTGGTGATCGACTTTTCGTCCCATGTAGCATCCCGCAGCGTGAACTGGAACCTTGTTGGCCTGGCCTTTGGCGGCGCGCAAAAGAACCTGGGGCCGGCCGGTCTGACCTTGGTGGTGGTGCGTGACGACCTGCTAGGCAGCGCGATGGAAATCTGCCCCAGCGCTTTCAACTACCAGACAGTGGCCAAGAGCGACTCCATGTACAACACGCCGCCGACCTATTCCATTTATATGGCCGGACTGGTGTTTCAGTGGCTCAAGCGCCAAGGCGGTATTGCGGCGATGGAAGCGGCCAATGTGGCGAAGGCCGAACTGCTGTACCGCACGGTTGACGGCTCCGGTTTTTACTTCAACCCGGTGCAGCGGGATTGCCGCTCACGCATGAATGTGCCTTTCTTTTTGCGCGACGCGTCGCTCAACGACGCCTTCCTGGCGGGCGCCAAAGAGGCGGGTCTGCTGCAGCTCAAGGGCCACAAATCGGTGGGCGGCATGCGCGCCAGCATTTACAACGCCATTCCCTTGGCAGGGGTGCAGGCCCTCACCGCCTATATGCAAGACTTTGAACGGTCCCACGGATAAAGCCCCCATGAGCAAAACGCTTTCCGAATTGCGCGTACTGATCGACTCGGTCGACCAAGAGCTGCTAATCGCCCTGAACCGCCGCGCCGCGCTGGCCAACGAGGTCGGCGAACTCAAACGCGGTGATGGCTCGCCGGTGTTCCGCCCCGAACGTGAGGCCCAGGTGATCCACGGCCTGCAAAAGGCGAATCAGGGGCCGATCAAGGACTCCAGTCTGGCGCTGATTTGGCGCGAAATCATGTCCGCCTGCCGCGCCTTGGAGGCACCGCAACGCGTGGCCTATCTGGGCCCCAAGGGCACCTACAGCGAAGAGGCGGCGCTGCGCTTTTTCGGCTCCAGCATCCAGCATGTGCCCTGCGCCAATTTTGACGAGGTCTTTCACGCGGCCACCTCGGGTGCTGCCGAGTTCGGCGTCATTCCAGTGGAAAACAGCACCGAGGGCGTGGTCACCCGTTCGCTCGACCTGCTGCTCAACTCACCTCTGCACATCGTGGGCGAAATCAGCCTCTTGGTACGCCACCACCTGCTGCGCACCCAGTCCTCGCTGGACGATGTCGAGGTCGTGCTGGCCCATCCGCAAGCGCTGGCCCAGTGCCAGCAGTGGCTCAGCACCCACCTGCCCAACGCAGAACGGCGCGCAGTTTCCAGCAATGCCGAAGGCGCGCGTCTGGCTGCCCTGCATCCGGAGTGGGCCGCCATCGCTAGCGAACGTGCCGGTGCCGAGTTCGGCCTGCACATTGCCGCGCAGGCCATTCAGGACGAGGCCTTTAACCGCACCCGCTTTGTCATGGTCTGCCTGCCCGCCGTCATGCCCGCGCCCCAAGCCTCCGGCAAGGACTGCACCAGCCTGGTGGTGTCTGTTCCGAATCGACCGGGTGCAGTGCACGACATGCTGGTGCCGCTCAAGCTGCATGGTGTTTCCATGACCCGGTTTGAGTCGCGCCCGGCGCGCTCCGGCCAGTGGGAATACTTCTTCTACATCGACCTGCAGGGCCACCCCTCCGAGCCCCATGTGGCCGCAGCATTGCAGGATCTGCGCAGCATCTGTGCCTTCTACAAGGTGCTGGGTACCTACCCGCTGGCCGACTAAACGCACAGAGAGCGCCATGTTTGAACAACTGGGACTAATCGGATGCGGCCTGATGGGCGGCTCCTTCGCGCTGGCGCTCAAGCAGGCCGGTCTGGTCAAGCGCGTGGTGGGCTATAGCAAGTCCCCCAGCACCACCGAACGTGCCCGCCAATTGGGCATCATCGATGTGGAGGCGCCCTCTGCCCTGCTGGCTGTTTCGGGTGCCGACCTTGTGCTGATCGCCGTTCCAGTGTCCGCCACCGAAGCCACCTTCAAATCCATCCGGCATCTGGTCACGCCCGACATGCTGATCATGGACGTGGGCTCCACCAAGCGCGAGGTGGTTGACGCTGCCAGACGTGCCCTGCGTGAGCATGTGGGCCTGTTCGTGCCGGCCCACCCGATTGCGGGCAAAGAAGTCTCGGGCGTGGAACACGCCGACGCCGACCTGTATGTGGGCAAAAAAGTCATCCTGACTCCCATTGAACGCACGCTGGAGCCGCAACTGCAAAAGGCGCAGGAACTGTGGACCCGCCTGGGCTGCAAGGTGCTGACCATGAGCCCGGAGCAGCACGACGCCTCCTATGCGGCCGTCAGCCATTTGCCGCACCTGATTGCCTTTGCGCTGATGAACGCCATCTCAAACCAGCCGCAAGGACAGGAGTATCTGTCCCTGGCCGGCCCCGGATTCAGGGACTTCACCCGCATTGCCGCCAGCGACCCCAAGGTTTGGCGTGACATCTTGCTGTCCAACCGTGAAGAACTGCTGGCCCAAAGCAAGATCTTCCAGCGCAACCTGCAAGCCCTCGAAGTGATGATTTCCAGCAACAATGCGCAAGCGCTGGAGGGACTGATTGAACAGGCCAGCATGACGCGCGCCCACTGGAGCATGAACTCCAAGAACAGAGCCTGATGTTTTCCACCGAATTTCTCGATCTCCCACCCCTGCGCGCTGCCGCTGGCACGGTCACGCTGCCGGGCTCCAAAAGCATTTCCAACCGCGTGCTGTTGCTGGCCGCGCTGTGCGAAGGCACCACCACCATCCACGACCTGCTCGACAGCGACGACACCCGCGTGATGCTGGTGGCGCTCAAGACTTTGGGCTGCGCCATCACACAAGACGGCGCAGTAGTGCAGATCACCGGCCTGGGCGGAAAGCTGGGGGAGCAACAGGCCCAACTATTTTTGGGCAACGCCGGCACCGCCATGCGCCCCCTGACCGCCGCCCTGGCGGTGCTGGGTGGCGACTTTGAGCTCGGCGGCATACCCCGCATGCACGAGCGTCCGATAGGCGACCTGGTCGATGCGCTGCGCCAACTCGGCTGCAGCATTGACTATGTTGGCAACAAAGGCTTTCCGCCTCTGCGCATTGGCAAGCCCACCCTGCGCCTGGACCAGCCCATCCAGGTGCGTGGCGATGTGTCTAGCCAGTTCCTGACTGCCCTGCTGATGGCGCTGCCCTTGGTTTCTGAAAAAGATGTGGTTATCGAGGTGGTGGGTGAGCTGATTTCGCGCCCCTACATCGAAATCACCCTCAACCTGCTGGCACGCTTTGGCGTGCAGGTGCGGCGCGATGGCTGGCAACGTTTCACCATTGCAGCGGGAAGCAAGCTGCGCTCGCCGGGCCTGCTGCATGTGGAGGCCGATGCGTCGAGTGCCAGCTACTTCATCGCCCTGGGCGCCATTGCCAACAGCATGGGCGGGCAAAGCGGCATCCGCGTGCAAGGCGTGGGCGCCGACTCGATTCAGGGCGATATCCGCTTTATCGACGCGGCCGCACAAATGGGCGCGCACATCGAAAGTGGCCCCAACTGGCTGCACATCCGCCGCGGCAAATGGCCGCTGCAAGCCATCGAGCTGGACTGCAACCACATTCCCGACGCCGCCATGACGCTGGCCGTGATGGCGCTGTATGCCAATGGCACGACCACGCTGCGCAACATTGCGAGCTGGCGCGTCAAGGAAACCGACCGCATCGCCGCCATGGCCACCGAGTTGCGCAAGCTCGGTGCCACAGTGGTCGAGGGCGCAGACTTTATTCAGGTCACCCCGCCTGCCGATGTGAGCGACTGGAAGGCAGGGACGATTCACACCTATGACGACCACCGGGTGGCCATGTGCTTCTCTTTGGCGGCCTTCAATCCAGCCGGTCTGCCGGTGCGCATTGAAGACCCAAAGTGTGTAGCAAAGACCTATCCGGACTATTTTGAGACCCTTTTTTCGGTAGCCGATGCCGCCACCGAGTCCATTCCCGTGCTCTGCATGGATGGCCCCACGGCCTCCGGCAAGGGCACACTGGCGGCCGAACTGGCCGATCGACTGGGCTACCATTTCTTGGACTCCGGCTCGCTCTACCGCATCACCGGACTGGCCGCCACACGCGCCGGTCTCGCTCTCGATATTGCCAATCAGCAACCCATCGCCGACCTGCTGCGCGCCCTGCCGATCCACTTTGAAGGCAGCCATATCCTGCTGGGCGGCGAAGACGTGAGCGAAGCCATTCGCACCGAAGCCGCGGGCATGGACGCCTCGCGCGTATCGGCCTTTCCCATGGTGCGCGAAGCCCTGGTGGACTTTCAGCGCGGCTTTCGCAAACTGCCCGGCTTGGTCGCCGACGGACGCGACATGGGCACCCTTATTTTCCCCAAGGCTCCACTCAAGGTATTCCTCACCGCCAGCGCGGCATGTCGCGCCGAGCGCCGCTATAAGCAATTGATCGCCAAGGGAATTTCAACTACACTCGACGGTCTTCGCGCAGACCTGGAGGCGCGTGACGCAAGGGACACCTCCCGCAGCGTTGCGCCCTTGAAGCCTGCCGACGATGCCAAGCTCCTGGACAACTCGGATTTGACGGTGCAAGCCTCCGTTAGAGTAGTGTTGGACTGGTGGCAAGGCAAACAGCCTTTCAGGTCCGCCTGAAAAGCTGGATAGAAGCAAAGCCTTGTGGCCTTGCGAATTTTGGTCCCCAGAGCTCTTTTCGCGCGACAGCGCACCAGCCCTGGGGTTCGATCACTTAACCCCGTAGTGCAAACTACAACACACATGTCAGAATCTTTCGCAGCCCTATTTGAAGAGTCATTGCAACGTTCGGAAATGCGCACCGGTGAAGTTATCACCGCTGAAGTCGTCCGCATCGAGCACAGCTTCGTCGTTGTCAACGCCGGCCTCAAGTCTGAAGCCTACGTGCCAATCGAAGAATTCAAGAGCGACAAGGGCGAGCTCGAAGTCCAAGTGGGCGACTTCGTTTCCGTGGCCATCGACTCCGTCGAAAACGGCTACGGCGACACCATCCTGTCGCGCGACAAGGCCAAGCGTCTGGCTTCCTGGATGAGCCTCGAAAAGGCCCTGGAATCCGGCGAATTCGTTACCGGCACCACCTCCGGCAAGGTCAAGGGCGGCCTGACCGTTCTGGTCAATGGCATCCGCGCCTTCCTGCCGGGTTCGCTCGTCGACACACGTCCTACCAAGGATCTGTCTCCGTACGAAAACAAGACCATGGAATTCAAGGTCATCAAGCTCGACCGCAAGCGCAACAACGTTGTGCTGTCACGCCGTGCCGTGGTCGAAGCCTCCATGGGCGAAGAGCGCGCCAAGCTGATGCACACCCTCAAAGAAGGCTCAGTGGTGCAAGGCGTGGTTAAGAACATCACCGAATACGGTGCGTTCGTGGACCTCGGCGGTATCGACGGCCTGCTGCACATCACCGACATGGCCTGGCGCCGTGTCCGTCACCCGTCAGAAGTGGTGCAAGCCGGTCAGGAAATCACCGCCAAGATTCTCAAGTTTGACACCGAGAAAAACCGTGTCTCCCTGGGTCTCAAGCAAATGGGTGATGACCCTTGGATGGGCGTCAATCGCCGCTACCCCCAAGGTACGCGCATGTTCGGCAAGATCACCAACATCGCCGATTACGGCGCATTTGTGGAACTCGAACCCGGAATCGAAGGCCTGGTCCACGTGTCCGAAATGGACTGGACCAACAAGAACGTTGCTCCCTCGAAGATCGTTGCTCTGGGCGACGAAGTCGAAGTCATGGTTCTGGAAATCGACGAAGACAAGCGCCGCATCTCCCTGGGCATGAAGCAATGCAAGGCCAACCCTTGGCAAGAATTTGCCCAGAACACCAAGCGCGGCGACCGCGTGAAGGGCCCCATCAAGTCCATCACCGACTTCGGCGTGTTTGTGGGTCTGGCTGCCGGTATCGACGGCCTGGTGCACCTGTCCGACCTGTCCTGGAACGAGTCCGGCGAAGTGGCCGTGCGCGAGTACAAGAAGGGTCAAGAAGTTGAAGCCCTGGTGCTGGCCGTGGACGTGGACCGCGAACGCATCTCCCTGGGTATCAAGCAGCTCGACTCCGATCCGTTCACCACCTTTGTGTCGATCAACGACAAGGGCCAGATCGTGACCGGCAAGGTCAAGACCGTGGATGCCAAGGGCGCTGAAATCGACCTGGGTGAAGACATCATCGGCTACCTGCGCGCCTCTGAAATCAGCCGCGACCGCGTTGAAGACGCTCGCAACGTGCTCAAAGAAGGCGATGAAGTGACCGCTGTGGTGGTGAATGTGGATCGCAAGACCCGCAACATCCAGTTGTCCATCAAGGCCAAGGACATGGCTGACCAGAACGAAGCCATGCAATCCCTGAGCCAGCAGTCGGCTCGCGAAAACGCTGGTACCACCAGCCTGGGCGCATTGCTGCGCGCAAAATTGGACAACAACTAATCCCTAGTTGCTGAACTGACTTAGCTGAACGAAAGAAGCGACCGGCTGCACCTCTGTGCGCCGGTCGTTTTTTTGTCTAAAGACCAAAACCCACAATGACCCGCTCCGACCTCGTTGAAGAACTGGCCAACCGCTTTGTTCAGCTAACCCATCGCGACGCTGAATTCGCCGTCAAGGCCATTCTGGACGCCATGAACGACGCCCTGGTACGCGGACACCGCATCGAAATTCGCGGCTTCGGCAGCTTCTCCATCAGCCACCGCCCTCCCCGCATCGGACGCAATCCGCGCAGCGGCGAAAGCGTGGCCATTCCCGAAAAGCGCGTACCCCACTTCAAACCCGGCAAGGCCCTGCGCGAAGACGTAGACGAACGCACCTCCGTCATGGATTTGGCCTTAGTGACAAAGCCCAAATCCCAAGCGTCTGACTAGTAGAATCGCCTGCAGCCCGAGGAGTTGAATGAAACCAATCGCATGGCTCTTTAAGTTCTTACTTAAAGCGGCCATTTTTTTTACCCTGTTCGCCTTCGCTTTGAACAACCAGAGCGATGTGACCGTGCGCTTTTTCTTCGGCCGGCAATGGACCACACCCATGGTGCTGGTGGTGCTGGGTGCCTTCACGGCAGGCCTGTTGGTGGGCGTCATGGGCATGGTGCCGCGCTGGTGGCGCCAGCACCGCATGACCGAAGCGGCCGATCCAGCCGAAGCGCTCAGCAAGCCCGCAGCGCCGCCGTCCACAACGGTAGCCAGCGGCTACGACGACGCGCATCTCCATGGCATTTGATTTAAGCCTGATGCTGCTGGCATTGCCGCTGGTGTTTGTGTTGGGCTGGCTGGCCTCGCGCATGGATATCCGCCAGCTGCGCATGGAGAGCCGCCAAGCCCCAAAGGCCTATTTCAAGGGCCTCAACTTCCTGCTCAACGAGCAGCAGGACCAGGCCATTGACGCCTTTATCGAGGCCGTACAAAACGACCCCGACACCTCGGAGCTGCACTTTGCCCTGGGCAATTTGTTTCGCCGCCGTGGCGAGTATGAGCGCGCCGTGCGCGTGCACCAGCACCTGCTGTCACGCGGCGACCTGGTCACCGACGACCGCCACCGGGCCCAGCACGCACTGGCCCTGGACTACCTCAAGGCCGGCCTGCTAGACCGCGCCGAAGAGGCCCTGCTCAAGTTGGAGGGCACGCGCTTTGAGGCGCAGGCCAGATTGGCCCTGCTGGCCAATTACGAACGCTCGCGTGACTGGGAACAGGCCGCCGGTGTGGCCAGGAAACTGGAAGCCGCTGGACAGGGCAGTTTTGCCGGTCGCCTGGCGCATTACCTGTGTGAACAGGCCGCAGCCCAGCAGGCCGCGCAACACACGGATGCTGCGGGCGCCCTGTTGCAACAGGCCATTGCCACGGCGCCGCAGACGCCCCGGCCCCACGTGGACTTGGCAGCCCTGCAACGCCAGCAGGGCCAGCACAGCCAAGCAGCAGCCACCCTGACCGAGGCCATGCGACAAGCGCCGCCCGCCATCCCACTGATTGCCCCGTTGCTGGCGGCAGCGGCGATTGCCGCCCAGTCGATTGGGCCGGCCCTGGCCTTGCTAAAGACCTGCTACGAACAGGTCCCCTCCATCGACGTGCTCGATGCCATCGTGACGCTAGAAGCATCCAACGGCGACGCCGCCCTGAGCGCGCGCCAATGGTATGCACACCATCTGGAAAAAGAGCCTTCCCTGGTGGCGGCTGCCAAATGGATTGCCGGTGAGAAGCTCGAGCATGAACAGTTCCATCCCCAGGTGCAGCGCGCGCTGGACCATGCCGTCAAGCCGCTCACGCGCTACCGCTGCGCCGCCTGCGGCTTTGAGGCCAAAAGGCATTTTTGGCATTGCCCCGGCTGCCAGGCCTGGGACAGTTACCCCGCCCTACGCGTTGAAGAGTTATGACCATAACAAAAGAACAAATTGCCAAGGCCCGCGTGCTCGTCGTGGGCGATGTGATGCTGGACCGTTATTGGTATGGCGCGGTGGACCGCATCAGCCCGGAAGCACCGGTTCCTGTGGTGCGCGTGACGCGCGAGGAAGAGCGCGCCGGGGGCGCCGCCAACGTGGCCTATAACGCGGTGAGCCTGGGCGCCCAGGCCAGCCTGCTGACGGTGGTGGGCGACGATGAAGCCAGCCACCACCTCGAAGCGCTGGTCGCCGAAACCGGCATAGAGACCCACTTCCGCCGCGACGCCGAACTCAAGACCACGGTCAAACTGCGCGTCATCGGGCGCCAGCAGCAGCTGATCCGACTGGACTTCGAGAACACGCCCAAGAACGAAATCCTGGCTGGCCAGACCGCCGCCTTCGAGAGCATTTTGCCCTCGCACAATGCGGTGCTGTTCTCCGACTATGGCAAGGGCGGCCTGGCCGCCGTGATCGACATGATCGAGCGCGCCCGTTCACTGGGCAAACCGATTTTGATAGACCCCAAGGGCAGCGACTACACGCGCTACCAAAACGCCACTGTCATCACGCCCAACCGTGCCGAAATGCAGCAGGTGATTGGCCATTGGAGCGATGAAGCCGATCTGCGCACCAAGGCGCACAATCTGCGAGAGCAACTGCACCTGGATGCCGTGCTGCTGACCCGCAGCGAAGAAGGCATGACCCTGTTTGATGCGGACGGTGAGTTGCATGTCAGCGCCCAGGCGCGCGAGGTGTTTGATGTGACCGGTGCCGGCGACACGGTGATTGCGACCCTGGCGGTCATGGTCGGTGCCGGCCTTTCTTTGAGAGAAGCCATGCCGCTGGCCAACCGTGCCGGTGGCATTGTGGTGGGCAAGTTTGGAACGGCCACCGTGTCGTATGAGGAGCTATTTGTATGACCCGTATCGTGAAAACCAGCTGGAGGAATGTATGACTCGAATTGTTGTGACTGGCGCCGCTGGTTTTATTGGCAGCAACATCATCAAGGGGCTCAATGCCCGAGGCTTTGACGACATCATCGCGGTGGACGACCTGACGCAGGGCGACAAGTTTCGCAACCTGGCCAAACTCAAAATCTCCGAGTACGTCGATGCCGATGACTTCTACAGCGCCTTTGCCGGTGGCCACTTCGGCCAGATCGAGGCGGTGTTCCACGAGGGCGCTTGCAGCGACACCATGGAGAGCGACGGCAAGTTCATGATGGGCAACAACTACACCCTGTCGTGGAACCTGTTCCAGGCCTGCCAAAAGCGCGGCGCACGCCTCTTGTATGCCTCCAGCGCTGCCACCTATGGCGGCTCGGACACCTTCCGCGAAGACCCCGCCTTTGAGGCCCCGCTGAATGTCTATGGCTACTCCAAGCTGCTGTTTGACCAGCGCATGCGCCGCGAATGCGGTGCGCAATTCGAGCGCACCAAGGCCGGACGCACCCACCAGGTGGTGGGCTTTCGCTACTTCAATGTCTACGGCCCACATGAGCAGCACAAGGGCCGCATGGCCAGCGTGGCCTATCACCAATTCAACCAGTTCCAGGCCGAGGGCAAGGTGAAACTGTTTGGCGAATATGGCGGCTATGTGCCAGGCGGCCAGATGCGCGACTTCGTGTTTATCGACGACGTGGTGGCTGTGAACCTGTGGTTCTTTGACCACCCGGCGCAAAGCGGCATCTTCAACCTCGGCTCGGGTCGCGCCCAGCCCTTTAACGATGTGGCAAGTTCGGTGGTCAACACCCTGCGTGCGTCCAAGGGCGAAACGGCCCTGTCGCTAGCCGCCATGGTGCAACAGGGCCTGCTCGAATACATCCCCTTCCCCGACGCCCTGCGCGGCAAGTACCAGTGCTACACCCAGGCCGACCTGAGCGCCCTGCGCGCCACCGGTTGCGACCACGCCTTTGTGGACGTGCAGACCGGTGTGGCGAGCTATGTGCAGTGGATGGCCCAGGCCTGAGTCGCCCCATGTTCAAACGCCTGTTAACCGCCCTGTGCTGCGCCCTGTCTTTGTCGGCATGGGCATTGGAGGTCAACACTGCCAATGAGGCCGAGCTCGACAGCGTGCGCGGCCTGGGGCCTGCCAGCACGGCACGCATGCTCAAGGCGCGCGAAATGGGCCCGTTCAAGGACTGGGCCGACCTGATGCGCCGCGTCAAAGGCATCAAGCCCACCCTGGCTGCCAAGCTGTCAGCGGCCGGGCTGACCGTGAACCAGCAGCCCTACCCTGCGGCCTTACCCGCAACCGCGCCCGACGCCGGTACCAAGGCACCCTGATGCTGCCGGTGCTGGCCATCTGTTTGGGTGCCTGCGTTGGCGCCTTGGCGCGCTGGCAACTCGGCCTGTGGCTCAACCCCCCATTTACGGTGGCCGGCACGGTGCTCCCCCTGGGCACGCTGGCCGCCAACCTGTTGGGCGGCTACCTGGTGGGCATCTGCATGGCCGTGTTCCATGCCATGCCGCAACTCGACCCGGTCTGGCGCCTGCTGCTGGTCACTGGTTTTCTGGGCGCGCTCACCACCTTCTCCAGTTTTTCGGCCGAGGTCGTGGGCATGCTCATGCAGCAACGCTACGCCCTGGCCCTGATGACCGCCGCGGTGCACCTGCTGGGCTCGCTGCTGCTGACCGTGGCCGGCATGAAGTCGGCGTCGTTTTTTCTGTCCGCTTAATCCCTCTCACTACCCATGCTGCTCTGGATCTCGCTGCTGTTTGTTGCCGCCTATGCGGCAATCGCCCTGGAACACCCGCTCAAGATCAACAAGTCGGCCTCGGCCCTGATCGGTGCCGGACTGCTGTGGACCGTCTATGGCGTCTGGCTCAACAACCCGGCCCTGCTCAACCACCAGTTGGCTGAGTCGCTGACGGGCACCGCCCAGATCGTTTTTTTCCTGATGGGTGCGATGACCATTGTGGAGGTGATAGACGCCCACAACGGCTTTGAAGTCATCACCTCGCGCATCAAGACGAGCAGGCTGTCCACGCTGATGTGGATGGTGGGCATAGTCACCTTTTTTCTGAGCGCACTGCTCGACAACCTGACCACCACCATCGTCATGGTGTCGCTGATGAAGCGCCTGCTGCTGCGTCGCGAAGACAGGCTGTTCTTTGCCGGCATCATCGTGATTGCTGCCAACGCCGGCGGCGCCTGGACCCCCATTGGCGACGTCACCACCACCATGCTGTGGATTGGCGGCCAGGTCAGCACCTTTGCCATCATGCAAAGCGTGTTCCTGCCCTCGCTGGTGAACCTGCTGTTGCCGCTGGCCGTGACGAGCCGCTTGCTGGGCGCACAGCCCGTGCTCGCGCCGCCCCAACGCGAGGAGTTGGCGGGCCTGCAGACCAGCGCCTTTGAGCGCAAGCTGATGTTCGTCCTGGGCATGGCGATATTGGTGCTGGTGCCGGTGTTCAAAACGCTGACCGGGCTGCCCCCCTTTATGGGCATTTTGTTTGGCCTGGGCCTGCTGTGGATGGTGGGTGATCTGGTGCACCGCCAGGAAGAAGAACTGCGCAAACAACGCCTGACCCTGGCGCGCGCGCTCACCCGCATCGACATGAGCGCAGTGGTGTTTTTTATTGGCATCTTGCTGTCGGTGGCGGTGCTGGAGCACACCCATATCCTGTCCACCATTGCGCACTGGCTGGACCGCACGGTGGGGCGCCAAGACATCATTGTGCTGATCATCGGACTGGTCAGCGCCGTGGTGGACAACGTGCCGCTGGTGGCAGCCTCCATGGGCATGTACGGGCTGGACCAGTACCCGCCGGACAGCTTTTTGTGGCAGTTCATTGCCTACTGCGCGGGCACCGGTGGATCGATTTTGATCATCGGCTCGGCCGCCGGTGTGGCCGCCATGGGACTGGAGAAAATCGACTTCCTTTGGTACCTGCGCAAGATCAGTGGGCTGGCCCTGCTGGGCTATTTGGGCGGCGCGCTGGCCTATATGGCCCAGTACCACTGGCTGCATTAAAAAAGCCCCTTGCGGGGCTTCTTTAGTGCGACCCCGCGCGGGGCTTTATGCGGCCGACTGAGCCACAGGCTCCAACAGGTCGGCAAAGCGCTTGCGAATAGAGGCTTCAATCCCCACTGCATCCAGGCCCTGCAGGGCCAGCAGCTTGACCGGATCGCCATGCTCGATGAAGGTATCGGGCAGACCCAGTTGCAACACCGGCAAGACCAGGCCTGCGGCCTGCAAGGCCTCCAGCACGGCACTGCCGGCACCGCCCATCAAGGCGCCCTCCTCCACCGTCACCAGCGCCTGGTGCTGCTTGGCAACCGTACACAACAGCTCCACATCCAGTGGTTTGACCCAGCGCATATTGACCACCGTGGCACCTAGCGCCTGTGCCGCTTGCAGCGCCGGATGCAGCAGGGTGCCAAAGCTTAGGATGGCAATGCCTTTGCCCTGTAGGCGAATTTCGCCCTTGCCCAGCGGCAGGCCTTCCAAGGACGCACTGCTCACCGCACCGGTCACCGCGCCACGCGGATAGCGCACCGCCACCGGATGGTTTTGGGCATAGGCGGTGCAGAGCAGCTGGCGGCATTCGTTGGCATCTGCCGGGCAGGCCAGGCTCATGTTGGGAATGCAGCGAAGGAAGGGAATGTCATAAGCACCGGCATGCGTGGCGCCGTCTGCACCGACCAGGCCAGCGCGGTCCAGCGCAAACACCACCGGCAGGTTCTGTATCGCCACGTCGTGGATCAGCTGGTCATAGGCGCGCTGCAAAAAGGTGGAGTAAATCGCCACCACCGGCTTCAAGCCCTCGGTGGCCAGGCCTGCGGCAAAGGTCACCGCATGCTGCTCGGCAATGCCCACATCGAAGAAGCGCGTGGGAAAGGCGCGCTCAAACTCGACCATGCCCGAGCCCTCGCGCATGGCCGGGGTGATGGCCACCAAGCGCTTGTCGGACGCTGCCATGTCGCACAGCCATTGGCCAAACACCTGGGTGTAGGTGACAGCGCCGCCGCTCTTGGGCGCTTGCAAACCCACGGCCGGATCGAACTTGCCAGGGCCATGGTAGGCCACCGGGTCGTCCTCGGCCCGCGTGTAGCCCTGGCCCTTTTTGGTCACCACATGCAAGAACTGCGGACCCTTAAGGTGGTGGCGAATGTTCTCCAGCGTGGGGATCAGCGAGTCGAGGTCGTGCCCATCGATGGGGCCTATGTAGTTAAAGCCAAACTTCTCAAACAGCGTGGCCGGCACCACCATGCCCTTGGCATGCTCCTCGATGCGCTTGGCCAGCTCGAACAGGGGCGGCGCGCCCTTAAGCACGGTCTTGCCCACGTTCTTGGCCCTGGCATAAAACTGGCCGCTCAGCAGTTGCGCCAGGTAGCGGTTGAGCGCGCCCACGGGCGGGCTGATGCTCATGTCGTTGTCGTTGAGGATCACCAGCAGGTCGCACTCCGCCACACCGGCGTTGTTCAGCGCCTCAAAGGCCATGCCGGCCGTCATGGCACCGTCGCCGATGATGGCAATGGCGCGGCGGTCCTCGCCCTTGAGCTTGGCGGCCATGGCCATGCCCAAAGCGGCCGAGATCGAGGTGCTGGAGTGCGCCGTGCCAAAGCTGTCGTACTCGCTCTCGCCGCGTTGCGGAAAGCCGCTCAAGCCACCGAACTGGCGCAGCGTGGCCATGCGCTCACGCCGGCCGGTGAGGATTTTGTGCGGATAGGTCTGGTGGCCCACATCCCAGACCAAGCGGTCCTGCGGTGTGTTGAACACATAGTGCAGGGCCACGCTCAGCTCCACCGTGCCTAGGTTCGAGCTCAAATGGCCGCCGGTGCGCGCCACGCTGTGCAGCAAGTAGTCGCGCAACTCGGTGGCCAGACCTGGCAACTGTGCGCGCGCCAACTTGCGCAAATCGGCGGGGTTGTGAATGGTTTCTAAAAGGGGGAATGTGGGGTTCGGCATATGCGTGCTCGGGTTTTTCTGGCGCTCAATCGGTGTTCAGTGGGCGCGGTTCACCACCATGTCGGCCAGGGCCGCCAGGGCCAGGGTGTTTGCCAGGCCGCTGCGCTGCAAGGCCTGCAGCGCCTGGGCCAATAATTCCTGCGCGTAGACCTGGCTGCGCGCCAGGCCCATCAGGGATACATAGGTGGGCTTGTCGTTATCGGCGTCCTTGCCGGCGGTCTTACCCAGCGTGCTGGAATCGGCCGTCACGTCCAAGATATCGTCCACCACCTGAAACGCCAGCCCAATGGCCGCGCCATAGTCTTGCAGCGCCGCCAGCGCCTGCGCGTCGGGTTTGCCGCAGTGCGCACCCATCAGCACGCTGCCCTGGAGCAGGGCGCCGGTCTTGAGCAGGTGCATCTCGCGCAGCTCGCTCTCGCTCAAGGTATGGCCCACGCTAGCCAGGTCAATCGCCTGGCCACCGGCCATGCCGCCGCTGCCGGCCGCACGGGCCAACAGGCTGCACAGGCGTGCCTGGGTACAGCATTCCACGCTGCCATCTTCGGGGGTCAAAAACTCGAACGCCAAGGCCTGCAGCGCGTCACCGGCCAGCAGGGCACTGGCCTCGCCAAAGCGCACATGCACCGTGGGCTTGCCACGGCGCAGCACATCGTTGTCCATGCAGGGCATGTCGTCGTGCACCAGCGAATAGGCATGTATCAGCTCCACCGCGCAGGCGGCGCGCAGGGCGGCCTGCGCGCCAGCGCCATTGGCCACTGCCTCGTGGGCCGCCAACACCAGCAGCGGGCGCAAGCGCTTGCCGCCGTCCAGCACCGCATAGCGCATGGCTTCCACCAGGGCGGCCGGGGCGGCGTGACCAGCACCTAGCGGGGCATCGGCAGTGATCCAGGCCTCCAGTGCGCGCTCTACTTGGTCCAGGCGCGTGCGTGACCAGCTATCGAGTTGAAATGTGGGTGCTTTGGTGTCGCTATTGGGCACCATCATTGCGCCTTCCAGACCTTGAGGCTGCCCTCATCGAGCACCTTGATCTGGTCCTCTACCGACTGCAGCCGCTCGCGGCACAGTTGCAACAGCGCCGCGCCGCGTTGGTAGCCACTGAGCAATTGGTCCAGCGGCATTTCGCCAGACTCCAGCCGACGCACCAAGGCATCGAGCTCCTGCGTGGCTTCTTCGTAACTGACGGGCAACGCTGCGCCGTCTGATGGGGGGGACGCTGTGGATGCGGACTTGGCCTTGGGCATGGTGGTTCAGAATATGGTTTACGGAAAATCCGCTCGGTGGATTTTAGGCGTTTGCCACCGGTACCATTGGGCACAGGCGCTTTTATGGTGCGACAAAGCTGGAATTGGGCCGGTTATGCCCGAAAAATAGGATCACATGATCAAGTGCAATGACAACAGGGCTCATGCAATTTCTTGGCGCCGCTGTCGCTTTGACCAAACAACCAGACCGACCAATGGCCAGCAAGTACCCCTACTTCAAACAAGCATTCCAAACCAGCATGTCAGCCGTGCGGGAGTGGAAATTATTGGATGGTGCCCAAGGTTTCGCCAGGATGGACCTGGACTGATCAATGCATCCCCTGCAGCCCGGTTCATCAACTGGGCGATTTTTTCAAGCTCACTTCGGGCTACACCGTAATCGCGTGCAACGTTGCGCATCCACTCGTCATGGATTTGGTTTGTCCAGTGGGCGCGAATCGCACCCCCGGCAGCAAGCCACATAAACAGGTCACGTTGTGCAGCTGGATAAAGAACGCAAGCGTCCAGCACGACAACCGGAGTCGTGTTCAATAGCCAAGCCCGTGGTGTTGGGTCAGAGCCGCGAGCTCCTTGAGGGCGGTTTCTCGTTGGGCATCACGCGTGCGTTTGTATTTGAGGACGCTGGCACGTGCAACACGACGATGGCGACCGACCTTGGGCAAAGGCGGGATTTCCCCCTGGTCAAGCAATTTGACCAAGTGTGGGCGCGAGACATTCAGTATGTCTGCAGCCTCCTGCGTCGTGATTGCTTCGTCGTCTTCAATGACCCGGACTTGTTTGCCCGCCAAAAGCATGACGGTCGTGCGCTCTATGACACCTGTCAGGGATGCGGCAAAGTCCATCAGGATTTCTGGTGATGTGCCCTCTGGTGCCTCACGACGCAGGACGGTCATCACTGAACGCGCCGATTTCTCGCAAACTCCGCGCAATGCAGGCTCAAAACCTTGAGGTAAAGGAAGAGCGGTGGAAGGGCGCACGGCAAATCTCCTTGAGGCACTTTTATGTTTCGATTATAGGCAATTAGTCGAAACTTTTAAGCACTGAAATTCACCTAGACTTATTGTCCACTGATTGCAACGAGATACCGGTGTGGGCTGGGGCCTCAGGGCAGTTTGAGCAACTGCAGGGTCGCCTGATCGGGCTTGTCGGCAAAAAACGTTTGGATTGCTTGCCTGAACAGGGGCTGCTGCGGGGCCAGCGCATCAAACAGCGTCATGCAGGAGCGCAGCTTGAGGTCATCGGGCGAGCCAAATATTTCGTGTGCATCGGCATTGCGCAGCGCCAGGATCAGCCCGGTGCATTCCAGCAAACGTGGCCCCAACAGCGGATGCGCCAAATAGTCGCGCGCCTCCTGCGCCGACTCCAGCCCGTAGTACTTGGCCATGGCGCTCTTGCCCAACTCTTTAAGCTGCGGAAACACAAACCACATCCAGTGCGTCTGTTTGCTGCCCAGCGCCAACTCGTCAATGACATTGCTATAGACCTGCTCCTGCGCCTCAACGAATCGTTGCAAACCGGGTGTGTTGTGGTTCATGCAAACAGTCTAGTCCTATGAGCCTGCGTGAACCTTGCAGGGGCGGACAAGACAAGCAGGGCGAAGGGTTGCCTGGCATCCGCACCAGCACCGTGAAAAGTTCGTGGCGGGCATTGCATCCGCAAGCGGGCACAAAAAAGGGAAGCAAACCGAGGCGTGCTTCCCTTATCGAATCCGGGGGCGGCTTGAACTGCCAGCCCCCTTTCACCGTCGCGCTCTTAGAACTTCAGTACGTATGCGAGACCCAAGAAGTTGGTGGTCTGGTCCTGCTTGAGACTCACGGTGGTGCTGTCCGAATAAACGAACGGCACACCGTTGTAGCCATAGCTCCACTCATTGAGCTTGGCTTGCTGGGTCACGAACACCGCCTTCACCGACGATTTCTTATCCAGCGCGTATTTGGCATAGAGACTTAGAGTCGTCGTCTGGTAAACCACATCCGGCAGGCCAATCGCAGCTTGCTGGAGATTGGCCACAGTGGCCGCAGCACCGGTAGCGGTAGGCGAGGCGGCAATGCCGTATTTAGTGGTGTCATTCAGATACACCACATTGGCACCCACTTCCAGGCGACCCGTTGGCTTTCCGGTAACGCCCAGACCAAGCGCATCGCTGTTGCTGTCGATATTGGCCATGTAGCCAGTGCTGTGGTTGACCTTGAGGTTCTGATTTCCCTGTGAGGCATAACCCGTCACCTTCCAAGCCTCACTGACCGCGTAACTCACATCCACGCTGTAGATTGCAGACCCGGTTTCGCGCCAACCCTTGCCGCCAGCGATTGCACTGGAAGCGGTCGCGTTTTTGTCAAGACCAGTCTCTGCGTAAAACTGCACTTCCAGTTGCTCGGTAGGCGTCCAATTTGCTGACAGCTTCACCTTCTCGCGGTCGATGTCTGCCATGTTCATCGGGAACGCATTGGTGGCATTCAAGTTAATGAATTTGCTGGCAGGTCCCGTCTTCCCGTAACCCAGACCCGCAGCCACAAACGCAGCACTGTTGCTCAAACTGGTCCAATCCGATCCGGTGCGCTTGGAGTTCGCATAAGCGATTGCGCCGGTCAGCGTTTCTGACATGGAGCGACGCAATTCGAGCCGGTAGCCGGTCTCTTCATTCTTGGCGCGCACGGCACCCAGACCTGCCAGTTCTTCTTCGGTAATCGACACAGGAACCGGGCGATCGTAGTTGCTGTAGTCGAGGCCAACGGTGCCACGGAAATCTGCTGGCAACTGGTAAGAGGCCTCTGCCTTGCCTGTCAACTTGGTAGAAGAGGCAAGGTAGTTGTACCAAGAGCGATTGACGTTGCTGGGATTGGCTACCGTCGCGGGAATTGCCGCTGTTGGGTTGGTACCCCCTTCCACGTTATAGAGCGCTTCTGGCGTGCTGTCCTTCTTATCTTCATAGCGCACATTGGCAAGCAGTGTCAGCTTGGGGATCGGACGCGAGGTGATGCCAAGCTGAAGCAGGTTGGTGTCCACCACGCCGCCCAGATTGGAGACACCGGCAGGTGCCCCCGTCAAACCGGCACTGGCAAAGTCTTCGTTTTGCGTTGCATGGGTATATGCATACTTGAAGTTGACCTTGGTAGTCGGTGCCAATGTTGCATTGCCAGACACATAGAACTGGTGTGCTTGGTTGTCCGGTGCCAGCGCCATAGGCATTTGCAAAA
Organism: uncultured beta proteobacterium; assembly: GCA_903886275.1. Classification (GTDB taxonomy): domain Bacteria; phylum Pseudomonadota; class Gammaproteobacteria; order Burkholderiales; family Burkholderiaceae_C; genus Allorhodoferax. The sequence continues at coordinate 115,947 of CAISLN010000080.1, read as the reverse complement.
CGTTCTGCAAACTGGTTCCGCCGCCCGCAATCACTGTCGGGGCAACCGCAGCGTTCAGCGTCGACAAGGCACCCAAGGGTCCGTTGAGGCGTGTAGGTACGGTCGCGCTCAGACTTCCATTGGCGTTGGTATAGAAGGAGCCGTAGTAGCCACCGCTTACGTTAAAGCCCTGACCGGCGTAGTTCAGCTTGGCTTCGAATTGCTTGGTGTTGGAGTTGACCGGTTCGTCAAGCAGTAACAAAGCCCACTTCTGATTCGTTGCATTTTGCGTTGTTGTGCACACATAGGCAGCACAGTCATAGCCACGGCTGATGGCACGGTCACCCGTCTTGTCTTCATTTTTGAAGCTCACCTCAAACTGCAGGTTGGAGTTGACCCACTTTTCACCCGCCAAACCCAGACCGACACGCTTGAGCTTGAAGTCCTGATCCGTGCCTGTTCCAGGTGCGGAAGCACTGCCCACCGTGGACCCACCCAATCGAACCACATTGTTGGTCGTGCTGCCCTGACCGGTCATACCGGTGTTGATGGTACGGGGATCTCGGCGCACCAACTCCGAGTAATCCAGGGAGTACTTCCAGTCACCCTGCTTTTCACGGGCGAAGCTCAGGTCGCGATTTTCCAGGCCCAGATTGCGGCCCTTGATGATCATGACGACACCGCTCGCGTCATCCCGCTTGGTGCTGTCAATATCAAGTAGCAGCACGCCGCTTTCATTGCGCAGGCCGTTGTACTGGCCGCCCAGCGAAGCGTCGCGTTTGCCGCCGTCCACATAGCCGGCACCCATGCTGATGGTGCTGTCCGGCTTGATGAGTTCGGACACATCGGTCTGTGCGAGGGCCGGTGCGCACGCTGCGACCACGGCGATAGAAATCAGCGTCTTCTTGAACGCTGCGTTTTGATTATGGATGTTCATGGTAGATCACCTTTTATTCCAAATATATATATGTGGCCGGCATCAACGGAAGTTGAACTGCGGAGTCGGATTGGTGGCAGCAGGATTGTTAGTGCCGTGAACCTGCGTGTGGCAGTTCATGCATGACCGGCCTTGCGTCAGGTTGGTGGTGGACTTGCCGGATTGCGCTACCGTGTTTGCATTGCCAGCCGACTGGCGACCATTCAACTGGGGTACAAACCCACCGTGTGGTGTGTGGCACTGGTGGCACAGGAACGGAGGACGTGCCTTGAGCATGCTTTCAACCACAGTGCCATGCGGGTTGTGGCAGTTGGAGCAGTCTTCGCTCACCGGCTCATGGTTGTGCACGAAGGGGCCGCGCTTTTCCATGTGGCAGGTGTAGCAGGTTTCCACCACGCTATCGCGCTTCATCAACTTGGGGCCAACAGAGCCGTGTGCATTGTGGCAATCGGAACACGTCATCTTGCCTTCAATGATCGGATGGTGGGAGGGCTTGTTGACTTGCGTGCGCTGCTCCTTGTGGCAGGCGAAACAAACTTCGGCTTGGGTCAACTTGTCACGCACCTTGTCGTGGCCCGTATGAACTTCGTGACAGGAAGTACAAGCCACATCACGTGCCTGGTGTACGCTACCTTCCCAATGGGAGCGCTTCGCATCCTTTTGGTGGCAACTCATGCAGGCATCATTGCGCTCGGCAACCGGTGTTTTGCTGCGCTTGCCAAAGCTGCGCTCGGGGGCTGGCGGCTTGGCGCTGCCCTTGTATCCCACATGGGCTTCGCTCTCACCGTGGCAGCTGGTGCAGGTGGGGGTGCGGCCATCGGCCACCACACCATGCCTGGTCTTGCCAATCGTCAGCACCTTGGGGTTGTCGCCCTCATCGTGGCAGGCCGTGCACTTGGCATCGCCCTTCAACACCAGGTCGTCTGCAGCCAGCGCTGCGGACCCGCCCAGGAACGCTGTTCCCAGCGCTGCAACCTGCATGGCGACTACCAGCAGCTGCTTGATTCTCGAAAATTTCGTCATCATTTACCTCTGTTCTTTCAATTGAACAACTTGCTCTTTTACCGACTCTTAACCGTGCAGACTGTTGATGAAGCCGTTGATGACCAGCACCAGCAGTACCAGTCCGCCAGCAATCAACACCAGGCCCAGCACCTTGAATCTGCGCGTCACAGCCTGTGATGGACCATCCACCAACATCTTGTCCAACTCACCCGAGTCCAGCAGGCGCTGGTACTGTGCCGGGTGGTCGGCGCGAAACTCTTCCATGGACTGCAGGCCGGTGAACATCACGATGTCTGGCGGTGGCAGTTTGTCCGGGCGGAAGTGGTTGTTGAAGAAGTGCACTGTGAACAGGAACACGGCAGCAAGAAAGGCTTCTTCGCCGTGCACCACGGTGGCTACGTTGAAGACCCAGCCTGGCAGGAACTTGGCGGTGATGGTCGGGAACGCGAGCATCAGGCCACTGGTACCGATGATCGACACACCCCAAAACACGGCCCAGTAATCGAACTTCTCAAAGTAGGACCAACGGTCAAAGCGAGGGCGGGGGCCCATGCCAAGGAACCACTTGAACATGCCGATGCAGTCGGCCAGATCCTTCCAGTTGGGGATCAGGGAGTCCGGACCGAACCAGCGGAAGGTCTTGTCGCGCAGCAGGCTTTGCATCACATACACAAAGTGGATGGCAAAGATGCTGACGAACAGGGCGGCTGCCACGCGGTGGATGATGGCCAGGCCCTTGGTACCGCCCAAGGCGTTGGACACCACCGGTGCCCATGCCGTACCCGAGAACAGTGCCGAGGTACCGGTCAGCACCAGCGCCATGGTGATCAGCGCGAAGGCAATGTGCGCGATGCGCCAGCCCACGGGGAAGCGTTGGAAGAATTTCTCTTCATGTGCAACGCCGTCGATACGAACATGCGGCACCACCACACGTGTCTTGCGGTCCTGCCATTCGCGGTAGTACCAAAGACCCGAGTGCGCCCAGAAAAAGGCAAACACCGCAATCAGCAGACCCTGCATGAACTTGGTGACGATCCACATTTGCGGGTACTTGGCAAAGTCGTGGGCGTTGGCATGCGGGCCAAAGCTCACAAAGCCGGCCGTGGCGAGTTCGCGCTTTTTGCCGTCGTGGCAGGTCTGGCAGGTCTTGAGGCGGTTGGCTTCATTGACCTTGGACTGGGGATCACTGGCGGGCAGGATGCCGTGGCTGCCGTGGCAGCTGTAGCACTTGGCGGTGTCGCCACCACCGAGCTTGTTGACCTGTCCGTGGTAGGTATCGCGGTAAGACGCCAGATTGTCCTTGTGGCAGCTGCCGCATTCTTCGGTCACCAACAGCTTGAAGGAGTTCAGCGAGGTGCTGGAGATTTCGTGCGTGGTGTGGCAGTCGATGCACACGGGTGCCTTGGTGTTGCCCTTGTCGAGCAGCTCCTTGCCGTGCACCGAACCTTTGAAGGTTTCCAGTTGGTCGTCATGGCAGCTGCCGCAGAGTTCAGGGACTTCCTTGCGCCATTCCGCATATTCGGCCGATGTCTTATCGGCGGGCACATTGAAGGCATGGGTGTCGTGGCACTGGGTGCAACTGGCCTTGGGCAGCGAGGGCTGGTCTTTGTCGGGCAGCGCATGGAAGGACTTCTTGTAGGCCTCGATGTTCTTGACCACGGTTTCCAGACGCGCCTTTTCACCGGTCACGCCGGCCTTTTGGGCAGCTTCCCACAACGCGGTGTGGCAGCTCGCGCAATCAGGGGACTTCTCAGTGCTGCGCTTGTGCGGGGCGGCGCTGTCCACAATGTCTTTGTGGCAGGCAATGCACTGCATCTTGGCATGCACGCTCTTGGCGTACTTGCCGTTGTTGACAGCGCGCAGGGTGTGCGACTCGCCGCCGATGCCAGACATTTCCATCTTGCCTTTTTTGCCATCATGGCAAGTCTGGCAAGTGGCATTGTCTAGCGCCGGCTCGGCCGCCTTGGCCGGTGCCACAACGGCCGGGGCCGCAGTCGCAGCGGATGCGGGTAAAACAGAAAAGGCACCCAGCATGCCAAACAGGCAGGCCAAAAGCCAAAGGACCAAACGGGGGGTGCGCATTTATTTTTTACCTGCAACAAGCTGACAACAAGAGCCGAACCAACCGACCAAAAACTTATTGCGAGAGGATCCAGTCGATCAGGTTCTTGATGGCCTTGGGGTCCTTGCTGTCGATGATCTTGTGCTCTTCTTCGGTGCCGTCTTCGAGCTTGACCTTGGGACCGGTGGTGATGTTTTTGAGGATCTTGTCGGCGCCGTCCGCCTTGCCTTTGTACTTGGCAGCGGTCTTTTTGAAGGAAGGACCCTTCTTGGTCTTGTCGATGGCGTGGCACTTGAAGCAGTCGTTCTTCTTGGCCAGGGCTTGTGCAGCATCGGCATCCACGTCGGCTGCCATCGCACCGAAAGAAAGGCTGAGCAACGCGCCTGCAACCAGGGGGGCAACAAGCTTCAACAGGGCGGATGGAGCGGTATTCGTGGAGTTCATGAAGTTTCCTATTCAATGTATTTTCGGACGGACATACAAATGTTTACACCAGAGCATTTTCACTTTACAGGCGATGCATCGATATAGGAAGCGGATGAGATTGGACATAGGATATTTCCTATATCGCTGCGGGCCGCACTGCGCAGGTGTCGGCCGCAAGAGACGGCTAGCGGTCGATGAGACCCTGTTCGATGGCGTAGCGCACCATGTCCACTTGGGTGGACATATTCATTTTTGCCAGGATGTGCGACTTGTGCGTGCTGACCGTTTTGACGCTCAGGGACAGCTCCTCACCGATGGCTGTGAGCCCCATGCCGCGCACGATGCGGCTAAACACATCAAACTCGCGGTCGGTGAGCAGCGTGTGCGTCGGCTTGTTGTTCTGCGGCGAGATGTCCTCGGCCAGCAGCTCTGCCACCTTGGGGCTGATGAAGATGCCGCCCGAGGCCACCTTGCGCATGGCCGGCAACAGCAGATCAGAGTCGCCCTCTTTGGACAGGTAACCCGAGGCCCCGGCCCGAATGGCGCGCACCGCGTATTGCTCCTCATGGTGCATGCTGAAAATCAGGATAGGCAGCTTAGGCCGTTCGGCCTTCACCAGCTTGACGAGTTCGAGCCCGTTGCGTCCCGGCATGGAGATGTCTAGCACCAGCAGGCTCCAGTCGCGCGCGCGCACCTTCTCCATCACGGCCACGCCGTTGGAGGCTTCGCCCGCTACCACCAGGTCGGCGGTGTCGGCGAGGATTTTTGTCAGACCATCACGGATGATGGCGTGGTCATCGGCGACCAAGACTTCTAGTTTCATGCTGCTTCCTCTTCAACCTGCACCACCGTCACGGGGACGGACACCGAGATCGTGGTTCCCGTGCCCGGACTGCTTTCAATGCCAAAGACTCCACCTATGGCGCTGCAGCGCTCGCGCATGCCGACCAGGCCCACGCCGCCCTTGCGCACCAAACCGTCAAAGCCCCTGCCGTTGTCATGGATGGTCAGCACCAACTGGCCATCGCGCTGGTTCAGGCCAATTTGCAACTGGGTCGCCTGCGCGTGGCGCACTACATTGGTCAGCGCCTCTTGCACGATACGAAACAGGGCGGTGGCCACTTCGTTGTCCTTGACCAGCGCACCGGCCTCCAGGTTCAGGCTCACCTCCAGAGCGCTGTGGCGCGTGAATTCGCGCGTCTGCCAGGCCAGCGCCTCGGAGAAATCCAGGTCATCGAGCACAGGGGGGCGCAGCTCGGCCGCAATCCGGCGCACCGAGGCAATTGCCGCATCGAGTTGGTGGCGCATGTCGTCCACATTTTGGGCCGCTGTTTCGCGCCCGTCCTTGATGCGGTTGCCCAACCAAGACAAGCTGAGCTTGAGGCCGGTGAGCTGCTGGCCCAGGTCGTCATGCAGCTCGCGTGAGATGCGGGTGCGCTCCTGCTCACGCACCTGGGTAAGGGAGTTGGACAACTCGCGCAACTGGCTATTGGCCTCGCGCAGCTCCATTTCGGCCTTGCGCTTTTCGGTGGCATCGCGCAGCACTGCCGTCATCTGCAAATGCCCGTCCACCACCGCCTTCGAAAACGTGGACTCAATGGGGAACTCGGAGCCATCTGCGCGCAGGCCCACAATGTCGCGCTGCGGCACCACGGTGCGCGGCAACTCGTGGCCAGGCCCATTGAAATTCGCCATGTGGTGGACATGCACGCCGCGCAGGCGCTGCGGTATCAAGGTCTCCAGCGGCAAGCCCAGCGTGTCCTCGGCCGTGCGGCCAAACATCAGTTCGGCGGCCGGATTGAACAGCAAGATCAGCATGTGCCCGTCCACCGCCACAATGGCATCCATCACCGAGTCCACCGTGTGCTGGTAGCGGTCGTTGGCAGACACCAGTGCCACCGATAGCGCGTCCTTGCGCTGCAGCTTGTTGATCAGGTACATGGCCACCAGACCGGTGAAGAGGCTAACCAACAGCGCCCCCAGGGCCACCGGAATGGCGGTCTCACGCCAGGGCGCCAGGCTTTCTTCCTCGATATCGGTCACGCCCAGCAGCAGCGCAAAGTCCGCCAGCTTGCTGACATACAGGTTCTGTGCCCCGCCAGGTTCAGCCGTCCTGCTGATGCTGAGTACCTGCTTGGGGCCAGTGGGCAGGACCTGTCCAGAAAATTCAGGCGCCACAGTGCCCATGGCGCTGTCGCGGTGCGGCAGGCTGGCCACCAGCGTGCCATCCGACATATAGACCGCAACCGGACGGGCATAGTCCAGCTGCACGGTGCTGAAGCTTTTCTCCAAGTCGGTGATGCTGATGGCCGCCACGATGACGCCCCGAAAGCGGCCGTCGAGCGTGGCCAGGCGGCGCGACAAATACAGCGTCCAGTTGTTGTCCAGGCGGTTGCGCACCGGCTTGTCCAGAAAGACAAAATCCGGCCTGCCCTGTGCAAATACCTTGAAATAACTGCGGTCTGCCAAGGACAGGGGCGGCATGTTCGGCTCGCGCGAGGAGTTGACCAGGGTGCCGTTTTCATCCACCAAAAAAATGGAACTCAGGTACTTGTAGCCCGAAACACGTGAGTTCAGCAGCAGCTGCACCAAGCGGCTGTCTAGTGGGAGCTGGCGGCCAAAGGGCGAGGCCAGGCGTTCTTGCACCCCCTGCAAAATGAGGTCGGCACTGCTGAAGTTCTTTTCGGTCTGCTCCATCAACATCTGCAGCAGGCTGACCGTCTCTTGCTTCGAATGCCGCAATTCACGTGCGCGCAGGCTTAGCAGCAGGGAACTGGCCGACAGCAGCACCACCAGGATGGTGAGGGTTGCCAACAGGGCAACGGACCGGACCGGTCTGATCTGCTTTTGCATAGCGGGCGGCACTGTCTATTCTTTGGCGATCAGTCGGCTGTCGATCCAGCGGGCTGCATCGGCATTGTCCCAATCGCGTGCGCCGTAAAACTTGCCCAAGACCTTACCGCGAGCGTCCACCAGCAGCGTCAACGGCAGGCGCTCGGCGCCCAGCATGTTCTCCAGCTCCAGCGCATGGTCCAAATAGTGGTTGAGCGTGGCATTGGACTGCTGCAAGTAGCGCTTGGCAGCGGCCTCGCTGTCGTCGGTGGAAATGCCGATGACGGTGAAACGCTTGCCCTGGTCACGCCAGGCCAGGCGCTCCAGCGAACCCATCTCCTGGCGGCAGGGCCCGCACCAACTGGCCCAAACATTGATCAACAAGGGTTTGCCACGGTACTGCGACAGGGCACGGTCGGGGCCGTTGAGTCCCTGCATGCGGGCCTCGCGCAACACCGCACCCGGCTCCACCATGCCCGGCGTGGCGGCTAGGACGACTCCTGAAAACAGCAGCAAGGCGGCCCATAGCGCAGCCACCCGCAGACCCTGACGATTGATATTCATAGCCGTGGAACATAGCAGATGCAAACGTCCTAGCCAGAAAAAAGCCCCGTACGCAATGCGCCGGGGCTTGACCTAGGCCAAAGCGCAGGGCTTTAGATCAGCGCCACACCGGTTTTGGATTGCAGCAGCTCCAGCGTCACGCCAGGCGCCAACTCCACCACCTTCAGGCCCGCAGGCGTCACGTCCATCACGGCCAGGTCGGTGATGATGCGGTCCACCACGCCCAAACCGGTCAGCGGCAGGGTGCAAGCGGGAAGAATCTTCATGTCCTCAGAACCGTCTTTCTTCTTGGCCACATGCTCCATCAGGATGATGACGCGCTTCACACCCGCCACCAGGTCCATGGCGCCGCCCATGCCCTTGATCATCTTGCCCGGAATCATCCAGTTGGCCAGATCGCCCTTCTCGCTGACCTGCATGGCGCCCAGAATGCTGAGGTTGACCTTACCGCCGCGGATCATGGCAAAGCTCTCGTGGCTGCCAAAAATACTGGAGCCCTTGATGGTGGTGACGGTCTGCTTGCCGGCGTTGATCAGGTCGGCGTCCACCTCGTCCTCATAGGGAAACGGGCCAATGCCCAGCATGCCGTTTTCGCTTTGCAGCCAGACTTCCACATGGTCGGGAACAAAGTTGGCCACCAGGGTCGGAATGCCGATACCGAGGTTCACATAAAAGCCGTCTTCGAGCTCTTGCGCCGCACGTGCGGCCATTTGGTCTTGGGTCCAGGGCATATTCTTCTCCTCAAACTTTACGGGCGCGGGTGGTGCGCTTTTCGATGCGCTTTTCGGGGGTCGGGTTGACCACAATGCGGTGCACGTAGATGCCCGCCAGGTGCACGTCATCGGGTGCAATTTCGCCGGTGGCCACGATGCGCTCCACTTCCACCACGCAAATTTTTCCGGCCATGGCTGCTGCGGGGTTGAAGTTGCGCGCCGTCAGGTTAAAGCGCAGATTGCCGGACATATCGGCCACATCGGCCTTGACCAGGGCCACCTCGGGCAGCAGCGCGCGCTCCATCACATAGGTCTCGCCGTCAAACTCGCGCAGCTCCTTGCCCTCGGCCACCAGGGTACCGACGCCGGTCTTGGTAAAGAAGGCGGGAATGCCAGCGCCACCGGCGCGCAGCTTCTCGGCCAGCGTGCCCTGGGGCGTGAATTCCAACTCCAGCTCACCGGCCAGGTACTGGCGCTCGAACTCCTTGTTCTCGCCCACATAGGAAGAGATCATCTTCTTGATCTGGCGCGTTTCCAGCAGCTTGCCCAGACCAAAGCCGTCCACGCCGGCGTTGTTGGAAATGACCGTCAGGTCTTTCACGCCGGTATCGCGCAGCGCGTCGATCAGCGCCTCGGGAATGCCGCACAGGCCAAAGCCACCGACCGCCAGCAACTGGCCGTCTTGCACAATGCCTTCAAGCGCCGCTGCTGCGCTGGGGTATACCTTGTTGACCACACTCTTCTCCTGTATTGGGGATACACGTACCATACTACCTAATTGCATACGTAGTTCTTCGTAGAGCGCAACCCTTGGCCCGCCGCCCGCAGGCGGCAAAGCCCACACCATGGATACCGACTACCGCCTCGCCTTCGACCTGGCCCCCGTGGGCCTGGCCCTCTCCAGCAACCGCTTTATGACCGACTGCAACCAGCACCTGTGCGACATGTTTGGCGCCCAGCGCAGCCAGCTTGTGGGGCAGTCTTTTTTGCTGCTCTACCCCAGCATTGATGAGTACGAGCGCACCGGCGCACGCATTGCGCCCATCCTCAACCGCAACGGCACCTACGCCGACAACCGCATCATGAAGCGACTGGGCGGACGCAATGCCGGCGAGCCCTTCTGGTGCCATGTGACCGGCCGCGCGCTCAACCAGTTGGCCCCCCACGAGGCCGGCATCTGGTGCTTTGAAGACCTGAGCGCCAGCCGCCCGGTCAAGGCCGAACTGACCGCACGCGAGCGCGAGGTGGCGGCCTATTTGCTGCAGGGTCTGACCAGCAAGCTGATCGGCAAGGCCCTGGGCATCAGCCACCGCACGGTCGAAATTTACCGCGCCCGCCTGATGCGCAAATACAAGGCCAGCACCACTGCGGACCTGGTGCACAAGCTCACTGCGGGGTGAATGTTGCCCGCATTCACACCCATAAGGACAAACGGGCGCGGGGCCCTTTGGCAGCGGCGAAGCGGGTAAGCTAGGCGCCTTCCAAACAGCTCCATGGGGACCCTGTCTTGACACCAAAGCACCGCATGACCTACTTCTGCGCCGCCATGGCCCTGCTTGGCGCCGGCTGCGCGCAATTGCCCGCCTCCACCGAAGCGGCGCAGTCCGACCCGGCACCGCCCGCCTGGATGGCGCCTCTGCCGCACGGCGGCAGCAGCACCGATCTGGCCCACTGGTGGCAAAGCCTGGGCGACCCGCTGCTGGTGCAACTGATGGAGGCGGCCGAGCAGGCCAGCCCCACGCTGGCCAGCGCCACCTCGCGCCTCACACAAGCACGCGCCGCACTGGGCAATGCCCAAGCCGCCAACCGCCCCAGCGTGGGTGCGTCTTTGAGCGCCCAGCGCGGCGTCAACAGCGCCAGCCCCATCGTGGGCACGGGCTTGCAAGGCAGCCTGGATGCCTCTTGGGAAATCGACCTGTTCGGTGCCAACCGCGCCGCTGCCAACGCCGCCCAGGCCAGGCTGCAGGGATCTACCGCCCAGTGGCATGAGGCACGCGTGTCGGTGGCCGCCGATACCGCCAATGCCTATACCGGCTGGCGCAGCTGCCGCAAGCTGCTACAAGTTTTGCAGCTTGACGCCAGCTCGCGCAGCGAGACCGCACGCCTGTCCGCGCTGAGCGCGCAGGCCGGCTTCACCGCGCCAGCAGTGGCCGCCTTGGCCAACGCCAGCGCCGCAGAGGGACGCGGGCGCAGCACCCAACAGTCCAGCCAATGCGACAGCAGCCTGAAAGCCTTGGTGGCATTGACCGCCGTAGCAGAACCAGAGCTGCGCCAACGCTTAGACGCCCCGCAAGCAGGCAGCGCCACGCTGGCCATGCCCTCCGTATCGAAGGTCCCGGCGCAGGTGCTGTCGCAGCGACCCGACCTCTACGCCGCCCAGCGCGAACTCGCAGCGGCCAGTGCCGACCTAGGCGCAGCCCAGGCCCAGCGCTATCCGCGCCTGATGCTCAATGGCTCGGTGGGCGCGCTGAACTACAGCAGCCAAGGCAGCACCACCGATCTGAGCACCTGGTCGATAGGACCGGTGTCCTTGAGCCTGCCGATTCTGGACGGCGGGCGGCGTGTGGCCAATGTGCAGGCCGCGCAGGCCCGCTACACCGAAGCCGCCGCCCTGTACCGGGCCCGGGTGCGCCAGGCCGTGCGCGAGGTGGAAGATGCCCTGCTGCAACTAGAGAGCACCGGCGCGCAAAAGGACGACGCTGCCGCTGCGGCCCAGGGCTATGGCCAGTCCTTTAACGCCACCCAGGCACGCTACCAGGCCGGCTCGGCCAGCCTGCCAGAACTCGAAGACGCAAGGCGCAGCACCCTCTCCGCGCAGACCGCCCTGCTGCAGCTCGACCTGCAGCGCAGCCAAGCCTGGATTGCGCTGTACCGCGCTTTGGGCGGCGGCTGGAATGTGAACGCCCCCTTGCCCACTGACACCCATGACTAGCACCCGAACCATGAAAAACTTGCACCTTAGCCCGCTGGCCCTGGCCAGCGTCTGCATCACCCTGGCCGCCACCGGTCTGCTGCTCGCCACCTCCAGCGCAGCCCAAGACGCCAATGCCCCCAAGACCACCGCAGCCAAGGCCGCCATGACGGTCAGCACCGGCAAACCCAGCCAGAGCGCCCTACCCCTGCGCCTGGCTGCCAACGGCAATATCGCCGCTTGGCAAGAGGCCAGCGTGGGCTCGGAGTCGGGCGGACTCAGGCTGCAAGAGGTGCGCGTCAATGTCGGCGACCGGGTCCAGCGTGACCAGGTGCTGGCGGTGTTTGCCTCCGAGAGCGTGCAGGCCGATGTGGCCCTGGCCCGCGCCAATGTGGCAGAGGCCCAGGCCCAAGCGGTGGATGCTGCCACCAATGCCGAGCGCGCCCGCAGCCTGCAGGCCAGCGGCGCATTGAGCGCGCAGCAAATCAGCCAATACAACACCACCGAACTCAGTACCAAGGCACGCGTGCAAAGCGCCCAGGCCGCGCTGCAACAGCAAGAGCTGCGCCTCAAGCATTGCCAGGTGCTAGCCCCCGACAGCGGCATCATCTCGGCACGCAGCGCCAGCGTGGGCGCGGTGCTCAGCCCCGGCGTGGAATTGTTTCGCCTGATCCGCCAGGGCCGGTTGGAGTGGCGCGCCGAGGTCACCTCCGCCGAGCTGGGCCGCATCAAAACCGGAACCTTGGTGCAGGTGCAAAGCGCCAGCGGCAGCAGCGTGGCAGGCAAGGTGCGCATGGTGGCGCCCACGGTGGACCCGCAAACCCGCAATGCCCTGGTCTATGTGGACCTGGCCGTGACACCGACCGGTGGCACGGTCAAGGCGGGCATGTTTGCCAGAGGCGAATTTGCACTCGGCAGCTCCAACGCGCTGACCGTGCCGCAACAGGCGGTGGTGGTGCGCGACGGCTTTAGCTATGTGTTTACCTTGGGCAAAGACAACAAGGTGGCGCAGCAAAAGGTAGAGGCCGGACGCCGTGTGGGCGAGCAAGTAGAAATCCTCAAGGGTCTGGACGCCAACGCCACGATTGCCGTGGCCGGTGCCGGGTTTTTGAATGACGGCGACACCGTGCGTGTGGGTGCTGCGCCATGAATGTTTCGGCCTGGTCGATCAAAAACCCCATCGCGGGCGTGATGCTGTTTGTCATGCTGACCTTTGCCGGCATGATTGCCTTCAACAGCATGAAGGTGCAGCAGTTCCCGGACCTGGACCTGCCCACGGTGGTGGTGTCCGCGTCGCTTCCCGGAGCGGCTCCGGCGCAACTGGAAACCGAAGTGGCGCGCAAGATTGAAAACGCCATTGCCAGCCTGCAGGGCTTGAAGCACATCTACACCAAGGTGCAAGACGGCGGCGTCACCATCACGGCCGAATTCCGCCTCGAAAAGCCGGGCCAGGAAGCGGTGGACGATGTGCGCTCGGCGATTGCCCAAATTCGCGCCGACCTGCCCTCGGACCTGCGCGACCCGGCGGTCAGCAAAATCAATTTGGCCGGCTCGCCGGTGCTGGCCTACACGGTTTCCTCGGCGCAAATGGATGACGAAGGCTTGAGCTGGTTTGTGGACAACACCATTACCCGCAAGCTCTTGTCGGTGCGCGGTGTGGGCGCCATCAACCGCGTGGGCGGCGTCAACCGCGAGGTGGCTGTGGCACTCGACCCGGTGCGCCTGCAGGCCCTGGGCATCACGGCGGCCGAAATATCGCGCCAGCTCAAAAGCGTGCAACAAGAATCAGCCGGTGGGCGCACCGACATAGGCGGCAGCGAGCAACCGGTGCGCACCCTGGCTACCGTCTCCTCAGCGCGCGAGTTGGAGGCCATGGAGCTCAGCCTGCCCGATGGCCGCCATATCCGCCTCGACCAGGTCGCCAGCATCCGCGACAGCTTTGCCGAACCCCGCGCTGCGGCCCTGCTCAATGGCAAGCCGGTGGTGGGCTTTGAGGTGGCGCGCAGCAAGGGCGCCAGCGAGGTCGAAGTGGGCGCCGGTGTGCGCAAAGCATTGGAAGAGCTGCGCTTGCAGCACACCGACATGCAAATCACCGAGGCCTTTGACTTTGTGACCCCGGTGCAAGAGGAATACGACGGCTCCATGCACCTGCTCTACGAGGGTGCGGCCCTGGCCGTGCTGGTGGTGTGGCTGTTTTTGCGCGACTGGCGCGCCACCTTTGTGTCTGCCGTGGCGCTGCCGCTGTCGGCCATTCCGGCCTTTATCGGCATGCAGCAACTGGGCTTCACCATCAATGTGGTGACGCTTTTGGCGCTGTCTTTGGTGATCGGTATTTTGGTGGACGATGCGATTGTGGAGGTGGAGAACATCGTGCGCCATTTGCGCATGGGCAAGAGCCCTTACCAGGCGGCAATGGAGGCGGCCGACGAGATTGGTCTGGCCGTGATTGCCACCACCTTCACGCTGATCGCGGTGTTTTTACCCACCGCCTTTATGGCCGGCATTCCGGGCAAGTTCTTCAAGCAGTTTGGCTGGACCGCCTCGCTGGCTGTCGCCGCCTCGCTCTTGGTGGCGCGGGTGCTCACCCCCATGATGGCGGCCTACATCCTCAAGCCCATCGTTACCGCGCACGCCGAGCCGCGCTGGATGCGCGTCTACATGCGCTGGGCGGCCTGGTGCGTGAAGCACAGGCTGATCACCGCGCTGGCCGCGCTGGCGTTTTTTGTCGGCTCGCTGATGCTGATTCCGCTCCTGCCCAAGGGCTTTATTCCGCCAGACGACAACTCGCAGACCCAGGCCTATATCGAACTGCCACCTGGCTCCACGCTGGCGCAGACCAAGGCCGTGGCCGAGGATGCGCGTGCACGCCTGATGCAGGTGGCCCATGTCAAAAGCATCTACACCACCATAGGCGGTGGTGCGGCCGGCAGCGACCCCTTTGCACCGCAAGGGGTGTCCGAGGCGCGCAAAGCCACGCTCACCATTCTGCTCGACGAGCGCAAGGCGCGCCCGCGCAAGCAGGGCATTGAGCAGCAGATCCGCGAGGCGCTGGAGCCGATTGCCGGCATCCGCAGCAAGGTGGGCCTGGGCGGCTCGGGCGAGAAATACGTGCTGGTGCTCAGTGGCGAAGACCCGGCCGCCTTGACCGCGGCGGCCCATGCCGTAGAGCGCGACCTGCGCACCATTGCCGGACTGGGCAATGTGGCCTCCACCGCCAGCCTGGTGCGCCCCGAAATTGCGGTGCGCCCGGACTTTGCCCGCGCCGCCGACTTAGGGGTGACGAGCGCCGCCATTGGCGAGACCCTGCGCATTGCCACCCTGGGCGACTTTGATTCGGCCCTGCCCAAGCTCAACCTGAGCCAGCGCCAAATCCCGATTGTGGTCAAGCTCGACAGTGCGGCGCGCGCCGACCTCGAACTGCTGGGCCGCCTGAGCGTGCCCGGCACGCGCGGCCCGGTGATGCTCAGCCAGGTGGCCACGCTGGAGATGGCCGGTGGGCCGGCGGTGATTGACCGCTACGACCGCTCGCGCAATATCAACTTCGACATCGAACTCTCCGGCCTGCCGCTCGGTGAAGTGGCGGTCGCGGTGCAGAACCTGCCATCGATTAAGAACCTGCCACCCGGCGTGGCGGTGCGCGAGGTGGGAGACGCCGAGGTCATGGGCGAGCTGTTTGCCAGCTTTGGCCTGGCCATGCTGACCGGCGTGCTGTGCATCTACATCGTGCTGGTGCTGCTGTTCAAGAGCCTGCTGCATCCGGTGACCATTTTGTTTGCCCTGCCCCTGTCTTTGGGTGGCGCCTTTGTCGGCCTGCTGCTAGCCGACAAGAGCTTTTCCATGCCCTCGCTGATCGGCCTGATCATGCTGATGGGTGTGGCCACCAAAAATTCCATCCTGCTGGTGGAATATGCCATTCAGGCCAGGCGCGAGCAGGGTATGACGCGCTGGGAGGCGCTGATGGATGCCTGTAGCAAACGCGCCCGCCCCATCGTCATGACCACGCTGGCCATGGGCGCGGGCATGATGCCCATTGCCATTGGACTGGGCGCGGCCGACACCAGCTTTCGCGCCCCCATGGCGATTGCGGTGATAGGCGGACTGATCACCTCCACTTTTTTAAGCCTGCTGATCATCCCCGCCGTGTTCACCTACATTGACGACCTGGGGCAATGGACAGCGCGCAAGTTCAGCAAGCGCCCCAATGCATAAGGGGAATGCGAAAGCCATGCGCAGCCCAGGCACAACCGGCGCTTGGGCCACCCATTGCAAGCAACAAGATCGCCCAATGACGGAGCACCAGCGGCGTATGCCATCACACATTTTTGGGCCCGGCCACGAACGCTGAGACGCGCGCACTGCTTTTTTCCTCCCATGTCTAGTCACCCCTCTTACTCTGCGCCCTTCAACCTGTCGCGGTCCGCCGCCGACGTAGAAGACAACCCCTGGAAGCTGGCCTTGGAAGGCTCGGGACTGGGCGTATGGGACTGGAATCTGCAGACTGGCGAGCAAACCCATTGCGTGCGCTGGGAAGAAATGCTGGGCTACGCGCAGGGCGAGCTCCCGCAGGATTTTCAGGCGTTTTCGAGCCGCTTGCATCCAGACGACCTGCCCCGCCAACAGCGCGCCATCGCGGACTATCTGGATGGCACGGCGCCCAGCTACGCGGTCGATTTGCGTCTGCGCCACAAGGACGGCCACTGGTGTTGGATGGTCTCGCGCGGCATGGCGGTGCAGCACGATGCACAGGGCCGCGTGCTGCGCATGATTGGCACCCACACCGACATCGACAGACGCAAGCAAGTAGAGGCCGAGCTACTGGAACGTTCGCTCCTGTTGCGCGACACCCTGGGCAGCATCAGCCAGGGCATTTTGGTACTCGACGCGGCCAAGCGTGTCATCTCCTTTAATGCCCGCGCCTGCGAGCTGCTAAACCTGGCACCGGCACTGCTGGAGCGCCAGCCCCTGCTGCGCGAAGTCAATCAGATCCAGGTCCAGCGTGGCGACTTTGGACCCAACGCCGAGCGGGTGGAGGCCCATGCGCGTGCATACATCTTCAGCAACGGTGAGGCCGAGCTGCCAGCGCGCTACCTGCGCGTCACCGCCCAAGGCCGCACGCTGGAGATCAAGTCGCAGCCACTGCCCGAGGGCGGCATGGTGCGTACCTTTTCCGATGTGTCGGACTATGTCCAGGTGCAGCAGGACCGCGAACGGCTGGACAAGCTGCTCACCTCCACGCAGGCGCTGGCCCAAGTAGGTGGCTGGGAGGTTGACCTATTGGCCGACCAGGTGTTTTGGACCGAGGGCGTTTACCGCATTTTTGAGACCTCGCCCGAGGAATATGCCCCGGGCACGGCCATGGGCACGGCCGAGCGCTTTTTTACACCGCCTTCCATGCAGCTGCTGCGCGACTCCTACCGCGAAGCCGCGCAACAGCCCACCACGCATGACCTCGAACTCGAAGCCATCACCGCCACCGGCCAGCGCATCTGGGTCCATTCCGTGGGCCACTCCCACTGGCAGGACGGGCGGCTACTGAAGCGGACCTCGGTGCTGCAAAACATCACCGAAGGCAAGCTGGCAAGGATGGCGCTGCTGGACTCGGAAAACCGCTGGAAGCTGGCCTTGGAGAGCTCGGGCGATGGCGTCTGGGACTGGCATATTCCCAGCGGCGTGGAGTTCTACTCCAAGCGCCTGATCGAGATGTATGGCTTTGAAGAATGCGAGGTCACCCACACCCCGCGCGCGCTAGACCAGCGCACCCACCCGGATGACCGGGCGCAGATGGAGCTGGACCGCAACTGGCATTTGCGGGGCCTCACCTCCACCTACCACAACGAGCACCGCGTGCGCTGCAAGGACGACAGCTGGAAATGGGTGCTCAGCCGCGGCATGGTGATCAGCCGCGACGACGCGGGCCAACCACTGCGCATGATTGGCACGCACACCGACATCACCAAGCGCAAGGACGCCGAGGCATTGATACGCCAGCAGGCCTTTTTCGACGCCCTCACCGGGCTGCCGAACCGGCGCATGCTGCGCGACCGCCTAGAGCAGGAAATCAAACGCTGCAAGCGCGACGGCCAGCAGCTCGCCATCCTGTTCATCGACCTGGACCATTTCAAGGAGGTCAACGACACCCTGGGCCACGACAGCGGCGATCAGTTGCTGGTGGAAGCGGCCAAGCGCATCCAGGACTGCGTGCGCGAGGCCGACACCGTGGCGCGCATGGGAGGTGACGAGTTCACCGTCATCCTGACCGAAATTTCCCACACCGACCACCTGGAGCCGCTGCTGGAAAAACTCCTGCGCAGCATGGACGCGCTGTTCCAGATCGGCGACGAGCAGGTATTTGTCTCGGCCAGCATCGGTATCACCCTGTACCCGCTGGACGGCAGCCAGATCGAAGACCTGTACAAGAACGCCGACCAGGCCCTGTATGTGGCCAAGGGCGAGGGGCGCAACCGCTTTAGCTTCTTTACCCCGGCGCTGCAAGAAGCGGCGCAGACGCGGGTGCGCCTGGCCAACGACCTGCGCACCGCCCTGGCGGACAAGCAATTTCGCGTGTTGTACCAACCCATCGTCGAACTCTCTACCGGCTCCATCCACAAGGCCGAGGCCCTGATCCGCTGGCAACACCCCAAGCGCGGCCTGGTCAGTCCGGCGGCCTTCATACCGATTGCCGAGTCCAGCGGAATGATTGTGGACATTGGCGAATGGGTGTTCCAGCAAGCAGCGGCGCAGGTGCAAAAGTGGCGCCAAACCCTGCACCCCGATTTCCAGATCAGCGTCAACCGCTCGCCGGTGCAGTTTCGCCATTGCGACAGCGGCCAGGCCAGTTGGGGCCTGCAAATGCAGGCCATGGGCCTAGCCGGCGAGGCGCTGGTGGTGGAAATCACCGAGGGCCTGCTGCTAGACACCAGCGAGGTGGTGGGCGAGCAACTGCTGGCCATGGGCGACGCGGGCATCAAGGTCTCGCTGGACGATTTTGGTACCGGCTACTCGTCGCTGGCCTATTTGCAAAAGTTCGACATCGACTTCATCAAGATCGACCAGTCCTTTGTGCGCCATCTGATTGCCGACTCCACCGACCTGGTCCTGTGCAAGGCCATCATCGTCATGGCCCATGCCCTGGGCATGCAGGTGATTGCCGAGGGCGTGGAAACCGAGTTGCAGCGCGAGCTGCTGAGCGCCGCCGGTTGCGACTATGCCCAGGGCTATTTGTTCGCCCGGCCCATGGACGGCGCCGCGTTCGAGGCCCTGGTCGGGCTGCGTGAAGCGGCACCGGAACGCGCTCTGTTCCAATCGAGGCCATGACCGCACACCGCAATACCGAACAGCGCCTCGAAGCGCTGGAAATCAAGGCCAGCTTTACCGAAGACCTGGTGGACAAGCTCGAACAAATCATCATTCGCCAACAACAAACCCTGGACGCCCTGGTGGCCCAGCTCGGCGACCTGCGCGCCCAAGCCAGCGGCAACGGCTCCGCACCGCGCAACCCGCGCGACGAGTTGCCACCCCATTACTAGAAGGAGACTCCCATGCGCTTCCCACTGCCCGACCTCAACACCCTGCCCCAAGACATACAGGCCAAAATTCTGGAGGTGCAGGAAAAATCGGGTTTTGTGCCCAACGTCTTTCTGGCCCTGGCCCGGCGCCCGCCAGAGTGGCGCGCTTTTTTTGCCTACCACGACGCCCTGATGCTGCGCGAGGACTCCAGCCTCAGCAAGGGCGAACGCGAGATGATCGTGGTGGCCACCAGCGCGGCCAACCAATGCCTGTACTGCGTGGTGGCCCATGGCGCGCTACTGCGCATTTTCGAGAAGAAGCCGCAACTGGCCGACCAAGTGGCGGTGAACTACCGCAAGGCCGACATCACGCCGCGCCAGCGCGCCATGCTGGACTTTGCCATGAAGGTCAGCGACAACAGCCAGGCCGTGGACGAGGCCGACTTTGCCGCCCTGCAGCCCCATGGCTTTAGCGACGAGGACATCTGGGACATCACCGGCATCACCGCCTTCTTTGGCCTGTCCAATCGCATGGCCAGCGTCACCGGCATGCAGCCCAATCCCGAGTTCTATTTGCTGGGCCGCCTGCCCAGGGACAAGAGGTAAACCATGCAGGGTGCTTTCTTTTTGCGCCAAGGCGCACTGAGCCGGTCCGTCCGCGCTGCTTTGCTGTGCCTGCTGGCCGCAGCCAACCTGCAGGCCCACTCTGACACGCTGGTGCAGCCCGAGCTGCCCAGTGCCCTGATTGCGCAACCGGGCTGGACCACGCGCAGCTATGCCGTGGCAGCCGCCAACCCGCTGGCCACCCGCGCCGGGCAGCAAATCCTGAAGGCCGGTGGCAGTGCGGTGGATGCCGCAGTCGCCGTGCAAATGGTGCTGACCTTGGTGGAGCCCCAAAGCAGCGGCATAGGCGGCGGCGCCTTTTTGCTGCACTTTGACGGCCGCCACACCCAGGCCTACGACGGGCGCGAAACCGCACCGGCACTTGCCACGCCCGACCTGTTTTTGGACGCTAGCGGCAAACCACTGGCCCTGATGGAGGCAGTGGTGGGCGGGCGCTCGGTGGGCGTACCCGGCGCCCTAAGCATGCTTTACCAGGCCCATAAAGCGCATGGCCGACTGCCCTGGAAGGCCTTGTTTGTACCGGCCATAGACCTGGCCCGCAAGGGCTTTGCCATCAGCCCGCGCATGGCCACGCTGCTGGCGGCCGAGAAGGCCCTCAAAACCGATCCCGTGGCCCTGGCCTATTTTTTTGATGCCCAGGGCCAGCCCTGGCCCGAGGGCCATGTGCTGCGCAACCCCGAGTTGGCTGCGGTGCTGCAGGCCATTGCGAGCCAGGGTCCCGACGCCCTGATGCGCGGTGCGGTGGCGCGAGCGCTGGTGCAAAAAGTAAACACACATGCCAACGCCGGGCGCCTGTCGCTGGACGATCTGGCGAGCTACCGGCCGCTGCAACGCGAGCCCCTTTGCTTTGCCTATGCGGTGGCAAGCAGCGCGCGCAGCTACCGCATCTGCGGCATGCCGCCACCGAGTTCCGGCACCCTCGCCATTGGCCAGATGCTGGGCATTTTGAATGCCCGCCAGGGCCAGGACCCGCCCTTGGACCAGGGTCTACCCAAGGCGCAGTGGCTGCACCTCTATACCGAGGCCGCGCGCCTGGCCTTTGCCGACCGCGCCCAGTACGTGGCGGACCCGGCCTTTGTGGACGCACCGGGTGGGGCTTGGAAAAGTCTGCTGGCGCCCAACTACCTGAGCGAGCGGGCCAGCGCCATTGCGCCCAGTGGTCAACGCATGCCCCAGGTTCTGCCAGGCCGGCCGGGCCCACTGCGCGTGGGCTACGCGCCCATGCCGGAGCAGACCGAACACGGCACCTCGCACATCTCCATCGCAGATGCCTTTGGCAATGCGCTGTCCATGACCACCACCATCGAAGACGCCTGGGGCGCGCGCCTGATGGTGAACCGCGGCCGGGGTCTGGCGGGCGGCTTTTTGCTCAACAACCAGCTGACCGACTTCAGCCTCACGCCCTTTGCTGGCGACGGTACGCCGATTGCCAACCGGGTCGAGCCGGGCAAGCGTCCGCGCTCCTCCATGTCGCCGGTGCTGGTGTTTGACGAAAAAACCCATGCACTGCTGATGAGCGCGGGCAGCCCGGGCGGCGCCTTCATCATCCACTTCACCGCCAAGACCCTGCTGGGCGTGTTGAACTGGGGCTTAAGTCCGCAACAGGCCATCAGCCTGCCCAATTTCGGCAGCCTGGGTGGCGCGCTGTTCCTGGAGCAGGGGCGCTTCCCGGCCGCTACGCTGGCGGCCCTGCGCGCACAGGGCCATCAGGTGACAGAGACCGCCCTGCCCAGCGGCCTGCAGGCCATTGAGCGCCTACCCAAGGGCTATGCCGGTGGTGCCGATCCGCGCCGCGAAGGGCTGGTGCTGGGGGATTGACCGATTGGGGGGCGCTGGCTGGGCCCCTCCAGTTGCACCGCTGCGCGGGTCACTTCAACGCATAATCGCAGACCCCATGGCCATTCCACAAACCTTCATCCAGGAACTCGTCGCGCGCGCTGACGTGGTGGAAATCGTCGGGCGCTATGTGCCGCTCAAGAAGGCCGGGGCCAACTTCATGGGGCTATGCCCCTTCCACGGCGAGAAGTCGCCCTCCTTCTCGGTCAGCCCGACCAAGCAGTTCTACCACTGCTTTGGCTGCGGCAAGAACGGCAACGCCATCAGCTTTTTGATGGACCACGCTGGCATGACCTTTATCGAAGCGGTGAAAGACCTGGCCCAGCAGTTCGGCATGCAGCTGCCCGAAGAAGAAGGCACGCCACAGGACCGGGTCCGCGCCCAGGAGCAGCGCGAGAAGCAGCACACCTTGACCAGCGTGTTGGAGCAAGCGGGTGAGGCCTACCGCAAGGCGCTCAAGGATTCACCCCGTGCCATTGCCTACTTCAAGGGCCGGGGCCTGTCAGGCGAGGTGGCAAAGCAGTTTGGCCTGGGCTATGCGCCCGAGGGCTGGCGCAGTCTGGCTGGCATCTTCCCGCATTACGACGACCCACTCTTGGTCGAAAGCGGCCTTGTCATCAGCACTGCAGAGGAAGACGGAGCTGAGGAGAAGCGCTACGACCGCTTCCGCGACCGCGTCATGTTCCCGATTCGCAACATCAAGGGCGAGTGCATAGGCTTTGGCGGGCGCGTGCTGGGCGACGACAAGCCCAAATACCTGAATTCCCCCGAGACCCCGGTGTTTAGCAAGGGGCGCGAGCTCTATGGCCTGTTTGAGGCGCGCTCGGCGCTGCGCGACCTGGGCTATGTGCTGGTCACCG
The DNA here is from genome assembly GCA_903886275.1 of uncultured beta proteobacterium. Lineage (GTDB taxonomy): Bacteria > Pseudomonadota > Gammaproteobacteria > Burkholderiales > Burkholderiaceae_C > Allorhodoferax. Next base: position 93,693 of record CAISLN010000080.1, on the reverse strand, counting down.
AGGGCTATATGGACGTGGTGGCACTGGCGCAGCTGGGCTTTCCCAATGCCGTGGCCACGCTGGGCACGGCCTGCACGGCTGAGCATGTGCAAAAGCTGTTTCGCTTTACCGACTCGGTGGTGTTCAGCTTTGACGGCGACGCCGCCGGACGGCGTGCCGCACGCAAGGCGCTCGACGGTGCCCTGCCCTATGCCAGCGACGTGCGCAGCATCAAATTTTTGTTCCTGCCCACCGAGCACGATCCCGACAGCTTTATCCGCGCCAATGGCCGCGAGGCCTTTGCGCGCTACGTCTCCGAGGCCACGCCGCTGAGCCGCTTTCTGATCGAGTCGGCGCGCGAGGGACTGGACCTCAACAGCGCCGAGGGCCGAGCCCACCTGTCGAGCAATGCCAAGCCCCTGTGGTCGGTGATGCCCGAGGGCGCGCTCAAGATGCAACTGCTGGGCGAGCTGGCCGACCTGGTGCAGCTGACCGGGCGCGAGCTGGCCGAGCTGTGGAACCCGGCTGCCGCAACGCCCGCCACGCCGGCGCGCGATGGCAACTGGCGCAAGGGCGAATTTGGCCAAAGCGACTCCTATGGCAAGGGCAGCTGGAACAAGGGCAGCAGGAACAAGGGCGGCTATGGCAACTCCTTTGGCCGCGTCAGCCAGGGCGCACGCGCGCAACCGGCCAGCCGCGCCGACCACGCCACGCGCATCCTGCTGGGCCAATCGGCGCTCTGGGATGGCCTGAGCAACGAAGACCATGGCCTGCTGTGCGAGCTGCCCGAGCCCCACGGCCCCTTGCTGGCCTGGCTGGAGGCGCAGTTGCACGAACATGGCGCAATGCCCTGGGAGGCGCTGCGCGAGACACTCACCGGGCATGCTGGCGAGGACCTGGCGCTGCGCCTGATGTCGGGCCCTGAAATTCCGGTGCAGCCCGAAAAAGAGTCGGCGCCCGAACTGCGCGACCTGCTCAACCGCATGCTGATCGAGCGCCTCAAGGCCCAGGAAACCGAGGCCATTGAGGCCTCCAAGTCCGATCCGCAGGCGCTGCAACTCTACAGAACCCTGCAGACCAGAAGGCTTCAGCTAGAGAAAATCCAAACCGATGCTATAATCGCGGGCTAATTCGGCAAGAGCGACAGCAACACCTCCGGTCCAGGCCATATGCAGACACCGTTCTCAGCAGGCCACCTTACCGCAAGGGTTGCATTCCAAATGTTCGCCCTCACATCTTGCCGAGGGAAGTTCCTTCCTGCCCTGCCACCTGCGGCCGTTTAGCGCGACCCGGCTGGCGTTCGATCTGTTCGCCCACATGTTTTTTGATGACCGGAGGTTTTCCCATGCCCGCTCAAAAACCAGCCAAGCCAGCAACCCACGCCGCCCCGTCCGCTCCTGCGACCAAGACCGACAAGAAAGTGATACCTGTGTCCACCTCCACCAAAGCCGCACTCAAAGCCGCCGCCGACGAACTTCTGGCAAAGAAAAAGCCGGGCCGTCCCCCCAAGGCCGCCGCCACCACCGAGTCCGGCGCGCCTGCTGTTAAGCGCGGGCGCAAGCCCAAGGTGACCACCACCAAGTCCAAGACCGGCGGCGATGGTGAAGACATGGACATGTCCGACATCGAAGCGGACCTGGCCGGTGAACCCGAAGCGGTCGCCACCGTCACCGCGACTGGCGAAAAGGTCAAGCCCCTGCGCATGAAGATCAGCAAGGCCAAAGAACGCGCCTTGATGAAAGAATTCGGTCTGGACGAGACCGTGCTGTCCGAAGAAGACATGGCCAAGCGCCGTGCCCGCCTCAAAGCCCTGATCACCCTGGGCAAGACGCGCGGTTACCTGACGCACGGCGAAATCTCCGACCACCTGCCCGACAAACTGGTCGATGCGGAAACCCTCGAAGTCGTGATCTCCATGTTGAACGACATGGGTGTGGCGGTCTACGAACAGACCCCCGACGCGGAAACCCTGTTGCTCAACAACAATGTGTCTACCGCCGCCACCGTGGAAGAGGCCGAGGAAGAAGCCGAAGCGGCCCTCTCCACCGTGGACAGCGAATTTGGCCGCACCACCGACCCGGTTCGCATGTACATGCGCGAAATGGGCACGGTCGAGCTGCTGACCCGCGAAGGCGAAATTGAAATCGCCAAGCGCATCGAAGGCGGTCTGATGGCCATGATGGAGGCCATCAGCGCCTCGCCAGCCACCATCGCCGAAATCCTGCGCCTGGGCGAAGAAATCCGCGAAGGCAAGGTCGTCATCACCACCATCGTGGACGGCTTCTCCAACCCCAATGAGGCCGACGACTATGTGGCCGAAGAAGACTTCGACGAGTTCGATGAGAACGACGACGACGACGGCAAGGGCGGCTCCAAGGCACTGACCAAGAAGCTCGAAGAGCTGAAAAAGCAAGCGCTGGAGCGTTTCGACAAGCTGCGCGAGCTGTTCGAAAAAATCCACAAGACCTATGAAAAGGAAGGCTACGGCACGCCGACCTACGTCAAGACCCAGAAGGCCCTGAGCGAAGAGCTGATGACCATCCGCTTCACCGCCAAGGCGATCGAAAAGCTGTGCGACATGGTGCGCGGCCAAGTCGATGATGTGCGCAAGATGGAGCGCGAACTGCGCCGCATCATCGTGGACAAATGCGGCTACTCGCAAGAGCATTTCATTGCCGAATTCAGCGGCAGAGACAAGCACAACCAGCCGGTTGCCAGCAACCTCTTGAATCTGAAGTGGATCGAAAAGCAGGCGGCTTCGGGCAAGCCCTGGGCGGCAGTCATGGGACGCAACATTCCGCCGGTGCAGGATCTGCAGCAAAAGCTGACCGATCTGCAGTCGCGCGTGGTGGTGCCCCTGGCCCAGCTCAAAGACATCAACAAGCGCATGAACTCGGGCGAATCGTCCAGCCGCGCCGCCAAGAAAGAGATGATCGAGGCCAACTTGCGCCTGGTGATCTCGATTGCCAAGAAGTACACCAACCGTGGCCTGCAGTTCCTCGATCTGATCCAGGAAGGCAACATCGGTTTGATGAAGGCCGTAGACAAGTTTGAATACCGCCGCGGCTACAAGTTCTCCACCTACGCCACCTGGTGGATTCGCCAGGCCATCACCCGCTCGATTGCAGACCAGGCGCGCACCATCCGGATTCCGGTGCACATGATCGAAACCATCAACAAGATGAACCGCATCAGCCGCCAGCATCTGCAGGAGTTTGGTTTCGAGCCCGATGCCTCGGTCTTGGCCGAGAAGATGGAGATCCCGGAAGACAAGATCCGCAAGATCATGAAGATCGCCAAGGAGCCCATCTCCATGGAAACGCCCATCGGTGACGATGACGATTCCCACCTGGGTGACTTCATTGAGGACGGTGCCAACACCGCCCCCATGGAAGCCGCCATGCAGGCCGGTTTGCGCGATGTGGTGAAAGACATCCTCGACAGCCTGACGCCGCGCGAGGCCAAGGTGCTGCGCATGCGTTTTGGTATCGAGATGACTTCCGACCACACGCTCGAAGAAGTGGGCAAGCAGTTTGACGTGACGCGCGAGCGCATTCGCCAGATTGAAGCCAAGGCTTTGCGCAAACTGAAACATCCAAGTCGCTCCGACAAACTGCGTAGCTTCACAGACACGCTGTAATAGGAAACCAAGTGGGCTGTCAGCCCACTTGGTTATTGCACCGACGGGCCGCCCCTAGGTGCAATGCGCCCCATATGGGGCAGCGAACCACGCGCAGCGGGTGAGCGTGGGGGCTCTTTGTGTAAGGGGTTTGAATTGGACGACAAGGTCTTTGTCCTGCTCGATGACTGCCACGCCACTGTGGCAGCACCCACCAGCAGGCTTTACAGCGGCTTCGTGCGCGAGCACCGTTGTGCCGATGTGCAAACGCTTGATGCGCTGTGGCAGGCCGTCACGGCCGACCAGGGCGCCGGCCTGCATGCGGCCATCCTGATCGACTACGAATGGGGCGCCAGGCTGCAACTTGCCGGACTGCGCAAGCAGCCAGAGTGCGGTGCGCTGCGCGTGCTGATGTTCAAGCAACTGCAACTTCTCTCAAACGAGGCCGTCTCGCAATGGCTCTCCCAGCTTGATGGCGCGCCCACGCCCTCGCCCGCCGGCATTTCCGATCTGACGCCCAGCGTGGACCAGCGCCGCTTTGAGCAAGACATTGCCCGCATCCGCGCGCTGATCAGCCAGGGTGAGACCTACCAGGTCAACTACACCTTCAACCTCCACGGCTCCCAATACGGCACGCCCGTCGGGCTGTACCGGCGACTGCGCGCCATGCAGCCTGTGGCCTTTGGAGCGCTGGCCCACCTGCCTGCGCTGGACCCAGGCGATGCGCAGGCCAACTGGGTGCTGTCGAGCTCGCCCGAGCTGTTTGTACGCAACCGCGCTGGCCACCTGAGCACCAGGCCCATGAAGGGCACCGCCGCCCGCTTGGCCGATCCGGTGGCTGACCAATTGCGCGCCCACTGGCTGGCCCATGATGCCAAGAACCGTTCTGAAAATGTGATGATCGTGGACCTGTTGCGCAACGACCTGGGCCGCATTTCGGAAATCGGTTCGGTCACGGTGCCCAAGCTGTTTGCGGTAGAGACCTACAAGACGGTGCACCAGATGACCTCCACCGTGGAGTCGCGCCTGCTCGCAGGACTGGACTTTCCCGCGGTACTGCGGGCCCTGTTTCCCTGCGGCTCGATTACCGGCGCCCCCAAGCTGCACACCATGGACCTGATTGCCGGCCTGGAGCCTGAGGAGCGCGGTCTGTATTGCGGCGCCATCGGCTGGATAGACGCACCTGCCGGAGAGACGCGCATTGGAAATTTTTGTCTGTCGGTGGCGATTCGCACCATCGTTCTGGGCGCCGCCCATGCAGGGCGCAGGCCGGCCCGCTTGGGCGTGGGTGGCGGCATTGTGCTGGACTCCAAGGCCGACGACGAGTTTGCCGAGGCCCGCGCCAAGGCCCGCTTTTTGACCGAGATGGACCCCGGCTTCACCCTGTTTGAAACCCTGCGCGTGCAGCGCGGTCGGGTGCGCCATCTGCGCTGGCATCTGCAGCGCCTGCAGCACAGTGCCGCAGTGCTGGGCTTTCGCTGCGACTTGCACGCCATTGCGCAAGGCCTGGCGCAACAGCTGCTGGGGCTGGATGCACAGCAGAACTACCGCCTGCGGCTGGACCTGCAACAAGACGGTCGCCTGCTGTGGAAGCACGCCCTGCTCACCCCCTTGCCAGCGGGGCCAGCCCTGCTGCTGCTGTCCACAAGCCCGGTGCCCGCAGCGGAAGCGGCGCTGCTCAAGCACAAGACCTCGCTGCGCAGCTGCTACGACGCCGCCATCCAAGAGGCCATGGCCCAGCAGGCCTTTGACGCGATTTTTGTGAATGAGCAGGGCGAGGCGACCGAGGGTGCGCGCAGCAACCTGTTGGTCAAAATCGATGGCCGCTGGTGGACGCCGCCACTGGCCAGCGGCGTGTTGGCTGGTGTGTTGCGTGGGCGTCTGCTAGCGCGCTGCCCTGCTTTAAAAGAACGGGTGCTCAGGGTAGAAGAGGTGCTGTGCGCACAAGAACTGCGGGTGTGCAGTGCGCTGCGCGGACTGCAACGCGCGCAGTGGCTACGGGATGCGCAGGGCGCAGTGGTGCAGCTGCAAGGCCCAGGCTAACGGGCCGAGCGGGCCATGCGCTCCCGGACAAACTCGAAAGAAAAATTGAGCACATCCTCCAGCGCCTGCTGCATCGCTTGGCGCTCCGGCTCGGCCAGGTAGAACATCATGTCCACATCGTGGCGCACATAACGCGCAGGCAGGCGGTTCAGCGCCAGGCACGACACATCGGCCAACATGTCACCGGTGAAGTCCAAGTTCTCCGGGGCTTGGGCACGGTGCAGCACCTCTTCAAAAACCAGCCGCTCGTAGTAGTTGTGGACCTGGTCAAAGTTGTATTCCATGCAGTTTCTCCGTTTGCGAAGCCGTGCGCGATGACGGCAAACCTTAGCACCGGTGCACTACCCTGGCAAGTTTGGAAAAACCCAAAAGCTATGCTTCTGGTAGCAGGCTGCGAATCACGCTAAGCTGACCAAAAACTCCGACACAGGTTGCTCCAATGAATGCCAAAGAATCTGCCGCCATGGGCCAGCTGCTCAGCCTGCTGGAATGCCGCTACGCCATGCGGGTGCTCTGGGCACTGCGCGACGGCCGCGCGCAGACCTTTCGCGTGCTGCAAGAAAGCGTGGGCGGCATCACGCCCAATACCCTCAACACCCGCATCAAGCAACTGCGCGAGGCCGCGCTGCTCAGCCATGGCGACAACGGCTATTTGCTGACCGCGACCGGGGCGGCGCTGGCCAAACGGTTGGCCGATTTGCCGACCTTCGCCAACAAGTGGGCCGCAGGTCTGACCAAAAAAATCTTGTAGGCTCCATCGCCAAAGGCTTGCGGCATAATTTGACCCTTTTGCTCCGCCGCCATAACGGCATTGGTCGCGGCAAACTCCAAGGACACACTCATGCAAACCACAGCAAGCGGACTTCAGTATCTCGACACCACAGAGGGCAGCGGAGTAGCGGCAGCGGCCGGTCAACAGGTCACGGTGCACTACACCGGTTGGCTTTATAACGACGACACGCAGGGCGCCAAGTTCGACTCCAGCAAGGACCGTGGCGATCCGTTTGTGTTTGGCCTGGGCGCCGGCATGGTGATCAAGGGCTGGGACGAAGGCGTGGCCGGCATGAAGGTCGGTGGTGCGCGCACCCTGATCATCCCCGCCGCCCTGGGCTATGGCGCACGCGGCGCTGGTGGCGTGATTCCGCCCAATGCCACGCTCAAATTTGACGTGGAATTGCTGGGCGTCTCTGCGTAAGTAGCGTCCTCTTGGCCGGCCGACTGCCCCGCGCAGTGGCCAGCCCTTGAAAGCGGTTCAAAAGACCCCAACTGCGGGTCAACCTTATCTTTGCAGCGCACACATGTCTGAACAAGCACCTACACCCCACACCCCCGAGCCCGGCCAACAAAGCCCAGAGGAGCTGGTCGCAGCCCTGAACGCCTCCGAAGCCGATGCCATGGCTACCTTGCTGGCTGAGCTCGCCACGCTCAAGGCCAAGAGCGCCGACATGGCCGACCAGTACCTGCGCGCCAAGGCCGACGCCGAAAACGCCCGCCGCCGCGCCGAAGAAGAAATCACCAAGGCGCGCAAGTTTGCCGTGGAAGGTTTTGCTGAAAGCCTGCTGCCCGTGGCCGACAGCCTGGAAGCCGGCCTGGTGATCAAGGACGCCACCCCCGAGCAAATCCGCGAAGGCGCACAGGCCACGCTGCGCCAGCTGCTGGCCGCGCTGGAGCGCAACAAGGTGATTGCCATCGACCCGGCGCCCGGCGCCAAGTTCGACCCACACCAACACCAGGCCATCAGCGTGGTGCCTTCCGAACTCGAAGCCAACACCGTGGTCAGCGTGCTGCAAAAAGGCTATTCCATCGTCGAGCGCGTGCTGCGCCCGGCCCTGGTCACCGTGGCCGCGCCCAAATAAAGAGACTGACAGGCCCGGCGCTCGTCAAATACGGCCGGGCCCCGGGCTTGAAAGCCCAATAAGCGTCCACACCTTATGGACATCTGAATTTTTGAATCAAGCAGGAGTAAATCATGGGAAGAATCATCGGTATTGACCTTGGCACCACCAACAGTTGCGTGGCCATCATGGAGGGCAACACGCCCAAGGTAATCGAGAACGCCGAAGGCGCGCGCACCACACCGTCCATCATCGCCTACCAAGAAGACGGCGAAGTGCTGGTCGGCGCATCCGCCAAGCGCCAGTCGGTGACCAACCCCCGCAACACCCTGTATGCAGTGAAGCGCCTGATCGGGCGCAAGTTCACTGAAAAAGAAGTGCAAAAAGACATCGACCTGATGCCCTACAAGATTGCTGCTGCCGACAATGGCGACGCATGGGTGGAAGTGCGCGGCAACCGCATGGCACCGCAACAGGTCAGCGCCGACATTCTGCGCAAGATGAAGAAGACCGCCGAAGACTACCTCGGCGAAGAAGTGACCGACGCCGTGATCACGGTGCCCGCCTACTTCAATGACGCACAGCGCCAAGCCACCAAGGACGCTGGCCGCATTGCCGGTCTGGACGTCAAGCGCATCATCAACGAACCCACGGCTGCAGCCCTGGCCTTCGGCCTGGACAAGAACGAAAAGGGCGACCGCAAGATTGCCGTGTATGACCTGGGCGGCGGCACCTTTGACGTGTCTATCATCGAAATCGCCGATGTCGATGGCGAAAAGCAATTCGAAGTGCTGTCCACCAACGGTGACACCTTCCTGGGCGGCGAAGACTTTGACCAGAAGATCATTGACTTCATCATCACCGAGTTCAAGAAGGACCAGGGCGTGGACCTGGGCAAGGACGTGCTGGCCCTGCAACGCCTGAAGGAAGCCGCTGAAAAGGCCAAGATCGAGCTCTCCAGCAGCGCGCAGACCGACATCAACCTGCCCTATGTGACGGCAGACGCCTCCGGCCCCAAGCACCTGAGCATCAAGCTCACCCGCGCCAAGCTGGAAAGCCTGGTCGAAGAGCTGATCGAGCGCACCATTGCCCCTTGCCGCACCGCCATCAAAGACGCTGGCGTCAATGTGGCAGACATCCATGACGTGATCCTGGTCGGCGGCATGACCCGCATGCCCAAGGTGCAAGAAAAGGTCAAGGAACTGTTTGGCCGCGAGCCCCGCAAGGACGTGAACCCCGATGAAGCCGTCGCCGTGGGCGCCGCTATTCAAGGCCAGGTTCTGAGTGGTGACCGCAAGGACGTGCTGCTGCTGGACGTGACACCGTTGTCCCTGGGCATTGAGACCCTGGGCGGCGTCATGACCAAGATGATCACCAAGAACACGACCATCCCGACCAAGTTTGCCCAGACCTTCTCCACTGCCGACGACAACCAGCCCGCTGTGACCATCAAGGTGTTCCAGGGTGAGCGCGAGATCGCAGCCGTCAACAAGCTGCTCGGTGAGTTCAACCTCGAAGGCATCCCGCCCGCATCGCGCGGCACACCGCAAATCGAAGTGTCGTTTGACATCGACGCCAATGGCATTTTGCATGTGGGCGCCAAGGACAAGGGCACCGGCAAGGAAAACAAAATCACCATCAAGGCCAACTCCGGCCTGTCCGAAGAAGAAATTCAGAAGATGGTGAAAGACGCCGAGATCAACGCTGCTGACGACAAGAAAAAGCTCGAACTGGTGCAAGCCAAGAACGAAGCCGAAGCCAATGCGCACAGCGTCAAGAAGAGCCTGGCCGAATACGGCGACAAGCTCGATGCCGGCGAGAAGGAAAAGATCGAAGCCGCCATCAAGGAAGTCGAAGACGCCCTGAAGTCGCAAGACAAGGACGCCATCAAGGCCAAGAGCGAAGCGCTGGCAACCGTGAGCCAGAAGCTGGGCGAGAAGATGTACGCCGACATGCAGGCCAAGCAGGCGGCTGAAGCCGGTGCCCAGGCAGCGCCTGAGCAAGCGGCCCAGAGTTCTGCCAAGCCTGCCGATGACAACGTCGTAGACGCTGAAGTCAAGGAAGTCAAAAAGGGCTAAACGCCGACGGCGACCCTTCGCCCTGCCGCCGCGTTGAACACCTCAGGTGGCTCAACGCGGCTTTTGTGTTGTTAACGGACCCCGATTGAACATGGCCAAAAGAGACTATTACGAAACCCTTGGCGTTGCCAAGAATGCCAGCGACGAGGACATCAAAAAGGCCTATCGCAAGCTGGCCATGAAGCACCACCCGGACCGCAACCAGGGTGACACGACCAAGGCAGCAGAAGAAAAATTCAAGGAGGCCAAGGAGGCCTACGAGATGCTCTCGGACGCGCAAAAGCGCGCGGCCTATGACCAGTACGGCCACGCGGGCGTGGACCCCAATCGCGGTGGCGCCGGCGGCGAGGCCTATGGCGGCTTTGCCGAAGCCTTTGGCGATATCTTTGGCGACATGTTTGGCCAGCAGCGCGGTGGCCGACCCGGTGCGGCCGGTGGCCGACAGGTCTACCGTGGCGGCGACCTCAGCTACGCCATGGAAATCACCCTCGAAGAAGCCGCCCACGGCAAGGACGCGCAGATCCGCATTCCCAGCTGGGACAACTGCGACACCTGCAAGGGCACGGGCGCCAAGCCCGGCACCCAGGTCAAGACCTGCGGCACCTGCAGTGGCGCAGGCACGGTGCAAATGCGCCAGGGCTTTTTCAGCGTGCAGCAAACCTGCCCGACCTGCCGCGGCAATGGCAAGGTCGTTCCCGAGCCCTGCGTGGCCTGCCACGGCCAGGGCAAGATCAAGCGCCAAAAGACGCTGGAAGTGAAGATTCCGTCGGGCATCGACGGCGGCATGCGCATCCGCAGCGCCGGCAACGGCGAGCCCGGCACCAATGGTGGCCCTCCCGGCGACCTCTACATCGAGATCCGCCTCAAGAAGCACGACATCTTTGAGCGCGATGGCGATGACATCCACTGTTCGGTGCCCATCAGCATGGTCACCGCCGCCTTGGGTGGAGAAATCGACGTACCCACGTTGGCCGGCAAGGCCGCCATCGACATCCCCGAAGGCACGCAGACCGGCAAGCAGTTCCGCCTGCGCGGCAAGGGCATCAAGGGCGTGCGCGCCAGCTACCCCGGCGACCTCTACTGCCACATCGCAGTCGAAACACCGGTCAAGCTCAGCGAGCACCAACGCAAGCTGTTGCGCGAACTCGAAGACTCCTTCAAAAAAGGCGGCAGCAAGCATTCGCCCACCGGTGACAGCTGGTCTGATCGTTTAAAAAGCTTCTTTAGCTGATCAAACCGTTGCCCAAGCAATGCCGCCAGGTCTATAAGGGACTTGGCGGCATTTTTTTTGGAGGTTTGCTATGGGCGTGAGCATCACCTTTCTGGGCGGGGCCGATACGGTCACCGGCTCCAAATATCTGGTACGGCACCAGGAGCAAAGTCTGCTGGTGGACTGCGGGCTGTTCCAGGGCTTCAAGCAACTGCGCTTGCGCAACTGGAACCCGCTTCCGGTGCTGCCCGAAGCCATTCACGCCTTGCTGTTGACCCATGCCCATCTGGACCACAGCGGTTACCTGCCGCTGCTGGCCAAGCAGGGTTTTAGCGGCCCTGTGTTCGCCTCCACCGGCACGCGCGACCTGTGCAAAATCTTGCTGCCCGACAGTGGCCACATCCAGGAAGAGGACGCCGAATTTGCCAACCGCAAGGGCTTCTCCAAACACGCACCGGCCCTGCCGCTCTACACCCGACAAGACGCGCTGGATTGCCTGCCACTGATCAAGACCGTGGCGATGGGCACCACCTTCCAGCCCATCCCCGGTTGGCGCGCCACCTTCCAAAGCGCAGGCCATATCCTGGGCGCCTGCAGCGTTCTGCTGGAGGTGTCGGGCCGGCGCATCCTGTTCTCGGGCGATCTGGGCCGTCCGGACGACTCCCTCATGAACCCGCCGGACCACGCCCCTGGCGCCGACACGGTGCTGATCGAATCCACCTACGGCGACCGCACGCACCCGCACAGCAATCTGTTGGCCGAGCTGGGCCCGGCCCTGCAGCGGCTGGCCGCGCGCGGTGGTGTGGCGGTGGTGCCGGTGTTTGCCGTGGGCCGGGCCCAGGCGCTGCTGCATGCCATAGGGCAGCTCAAGGCCAGCGGCGCGATACCGCATAGCCTGCCGGTGTTTTTGGACAGCCCGATGGCGGTGCACACTACCCACTTGTTTGAACACCATCCGGGGGAGCACCGGCTCAACGCCGCCGAGGTGCGCGCCCTGACGCATGGCGCCACCATGGTCAGCAGCACCGACGAGTCCAAGGCCCTGGCCTCGCGCCACGGGCCCATGGTCATCCTCTCGGCCAGCGGCATGGCCACCGGCGGGCGCGTGCTGCACCACCTGGAGCAGCGCGCCGGCAACCACCGCAACATGGTGATACTCACCGGCTTCCAGGCCCCCGGCACGCGCGGCGCCACCATCGCCAGTGGGGGGCGCAGCGTGCGCATACACGGCCACGATGTGGCCATTGAGGCCGAAGTGGTGTCGCTGGAATCGGCCTCGGCCCATGCCGATGGCCAGCAACTGATGGACTGGCTCAGGACCCTGCCCAAGCCGCCGGCACAGGTCTATGTGGTGCATGGTGAGCGCCAGGCCTCCGACACCCTGCGTGCCCGCATCCAACGCGAACTGGGCTGGCGTGCCCTGGTGCCTGAGCACGGCTCCACCTGGCCGACCTGAGCGCAGCCACCACAGCGCAAGCCGGTGGCCTGTGCCGGCTGGGGAAAACCCCAAGCAGGGCGCGTCGCTTTTCGTCAAGCAAGGGTCGTAACAACGGGAGACGCCACAGCATGCGCCGGTCTAGGATGCAGTCTCCATGACCCAACCGGACTACCCCACATGAACCCCAACATCATCATCACCTGTGCCGTGACAGGCGCCGGCGACACCGTGGGCAAGAACCCCCACATCCCCGTGACACCGCGCCAGATTGCCGATGCCGCCATTCAGGCGGCCAACGCCGGTGCCACCGTGGTGCACTGCCATGTGCGCGACCCGCAAACGGGTAAGGGCAGCCGCGACCCGGCGCTCTACCGCGAGCTGATGGAACACATCCAATCTTCCGGTGTGGATGTCATCGTCAACCTCACCGCCGGCATGGGCGGCGATCTGGAAATCGGCGCGGGTGAGCGCCCCTGCGACTTCGGCCCCGGCACCGACCTGGTCGGCCCGCTGGCGCGTCTGGTGCATGTGCAAGAGCTGCTGCCCGACATCTGCACGCTGGACTGCGGCACGCTCAACTTTGGCGATGGCGACACCATCTATGTCTCCACCCCCACCGCCCTGCGCGCGGGTGCCAAACGCATCACCGAGCTCGGTGTGAAGGCCGAGCTGGAAATCTTTGACACCGGCCACCTGTGGTTCTCCAAGCAGATGATCAAGGAGGGCCTGCTGGTCGATCCCTTGTTCCAGCTCTGCTTAGGCATCCCCTGGGGCGCACCGGCCGACACCACCACCATGAAGGCCATGGTGGACAACCTGCCCGCCAATGCCACCTGGGCCGGCTTTGGCATCGGCCGCATGCAAATGCCCATGGCCGCGCAGGCCATGCTCTTGGGCGGCCATGTGCGCGTCGGCCTGGAAGACAACCTCTGGCTGGACAAGGGCGTTTACGCCAGCAACGGATCGCTGGTGGAGCGGGTGATCCGGCTGATCGAATGCATGGGCGCCAAGCCCATGACCCCGGCAGAAGGCCGAGTGAAGATGAACCTCAAGGCCCGCTGATCCAGCGCATCGCATCGCACATACCAGGAACCCCACATGAGCTTCAACACAGATATCAAGACCTTTGCCGCTTTAGGCACCGGCGTCATCGGCAGCGGCTGGATCGCCCGCGCCCTGGCCAACGGCCTGGACGTGATCGCCTGGGACCCCGCCCCCAACGCCGAGGCCAACCTGGTGGAACGCATACGCAAGTGCTGGCCGGCCCTGGTGGCCAATGGCCGCCAACCCGGCGCCTCGCCGGAGCGCCTGCGCTTTGTTTCCACCGTGGAGGAATGCGTGAAAGACGCCGACTTTATCCAGGAAAGCGCGCCCGAAACCCTGTCGCTCAAGATCAAACTGCACGCCCAAATTTCCGCTGCGGCCAGGCCCGATGTGCTCATCGCATCGAGCACCTCCGGCCTCTTGCCCAGCGAGTTTTACGCCCAGGCCACACACCCCGAACGCTGCCTGGTCGGCCACCCCTTCAACCCGGTCTACCTGCTGCCGCTGGTGGAAGTGGTGGGCGGCGAGAAGACTTCCCTCCAGGCCAAGGAAGCCGCCATCCGCATTTATAAGAAGCTAGGCATGAAGCCGCTGCATGTGCGCAAGGAGGTGCCCGGCTTTATCGCCGACCGCCTGCTCGAAGCCCAGTGGCGCGAGTCCTTGCACCTGATCAACGAAGGGGTTGCCACCACCGGCGAAATCGACGACGCGATCCGCTATGGCGCAGGCATTCGCTGGTCCTTTATGGGCAGCTTTTTGATCTACACATTGGCCGGGGGCGACGCCGGCATGCGCCACTTCATGTCCCAGTTCGGCCCGGCGCTGAAACTCCCCTGGACCAAGCTGGTGGCGCCCGAGCTGACCGACGCGCTGATCGACAAGGTGGTCGAGGGCACCGAGGTGCAGTTGGGCACGCACAGCATTGCCGAGCTGGAGCGCTACCGCGACGACTGCCTGATGGCGGTGCAAGCCGCCGTGCGCGCCACCAAAATCAAGCATGGCATTGCGCTGGACGAGTAAGCTGTGTCCCCTTCCAACGACCGCACTACCGCGCAAGCAACGCAGCCCGTCACCACCTGGAGCGGCGAGATTGCCCACGAATGGGTGGACTACAACGGCCACCTGCGCGATGCCTTTTACCTGCTGCTGTTTAGCCTGGCCACCGATGCCCTGATGGAGCGCATCGGTCTGGACGCGGCCGGCCGTGCCGCCACCGGCCACACCCTGTACACGCTGGAGACGCACCTCAACTATGTGCAGGAGGTGCATGAGGGCGCGGCAGTAGAGGTGCGCACGCAGGTCCTGGGCATGGACGCCAAGCGCCTGCACCTGTTCCACAGTCTGCACCGTCAGGACAGTGGCGCATTGCTGGCGACCAACGAGCAGATGCTGGCCAACATCGATTCCTCCAATGCAGAAACCGGCCCGCGCACTGCACCCTTCTTCCCAGCGGTTGCTGCGCTGTTGCTGCCGCTGGCGCAGGCCCATGCAACGCTGCCACGTCCTGCCCATGCGGGGCGCAGCATTGCTTTGCCCTTGCCGCGTGTGAGCACCGCAAGCCATGCTTGATCCCCACCACAGCGCCGGGCGCGTCAGCACCCCGCTGGAAAACACGCCCGCCAAACCCTGGGACGCCAACGCCCCCATTGCGGCACCGCTGCAACTGCATTCACCCACGGTCTTGCCGCAATGGGTGGACTACAACGGCCACATGAGCGAGAGCTGTTTTTTGCTGGTGTTTGGCGACAGCTCGGATGCTTTTTTTCGCTTCATCGGCATCGACGAGTCTTACCGTGACCAGGGCGGCATGTCGCTCTACACGGTGGAGACGCATATCCACAACATCAAAGAGGCCTCCGAGGGCGACCCGCTCAGGCTCACCCTGCAGCTGATCGATGCCGATGAGAAGCGCCTGCACATCTTCCACAGCATGTTCCATGCAGGCAGTGGTGAACTGCTGGCAACGGGCGAGCAGATGCTCTTGCACGTGGACATGAAGGCCGGTCGCGCCGCGCCCATGCCCAACTGGCTGCTGGCCCATGTGCAGGCCATCCATGCCGCACATGGCGTACTGCCGCGACCAAGCCAGGCCGGTGCCGCCATCGGCATCCGCCGCAAAACCATTTAACCGACCCCGAGACCCACACCATGCATTTCGAACTCAGCCTGGAACACCGCATGCTGGTGGACACCGTGCGCAGCTTTATAGAAATCGAACTCTATCCGCACGAAGACCTGGTCGAGCGCACCGACGAAATTCCGCCGGAGCTGGCCGCGCAGATTCAGGCCAAGGCCATAGAGGTCGGCCTGTATGCCGCCAACATGCCAGAAGAACTCGGAGGTGGCGGGCTCGACAACTTGGGTGTCACGCTCTTGGAGCGTGAACTCGGGCGCGCCTCCTACGGCCTGCAAATGCTGATTGCCCGGCCCAGCAATATCCTGCGTGGCTGCACCGGATCACAAGTGCAAGAGTATTTGCTGCCCACCATTCGCGGTGAGCGCCACGACTGCCTGGCCATGACCGAGCCCCATGCCGGATCAGACGTGCGCGGTATGTTGACGAGTGCCGTGCGGGATGGCGACGACTATGTGATCAACGGCAGCAAGCATTTCATCAGCCATGCCGATATGGCCGACTATGTGATTCTGTTTGCGGCCACCGGCGTGGAAGAAACCAAGGCCGGACCCAAGAAAAAAATCACCGGCTTTCTGGTGGACTTTGATACGCCCGGTGTGACGCGAAGGCGCGGCCCGGCCTGCGTCTCGCACCGGGGCTACCACCAGTGCGAACTGTTTTTTGACGATGTGCGCGTGCCGGTTGGCAAGCGCCTGGGCGAAGAGGGCAAGGGCTTTGAGCTGATGGGCGAATGGCTGGGCGCCACGCGCCTGACCGTGGCAGCCACCAGCGTGGGGCGGGGCCGGCGCGTGCTGGAACTGGCAACCGTTTGGGCCGCCACGCGCAAGCAGTTCGGCCAACCGATAGGGCGCTTTCAGGGCACCGGCTTCAAGCTCGCCGACATGGCCACCGAGTTGGAGGCGGCAGAATTGCTGACGCTGCAGGCCGCCTGGAAATGCGACCAGGGCCGCATGACCGACTCAGACGCCGCCATGGCCAAGCTGTTTGCCTCCGAGACGCTGGCCCGCATCACCGACCAGACACTGCAAATTTTTGGCGGCATGGGCCTGATGGGCTCCATGCCGATTGAGCGCTTTTGGCGCGACGCAAGGGTGGAGCGCATCTGGGACGGCACCAGCGAAATCCAGCGCCACATCATCTCGCGCGCCATGCTGCGCGCCCACGGCGCATGAGCAGCGCACCGAACGCCGCACGGCCGCCCGAAGGCGTGAGCGCCCCCTCGGGGCTGGCGCCTGCGGCTCCCAATCTGCCTGCGCAGATTGGGACAGGCGCAAGAGCCTTGGCCTCTGGCCTAGGCAGGTCCAGCGAACCTCGCGCAGCGGGGAGCGTGGGGGCTACACCCCTTCAACGCCTGTTCGCCCCCCGCAGCATTGCCGTGTTCGGCGGCAAGGCCGCAGCCGAGGTGATTCGCCAATGCCACAAGCTCGGCTACTGTGGCGAGATCTGGCCGGTGCACCCGACCCGCAGCGAGATGGAAGGACTGCCCTGCTTTGCCGATGTGGCGTCACTGCCCGCAGCGCCGGATGCCGCCTTTGTCGCCGTGCCAGCGCGGGCCACGGTGGAGCTGGTGCGCCAACTCAGCAACCGCGGCGCCGGTGGCGCCATCTGCTATGCCTCCGGCTTTGCCGAGGTGGGTGGCGAGGGTGTGGCCCTGCAACAGGAGCTGGTGGACGCCGCTGCCGACATGGCACTGATTGGCCCCAACTGCTATGGGCTTCTCAACTATCTGGACGGGGTGGCCCTGTGGCCGGACCAACATGGCGGGCAGCGTTTGGAGCGCGGCGTGGCCATCATCACGCAAAGCGGCAACATCGGCCTGAACCTCACCATGCAGCGCCGCGCCCTGCCCCTGGCCTATCTGATCACCGTGGGCAACCAGGCGACAGGCAGCATAGCCGCCCTCATCCACGCGCTGCTGGACGACCCCCGTGTGACCGCGATTGGCATGCACTTGGAGGCACTGGACGATGTGGCGGCGTTCTCGCGCGTGGCGATCCGTGCGCTGCAAAAGCGCGTGCCACTGGTGGCGCTGAAAGCGGGGAGCTCGGAGCTGGGCGCGCGCACCACCATGAGCCACACCAGCTCACTGGCCGGCCCCGACAAGCTCTATGACGCGCTGTTTGCGCGCTGCGGCGTGGCCCGCGTGTTCGATGTGTCCACCCTGCTCGAGACGCTTAAGTTTTTGCATGTGCATGGCGCGCTCAAAAGCAATGCCATTGTTTCGGCAAGTTGCTCGGGCGGCGAAGCCTCGCTGGTGGCCGACCTGGCGCAGGCGCACGGACTGGCCCTGCCGGAGCTGCCTGCGCCCGCGCATGAGCGCCTTTTCAAGGTGCTGGGCGAAAAGGTCACGGTGGCCAATCCGCTCGATTACCACACCTATATCTGGGGCGATCTGGCCGCGCAGACCGAATGCTTTGCAGGCTTGATGGACTGCGACTTTGACGCGCATCTGCTGGTGCTGGACTTCCCGCGCGCCGACCGCTGCGATGGGTCGAGTTGGCAGACCACGCTGGACGGCTTTGCGGCCGCACAGAAGCAGACCGGTGCCGCCGCGGTGGTGCTGAGCTCCTTGCCCGAGGGCCTGCCCGACGCGGTGAGCGAGGCATTGCTGGCGCAGGGCATTGCGCCCATGCAGGGCACGGCCGACTGTCTGCAGGCGATTGCCCACGCGGCGCGCATAGGCGCGGCCCAAGCCCGCTGGCAAGCGCTGCTGCCGGTGGCAGGGCTTGCGGCACCGGCCGCACAGGGGGCAGGCCGTATGCTCAACGAAGTGGCCAGCAAACAGGCGCTGCAGGCCTTTGGTCTGCCCATACCCAAAGGCCTGTGTGTGCCAGCGCACGAAGCCACGGCTGCTGCACAAACCTTGGGCTACCCGGTGGTGGTGAAGGCCGTGTCCGAGCTGCTGGCCCACAAGACCGAGGCCGGTGGCGTCAAGCTCAACCTGAAAACTGCGGCCCAGGTACAGGCCGCCGTGGCCTCGATGGCGCATCTGGCGAGCGACTTTCTGGTCGAGCAAATGGCCACCGATGTGGTGGCCGAGCTCATTGTCGGCATCAGCCGCGATGCGCAGTTCGGCCTGGCCCTCACCCTGGGTTCCGGCGGCATTTGGGTGGAGCTGTTGCAAGACACGGCCACCCTGCTGCTGCCGGTATCCACTGAGGACATACGCGCCGCACTGCAGGGCCTGAAAACCTGGCCGCTGCTGAACGGCTACCGGGGCAGAACCGTCGGCGATGTAGACGCACTCGTGGACGCGGTGTCTGCCATCGCCGCCTATGCCCAGGCCCACGCAGACCGCCTGCTCGAACTCGATGTCAACCCGCTGCTGGTACTGCCCCAAGGCGTGCTGGCGGTAGACGCACTCATCCATCTTTTACCGCAAGCCACCCCCATGACCGACACCCTGCAACACAGCGTGCGCACCGAAGCCCACAACGGCGTGCTGACCATCACGCTGGACCGACCCAAGGCCAATGCCATCAACGTGGCCACCAGCTTGGCGCTTTACGCCGCGTTCAAGCAGTTGCAAGACGACCCGGCAATGCGCGTGGCCATCGTCACCGGCACCGGACGTTTTTTCAGTGCCGGCTGGGACCTGAATGCGGCCACCGAGGGCGAGGCCATCAACGCCGACCACGGCCCCGGCGGCTTTGCCGGGCTGACCGAATACTTTTCACTTAGCAAGCCGGTGATTGCGGCGGTCAACGGCCTGGCCTTTGGCGGCGGCTTTGAGCTGGCCCTGGCGGCCGATTTGATCGTCGCCGCCGACCATGCCGAGTTCGCCCTGCCCGAGGTGAAGCTGGGCATGGTGGCCGACTCCGGTGGCCTGCAGCGCCTGCCCCGCAGACTGCCGCGCGCCATTGCCACCGAGCTGGTGCTGACCGGCCGACGCATGTCGGCACAAGAAGCGCAACGTTGGGGCCTGGTCAACCAGGTGGTGCCCGCAGAAGGATTGATGCAGGCCGCGCAGGAGCTGGCTGCCGCCATCGTGCAAAACGCCCCGCTAGCGCTAGCCGCCGTCAAAGAAGTGCTGCGCGAGACCGAGGGGCTGACGGTGGCCCAGGCCTACCAAAGCATGCGCAGCGGTGACATCAAAAGCTATAGCACCATGCTTGCCTCCGAAGACGCCCAAGAAGGCCCGCGCGCCTTTGGCGAAAAGCGTGCGCCGCTTTGGCGCGGCAGCTGAAGCGCTGCACGGCATCCCTCGAAGCAAGCGCACCATCCATCGCCCTCGGGCCGGATCGGTAGTTGCCGGGAAAATTGGATAGCCGCAGGAAGTGGCGCTGAAGGCGGGGGTGTCAGTGGTCGTGGCTATTTTTTTCCAATTCACACGTTCGACCCATGGGTGTCACACGCGACTGTTCTCTGGTCGGCAGGACTGCCGCGTTTGCAGTCATTGAGGTTTTGGCCGTGGAGGTCTCGTATAGATCCATTACCGACGGCCACGGAGAAATTTCGTAAGTCAAGTCCGCAGCGTTAGCGGGTCTACAGAAATTCAAATTGCCCGCCCAATTCCGGTCATGGGGGCGGTCTGCCAACCGTCAGTTTTAAAACCAAAAGTTCAACCAAAGGGGTGCCCGGACTCGCCCAAAAGCTGCCGTTCACAGTTAGAGCAAAATTGGGGCCAAATCGAGTCAGAGGAGAGAAAAGTGTTTGAAGTCGGGAAATCATTGGGAGGAACGCCAGCCGCTATTGACCACATTACGGCGCACCTTTGCTCAAAGGTGAGGGTTTTCCTGACGGAGCTCGCCGAAGGAGTCTCGAACTATCGAAGCATGCACAACCTGACCGAGCAGGTTGAGCATCAGTATCACGGTCGTTTTCTCATCGAACTTATTCAAAATGCACATGATGCATTGGGGGGAATTCCCCGCGGCGGAAGAATTCATATCCGCTTCGAGCAAGGCGACTCTGAGCATGGAACTCTGTTGGTCGCCAACGACGGGGAGCCTTTTAGCCGCTCGAACTTCGAAAAAATTTCGGCACTTGGGCAGAGCGACAAGGACCCGCAAAAGAGCATCGGAAACAAGGGGATAGGGTTCAGAAGTGTGCTAGAGCTCACCGACTGCCCGGAAGTTTATTCCCGCCAAAACGTCGACAGTCCTCTTTTTGACGGCTACTGTTTTGCGTTTCGCCCCTCAACAGTCAGTTCTCTGGCCGAACCGATGACGGAACTAGCTTTTGGCGAAGGCATTCCAGTCTGGAATATGTCTGGCGCACCATTGGTTCAGAACTGGTCCCCCGAAATGCTCGCCCTATACCGTAGCCGAGTGGCGACAATGGGCCGCGAGTGGTTGACGCAAGAGGTACGCTACCTTTCACCCTATCTTCTTCCCATTGGGATATGGGACCGTGAGAGCGCGGCGCTCCAAAAACTAGAGCAAGCGGGGTTTGCAACAGTAGTCCGCCTCCCACTGAAGTCTGCACAAGTAGCACAAAAGGTGCGCCAGAAGATGGCGTCCTTGGACCCATCCACATGCCTATTTCTATGGAACCTGCGTGAACTCACGATTCATCATGGCGCAGCGGGGGAGCGAACATTCCACCGTAACGTTACGGAGGATGCCAGCGGCGGAAAGCACGTAACACTAACCGGGCCGCGTGAAGCAGGACGCAACTACTTTCTTTGGCGAACGAGTGTTCGGATTGCGGACGCCCCGGAGAAGGTCAGAGCGGCAGTAGCGGCGTTGCCGGGTCGATGGCCTGAGATGCAAGATGCGGAAGTCAGCATCGCGATACGCAGCGGTGGCGAGCAAGACGCTGGCCGCTTCAGCATCTATCTACCGACGCATGAGCTTACTGGCAGCGCAGTGCACGTGAACGCGCCGTTTTACGGCGATATGAGTCGAACGTCCATAGAGTTCGAGAGCGCCTACAACCGTCACCTCGTTGATGTGGCCCTCGACCTTGCCCTGAGCGCGGCGGTGGTTCAGACGTCGGAACACACATCGGACGCTGGGCGTGCCGTTCTGGACCTTCTGAGTCCTCTTGCGAGCGATGCACTTGGCGAGGCTTGGTCCGAGCACATGATGCTGGCCATCTCTCGGGCGCGACTAGACGTCAGTTCTGTGCCTCTTGTACTGACTGAAAGTGGTTGGGCAACGGTACATGAAGCGTACCAACTCCCGGAACTTTCAAACTGCAGGTTCTTTACCGAGGACCTTGTGAGACGTTTCGTTGAAGTAGCACTTCTGCATCGAGACCTTTCCCAAAGAAGAGCCAAACAGTTCGAACTTTTCAAAGAACAGTTCTGCGGCACAGGCTCCGCGCGGATGCCTACGAGGGTGCTCGCCACCCTGGCTGCTTCTGTCGCTGAAGTAATACGCAGAGAGGGGGGCGATTGGAACGCCTTCTGGCGCGACATCGTCGCGCTCCTGCCAAATGGGCAGCGGGAACTCTCTCGCACGAAGGTGCTGCTGGGTACGGATAACGAACTCCATCAAGTGGATAGCGGAACCAAGGTATTCTTCTTGCCTCGCCAAGGAACACCCGATGCGGGCGACGTCGATACGGACGGCTCTACAAGCGCAGTTCCAGCCACACTGAGGAGCAGCGTTGCGTTCTTGAGTGACCATATCGAACTGTACGACTCAAAAGGAAATTCTCAAAACGTCGTGCGCGAATATCTTGGAAACCAAGCACTGGTTACGCCATTTCGGGTTGAGACTATATTTACCGACATCCTGCGTCGACTGACGCCGCAGCTGCCTGTGCCGCATGAAAGTGATGATGCCCAAAGGTGTCGCGACATCTTCTCTTGGGGAATGCGCCTGATGCGCAACGTCGTGGCCAGAGGGCGTGGCGCTCCCGAAACATTCAAGCTGCTGCGTGACTTGCCTGCTCCCTGCCGTGGGGGATGGTTCAAGTTGAAGGACAGCGTCTTCGGCTCGGGTTGGTATTACTCGGCCGGCGAAGTGTTGGAGCGCTATTTGAGCGTACTGTCCTCCTCAACCGGGCAGGCGGCTTACGCGAAACTGCTTTTGCCGGTCAATGATTCTGTGTACTCGGACCTTGGCGCAGCAGCTGACATGGACCTACTGCTCAGAGGCGGTGCATCAGATTTCCTCACGTTGGTTGAGGTCGCGTCGTCAGACTGGGAGAGTACGTTTTACAGTTCCAACGAGCTG
The DNA here is from genome assembly GCA_903886275.1 of uncultured beta proteobacterium. Taxonomy (GTDB): domain Bacteria; phylum Pseudomonadota; class Gammaproteobacteria; order Burkholderiales; family Burkholderiaceae_C; genus Allorhodoferax. The sequence continues at coordinate 71,183 of CAISLN010000080.1, read as the reverse complement.
AGCCTTCCTTCGGGGCCTCCTCCGGGCTTCAGTTCCGGTCTCTGGAGCGAAACTGTCATGGCGCATCGGCATGTGCCGTTGCCTTACCTGAGCGCCCTTAGGTATCGGGTGGAGTCGATGTGGACCTTCGCCGGCCTTGATGAGTATGAATCGCTCTCCGACGGCCAAAGAGAGGACCTTTCAACCTTGTTGCTCTGGGCCCTGCCAAGATGGGCTGTGGTCAGTTGGGAAGTTGGCACCGCTTCGAAGATAGGGGGCTATTACGGCAAAGCCAAGTTCAAATCCCCCTTATCGCTTTTCCTGCGTTCCCGCCCATGGATAGCAGTTCAGGACGACAGCCGCACCTGGAATTGCCCCGGTGACCGCTGGTTCGTTCCCGCAGACACGCTGGCAAGCCGAGCGCGACATTACGCGCATCTACGAGCGCTTCCGGCAGCTGCTGCCGCGAAGATTGCGACGAGGGAGGGTCTCGTTGACGAACTTTGTTCTCTGGGCATGAATGTCTTCAACGGTCGCGACGATACCCCCAACACAGTGCTCTTGGAAGCGCTCACCGCATCAATTGGGACAGAGGTTGTTGCTGACGCAAATGTACTGCTTGGCCAGCTCCGCGAAGCTTGGGAGCAGTTCCGCCCTGACTCATCTTCTGTGTCGTTGGAATTACTGCCGGTAAGGAGTCGTGACCGAGGCCTTCAAAGAGTTCAGCCAACCGCTCTGGCACCGGTCGTACTGCCCGACCAAGCGGCCCTTTCAGGTACTCTTGAAGACTTGGGCTTACCTGTCCTCACAATGTTGCCCCGAGTAGCCCAGAGGCTGCGAGAGTGGTTTCAGGCCAATTATGCGACGAATGTACAGTTCGCCTCGGCAATAACGGTTCGTCCGACAGTCGATGGCTTGCCCTGGAATGGCGATGGCAAGACATTGCTGTCGGACAGCGTCCTCTTCTGGATTGCTACTCCCCTGTTGGTGCTAGTTAGCCAAGGGCTCTCAGTGCACGCCACCGCATTTCGCAAGCGTTGTGAGATGCTCGCTTCGGCCAATGTGGCGTGGGTAGATGGATTGGCGCTGTCGGTTGTGCGACCTGATGGCCAAGCTCTTTCAAAACGTGTGCCAAGCTTGTGGGATGCGCAGTCGCAAACTCTGCTGCTTGATGCCTCGTGCAGAAACCACCTGGCAGACCTGAGTCCGGCTCTCGCTCAGGCGCTTGAACGTGAAGACTTGCAGCTTCCAATACGGTTCGTACTTAGCGCCGTTGGCAAGCTCCCGGACTCCCCGCCTGGCATCCTCGAGTTGTTGAAGCCGCTTGGCTCCGTAGGCGAAGAAGAGATTCACCACATACTGGAGCACCTTCGTGGTGACGTTGGACATGTGGTCCGTTACGCAAGAGTGCTCGCTCGGGCTTCCGGTTCACAGGATGTCACAGACATAGAGTCTGCGGCTTCTGTGGAGCAGCTGCTGGCGGCGTTGAACAAGTGTGGATTCGACACATCGAAGTGTTCGGAGCTTATCCTGCTGGCTCGGGAGACCAATGACATGTTCGAGTTCGCTGAAACTCTGGCAGGGCGGTGGGCCACATTTCCAACGCTTTCAATTTGGAACGATACCCTTCGCTCCCTTCAGCTATCAGAGATAGAAAACAAGGCCTGGCGCGCCCAATTCGATGCCATTATTGAAGAGTTTATCTGGGTTGCAAAGAGAGTTGCTCGTCATGCCATAGCCGGCGGCAAGGCCGACGCAGGTTACGCAGAACTTTGTTCCACGTACGCGACCCTGAGCAACGGTTACGCCCTGGCGCAAGCAGGTTGGCGAGTTAAGTTTAACGACGTTGCAACTGCCCTTGGGACCCTATTTTCTCGCTGGCTGGGCGAGGCCGAGTTGCAGGGAACGCTCGCTCTGTCGCAAGATGCGGACGAGTTAGTTTGGACCCTAGAGGCCGCAGGGGTTGACTTGAAGGTCGACCCTGATGAATTAGGGCGCTCCAACGTGGCTCGTGTTCAATTTGCTACTAAACAGCTAGACCACATCCGGCTTGCATGGTTGCTCAAATCCTCTTCGGGCTCACTCAAATGGGAAAGCTGCGTTGACCACTTGCTCCATGGCTTGAAAAAGGAACTCGGTAGCGGCGCGTTCGTCGCTCTTTGGAACCCTGAGCAGATATTCACAATGCTGAAGAGCCCTTTCGCAACGGCCTTCCCGGGCGATGGCGATTTTTCCGTTGTCTTAAATAGCGCGGTATCCCTTGAGGACCTTCGCTCGAAACTTGAGGTGTCTGAACAAGAGCTCGAGGAATCCGAAGCTGGGCTGCGCTCGGCGCAGGAAGCGGCGGCACAACGCCAGCATGTAGTGCAGGTCTGCGGTAAGGAGTTCGACGCTTCGGAGAGTAACCTTAAAAACCTGTGGGTCCTGCTTACGACAGAGGTTCCCGACTCCGCGTTGTCATCGGCCCCACCACTAAACCTTGATGAAACCGCGCCGCTCAACAAGCCTCCAGCGAAGCTGCCTGTGGTGCGGGACAAAGTGCCCACTTCAACCAAGCGTCGTCGTCAACCGACGTCTGTCGACCAGGCCGTCGGCTTGGCGGGGGAGATGCATGTCTTCCGGATGCTGCGATTGCGCTATGGAGAGGACGCCGTGTCAGCATCGGCTTGGATTTCGGAGAACAGCCAGTACGTCTACGAATCCAATCCAGCAGACGATGGGTTTGGCTGCGACTTCAAGTTCTGCGTTAAAGGCCGCCAGTATCGGGTAGAGGTCAAAGCAACGCAGGGCGATGCTGACGTCTTCAGTCTCGGGTCTTCCGAAATTGCATTGGCGATGGAAATCGCCGGCAAGAAGAAGCGCCGAAAAGAGACATTCCTGATTGTGCATGTCAAGAATGCGCTTAGTACATCGCCCAATTTCGTAGTCCTGCCAAACCCGTACGACCCGGATAGCGAGGGGCTCTTTCGCATTGAGGAGGCGGAAGCGCGTGTTAGGTATCGTTCTGGGTCCGTCGCAACATGAGCACGTGCTGGCCGTTCACTGGCATTTGGTTAGGAGCTTACGCTTTGGACACATTGAAATCCGGCATGAACGGCTTGTGATAAGCAATGGATTGGCCAACTCGAAAGCTGACTGTCGTGACCGGCAGCTATCAGCCTTCTGGAGTCGTTCACAGCCAAAATCTCTATGACTGCAAACGCTGCGTACTTGACTAACGCAAGCACTACGTGACAGACAGCTTCCAGCCCACGGCGGCCCCAAAAATTGTAATTAGGCAAGACCCCTCCCTCTGCAAGTGCGAATTGCGTTGCGCCGCTGCCAGGCTATCCGACCGCATCGGAACGGGGTGCCGGTTCAGGTGATCCAAATTTCAACACACCTGTGCAGAATAAAGCCGCGTGACTTCAGCCGCTCTTTGTGATTCAGTGTAAGGATTGGGCCCGCACCCGCGACTAAGCACATCGCCGCCAACGGACACCACCACGATGCAACACAACCACCCCAGCCGCCCTGCAAGTCGCCTTGCCCCTCTGACCGCCCTGCTCGCCCTGTGTTGCGCCCTGCCCCTCGCTGCCACAGCGGCAGCCCCGCAATGCCAGGCCAGCAGCGGCGCCACGCTGACGCCCGTGATAGAGCTCTACACCTCCGAGGGCTGCAGTTCCTGCCCGCCGGCCGACCAATGGTTGTCCAAGCTGAAGGGCCAGCCGGTAGTGGCACAGGCCTTTCATGTGGCCTATTGGGACTACATAGGCTGGAAGGACCGCTTTGCCCAGCCGGCATTTTCTGCAAGGCAAAAAGACCTCGCGGCGCAAAACCACCTGAGCGGCATTTACACGCCGCAGTTGCTGCGCAACGGGCGCGACTGGAGCGACTGGAGAGACTGGCACGGGCAGCGCGACAGCCAGCGTGTCACGGGCGTACAGCCACCGGCCCTTGCCCGCATCAACCTGCAGCGCGTAGGCGACACCGATGGCTTTGAGGCAAGGGTCGAGCCGGTCGATGGCAAGGCGACATGGACCGCCTACTGGAGCGTTACCGAGGACGGCCACAGCTCGCGCGTCAAGGCCGGAGAAAACGCCGGTGCATTTTTAAAGCACGACTTTGTGGTGCGCCAGTACGCGCCTGTGGGCCAGTACCAGGGGCCGCAGCTGCTGAAGTTCTATGCCCTGGCCGAGCAGCCGGAGCATGCCCGACGCATCAACCTGGTGGTGCAGGACGCACAGCGCCACGAATACCTGCAGGCCCTGAGCCTGAGCTGCCTGTGAGAGCCGCTCTGTGGCGCTACCGCCGGCCGATTGCGCTGCTGCTGTTGGTGCTGGCCCTGGTGCTGCTGGAGCATGCCACGGGGCTGCGCAGCCACCTCAACTTGCAGTACCTGCAAGACCTGCTGCACGGCAATCCCTTGAGCAGCCTGGCGCTGTTTGTGGCCCTGTTCGCCGTCGGCAATATGCTGCACCTGCCGGGCTCGCTCTTTTTGGCCGCAGCCGTCTACGCCCTGGGGCGGCTGGACGGCGGTGTGCTGACCTACATCGCGGCCTGCATCTCCTGCGTCTGCACCTTTGTGTTGATCCGCCTGTTAGGCGGCGACATGACGGTGCACCTGAACCGCCCCCTGGCCCTGCGCCTGCTGGGGCAACTGCAGGCCCACCCGGTGCGCAATGTGCTGCTGCTGCGCACCCTGTTCCAGACCCTGCCCACGCTGAACTATGCGCTGGCCGTCTCGGGCGTACGCCTGCGCGACTATGTGCTAGGCACCCTGCTCGGTCTGCCCCTGCCGATTGCTCTGTACTGCCTGTTTTTCGACTTGCTGTTCACGGCGGCGCACAAGCTGTAGCGGGTTGGGCAGCGGCGGGGTTACGGGCTTTGTGCCCTGCCACTGCGCCATTGTGTCCCCAGAAACTGTGCGTGGAGCTGGGGATAACTTCTGCGTAACTACCCCAAACCCGCATGCCTATTGGCCTGGCGGCCGGTGCTCAAAAAGGATGCAGATCGTTTTTTGAAATGTGCTAGACAAAGCGCCCGGCGCTCAAGGCGGGGCCTTGAACAGCAGCGCCTGCTGACCAAGTTCGGGCAACAGGCGGTTGGCCAGGCGCAGTTGGGACTGCAGCAGGCTCTGGGGCTGCGCAGCGCCATCAGGCTCCACCGATTGGGCATTGGGCGCACTGCGTTGCACGGATGGCAGGCGCGGCTGGTCCAGCAGCTGCGCCAGGCTCGCCAAGCCCTGTTGCAACCGCGCGGCGGACTCTTGCGCCTGCTCGTCGAGAACGCCCACATCGGCCTCGCCGCGGTGCGCGCCCAGCGCCGACAAGAAGTTCAGGAGCATGTGCGAGAGCACCACAAATTGCCCGCAGGCCGCCTCGTTCAGGCGCGTGCTGCGGGGCTCCTTGCGCATGGTGCCGTAGGCGTTGGCCAGGGCCGCATCGGCGTTGTGCGCATTGCGTCTTGCCAGCCGGTAGGCCAGGTGGTCTTGCTTGCCGTTTTGGTACTGCAACAAAATTTCGTGCAGATAGCCGCCCTGCGCGCGCAGGGCCTGCGCCGCCAGATGCGGCAGGTGGCGCGCCTGCCAGTTGGGCAGCACCAGCCAAGCGGCCAGGGCCGAGATGGCGCTGCCCCATGCGGCATCCAACAGCCGCGCCGGAATCACCCCCTGCGACATGCCCATTTGGTGAAAGCTCAGCAGCACCAGCGCGGTGATGGCGGCGGTGGCCGTGCGCAAATCGGTCTGGCGTTTGCCAATGAAGAGGGCACCGGCCAGCACCATGCAGACGGCCTGCAACAAGGCGCTGGGGAACAGTCTTATCAGCGCCCAGCCCACCGCCAACCCGACCACGGTGCCAACAGCCCGCTGCACCGCCCGGCTCAGCGTGGCGGCAAAGTGCGGCTGGCTGGTAAACACCACGGTGAGCAAAATCCAATAGCCATGCGGGTCATGGGTGGCGCGCATCACCGCACAGGCCAGCAGCAGCGCCAGCGCCAAGCGCAGGGCATGGCGCATCAGGGCCGAGCGCAAATGGAGCTGGGCGCGCACGCGGCCCCAGGCCTCGCCCAGGGTCTGTGGCTTGCGATCGAACAGTGACAAATCGGGCGCCACACCCCCATGGCGCATGGCTTTGGCAAACACGCTGGCCAGTCCGGTCAGGTTGTCGCCCAGCGCATGCAGGGCACGCAGCGGGCTTTGCAGGGCGGGCAGCGCTTGCGAGGCATCCAAAAAACCCATGGCGGCCTGCATGTCTTCAATCGCCCTTGCCGTGGTGCCGGCATGCTGCGCCCGGCTGCGCTCACGTATGGCGCGCGCAAACTTTTGCGCCTGTTCCCCCAGCACGCTGAGCACGCGCTGGCAGCGGTAGAGCGCGTCCGAGCGCGGGAAGGCCAGGGCCAGCACGGCGTAGCTCTCATGCGAGCTGCTGACGCGCTCGTGGATGTCCTGTGCCGCCAGGTACTGGCGCATGGCCTCCTGCATCCAGGGCGGCGGCGGGGCGGTGCCCAAGCGGCTAAACAGGCAATCCTTGGTGGCGTTGAGGGCGTCCACCACGTGGGCGTTGTGCAGGGCGAGCTCCAAGCGGCGACCGGCCAGGTCGATATCGCTCACCGGCTCCAGCAGCTGGGCCTTGAGGCGCAGGTATTCGCCCAACAGCGCATAGAGCTGCGACAGACGATGGCGCACCGTAGGCCGGGGCCAGGCAGCGGCCCAGCACAGCGACACCAGGCCATACCAGGCTGCGCCGCCCAGCAAATAGGGTGCAGCATCGAGCGCCTGGTCGCGGTTGTTGTGCGCCGACAGCGCGGTGTAGATAAACAGCACCAGCGCGCCAAAGGCAATGGCCCGATAGCGCTCGCCCAAGGCGCCCAGCATGGTCAGCACAAAGGCCGAAAGCGCCAGCACGGCGGCCAGCGTCACAAACGAAGGCAGGGCGGCCCAGACCGCAGCCACCACCAGGGCGAAGGCGCCCAGCGACAGCAGCTGTGCCTTGAGGCGCCCGCTCCAGTTGTCATCGGTCTCGGCAAAGGCGCTGGCCAGCACGCCCAGCAACACCGGCATCAGCACATCCTGCCAGTCCCCCTGCCAGCCCAGGGCCAGCACACAACCCAGCGCCAGCAGGGCCTGCGCCCCACGGGTGACGCCCTCGTGGTTGAGGGCTCGCTTCCAGTTCGCCAACCAGTTGTCGTTCACGCCAAAGGTCATCGGGTGCAGTCCGGCATGCAGGCGCATCCGGCCTTGGTAGTCAGGTTTTTGAGCAGGGTGGTTCTCCAGTAGTTTTCATTATCGGTCTGCAGCGGCGCCGCAGGGCGCTGACACCCTGCTGTCACACAAGCCCTCTACGCTTGCGGCTTTTGATCGGAGGCGTTTCGATGCCAGTCCCCCTGCTCGCACTGCCCCCACGCATGTCACGCGTCTCTGCCGGCCTGAGCGATGCCTACAAGGCCTTGCGCATTGCGGCCCACTTCGGCCACGGAACGCTTTTGGTCGCACTGCGTTTTGCGGATTGGAACAAGGCGCAAAGGCTGGCGGCGATTCAGCGCTGGGCCAGGGCGGTGCTCGCCACGCTCCACATCAAGGTGCAGTGCAGCCAGCCGGCGCCGCCTGACTTTGCCGGCCTGGTGGTGTGCAACCACCTGTCCTGGCTGGACGTGCTGGTGCTGCAGTCGCTCATTCCCGGCGCCTTTGTGGCCAAACGTGAAGTGCGGCACTGGCCGGTGGTGGGCTATTTGGCCCATGCCTGCGCCACTATTTTTGTGGACCGCGCCTCCGCCCGCTCGGCACGCGCCATGGTGGAAGACACGGCCAGTGCGATTGCGCAGGGCTATGCGGTCGTGGTGTTTCCCGAGGGCACCAGCAGCGATGGCAGCGCACTGGGCAGCTTCCACGCCAACATCTTTGAAAGCGCCATCCGCGCCCGCTGCGAGGTGCAACTGCTGACGCTGCACTACATCGACAGTGCCACCGGAGAGGCCGCAACGGCGGCGCACTTCATAGGCGACATGACGCTGGCGCAATCGCTCAAACGGGTGATGGCCAGCTCCACCATAGAGGCACGCGTGCATCTAGGCGAGCGCGTGGTGGCACTGGGCCACACGCGCAAATCGCTGGCCCTGCACGCGCACGGAAAAATCCGCGCCCAGCTGCTGGCGCTGGTGCAGGCGAGCTAAGGCCATGGTGAAATTGCGACCCCCTGCCCTCTGGCGCGCCGCCTTTTTGCTGCTGGCCATGGCCACGCCCACCTTCGCGCAGCCCCTGCCGGCCACCACCACCGCACCGACGCTGCTGCGCTTTGCCGATTTCTTCCAACTGCCCCTGGGCAACAAGGGTCTTGCGCTGACACCGGCCCTGCTGCAGGCCGACGGCAAGCTGGTGCGCCTGAGCGGCTACATGGTGCAGCAGGAGCGAGCGGCACTGGGGAAATTCATGCTCACGCCGCGCCCGGTGCGCATGAGTGAGCAAGCCGATGGCGACGCAGATGACCTGCCCGCCGCCTGGGCCATGGTCTACCTCGACCCCGAACAACAGGGCTTTGCCATTCCCTACCAGCGCGGCCTGATCGAGCTCAGCGGTGTACTCAGCGTGGGCCGCCTCGAAGAGTCCGATGGCCGCGTCTCCTGGGTGCGCCTGCAAATGGGCAACGCAGCCACACGCGGCATGAATGCCTTTGAAGTCAGCAACTACCTGCACGCCCAGCAACACATCCACTGAACAACCTGCCTCCAACACCATGACACACACCCCTTATTTGAAAAGCGCCAGGCTGTCCTTGCTGGCCTCGGCCACGCTGCTGGCCATCGCCTCGAACAACGCCATCGCAGCCCCCACGGTCAGCCGCCTGACTCCGCCCAGCGAACTGTTTTCAACGGGCAATGCCGCACCGCTGATCGCCCGCTTTTTGCCCGGTCAGCGCTTTGACCTGCAGGCCACGCTGCGCCCCGACGAGGCCGGCAAGACCATCACAGCCGCCCGTTTCACCATCGACGGCAAGACAGTGGACGCGACGGTAGCGCTGCGCAGTTGTGCAACGGGCTGCCTGGCTAGCGTGCCCACCAACGCCACTATCGCCACAGTGCGTGCCTTCAGCGCCAGCAAGCCCGGCGTGCATACCGTGACGGTGACGGCCACACAAAGCGACGGCCAATCGGTCAGCGCCAGCGGCAACTTCGAAGTCGTGCCCCTGCTCGCCGGTGGCCAGAAGGTCAAGAACATCATCATCATGCTGGGCGACGGCATGGGTGCGGCCCAGCGCACCGGCGCGCGCATCGTCGCGGGCGGCTATGCACAGGGCAAGACCATCACGCCGCTGGCCATGGACACCTTTCCGGTGACCGGCATGGTGAAGACCTCCTCGCTCAACTCGGTGGTGACCGACTCGGCCCCCGGCATGAGCAGCTATGCCTCGGGCAACAAGAACAACAACAACGAAGAGGGCGTGTTCCCCGACGACACCACCGACCCCTTTGACAACCCGCGCATCGAGTACCTGAGCGAATACCTGCACCGCACCCAGGGCAAGGCGCTGGGCCTGGTGACCACGGCCGATGTGTTTGATGCCACCCCGGCCGCCAACGCGGTGCACACCAGCGCACGCGGCGCGGGCACCGGCATCGTGGACCAATTTTTGGACGACCGAAAGCTCACCGGCCTGACGGTGCTGATGGGTGGCGGGCGCAAATGGTTTGTGCCGGCCAACATGCCCGGCTCGGCCCGTGGCGACAAGACCGACTACGCCTTCTCGGCCACCGATCTGCACACCAGCGAGATCGTCAAGCGCTGGGGCGCAGCCCCCGGCGCCATGGACAAGGAGCGCGACCTGATGGGCGAATTCCAATCGGCCGGCTTCACTTACGCCGCCGACAAGACCGCGCTGGATGCCATCAACCCGGCCAAGACCGAGCGACTGCTGGGCCTGTTTGCCCACTCCAATATGAATGTGGCGCTGGACAAGATTGACGGTCGGCGCAACAAGGCGCGCGGTATCAACGGACGCGTGGTCGATGACTACGGCCTGCCCGACCAGCCCATGCTCGATGAGATGACCGACAAGGCCCTGGCCGTGCTGGAGCACCAGAAGAAGGGCTTTGTGCTGATGGTCGAAGGGGCATCGATTGACAAGCAGGCGCACAACATGGACACCGAACGCTGGTTGCTAGACACCATTGAGTTCGACCGCGCCATCGCCCGCGTGCAGGCCTTTGCCAAGCTGCACGGCGACACGCTGGTCATCGTCACCGCCGACCATGAGTGCTCGGGCGCGGCCCTGATTGGCGGCTCGCGCGTGACCGATGCGCGCCTGCAAGAGCTGGTGCGCGAGGGTGGCGTGGCCAACTTGCGCGACAAGGTGGTGGGCATTTACGAGCAGGCTGGTTTCCCCAAATACAAAATGGCCGCTGATGGCTACCCGGAAACCACCGACATCGATAACCGCATCTTGGTGGGCTACGGCGCCAATGCCGACCGCTATGAAGACTACCGCACCAATGACAGACCGCTGCAAGACAGCCAGCAGCCCTTTGTGAAAAAAGAGCCTCTGTCGGTGTATCCGGCAGGCCCCATGAACCGTGACACCGAGGGCAAATTTTTGGTGACCGGACAGGTGCCGGGCGACAGCGCCGTGCACACCGCCACCGACATTCCCTTGTCGGCCTTTGGCCCGGGCGCCTGGAGCTTTACCGGCGTGCAGGACAACACCGATGTGTTCTTCAAACTGGCACAGGCGGCCAACGGCGTGGTACTGCCAGCGGGGTTTTTGCCAGCCACACGCAAGAAGTAGGACCAGCGGCCGATGGCCCAGCCGCCATCGGTCCGGTCTATTGGACAGAGAAGTTTTTTTGCTTTTGTACGAAACAGGCTGTTGAAGGTCAGTTTTTAACGGTATAAACTATACACATCGTTTAACAAATGGACACCGTCATGCAAAACCTCCAATCCAGCACCGAAGCCATCGCCGCTGCAGCACCTGCCGCTGCCAAGCCAGAAGCCAAAGCCACCATAGCCGCTTCGACACCCAGCAGCGCCAAACCCGCTGCCCCGGCCAAGGCCAAAAAAGTCGTCGCCAAGGCCGCAGCCAAGCCGCTTGCAAAGCCTGATGCAAAAGCCGCTGCCAAGCCCGCCGAGAAGTCCGCAGCCAAGCCCGATGCCAAGGTAGTTGCAACGCCTGATGCAAAGACGGTTGCAAAAGTCGCTGCCAAGCCGGCTGAGAAGTCCGCAGCCAAAGCCAAGCCGGTTGCAAAGCCACAGGCAGCCAAGTTGCCCAAGCCAGTCAAGGACAGCAAGGAAGCCAAGGACAAGAAGATCAAGATGGTGCGCGACAGCATCTCCATCCCCAAGTTCGAATACGAAGCGTTGGAGGCCATGAAGCTGCGCGCTGGCAAGTTGGGCGTGCCGGTCAAGAAGACCGAGCTGATCCGCGCTGGCATCAAGGCCCTGACCGCCCTGGCCAACCCCGCCTTCCTGGCCGCCATCGCTGCCATTCCCAACCTGAAGACCGGACGCCCTCCCAAGGCGGTTTGAGCGATGCGCCCGTCATGGGCGCAAGGGCTTATGCGGGCTTATGCGCTTGCGCTTAAGCCCAGCAGCGGCACCAGCGCTGCTGCTGCGGCGTCCTTGGCATCCTTGGCGATCAGTTCATCCCAGAACACGATCTCCAAGCGGCCGTCCAGATGCTCCACCAGGGCGCTGCGGCTCTCCACCCAGTCGCCATCGTTGCAATACAAAATGCCGTTGATGTCACGCATCTCGGCGCGGTGGATATGGCCACAGACCACGCCGTCATGGCCTCGGTGCTTGGCCTCGCGGGCCACGGCCACTTCAAAATCGGTCACATAGTTGAGCGCGCTCTTGACCTTGCCCTTGAGGTATTGCGACAGCGACCAATAGGGCAGGCCCATGCGGGCGCGCAAACTGTTCAAGCTGCGGTTGAGCTTGAGCGTGAACTCATAGGCGTTGTCGCCCAGATAGGCCAGCCATTTGGCGCACTGGATCACGCCGTCAAAATAATCTCCATGCGTCACCCACAGCGACACACCCAGGGCAGTGGTGTGCACGGTGTCGCGCTGCACCGCGATGTCGCCAAACTTGTGGCCCACAAAGCCGCGCGCAAACTCATCGTGGTTGCCCGGCACAAACACCACATGACAGCCCTTGCGGGCGCGGCGCAAGAGCTTTTGCACCACATCGTTGTGTGCCTGTGGCCAGAACCAACGCCGGCGCAACTGCCAGCCGTCCACGATGTCACCCACCAGGTACAGGTAGTCACTGGAATGGTGCTTCATAAAGTCCAGCAGCGCATCGGCCTGGCAACCTGCCGTGCCCAGATGGATGTCGGAGATGAACACCGCGCGGTAGCGCCGCTTTGGGCTGTCCTCGTCGGGGTCTGCGTCAGCCCCCATCAAGGCGCCCATCAATGCCTCCGATGCGCCGCGCATTCAAGCGCCCAAAAAATGCTTGCGGTAACGCGAGGGCAGATCGGCAATGCGCATCAGCATGGGCAGATCGGCGGTATTGAAATCCGGGTCCCAGGCCGGCGCGCCCAGCACCTTGGCACCCAGGCGCAAATAGCCCTTGATCAGCGCCGGTGCTTCCACGCACAGGCTGCTGTCTAGGCGCTCCACCGGCAGCGGCAGGCGCGGGCGCACATGGTATTCAATCGGTGCCAGATGGGTGGCCTGCAACTGGCGCCAGATGCTGGCCGCCACATCGCCGCTGACCACGCCGTTGTGCAGCATGGGAATGCTGGCGCAACCAATCATGGTGTCGAGCTGGTTGCGCGTCATGAACTCGGCAAGCGCCCCCCACAGCGCCATGATGACGCCGCCGTGGCGGTGGTCCGGGTGCACGCAACTGCGCCCCAGCTCCACCATGCGCTCGCGCAGCATGCGCAGACGGGTCAGATCGAACTCGGTATCGCTGTAGGTGCTGCCCACGCGCTTGGCCTGCACGGGGGTCAGCACGCGGTAGGTGCCAATCACCTGGCCGGTGGCCTGGTCGCGCACCAGCAGATGCTCGCAGTAATTGTCAAACAGGTCCACGTCGTGGCCTGCCACCGAGGTGTTCAGGCGCGCGCCCATCTCTCCGGCAAACACATCAAAGCGCAGCTTTTGCGCAGCGCGCACCTCGTCTTGGTGCTTGGCCCAGGACACTTCGATGCCGTGCAGGGCGGTCTTGGAAACTTCGATGCGGGTGACCGCCTGCGCAACAACCTTGTCGCGCGCTTGTTGGGAGGGTTCGTGCAATGTGTTCATACCGGAAATTGTCGAAATCCGGCGTGACCCGTTCATGGCAGTCCCATGAAGATTTGATGTCAATCCCTGCCATCCATTGCACCAGCGCCTCATGGGTGGGGCTGGTGCAGCACCGCTGCCGGTTTAGAAGCTTTCCCAGTCTCCATCAGCGGCACCGGTCGCAACCTTGGACGCTGGCGCTGCGGGCTTGGGTGCCGCCAGGGCACTGGGCGCGGCCGCAGGCTTGCGTGTTGCTGGCTTGGCGCCAGCGCGGCGCTCGTCGTTCTTCACTTGTGCCGCCTTGGGCGGCGCAGCGCGCACCTGGGCCCGCACAATACCGTCTTGCGCGCCGAGCTTGAACACGGCGACCGTATCCACCAGATCGCCGGCCTGCGCGTTCAGACTCTTTGCTGCGGCCGCCATTTCTTCCACCAGCGCCGCATTTTGCTGGGTTGCAGAGTCCATCTGGGTGACCGCTTCGCCCACCTGTGCCACACCGGTGGCCTGCTCGGCGCTGGCCGAACTGATTTCTCCCATGATGTCGGTGACCCGCTTGATGCTGCCCACCACTTCGGTCATGGTCTCGCCGGCTTCGTCCACCAGGGTGGTGCCCTGCTCGACGCGCTCGACACTGGCATTGATCAGGCCCTTGATCTCCTTGGCCGCCTCGGCGCTGCGCCCGGCCAGCGCACGCACCTCGGAGGCCACTACCGCAAAGCCGCGCCCCTGGTCACCGGCGCGGGCCGCTTCCACCGCCGCATTGAGCGCCAGGATATTGGTCTGAAAGGCAATGCCGTCAATGACGCTGATGATGTCGGCTATTTTGCGGCTCGACTCGTTGATGCCCTTCATGGTCTCCACCACATGGCCCACCACCTGCCCGCCCTTTTGGGCCACCGAACTGGCACTGGTGGCCAGCTGATTGGCCTGGCGTGCGGAGTCGGCGTTTTGTTTGACGCTGGAGCTGAGTTGTTCCATCGAGGAGGCGGTCTCTTGCAGCGCGCTGGCCTGCTGCTCGGTGCGCGCCGACAGATCGCTATTGCCCTGGGCAATTTGGGAGCTGGCGCTCGCCACGCTCTCAGAGCCCTCGCGCACCGTGGACACCACCTTGACCAGGCCATCTCGCATGGCCAACAGGGCCCGCATCAGCTGCGACACCTCGTCACGGCCCTGGGCATCGACGCTGGCCGTCAGGTCGCCCGCCGCCACCGCATTGGAGAACAGGATGCCGTCTTGCAGAGGGCGGGTAATGCTGGCCGTAATGACCAGACCCAAGCCAATGCAAACAGCCGCCGCAAGCACGATGACGCCTATGGTGTACGTGCGAATGCTCGCACCCCGCGCGGCCGACTCCTTGTTGGTGGTCTCGCCAATCTTGGCGTTCAAATCCACCAGTTCACTCAAGTGGTCATCGAGCACCTGGAAGGTCTTCTTGGCCTCCTCGTTCATGGCCGCATAGGCCTCCTTGTTCTGGTCGGAATAAGAGAGCTTCATCACCTTTTCGGCCGCAGCCAGGTAGGGCGGCCACTCGGCATCCACCTTGTTGATGAGCTCTTTTTCTGCAGGCGTCAGTTCGGTGGCGCGGTACTTATCCATCAGCTGGCTGTACTGCTTGTGGTGCTCATCGATGCGCAGCTTGATCTTGTCCATGCCGGATTTTTGCTCCTCGATGATGTAGTCATACAGGCTGCGGTTCAGGTAGATGGCCTGCATATTGGCATTGGCCACGTCCTTGATGGGGATGAGGTTGTTTTGGTACATGTCGTCGGTGGCGGCGCTGAGTTCAGAGATGGTGTTGATGCCCATCAGCCCCACGAACAACGTGATCAGCACAGAGGCCAAAAAGGCGCACAGCAGGCGTGCGCGTATGGTCAGTTTTTGCAAAAAGGTCACGGTACCTCCCAATGAAAAAAACAAGCCGGCGATGCGACGATTCGGCGGCGTTCGCCAAGCGACCGCTGATGAACGAATGAGTGTACACATTTGATTTTTTTAGCGTTAGTTTCTGCAATTGGCAGCAGATGGGTCGCATCACTGTCACCGAAGCTTCATGCAGCGGGGCTACATTGGGCGCCTTGAACCAGCCGCAGCCCTGCAGCAGCTGGCACGCGACCCCCAAGGCCCTTGCTGGCTCACAATCCATGCCTTTATTGTTTGTGCATCCAGGCCTGTGGGCCATCCGCCGGACCTGGTGTCGCGCGCTGGGCCTGTGCCTGCTGTTGCTCAGTTTGAGCGCCTGCTCGGCGCGCCATCTGATCGTTCAAGGCATGGCCGGCGAGTTGGCAGCCCAGGGCCAGGCGCCCGAGGACGATCTGGTGCTGGCACGTGAGGCCAGCGCGTTTTACCTCAAGCTGTCCGAGGCCCTGCTGCGCGAGGTGCCCGACAACTTGCCCCTGTCCGCTGCGGTGGCAGGCGGCTTCACCCAATACGCCTATGCCTTTGTCGCCTTCGAGGCCGAGCGACTGGAGGCCAGCGACAGCCGAGGCGCGCAGGCCCTGCGCGAACGTGCTGCGCGGCTTTATGCGCGCGCCCACCGCCACGCCATGGCCGCGCTGGAGCGCGCACAGCCGGGCTTTCGCAAGTCGCTGGAGAACACCGACACCCGGCTGCAATTAAAGAGCGAGCAAGTCGCCCTGGCCTATTGGGCCGCTGCCAGTTGGGGTGGCCTGATCTCACTGTCCAAGGACCAGCCCGACACCGTCGCAGACCTGCCCTTGGCGCTGCGCCTGGCATCTCTTGCCTATGCGCGCCAGCCCGACTATGGCCAGGGCGCCCTGGCCTCTCTGATGGCCAGCTTTGAGGCGGCGCGACCGGGTGGCAACAGCGCCATCGCGCTGCGCTACTTTGACCAAGCGATTGCACTCGGTGGCGCCAGCAGCGCAGGCCCCTTGGTGGGCAAGGCCGAGGGCGTGGCCCTGCCCGCTGGCGACCGCGCCGCTTTCGAGGCCCTGCTGCAACAGGCGCTGGCCGTGGTCGCCCAGCACCCCGGCTTGCAAAACAGCGTGATGCGCGAGCGCGCACTGTGGTTGCTGGCCCATGCCGACGATTTGTTTTAAGACCTGCAAGCCTGTCCCTCACCCGCAAGAACTCCATGCCCAAACTGATTGCCACCCTGCTGCTTTGCCTGATCACCACTTTGTCGGCGCACGGCGCTGATATGCAACTGCGCGTGGGCACCTTGGCGCCCAAGAATTCGCTCTACCACCGCCAACTGCTGGAGATGGGCGAGGCCTGGCGTGCGACCCAGGGCGGCGCCTCCAAGTACCTGGTCTACCCGGACGGCAGCCAGGGCGGCGAGGCCGAGATGGCAAGGCGCATGCGCATAGGCCAACTCCAAGGCGCGCTCTTGTCGGTGGTGGGGCTGCGCGAAATCGAGCCTTCGATCAGCGCCCTGCAAAACCTGCCGCTGCTGTTTCGCAGCTGGGAAGAGCTGGACTATGTGCGCGAAAAAATGCGCCCGGCGATGGAGAAGAAATTTCTCGACAAGGGCTTTGTGGTGCTGGCCTGGGGCGACGCCGGCTGGGTGCGCTTTTTCTCCAAGGAGGCCGCCGTGCGCCCCGATGACTACAAGCGCATGAAGTTCTTTGCCTGGGGCTCGGAGGTGGAGCAGCAGTCCATCATGAAGAGCCTGGGCTACACCCCAGTGCCGCTGGAGACCGCCGACATCCTGCCCTCGATTCAGACCGGCATGATCAATGTGGTGCCCTCCACGCCCTACTTTGCGCTGGCCAGCCAGGTCTACAACACCGCGCCCCACATGCTGGAGATCAACTGGTCGCCCATAGTCGGCGCCATGGTGGTCACCGCCAAGGCCTGGGACGCGATGGAGCCGTCTGCCCAGAAAGCCCTGCGCGCAGCCGGCGACAAGGCCGGTGCCCAAATGCGGGCGCAAGCGCGGCGCGAAGTCGATGAGGCGGTAGAGGCCATGAAAAAGCGTGGCCTCATCGTGCACAAACCCAATGCCGCAGAGATGCAGGAATGGAACGCGCTGGCCGAGTCGCTCTACCCGCGCATACGCGGCACCATGGTGCCGGCCGACACCTTTGACGAGGTGTTCAAGCAGGTGAAGGCCTACCGCGCCCTGCCCGCCAAATGAACGCGCTGTTGTCCTTCAAGGGCCTGCGCCGCCTGGACGAACTGCTGGCATGCGCCGCACTGGTGCTGATGGCGCTGATACCGCTGGTTGAAATTTTGGTGCGACCCTGGACCGGCAGCGGCGTGCAAAACGCGCCCGTCATCGTGCAGCACCTGGGCCTGGTGATGGCCATGTTCGGTTCGGTGGCGGCGCTGCGCCACGGCCACCTGAGCAGCTTTGGCAAGGGCTTTGTCTCCAGCGCGCACCCGCGCCTGGCCGAGGCCAGCCAGCGCTATGGCAAGCTGTTTGCGGCCCTGGTCTGCGGCCTGCTGTGCATGGCGAGCTGGCGTCTGGTGGACAGCGAGCGCCAGGCCGCACAAATTTTGGCTTATGGCATACCGGTGTGGTGGCTGCAGGCCAGCATGCCGCTGGGCTTTGCGTTGCTGGGACTGCAGTTGGGCGCGCAGGGGCTGGTGGCAGGTTGGCAAAAGAGCTTGGGCGCGCTGCTGCCCCTGCTCGCAGGCATCGCCCTGGCCTGGCAGTTGGACGGCACGGCGCTTTCGGTCTGGCCGGCCGTCATCGCCCTGCTGGCCGCGCTGCTGTGCGGTGCACCTATTTTTAGCGTGCTGGGCGCGCTGGCGCTGGCCCTCTTTTGGCAGGACGCCCTGCCCCTGGCCTCCATCCCGCTGTCGCATTACCAGATCACCGTCAACCCCTCGCTGCCGGCCCTGCCCCTGTTCACCCTGGCCGGCCTGGTGTTTGCGCGCACCGGTGCGGCGCAGCGCCTGGGCACCGTTTTTGTGGCCGTCTTTGGCGGGGGCGCCACCGGCACCGTGGTGGCCAGCGCCGTGCTGTGCTCGGCCTTCACCGCCTTTACCGGCGGCAGCGGTGTGACCATCCTGGCGTTGGGCGGACTGCTGCTGCCGCTGTTGCGCAACGCCGGTTTTCCGGAGCAGCGCGGTATCAGTCTGGTCACCAGCGCCAGTGCGCTGGGCGTGCTGCTGGCACCCTCGGTGCCGCTCATCATGTACGCCATCATTGCGCGCGTGCCCATCAACACCATGTTCCTGGCCGGACTGCTGCCGGCCTGCATCATGGTCGCCTTCTTGCTGGTGTTTGGCGGCTACTTGAAGCGCCCTGCCACTGCGGCGCAAACCCCCACTGCCACACCATCGGCTGCCGCGCAGCCGCGCGTGGCCACGGCTCTGTGGGCCGCCAAGTGGGAAATCATGGCGCCCCTGGTGGCCATAGGCGCCTTGGTCAGCGGCCTGGCCACACCCACAGAAAGCGCGGCCATCGCCGCAGCCTATGCCATCCTGACCCAGGTGCTGGCGCACCGCGAGCTGGGCTGGCGCAAGCTGGGCGGTGCCCTCTCGGACGGCACCCAAATCATTGGTGGCGTCATGCTGATTCTGGGCATGGCGCTGGGCCTGACCAACTACCTGATTGACGCAGGCATACCCGACGCCGCCATCACCTGGGTGCAGGGCGTGATCCCCAACAAATGGGTGTTCCTGCTGGTGCTCAATGTGTTTTTGTTTGTCGCCGGCTCACTGATGGAAATCTTTGCCGCGCTGGTGGTGCTGGTGCCCCTGCTGCTGCCGGTGGCCATGAGCTACGGCATAGACCCGGTGCACTTTGGCATCATCTTTTTGGCCAATATGGAGCTGGGCTTTTTGTGCCCACCGGCCGGCATGAACATCTACTTTGCCTCGGCCATGTTTGACAAGCCGGTGCGCTATGTGGCCGTGGCCGTGCTGCCCGCGCTGCTGGCCATATTTTTGGGCACGCTGGCGATTGCCCTGCTGCCTGCCACAGCCACCTGGTTGCCCACGCTGCTGCTGGGCGCCATGCCTTAAAGCGCTGCGCCGCTGGCAGCGGCGTACCCACAATGTGGCACTCAGGTTTGGCATCCAGTCACGTCGGACGCAGTCCGCCGTGGCACGCCCCTTTCCGTCCTTCCCGCCCCCTCCCAGACCGGGCTGCACCCGGTCCTCCACCTACCGAATCGGAGCGCCACACCGTCCCGCGTCTGCCAACGTGGTTGGCGTGCTGCGGTAAAAATGCATGGGCTGTTGCGGCCCTACTGCGGCAGCTTTTTGGGGCGGCAGTCGAAGCAGAAAAACATCAGCCCATCGAGGAAGCGGTGGATGGCGCCATGGGTCCTGGCCTTGTGTTGGCCGCACTTGAGGCAACTGCGCACCTCGCCGTTGCTGCCCATTCCCTGAAAGGGTGAGCCGGCCTCCTTGTAGGTGTAGCGCAGGCCGGTGGCGGCAATTTCGGTGGTCTCGTCTTTGTACATGCAGGTCCGATCGAGTGGATGTGTTGGGCCATTGTGTGATGCCGGCATGGCAGTTGCATGACATTGTTCAGGACCAAGGGTATGCCCGCTTGCAAAACGATCTGTATCGTATACATTAAAGAATAATTGGTAAAAAAAGGGAAGAAAAACATATGTCAACAGAAGTTTTTGTGTGGTGGTTTTTGCTCTGCGCAGTCAGCGCGGCCAACGTGCTCGCGCTCACCTATTCGGCGCGCGTGCTGCGCCAAAAGCAAACCGTAATTCCCGCCGACGTCTACGCGTCGCGCCGCCTGCAATTGTTTTTGTCGGCCGGTTATGTGTTGGGCTGCGCCTACCGCTCGGCGCTGCCGGTATTTGATGTGCAGCGCATCTGCCTGTTTGACACCTGGCTGTCGAGCGTGCTGGTGGGCCGCTCGGTAGCCACCGTAGCCGAGCTGTGTTTTGTCACCCAGTGGGCGCTTTTGATGCGCGAAATTTCCCAGGTCACCCAAAGCCGACCGGCCCGCTTGGCGGCGCTGTCGGTGGTGCCGCTGATCGTGGTGGCCGAGACCTGCTCCTGGTATTCGGTGCTCACCACTTCCAACATTGGCCATGTCGTCGAAGAGTCGCTGTGGGGTCTGGCGGCCGCGCTGCTGGTGGCAAGCCTGCTGTCGCTGTGGCCGCGCGCCAACGCCCGCTTGAAGCCCATGCTCTTGGCCATGGGCCTGACCGGCATTGCCTATGTGGCCTTTATGTTTTTGGTCGATGTGCCCATGTACTGGTCGCGCTGGCTGGCCGATGAAGCCAGTGGACGCCATTACCTGAGCCTGGGCCAGGGCCTGCTCGATACCTCGGGCCGATGGGTGGTGTCGCAGCAGTGGCAGGTCTGGAAAACCGAGGTGCTCTGGATGTCGCTGTATTTCAGCATCGCGGTCTGGCTCAGCATCGCCTTTGTCCACACGCCCGCCCTGCAACGCCAAAAAAATGGTGCTGTCATTGCACTCGCCTAAACCGCTTCTTCACCTCGCTACTTCGATAGGACCGCACCATGTCTGAATTCACCACCACTGTCGCGCCGTCCAAGCACTGGCGCGTTACCTCGGCCCTGCTGGGCCTGTTTGCCCTGTTGACCAAACACCATGCCCTGCAGCAACCGGTGCATGTGGGCATGTTTGCCGGCTCGCTGCTGCAGCGCGACGGCTGGGACCACTGAGCACGGCCCCAAGCTGCGATGCGGGCAGGCCTTGCGACCTGCCTGCAGGGTTGAAGGTTTAGGCGCTGACCGCTGCCTCTTCGCCTGCTTCGTCGGTCTCGTCAGTTTCGCTTTCCATCACTGCGATCTCTGCGCACTGCACGCCATTGAGCTGGTGGCGGTAGGCCTTGAAGGCGTGCAGGTCCATCGCCTCTTCGTCACCGTCTTCATCCGCGTCGGCAGCGGCCAGGTGGTGCTTAGCAGCCTCAGCGAAATGGTGGGCTGCCTTGCGGTGGTAATCCCCAATGGTTTCAAATTCGTCTTCAAACGCATCGCTTGGGGGAACAATCTCAATCTCATGCTGGGTGTCTTGATTCATGGTTGTCTCGCAAAGTTGGGGAGTCGCGGCAAAGCGCCGCAGCACCATGATTGCGCAGCAGGATGAAAATTGGGTGACAGACGCGCGTCTGTTGCAGCCCCACACGGCAATAACCCTTTTCTTTAAACCGTCATACGCCGCTGTTGAAATTTCGCCTTCAACCAACAGGCCCATCCCATGACGCACCCGACCCGACGCAATTTTTTGACCACCACGCTTACCGCCATCGGTGGCTCGGCAGGCCTTGCCGCATGCGGCGGTGGCGGCTCCAGCACCACGCCGGCTCAATTCCTTTATGGCGTGGCCAGCGGCGACCCACTGGCCGACCGCATCATCCTGTGGACCCATGCCAAGCGCCCCGACCAGGAGGGCGATGTCGCCCTGAGCTGGCAGGTCGCCAGCGACGCCGCCTTTGCCAACATCATCAGCGCCGGCACCGTGACCGCCAGCATGGCAGCAGGCAACACTGCCAAGGTCGATGCCACCGGCCTGGCCCCGGACAACAGCTACGTCTACCGCTTCATCGATGCGCAAGGCAACGCGTCGCCAGTGGGCAACACGCGCACCCTGCCCTCGGCTGTGGCCACCTCGGTGAAGTTTGCGGTGTTTTCCTGCACCCTGTATTCGGCCGGCTTCTTCAATGTGTACGACAGCGCGCTCAACTCCGGCGCCCAATTTGCCATCCACCTGGGTGACTACATTTACGAATACGGCTCCGACCCAGCCAAGTTCGGCAACACCGATGCCACCAACACGAAGGTCACTGCGGTCACCCTGGGGCGCGTGGTCACGCCGGCCAACGACATCGTCAGCCTGAGCGACTACCGCAGCCGTTACGCGCAGTACCGGCTGGACGCCAACCTGCAGGCCCTGCACGCCAAGATGCCCTGGATCACGATCTGGGACGACCATGAATTTGCCAACAACGCCTATATGGACGGCGCGCAAAACCACGATATCGCAACCCAAGGCAGTTGGTCCGCACGCAAGGCGGTGGCCGCACAGGCCTACCACGAGTGGATGCCGATTCGCACGCCCGATGCCAGCAACCTCTTGAAGATCTACCGCAAGTTTGACTTCGGCACCCTGTTCAGTCTGCACATGCTAGACACCCGCATCGAGGGCCGCACCAAGCAGGTCTATGGCTATTACGGCGACCCGTTTGATGCCAAGGTGCAGCCCTATAACTGGGCCGACTATGCGGCCGGACTGACGCTCACCAACGGCGTCTATCCGGATGCAGCCAACAAGATGATCAGCGACACCCAGTTCAAGTGGCTGACCGGCAACATTGCCAGCGCCACCACCACCTGGCAGATCGTGGGCAACCAGGACATCATGGCCAAGCTGTGGTACCCGCAGTCCGTTGTGGCCGCCTTTGCCCAGGGCACGGCCGCCTTCACCACGGCTGTGACCACCTACCTGAGCGGCGCGCGCACCGAAACCAAGATCCCGATCAATATGGACTCTTGGGATGGCTACCCCATACAGCGCGAAACCCTGCTGCAAACCGTCAAGGCCACCGGCAAAAAGCTGGTGGTGCTGTCGGGCGACTCGCACAACGCCTGGTTCAACAACCTCAAGTCGCTGGACGGCACGGCCCAGATCGGCGTGGAGTTCGCCACCAGCTCGGTCACCGCACCGGGCTATGAAAGCGCCGGCCTGGGCGGGTTGGCCTCCACCATTGACGGCACCCTGCTCACCAAGGGCGTCAACGGTACCGGCATGGGCCTGATCAGCGATGTCAACTACTCCGACACGATGCGCCGGGGCTACCTGCTGATGACGGTGAGCGCTGCCAATGTGAAGGGCGAGTTTGTGTTTGTGGACAGCATCCAGTCCAAGACCTACGCCGGCGCGGTGGGCAAGACGGTGACGGTCGCAGCCTCCAACCTTGCGGTCAGCTACAGCTGAGGCAACTTGGACAATGCCCGCATTCGGCGGGCAGCTTGCACACCCCCCGGCCCGCCGGCCGAGGGCACTTGCTGCACATAGAATGGGTAGGCCTTTAATGTGGAGTTACCCATGGATGAAAAAGTATTCAATGTTCTTTTCTTGTGCACTTGCAATTCGGCCCGCAGCCTGATTGCAGAGTCGCAACTCAACGCCCTGGGCAAGGGCCGCTTCAAGGCCTATTCGGCCGGCAGCTTTCCCACCGGTGAAATCAATCCACTGGCCCTGGAATTTTTGCAGGCCCATGACTTTCCAACCCAGGGACTGCGCAGCAAGCCCTGGGACGAATTCGCCCTGCCGGGTGCCCCCCGCATGGACTATGTCTTGACGGTGTGTGACGATGCAGCGGAAAACATGAGCCCGGTCTGGCCCGGCCAGCCCCTGTCGGCCCACTGGCATGTGGACAACCCCGCAGCCGCAAGCGGCGATGCACAGGCCCAACACCACGCCATGGTGGCGGCCGCCGCCAACCTGCGCCGGCGCATTGAGCTGCTTGTGGCACTGCCCACCGCTGCGCTGGACCGCATGAGCCTGCAGCACGCCCTGGTGCACATAGGCGGCGCCAACGCTTCTTAAAGGCTGCGCATCATTCGTCCCCCTGCGGGGCGATGGTGGTCGCGGTCTTGCGAAAGATAACCTCCCCCGAGACGCAGTGCACCACGCGGATTTCCTGGCCATAGGGCAGGGTCACGCTCTTGGCTGCAACGGCAATCGCCAACGCATGGTCATTCAGGCGCAGCTCGCGTACGCCCCCCTCGGGCAGCAGCGGACCCAGCATGGGGTATGCGCTTTCAACTTGGTATTTCAAAGGGAACCTCGCAGCGCCGCTCGAAATGAACGACTGAGTGCAGCTTAGGTTCGCCGCATGAAGCTTTGATGTCAGACGCCTCCCCATTGATGTGGCGCAATAGTCATGCAGGCATCACGGAGCGATTCACCGCACTGTCACAGGGGCTTTTTACATTGGTTTGCAGGTGCAGCCGCACTGCCTTTCAACTGGACCCAAGGAGTAAACCGATGCGCGATTTCTGGAAAAAAATACAACAACTGCAGTGGGACGACCACCGCTATTACCACCAGTGCCGGATCAACCAGAGCCTGCACCTCCTCAGCGCCATCAGCTTTTTGGTGGCCTATGCGCTGCTGTTTGTAGACCCGGCGAGCGCAGGTCTGGTGGGCTGGGCGGTGGGTATGGTGACGCGCCAGAGCGGCCATATTTTTTTCGAGCCACGCGGTTTTGACGCCATCAACAACACCAGTTACGCGCACAAGGAAGACATCAAGGTGGGCTTTAACATGCGGCGCAAGACCATCCTGATTGCGGTCTGGCTGTCGCTGCCGCTGCTCTTGGCCTTGAGCCCCAGCCTGCTTGGCCTGATAGCGCCCGCCGTGGGCCTGTCGGGCTATCTGCACGATGTGGGTCTGCTGTGGCTGGCCCTGGGCGCGGGCGGCCTGCTGTTTCGTACCCTGCACCTGTTTGTGATTCGCAGCCCGGCGTGGGGACTGGCCTGGTGCTGCAAGATTTTGCTGGACCCTGTCCACAACATCCAGGAGTACTGGGCCTCCCCGCTGGCCCTGCTGCGCGGCCAACGCCTAGACCCGCTGCAGGGGCATCAGCCATAAAGAGGTAGCAGCCTCTAGGCACAGGACACCATGGCACTGCGCTTCAAGAATTTTTGAGTTCCTGCAGCGCCAACCCAATCGCATGCACCGCCTGCGTGATTTCGTTCTCGCCTATCGCACCAATGCAGCCGACGCGAAAGGTTTCGATCTGCGTGAGCTTGCCGGGATAAAGCAAAAACCCCCGCGCTCGCACCGCCGCGTAAAAGGTTTTGAAATCGTAGCCGGGCAGCATAGGCGCGTGGAAGGTGACGATGATGGGCGCCTGCACCGCAGGGTCTAAAAACGGCTTCAAGCCCAGCGCTTGCATGCCCGCCAGCAGGGTCTCGCAGTTGCGCGTGTAGCGCGCCAAGCGCGCCGACTGACCGCCCTCCTGCTCGAACTGGGCCATCGCTTCGGCCAGCGCCACCACCACATGGGTGGGCGGTGTAAAGCGCCATTGGCCGGTCTTCTCCATATAGGCATGCTGGTCAAACAGGTCCATGGACAGCGACTGGCTGCGCCCCTCGCAGGCCGCCAACACCTCCTTGCGGATCAACACAAAGCCCATGCCGGGCACGCCCTCCAGGCATTTGCCGCTGGCTGCGACCAGCGCATCAAAGCGGGTGCTGCGCGCGTCGATAGGGAGCGCGCCGAACGAACTCATGGCATCCACGATCAGCCCCACCTGGAAGCGCGCGCACACATCGGCCACTTCCTGCAAGGGGTTTAGCACACCGGCACCGGTCTCGCAGTGCACCAGCAGCACATGGGTGACCGAGGGGTCATCGCGCAAAAACTGCTCCAGCGCTTGCGGGTCCACCGGCTGTGACTCGTCAAACAACAGGCTGCTGGCCCAGCGCCCCATCAAGGTGGTGAGACGGGCCGCGCGCTTGCAATAGGCGCCGTTGTCCAGCACCAGCACATGGCCGTCATGGGGCACGAGCGTGGCCACCGCCGCCTCCACGCTGAAGGTGCCGCTGCCCTGCAAGGGCACCAGCACATGGCTTTCGCCAGCGTGAAGAATGTCCAGCAGGCCGTGGCGCACACGGGCCGTCACCGCGTTGAACTCGGCGTCCCAGGAGCCCCAGTCCTTGAGCATGGCCAGCTTGGTGCGCAGCGTGGTGGTGAGAGGCCCGGGCGTCAGCAGTATCTTGTCGCGGTCCATGCGTATCTTTCGGTGGGGGCGGAAGCAGCCTTGTGGCTGAGCATAGTGCACGCCTGTTTCACGCGGGTGACAGCTGCGTCAAGCCGCGCCGCCCCACCACAAGCCAGGCTGGCCGCTAGCGTGCTACTGTCGCGCATAGCCCTGAAGAGCCCACACCATGCAACTCGAAAAAGTCAAAGACGTACTTGCCCGCCAAAAAATGATTGAAGACATGGTTCACCTGCAAAGCATGCCGCGCCAGCAAATGGTCGAAACCCTGGTGCAAAGGCAGCACCTGGCCGAGCTGAAAAACCTGCTGGAGCCCCTGCCCGCCGAAGAAATCGCCACCATCCTGGAGGCGCTGGAGCAAGAAGCCGCACGTACCGTGTGGTCCCAGATTCCCGAAGAGCTGGCCAACAACGTGCTGTGGGAGGTGTCCGATGCCTGCCGCGAGCAGCTCGTGGGTGACCGCGAACCCAGTTTTGACGAGAGCCAGATCTGCGCCTTTGCGCTGGTGGAGGGCAAGCTGCAGCAGGTCACCATCTCCAGCCGCAAAGACCTGGAGGGCATCAAGCCGATCTGGATCGACCTGATCAACGTCACCAAGGCCGAGCGCAATTTTGTCGGCTCCCACTTCGGCTTAGCGCTGGCGGACCCGGGTGACGCCACCGACCTGGAGGTGAGCTCGCGCTTTCATGTGGAGAGCTCGGGCGAGATGCATCTGCATTCCAATTTTTTGCTCGACCGGGCCGGCAGTTCCAGAAGCGTTCCGGTGGCCTTTATCCTGTACCAGGGCATTCTCTTTACCCTGCGCAACGAGGAGCTGCCGGTGTTTCGGCTGCAGCGGCTGCGCGCCCATGCACAGCCGGGCTATGCCAACGACTGCTTTGATCTGGTGCTGGACCTGTACGGAGCCGATGTGGAATATTCCGCCGACTCGCTGGAGGACATTTACACCACGCTGGGCAAGGTCGGGCGCCAGGTGCTGAGCGAAGCCATCACCGACACCGAGGCCGCCGCCATTTTGGGCGACATCGCCGAGGAAGAAGACCTCAACGGGCGCATTCGCGGCAACATCCTGGACACCCAACGCGCCATCAACTTTTTGATGCGCAGCCGCGTGCTGTCCAACGAGCAGCATGAGGAATCGCGCCAGGTGCTGCGCAACATCGAGTCGCTCAACAGCCACACCTCGTTCCTGTTCGACAAGATCAACTTCCTGATGGATGCCACGATTGGTTTCATCAACATCAACCAGAACCGGCGCATCAACAAGCTCACCGTGTTTGGTGTGGTCTTCATGCCCATCAACATCCTGGCTGGCATGGGCGGCATGTCGGAGTTTTCGATGATGACCCAGGGCGTGCCCTGGCCACTGGCCTATGGCGCCTTTTTTGCCGCCTCCTGCCTGCTGGGCGGGGCCACCTTTTTAGCCCTGCGCCATTTTGAAAAACGCGGAGGAAGAGGATCCAAGATTGTGTCGGTGCGCAAGGCTTGAAGCGGCGCAGCGCACCGTGAGGGTCAAGCTGGAGTTCTGCGCCAACGCCGCAAAATCTTCAGGACTGAGAATACAGAACCCGGCGCTGTTTGAAATTTAATCTCTGGCGCGGCTTTCCACCAATCGCCAGCAAATTTTCGCAAGACTGGTGGAATATGTTTAAAGCCAAAGACTTATGGTCTACAAGAAATCTGATTTCATCCAGTTTCCATCAGACTGCGGGCAGGTGATCGCCAACCTGGAAGCCGCATACGACCAGTGGCACCAGGCGCGCCAAACGCTGGCCACTCTGCCTTGCTCGATGTTCTGGCAATCCAAAGGTGGCACTGCCTATCTCGCAGTGAAGCAAAACGGCAACGACAACGGCACCACGAAAGGCGCGCGTTCACCGCAAACGCAAGCCATTTTTGATGCCTTTGTTGCGGAAAAGGACCTTGCCAAAAGACGGGCCTCCGAAGCCGACGTTCTTATAGAGCAGCGCGCACTCCAATACCGAGCCCTGCGGCTGCCCGTGATGCTTGATAAACAAGGCGAACTGTTGCGGGCACTCGATGTCGCGGGACTCCTGAGAAATGACTTGCTCGTTGTCGGAAGCAATGCGTTTTCCGCATATGAGACGCTGTGTGGCGCCAAATTTCCTGCTGGCAACGAGCCGACGCAAGATTTCGATTTGGCCTGGTGTCGGGGTTCGTCAGTCTCCTTAGCGCGGCTGGTGTCGGACGCATCTGTCGCTGGCAGAAAGTCATTGATGGCGGTGCTGCAATCCATCGACTCCACTTACCGCCTCAATCCCAAGAAGCCGTACCAAGCGATGAATAGTGCCGGCTACGAAGTCGAACTGCTTGCGGCGCCAAGCCGTTCCCCGCTACCGAAAACGGAAGTGTTCGAGCCCATGGCTTCACTGGTCGAGCAAGAGTGGCTGCTGCGCGGCAAAGCAGCTTTCGTGGTGGTGTCCACCCAGCGGCACCGGGCATGCCCCCTCTACGTTCCAGACCCGCGCTGGATGGCTGTGCACAAGCTCTGGCTGTCCAAGAAACCAGAACGCAACGCACAGAAACGGCCCAAAGATGCGCGCCAAGGGAAAGTTCTGCTCGACGCCTGTCGCTATTTCCTTGCTGACACGTATCCGCTGGATATTGATTTCGTGACGCATTTGCCGGACGAACTGCGCGACCTTTTTAACGACTGGGCGAAGGCTGCCGAGTACCTGCCAAATAGCTAGGATTCGTCTGATTGCCGAGCACGGCCTGACCGTTCAGGCAAGCACCAGCGCGCGCAGCCACCTGGGCCGCCATTCATCCCACTCTTAAGCGGCGCGGCTTTGCTTGGGCGGGTATCCGAAATAGCGTTTGAATTCACGGCTGAATTGCGAGGGACTCTCGTAGCCAACGCTATAGGCCGCGGTCTGTACGCTGGCGCCGGACTGAATAATTTGGGTGCGCGCCACATTCAAACGGACCTTTTTCAAATATTGAATCGGTGAATCTGAAGCATAGCGTTTGAATACACGGTTCAACGTAGCTGCGCCCAGGCCCGATTGTTCCGATAGCGTTTCGATATCGATAGCGTTTTGATAGTTTGCTTGGATATAGGCGACCGCTTTTTGAAAATGCGCGAACTGTCCGTCCATCTGGCTCCAGTGTTGCAAGTGCAAGCGGCCTTCACTTTGCATCAAGGCGTACACCGCTGCACGCACGCGCTCATGGCCAAAAAGACGCGCCTCTACAGGGCTCTGCAGGGTCAGCAGCAGTTCACCCACATGGCGTCTGATCAATGGCGTCACGGGACAGCATTCAATGCCCGACAGCCGCCCGCGGTTGCTTGCCTGGGAGGCCTTGTCGGTCTCACCGATGTCGTGCAGCAGTTGGCTGACCATGGTCCGGTCCAGGTCGATTTGAATCCCCAACAAGGGCACCGCAGCACTTGCATCCACTTTGCATTGCAGCGGATAGGTGGAGGTCAGCAAAAGGTAGTTGTCGGCATCGTAGGTAAATCGCCAGCGCCCTAGCTCGCCATGCTTGGCGCCTGAAAAAATGAACACCAAAGAAGGTGCATAAACCCCGGCCTCTTTTTGCTGGACCTGCGTTTGGTAAAACAGCCGTACGCTTGGCAGTGAAGTGCTGAATTTGCCTTCGCGAAAAGTGTTACCCACCGGTCGTCCACCCGCTGAGTGAGCCCCGTTGCATTGCGTCAATAGCTGCCAAGCAGCCTGGTAGAGAGCGTCTTTTTCCATTGTTGAATTAGGCAATAAAAAGAGATCGATTCCACCACAATTCCAAATATTTGACTATTTTAGGCACGAATGTGCGAGTTTTCGCCTTGTTTGAAGCCAGGCTCCTGCGTAAGATTCGTCTCTTTTAATCCAGTATTTCGGACCCTCCTTCATGAAAAAAATATTGTTTGTTCTTACCAGCCATTCCGACCTGGGCAACACCGGGCTCAAGACCGGCTTTTGGACCGAAGAGCTCGCCGCTCCTTTTTACGCATTAAAAGACAAGGGGGTCGCCATTACCCTGTGCTCGCCCCACGGCGGACAGCCCCCGATAGACCCCAAGAGCGACTTGCCTGAATCCCAGACCGCAGCAACGCAGCGCATGGCGACAGACCCGGCGCTGCTGCAACAACTGGCAAACACCGTCAAACTTGGCAGCGTCAACATGGCTGATTACGACGCAGTGTTCTACCCAGGCGGTCACGGCCCGCTGTGGGATTTGGCGAATGATGCGAACTCCATCCGCTTGATTGCCGATTTCTACAACGCCAACAAACCGGTTGCCTTCGTCTGCCACGCTCCAGGGGTTTTGAAAGACGTGCGCATCGCCAATGGCGACTATTTGGTCAAGGGCAAGAACGTCACCGGCTTTACCAATACCGAAGAGGACGCGGTGGGCTTAAGCGATATCGTGCCGTTTTTGGTGGAAGACATGCTCAAAGCCAATGGCGCGACCTACCACAAGCGCGACGATTGGGTACCGTTCGCCCTGATCGATGGTTTGCTGATCACCGGGCAAAACCCTGCGTCTTCCGAGAAGGTTGCGCATCTGCTCTTTGACCTGCTCAGCAACGCCAAGCCAGACCAGCTGGACAACGTTTAGCCAACAAGGGTTCTGGCGCATTGCGGAAATTTCTGAGCGCACCCGCAACCAAAACTTGATTGATCGAAAGGGCAGCGCGTTCTGCTGGGCCGACCGATGTCCCCTTTAGGGCGTCTCGCCAGCGGCAATGCGTGCCTCGATGGCGGCAAGGGCAGAGCGCAGATCGGCCACGCTGTCGATCACCTCATGGGCGCCACCCGCGCGCAGGGTGGCGCGGGCATCCACCAGGGCATGCTCGCGCTCGTCCTCGCTGGCGTTCACCCACTGGTCCCAAGACCAGCCCAGGGCATTGCCACTGGCCGCCACCGCCACGGTCCAGCAAGCGGCGTTGAGGCCTTCTTGCAAACCGGGCAGGGTGTCGTCCACCTTGACCACGCGCGCGCCCTGTCCGCTCAGGCCCAGCGTGGCCATGCATTCCTGCATGCCCAAGGGGCTGGGGCGGCTGTGCGCCACATCGTCACAGCAGATGGTGCGCGCGGGCGTAAAGCCCCCTTGTGCCGCCAGCGCAATCAGCGGCTCCATGATGAAGCGGGTGTAGCCGGTGGTGGTGGCCACGCCCATGCCCTGCTGCTGGAGCCAGGCGTAGCTGTCCAAAAAGCCGGGGATGAAGTCGCTGTGCGCCAGGGCGCTGGCCGCGCTCATGGGCACAAACTCCTGCAACAGGGCTTGTGCATCCTGTGGCGAAAAACTGCGGCCCTTGACCATTTGCCACTGGGTGGCAATGGCGGGCATGGCGCCCAGCGCCTCAATATGTGCCAGCTTGGGAAGACCCATGGGCAAGCGCGCCTGGGCAATGCTGATGCCAATGCCATGGTTGGCAAACAGGCGCACAAAGGCACCCATGGGCGCCAGACTGCCAAAGTCCACAATGGTGCCGGCCCAGTCAAAAACCACGCCCCGAATCGTTGTTGTCATGCAGCTATCCTTTCGCCCATCAGGCATTCTTGCGCCAACGCAAAGGCCATGCTCATGCCGGTGCCGCTCGTCACACTGAGCAACTGCACATCGGCAAGCACGGTCTCGATAATCGCATCCTGGGGTCCGCTGGGGTAGATGCCGGTCCAGCGCTCCTCCACCTGGTAATGGCCCAGGCACAGCAGGCGCTGCATCTCGGCCAGAATGAGCTGCTCGGCCTGCGCCGGCACAAAGGGCGCCATAGCGGCACCGTATTGATGGGAGTCGCCCACCACCAGGCTGCCATCGGCACTTTGCACCACGATCAAGTGGATGCCATGCTCCAGTTCGCGCGCCATCTCCAGGCGCAAGCGGTCCTGCAGGCGCACGGCGCCGGGCAACCCATAGAAGCCCCGGTAACGCACCAGGCTCAGGTCGCTCATCACGGCAGCGCCCAGCAAGTAGCCTTGCGGCGGACGTATGCGCAGCATCTGCAACTGGCACAGCTGGGTGTTGTACTTGGCAAAAGTTGCGGGAAACAGGCTGTGCGTATCGGGCCCGGGGCAGACCACAATGCGCTCGGCCTGTAACTCTTTTTCGGCCAGTTGCACGCGCCCGGTCTGGACCTGCTGCACCGCCTGCCCCATGTGGAAGCGCACACCGCGCGAGGCCAGCCACAGGCGCAACCGCTCCACGGCAAAGCGGGCTTCCACGCGCAGCTCATGCGGGCTGTAGAGCGCGCCCCGCACATGTGCATGGGCCAGGTGCGGCGCCTGTTCGCGCAGCTTGTCGGGGGCCAGCCAGCGCAGGTCTGCCCCCTCTTCGGTCAACAGCAATTCGCGCAGCACACTCTCGGCCTCGGCGCGCTGGGCCAGCACGTACAGGCCGGTGTGTTCCACCGCAATGCCGGCCTGCGGTGCAATTTGCGCCCAGATGTCGCGCGAGCGCCGTGCACGCCGCCAGGTGGCACCGCTGCCCTGGCCGGTCACCGTGACAAAGCCGAAGTTGCGGATGGAGGCACCGGTGCAAAACGGCTCGCGCTCCACCACCTGCACGCTCAGTCCCTGCTCCACGGCGACCAGTGCACAGGCCAGGCCGACAATGCCGGCACCCACCACGATCAGGTCTGATTTGCTATCCGTCTTGCTAAGGGCTGGCAATGAAATTCCTTCCGGGGCGGACCGCATTTGCTTTGGCCCAGGCTAAATGAAGCGCTGGCGCAGCCATGCCGAGAACACATCAATGACCGTCACGGTGAGCACCAGCATCAAGAGCACGGCACAGGTTTGCGCGTATTGGAAACTGCGAATCACCTCGTACAGCACCACGCCAATGCCACCAGCCCCGACCATGCCCACCACCGAGGCCGAGCGCACATTGGACTCAAAGCGGTACAGCGAATAGGACAGCCACAGCGGCATCACCTGCGGGATCACGCCATAGGCAATTTCGGCCAGCTTGTGGGCACCGGTGGCGCGTATGCCTTCTACCGGGCGCGGGTCAATCGCCTCCACCGCTTCGGCAAACAGCTTGGCCAAGGTGCCGGTGGTGTGGATGAAAAGCGCCAGCACGCCGGCAAACGGCCCCAGTCCCACGGCCACGATAAACAGCATGGCAAACACCATCTCGTTGATGGCGCGGCAGGCGTCCATCAGGCGACGCACCGGCTGGTAGACCCACACCGGCGCCACGTTGTGCGCGCTCAAGAGGCCCAAGGGCACGGCCGCAATGATGGCCAGCACCGTGCCCCACACCGCGATGTGCAGGGTGACCAGCATCTCTTTGAGGTAGATGCGCCAGTCATGGAAGTCGGGCGGAAAAAAGTCGCGGGCAAAGGTGCCCATATTGCCCGCGTCCTTGATCAAATCCAGCGGGCGCATCTCGGCGCCCTGCCAGGCCCAGGCCAGCAGGGCCAGCACCGCCACCCAAGCCACTTGCGTGCGCCAACCACTGCGTGCGCCAGCGGACTGGTTCAGCAAATTTTGCAAGCGCGGAGATACAGCCGTGGCGGACATGGGGTGTGACAGCGGTTGAATTATTTGTTGAGCGCAGCGAGCTTCTTGTCGATCTCGGCATAGAGCTTGGTCTTTTCTTCGGCGCTGTACTGCTCGTCGTTTTCCACCTTGCGGCGGTCCTTGAACAGCTCAAGTTGGCGAATGGGAATGAGCTGCTCGTTGGTCGATTCCTTGAAGCCGCTGTAGTTGTAAATGCCCTTGAGCACTGCCTTGTCGGCATCACTCTTGCCATAGCCCAGCAAAAAGGTCTTGAGCTTGGCCTTGATGGCCGGGTCCAGGTCCTTGCGCCACACCAGCGGGTCGTTGGGAATCAGTGGGCTCTTCCAGATGATCTTGATTTCCTTGAGCAGTTCGGGCTTGCTGGCGGCCAGCTTTTCAGTCTCTTCGGTGTTGTTGGTGGCCACATCGAGTTGGCGCGCCAGCACGGCTTGCATGTTGGCGCCATGGCTGGCATTGCGAATGGTCTTGAAGGCGGTGCGCGCATCGACCTTGTTCTGGGCAAACACGTAGTAGCTGGGCACCAAAAAGCCACTGGTGGAACCTGGGTCGCCGATGCCAAAGTTGATGGACTTGCTGTTCTTGAGCAAGTCGCTCAGGTTGTTGTAGGGGCTGTCTTTTTGCGTGATCAAGAGCGAGCTGTAACCCAGCGAGCCGTCGGCCTTTTGCACCTGGGCAAACACCTCACCGCCGGAGCGGTCCACCGCGTCAATGGCGGCCTTGTTGCCATACCAGGCCACTTGCACCTTGTTAAAGCGCATGGCTTCGACCACGCCGGCGTAGTCGGGTGCGTAAAAGGACTTGATGGTCAGGCCGGTCTGCTTCTCCATGTCACGAAACAGCGGCTCCCAGCGCTCGCGCTCGATGCTGGCCGAGTCGGTGGCGATGACGCCGAAGTTGATTTCCTGGGCGCTGGCAGCGATGCTGAGCAGGGCCAGTGCGCAGGCGGTGAGCAGGCGAAAAGACTTCATAGAGGGAACTCCAAAAAAAAATGTAAGAAATGCGCTCAGGCCGCCAGAGCTTGCAGGGGAGAAACTTGCTGCGCCGGGGCCTCCAGCGGGTGGTGGTCCATCAGCAACTCCTCGCTGCTGGCGCCATACAGGTGACGCAGGCGGGCGTCGTCGAGCTCCAGAGGCGAGCCGTCAAACACCAGCGCACCGCCACGCAGCGCGATGATGCGATCGCAATAGCGCCTGGCCATGGCCACGTTGTGCAGGCTCACCACCAGGGTCAGGCCCTGGCTGCGGTTGAGGTGGTGCAGCAGGTCCATCACGCGCCTGGCCGACTCCGGGTCCAGCGAGGAAACGGGCTCGTCGGCCAGCAAAATGCGCGCACCCTGCAGCAGGGCGCGGGCCACGGCAGCGCGCTGCTGCTGCCCGCCCGAGAGCGTGGAGGCGCGCTGAAACGCATAGTCGGCCAGGCCCACAGAGTCCAGCGCACGCAGCGCCTGCAACTGCTCGGCCGGCGTGAAGCGGGCGCTCAAAGACCGCCACAGCGGCATGGCTGGCAGCAGGCCGGTGAGCACATTGGAGAGCACATTCATGCGGCCCACCAAATTGAACTGCTGGAAGATGATGCCGGTCTGGCGGCGCAGGGCGCGGATGTCAGGGCTCAGCCTGCCGCCGCGCTGCAAGGTCTGGCCAAAAATTTCGACATGGCTGTTTGCGCCATCGAGCCGCTCTAGGCCGCAGATGCTGCGCAACAGGGTGGACTTGCCAGAACCCGAGGCGCCTAGCAGGCCCACGCATTCGCCAGACCGAATCGCTGCGCCCACGCCGTCTAGCGCCTTGGCACGCCGGTTGAACGACTTGCTGGCGGCAACGATGCGAATGGCGGAGGCGGCTTGCATACTCATGCAGTCAGTGTCACTGCCGGGCGTGAAGGATTGATGACAGACACGCG
Source organism: uncultured beta proteobacterium (assembly GCA_903886275.1). Lineage (GTDB taxonomy): Bacteria > Pseudomonadota > Gammaproteobacteria > Burkholderiales > Burkholderiaceae_C > Allorhodoferax. The sequence goes on along the minus strand of CAISLN010000080.1, from coordinate 35,971 downwards.
TTATCCAAAGGCAGATCGCGCACCTTCTTCGCTGTCATCAAGCCTTCATGACGACCTTCCATGATGGTGTGATGAACCATCCACAAGCCATTCTGGAATTGTTGACCCGCAAGGGCGCGCTGGCCTACGCGGGAGAGGGCATTTCACAAATCGAACATGCCTGGCAATGCGGCCAGTTGGCGCGCGCTGCCGGTGCCTCACAGTCCCTGCAACTGGCGAGCTGGCTGCATGACCTGGGCCACCTGATGGGCGAGCCCGAAGGCACACCCACCCTGCAAGGAGTGGATGACCGGCATGAGCACAGAGGCGCGACTCTGCTGGAGGCGGTATGGGGCCCTGGCGTGGCAGAGCCGGTGCGCTTGCATGTGCAAGCCAAGCGCTACTTAGTGGCCATCCAGCCAGGGTACCTAGAGCGCCTGTCGCCCGACTCGGTGCGCAGCCTGGCGCTGCAAGGCGGAGCCATGGGCCCTCAGGAATGCCTGGCTTTCCAGTCAGCCCCCTATGCCTTGGACGCACAGAAATTGCGCGCCTGGGACGAAGCGGGCAAACGCCCGCAATGGTTTGCACGCGACGTGCCACATGCCGTAAACGAACTGCGCGCGCTGATGGACCTTGTGCACTTTTTGCCCGCGTAGCAAAGGCCACTGGTCGCGACGGGTGGCGTTTCCTGGGTTTTCGGGTATTTCGAAAGCGAGATTTTTGAATGATTGCGCATGAGACAATTCAAGCGTCAAAACTCTCAAAGAAATAAAAATGAAAAATTTAATTTTCATGGTTTTTGTCCTGCTTGCTTTTTTAGGAAATGCATTTGGACAGACTCAAGCAAGCAATGTTGCTGATGTTAAAAATCAGTTGATTTTTTCCATGGAAAAAGATGGCTACTTAAGCAAAGAAGTAGCGACAGAGCTTGCGCAAAAATATATTACAGCCGAAGATAAAAAAACTTCGATACAACCGCTCAATTCAAAAAACGAGCTAAATTCTACCGAACCAAGTTGGTCAAGCTATTTATCCTGGATCAACTTTATTAAAGTTGTTGGTGTCATTTTTTTCCTAGTGGCGTTTAGCGGTGTCATTTCAAAGCTTGTCTCCGGGCTGTGGGTGTTCATTAAAGCTGTTCCCGTCGTTTATTATCAAGCCGTCTTCGTTACCCTCACCCTGCTTGGAATTTTTCGTCCTGATTTTATTTGGAAATCACAATATTACTACGTAGCATTGTTTGCATCATTTGCCAACATAATGGTTTTAGGCTGGATTATTGATTCACGACCAGCTCTGCAGAAGTTCATTGCCAAACTGCTCAATTTCGGCATTCCTGTCCAGTGTGTTGCGGCTCTCTATGGAATGCTTTATTTTGGCACGCTCGCCTTTGCTTACCACTCCACTATTTTCGGCTTCTTTGCAGCAGTTTGCTTGTCTGGTGGAATTTCCTTCAGCATGGTTTGCATTCCCGGAAAATTATTTTTTCACCACACAGAAAATACGCTGAACAAAGTTATCTTTGGTCACATGCTGGTTCTTGGCATTTACATTGCCACATTCAAAGAATACGGTCAATATACTGAATTCTTTAATGCTGGCATTCAGTATTACTGCACAATTACCCTTGGCATTAGCTTGCTTGTAGCTGCATCGCCATTTTACAATCGCAAGTCTGCAATTGGCTATGGAATTATGCTTGTCACATTGTTTGGCTTGGCCTCTTATGGTTATTTCTTTACCGAATTCAAGGTGATTTCCAGTATCATTTTTATAGTGTTTACTTTTTTTGCCCTAGAGTGGATTGGTTACATCAGTTACTTGAGCGGAATAATTTTAGGCTCTGCATTGGTCGGCAGCACACTTTATGCCTTGTCGTTGCTTCTTGAAAAATATGGCTCCTTTATTATTCTGAAGTTGCCTTAATAAAATATAAAATTTCAACAAAATGGCGCTCATATGGAAAATCTAAACCCGCGGGACAAGCCGCAGCGAGGCCTGCTGTTTGTGGCACGGCCATGGAAGCGAAGGCGCGCTTTCGGGTTGCAGCAGCAGCAGTGGGCTGCACGAGCTGTGCTATCAGGTGGGCGGGCTGGGCACTACGCCCACCCTGCGCGGCCGTGTATGAGCAACTGCACACAGGGGCGCTGCTGTGGGGGCCGTATGGGGGCGTGCCGGTGCGCCTGCATCTGCAGGCCAAGCGCTAAGCTGCCACACGCCTTGGACGAACTGCGCGGATGGACCCTTGTGCATGCCGGACTAACAGCCGCAAAGGCTTTATTCCTTGGGCACCAACTCCGTCGCTTGCACAGCGCCATCAAACAGGCGAGCCTTGCCGGCGTAATAGCGTGCCAAGCGCCATTCCTGCAAGATCGTCAGGGCCAGCTCGAAGTGCTTGCGATTGAGCTTGTAGATGTCTGAAATGGCCACCTGGACTTCGGTCTCCAGCGCCAACACCAGACGGGCCAGAATCTGTGCAGACTCCTCATGGGGGGTTTCTTCGATGAAGCGGCGGGCTTCGTGGATGGCGCGCATGGCGAGGTCCTTTCAACTAGGTTTCCTTGTATTTCGTAGCAATGATAGCCTCACAGGCAGCATTTTTGCCTATTGAATAGGCCTCCTATCCAATTGTTATCCATTTATTACTTTATGTACGATAGCGTACGTTTCGATAGCCAGGACCAACCTATCCTTTGCCGGCGGCGCCGCTGTCTTGGCGGATTCACAGAACTGTCGCCAAGGCGTCACGCGTAAAAGTTACCTTGGGAGCTGTTGATCAACTCCAAAGGCTGCGACCATGTTCTGGAAATACTTGAGTGTGAAAAAAATACTCGACACGCTGTTTGACGACAGTTGGTGCAGCCTGTGCCTGCCCGAAGTCCACGAGACCCCGGAGCTGCGATTGGCCGACGCGCAGTAAGCCCGCCAGCCGCATTTGGCAACGGCCGGGCGGCCTGCGCCGCAGGGCTTAGGATGCAGCGAACGGGCGCAGCACAGGACTGTCACCCAGCTTGAAGGCCCGCAGCGCCGAACGCAACTGGCCGACCTCATCGCTCAGGCCGCGCGTACCCGCCGCCGACTGCTCGACCATGTCGGCGTTCTCCTGGGTGGCTTGGCCCATGGCGTCCATGGCGTGGCTGATGCGGTGAATGCCATCGAACTGTGCATTGGCTGCCAGGCGTATGTCTTCGATGATGTGGGCCACGCCCTGCACGCTGCCCACGATCTCCTGCATCTTCAGACCCGCGCTTTCCACCTGGGCACTGCCCTCACCGATCTGCGCCACCGAATGGCCGATGATGGACTTGATCTCACGCGCCGCCACAGAGGAGCGCGCGGCCAGGCTGCGCACCTCGGCGGCCACTACCGCAAAGCCCCGGCCCTGCTCGGCGGCCCGCGCCGCTTCCACCGCAGCGTTCAGGGCCAGGATATTGGTCTGAAAGGCAATGCCCTCGATCACACCAATGATCTCGTTGACCTTGTGCGAAGACGCGTTGATGGCTTGCATGGTCTGCACCACGCTGGCCACCAGGCGCCCGCCATCCTTGGCCACCTGCATGGCCTGTTGCGATGCGACCACCCCATGGCTTGCTGATTCGGTGGTGCGCTGCACAGCCACGGACAACTGCTCCACCGACAGGGCTGTATTTTTAAGCGAGGCGCCAGCCTGCTCGGTGCGCTTGGACAGGTCGCCATTGGCAAAGGCCATTTCTGCGGTGTTGTTGTCCACCACCTCCACGCCGGATTGCACCCGACTCACCAGCGTGCAGAGTTGCTGGCGCATGCGTCCCATATCGGACATCACTTGGGACAGCTCGTCTGTGCCCTTATGGTCCATGCCCTCGCGCAGATCACCACCGCCCCAGGCACTGGCAAGCCTTTGCAGGGTACGCACCGGCACCAAGATGGAGTGCAGGGTTGCGGCCACCAGCAGCAAAGCAGCCAGCGAAGCCACCAGCGTTGCGCCTATCACCAACCAAGGGGCGGCCGCGCCGGCCAGCGCCAGTTGCTCGCGCTGGCTATTGGCCCTGGTATCTATCGCGCGGGCGAGCGTCGCCAGCGACTGCTCGGTCAGCGTCAGACTGGAAAACAGAGGCGTCATCGCTGCGTTGGCGGCCCATGGGTCGTGCAATTCGCCATGCGCGATCTGCTCCCGCACTTGCTTGAAGCCGCGCTCGTAGCCGTCTATGCCCTGGCCCATGGCGGCGATGCCGATTGCCGCATCGGCCTGACTGAGTGCACGCAGCGCCACCAAGCCGTTGCGAATGCGTGCAATCTCAGTGGCCCACAGGGCGCTAAAGCGCTCGGTGGCCTGGTCGTCGCCCATCGTCAGCAGCAGGTCTTTTTCAAAACGCCTGGCATCACTGATGGCCGTCTGTATGCGCCCGACCGTGCGTACCGCCTCGAATTCCTTGTCGATAAAGCCGGTGGCCTGGCTGGAGATGCGCAGAATCGTCCACGAAGAAAAGCCTCCCAACAGGCACAGCGACAGCACCGAGAACACCAGCAGAGCACCCAGCCGGGCGCGTATGCTGACCCGCTTCATCCAATGCATGCGTCACTTCCTTGTTGAACCCAGGGCCAGCATTAGCTCCGGCGCGCCGGCAGCATGTGATAAGCCAGGGCGACGCTGGCCTGCAGGGCCATGGTGCGGGGATCGTAAGTGGTGGCAGGCGGCGCCGGGATCGCGTTGGTCGGTGTCATGGGTGAGGATACTAGTGGGGCCGCATGACAGGGACGTGAAGGCCACACATCGGAAGGTTGTCACACAACTGCAATATTTTCTAAGCATGCTCCTAACCATTGTTTCTTTAATCCGAAAGCGAAGACTGTCATGGCCATTCATACCGAACAACAAGAAGAAATGATGCGGCAACAAGAGGAAATGATGCAGCGCATGCGCGAAGACCTGCTCGACAGCTATGACGAAGAGCTGGAGATGGAGCTCGAAGAGCGCAATATGGAAGAGCTGCAAGCCAGCGGCAAGCCGCGCGACGAAGCGCAGCGCCTGGCCAGACGCACCTACTTCCAGGAGCTGTTTCGCCTGCAGGGTGAGCTGGTCAAGCTGCAGGACTGGGTGGTGGCAAGCCGCCACAAGGTGGTGATTTTGTTTGAAGGGCGCGACGCCGCCGGCAAGGGTGGCGTGATCAAGCGCATCACCCAGCGCCTGAACCCGCGCGTGGCCCGCGTGGCCGCCCTGCCCGCCCCCAATGACCGCGAACGCACGCAGTGGTACTTCCAGCGCTATGTGTCGCACCTGCCGGCCGCCGGCGAGATGGTGCTGTTTGACCGCAGCTGGTACAACCGCGCCGGCGTGGAACGCGTCATGGGCTTTTGCTCCGACGACGAATACGAAGAGTTTTTCCGCACTGTGCCCGAGTTCGAGAAGATGCTCGCACGCAGTGGCGTCCAGGTCATCAAGTACTGGTTCTCCATCACCGATGAAGAGCAGCATTCGCGCTTTCTGGGCCGTATCCACGACCCGCTCAAGCAATGGAAGCTCAGCCCCATGGACCTGGAGAGCCGCGTGCGCTGGGAGGAATACACCAAGGCAAAGGAGATCATGCTAGAGCGCACCCATATCCCCGAGGCGCCCTGGTGGGTGGTGCAGGCGGTGGACAAAAAGACCGCGCGCCTGAACTGCATACAGCATTTGCTGGACCAGATCCCCTACACCGAGGTGGTGCATGCGCCGGTGGTGCTGCCTGCACGTGTGCGCAACGACGACTACACCCGCCTGCCCGTGCCGGGCGAGATGGTGGTGCCCGAGCGCTATTGAAGAAACCGCGCCTGCCTGAAGCAGGCGCAAACCTGCCGGCAAGCGGCGGCCATCGCGGCCGCGGGATGGCGCACGCGAAAAATCACCTGTTTTGCAACAAAAACATCCGTACACTCGAAAGGAATAGCAGCTCAACCCAACCCTGCAAGCCGCCGCACACGTTGTGCCGACTGGAAACCAGGGTCCTACACCAAAAGAAATGACACCATCAGGCGCCGAAACGGCAGAGTCCGCCTATCTGTCTCCCGAGCAACTCTACATCGGTGCCTTTGTGATGCTGGAGCTGGCCTGGTTCAAGCATTCCTTCACGCTCAATCATTTCAAGGTGTGCAGCCAGGACCAGCTCAACGCGCTGCTTGCCCTGGAACTGCCGCTCTACAAGTACGACCCCCTGCGCAGCGACCCGGCACCCTGCTCCATCGCAGCGTCATCCGCACAGGCAGCCACCGCGCTAACACCCATCGCCCAGCGGGACCCTGCGCTCCTGCTGCAGCGCAGGGTCCGACAGCGGCGTGACAGCGTAGAGCGTGTGCAGAGGGCTTTCTCCAAGGCCACCGCAGTCATCAAGAACATGAACAAAAACCTCCTCTCGCGCCCCAAGGAGACGCTGCAGGAACTGGGTCTGCTGGTGGACGAGATGGTGCTTGTGTTTTTGTCGAGCCCAGACGCCACACTGCATGTGATGGGCGAAAAGACGGGCAGTGACGATGTCTATACCCACTGCCTGAACGTTGCCATTCTGAGCATGATGATGGCCAAGGACATGGGGATCGGCCCACAAGACGCGCGGGAACTGTGCCTGGGTGCGCTCTTGCATGACATCGGGCTCAACGACATTCCCTACCACATCGTCAAAAGGCCGCCTGCCGAAGCCTCCCAAGCGGAGCTCAATTTCCGGGCCACCCATGTGGAGCGGGGCCTGGCCATTGGCAAAAAGGTCGGCCTCTCGGCCCAGGCGCTGGCCATTTTGGCGCAGCACCACGAATTCGCGGACGGCAGTGGCTACCCCAAGGGCATACAGCGCGAAGCCATGACGCCCGGTGCCCTGGTGGTCTCGCTGGTGAATTACTACGATGAACTGTGCAATCCGACCGATGCCTCCAAGTCGCTGACACCGCACGAAGCCCTGTCCTATATGTTTGCGCATTGCCGACCCAAGTTCGAACTCCGCGCCTTGCAGTTGCTGATCCGCTGCCTGGGGGTGCATCCGCCGGGCTCCATCGTGCAACTGTCCAACGCATCGGTTGCGGTGGTCACTTCGGTCAACCCCCAAAAACCCCTGCGACCCTGGGTGCTGGTGTATGACGCATCGGTGCCCAAGGACGAGGCCCTCATGCTCAATCTGGAGACCGAGCCGGATTTGCAAATTCTCAAATCCATCCGCCCGGTCCTGCTCTCACCCAAGGTCGCCGCCTACCTGGACCCGCGCAAGCGCGTCACCTATTTCTTTGACGGTGGCAACACCGCGTCTAACGGAGCCACAGCGTGAATGTCGAAACCCTGCTGCTGCAGGCATCCAGCGAGATCTTGCTGCTGCTAGACCTGGCCTCGCTTCGGATAGTGGCTGCCAGCCATGCCGCGCACAGCGAACTGGGCTACGCAGCACCGGAACTGGTGAACAGGCCCATCAGCGATCTGGAATGCGCCCTGTCGGACCTCTTCTTCTGGGAAGAAATGGCCGCCAGCAGCAAACCGATGGAGGCGCAGAGCAGCTACCAGCGTCGCGATGGTTCGGTGTTTGAGGTCCACAAATTTGTGCAGCGCGCAGGCGCCCACCAGGAGTTCTATCTGGTGCGCGCCCAAGCAGCCATGCGCCAGCCCGTAGAGCCGGAGATCCATATCACCAGCTTGCACCTGGCAGCCACCCTGGAGGCGACCGATGACGGCATCTTGTTGACCGACAACGATGGCGTCATTTTGAACCTGAACCAGCGCTTCTCGCAGCTGCTGGCGCTGCCCGAGCAACTGCTGGCCGAGCGCGACGACCACGGCATCGCGACCTATATCGAAGGCCTTTTGCTCAAGCGCCCTGCCACCTCGCACAGCCCCACCGCATTGAGACAGGCCATAGACCTCAAGCTGGACCTGGGTGGCGACACCTTTGAGCGGCTGGTTCTTGCCGACGGCAGGGTGCTGGAGTGCGTCTCCCATCCGGCGCGCGACCGCGACCGCACCATAGGCCGGGTCTTTTGTTACCGCGACATCACCCAGCGCGTGCAGCATGAGCAATACCTGCAAGAGGCACGCGACATTGCCGAGCAGGCGACCCTCAGCAAGGGGCAGTTCCTGGCCAATATGAGCCACGAAATCCGCACCCCCATGAACGCCATTTTGGGCATGCTCCAACTGCTGCACGCCACCGAACTCGACCTGCGCCAATTCGACTACGTGAGCAAGGCCTCCAGTGCTTCCCAGTCCATGCTGGGTTTGCTCAACGATATCCTAGACTTTTCCAAGATCGAAGCCGGCAAGCTGGAGCTCGACCCACAGCCCTTTGCGCCGGAGCGGCTATTGCGTGAGCTGTCGGTCATTTTGTCGGCCAACCGGGGCAACAAAGCGGTCGAGCTGCTGTTTGACATAGACCCCCTGCTGCCTGCGTTGCTGATCGGTGACTCCCTGCGTTTGCAGCAGGTGCTGATCAACCTGGGGGGCAATGCGATCAAGTTCACCCAACGCGGAGAAGTGGTGGTGCACATGCGGGTGCTGGAGCAACGGCCAGGTACCACGCTGCTGCGCATAGGGGTGCGCGACAGCGGTATTGGCATCGCATCAAAAAATCAGGACCGGATTTTTTCCGATTTCTCACAGGCCGAAGCCTCCACCACGCGGCGCTACGGCGGCACCGGGCTGGGGCTGTCCATCTGCAAGCGCCTGGTGGAACTGATGCACGGCGAGCTCAGCATGACGAGCACCCTGGGACAGGGCAGCGACTTCTATTTCGACATTGTTTTGCCGCTTGCCGAGCCTTTAAGCCAGGCGCCAGCGCCAGCGCCCGAACCGCTGGACGCGCTGGTGGTGGACGACAACGCGACCTCGCTTGAAATCATGGGCGCCATGATGCGTTCGCTGGGCTGGAAGGCGGACTTTGCCACCAGCGGATGGGAGGCGATCGCCAAGGTGCAAGAGCGCTCGCGCAAGCAGCAGCCGCCCTATCAAGCGGTCTTTGTGGACTGGGAGATGCCGGGCATGGATGGCTGGGAAACCCTGGCCTCACTCAGGCAACTGGGTGCCGCTTTTGGCACGCCCCATTGCATCATGCTGACCATGCATGGCCGCCATTCCTTGGGCGAGCGCAGCGGCCAGGAACAGGCCGTCCTGCAGGCGTATCTGGTCAAGCCCATCACATCCGCCGTTCTCAGCGAGGCCGTGAGCGACGCGCGGGCTGGACGCAGCACCCTGCGCAGAACAAGGCGCGTCCCCGCCCAATCGGGCGGACGCCTCAAGGGTATGCGCCTGCTGTTGGTGGAGGACAATGTAATCAACCAGCAAGTCGCGTGTGAATTGCTGATGGCCGAGGGCGCGCAAGTGCAACTGGCAGACAACGGCCTGGTCGCCGTGAGCGCATTGCAGCAGGCCGTCCATGCGAGCGCTTTTGACGCTATTTTGATGGACGTGCAAATGCCGGTGATGGACGGTTTTACGGCCACGAGGGTGATTCGCAACGAACTAAAAATGCAGACCGTCCCCATCATTGCCATGACCGCCAACGCCATGGCCAGCGACCGGCAGGAATGCCTAAGCGCTGGCATGAACGAGCATGTCGGAAAGCCGTTTGATCTCAACTACCTGGTCGCACTTTTGCTGCGCACCACTGGCTTCACGCCCGCTACGGATGCACATGGCGGTGACAAGCTGGCATTGCCTGAAGCAGCATATGCAAGCGCCACCCCGGACCCCTATGGGCCCTTGATTGATGTGGACATCGCCCTGAGTCAAATGGACGGCCTGCAAGATCTCTACGTGGATTTGGCGATGCAATTTGAGCAAGAGCTGCTCAGCGTCGTGCCCGATTACCACCGCAAGCTGTCGGCTGCGCTGCTGGCCGATGCCGCACGCCAGATGCACACGCTCAAGGGCACAGCGGCCACCTTGGGCGCCATGCCCCTGTCCAGGCTGGCGGCTGAGCTTGAAAAGCTCTGCAAAACAGCCACCCAAGCCGATGGCCCATTGGCGCGCGAGGCAGAACTGGAATTGCTGGTGAACGCGTCCATCGCCGCGCTGCGGCTGGCCGTGAGCAGACTCGCTTAAGCGGGGCGGCGTGGCGTAGCCATGCCTTCGCCGCCATTCACCAAAACGTCACAGGGCTTGTCACGGGTTTGCCATCAATTGCTTCTAGCATGAAGGCATCGCAACAAGAGACCGCTCTCATGAATGAATTCTTTCGGCAACTCAAGACACAGCGCTGGGACGACCACCGCTACTACCACCACAGCCGTATCAACCAGACCTTGCACCTGATCAGCGCCATCAGCTTCTTGGTGGCCTACGCCCTGCTGTTGGTGGACCCCGCCGCCGCCGCCCTGGTGGCCTGGTTGGTGTCTATGACCACACGCCAAAGCGGCCATTTTTTCTTCGAGCCCCTGGGCTATGACGAGGTGAACCAAGCCTCGCAAGAAACCAAGGAAGCCATCAAGGTGGGCTACAACCTGCGCCGCAAGATCGTGCTGCTGGCGATCTGGGCGGCTGCGCCTTTGTTGCTTTGGCTGCAACCCACCGCCTTTGGCCTGTTCGATGCCGCCATCGGCTTCGAAGGTTTTGCCCGCCATGTGGGTCTGCTGTGGCTGGCCATAGGCGTGGGCGGACTGCTGTTTCGCACCGTGCACCTGTTCTTCATCAAGGGAGTGCTCGACGGTCTGGTGTGGATGACCAAGATCCTGACCGACCCCTTTCACGACATCTACCTCTACCACAAGGCCCCCCTGGCCCTGCTGCGTGGCGAGCTGATTGAACAGCGCGGGACGCTGGGTCCGGCGGCTTGAGGCACTGCGCCAAACAAAAGGGGCGCTTACCCAGCGCCCCTTTTTTTATGCATTTGCCAAAACTACTGCCCCACACCCCGAAACTTGGCGGCCAGCATCTCGCGCAGCAAACGCCGCTTGATCAGCTTGTTGCTAGACAGGCCATCCGTCCACCACCAACCGTCGGCCTGCATCTCCTGCGCGGCGAGCACAAAGCATTGCACCACCTGCTCAAACTCAGCATCGCTGAAGTTCAGACTCCAGATCAGGCGCGCCGTGCCAACCCAACTCAGGGCCACGCCCTGCTGGCGCAGGTAATACTGAAACAGCCAGTTGAAGCTAGAAGGCTTGGTATACATCACGGTCCAGACCGAGGACATATGGGCCACCTGCACCGGCACACCGGCCTCTTGCAAGCGGCTATTCATCAAAGCGGCGCGCGCATCCCAGGTGGCATCCACATTGGTATAGAGCGCGGTGATGTCGGCGTCCTCCAAGCGGTGCAAAAAGCGGTTCATCGCGCCCATCACATAGGGGTGGGAATTGAAGGTGCCGCGTGCAAAGCAGATGTCGGCGGGCGAGCCCTCGCGAAAGCGCCGCATCCAGGCGCGCTTGCCGCAGAGCACGCCGATCGGAAAGCCCCCGCCCAGGGTCTTGCCATAGGTGACCAGATCGGCGCGCACGCCAAAGTATTCCTGCGCCCCGCCCCGGGCCAAGCGAAAGCCCATAAACACCTCGTCAAAAATCAGACAGATGCCGCGCTCATCGCAAATCTTGCGCAGCTCCTGCAACCAGGCCGTATAGGCGGCACGGTCAAAGTGCGCCTTGCGCGAGCTGTCCATGATGGCGCCATCGCTCGGTGCGGGCTTATTGGGGTGCAGGGCCTGCAGCGGGTTGATGAGCACGCAGGCAATGTCGCGGCGCTTGCGCAGCACCTGCAGCGTGGCCTCGCTCATCTCGCTCAGGTTCAAGGTGTCACGCGCATGGATGGGGTTGCCAATGCCGGGCTGCACATCGCCCCACCAGCCGTGGTAGGAGCCGCAAAAGCGCACCAGCTTGTTGCGACCGCTGTGGTAGCGCGCCAGGCGCACGGCCTGCATCACCGCCTCGGTGCCCGACATGTGAAAGGACAGCTCCTCCATGGCGCTGACTCGTTTGAGGCGCTGCAGGTTGTCCAGCATCACCGGATGGTAGGCGCCCAGCACCGGGCCCAGGTCGGCCACCAGGGCTGCGCCCTCGGCCATGCACTGCTTGTAGAAGTCGTTGCCAAACAGGTTGACGCCGTAGGAGCCGGTCAGGTCATACAACACATTGCCATCCAGATCGGTCACGGTCACGCCAGAGCTGCTTTGCACAAACGAGCCAACCTTGAGCCCCTGCGCTGCCAACTTGCGAAACTGAAACGGCAGCCTGTAAGCGCTGACGAACTGCAGATCCGACAGACTCTCTGCGGCCACCGCACTGGCCTGCAGGCTCTTGGCATAGCGCACCTGTCCGCGCTCCACCAGGCTGCCAAAGGCAGTGCGGCGCCGGGCCACCACCTCGGGCGGCGCGCCATCGATGGCAAAGACCTGGTCTTCGTCGTAGCGGTAGCTGGGCAGGAGGGCCGCAATGCGGCGCGCCATGCGCGGATGTCCGGCCAGCGAGCGGTGCTTGGCCAAAGACAGTTGCAGGCGCGCACGCGCCTTGCTAAGGCCCAAGAACAGGGCCGCGCTGCCCACAGCGCCCAGTGCGACATAGGGGGCCAAGGTATTCAAACCAAACGATTCATTCACGGGGTATTGCCTTCCATGCAAAACAAACTAAGGAAACTTTCAACATGACCATCAGAAAACAAATACACGACATCCTGGCCAACGAGGACCTGAACTTCCTGCTCACCAACCGGCTGCCACGGCGCTGGTTGACGCAGATGGTGGGACGCCTGAGCAAACAAGAAAACCCCTTGGTAGCCAAGGCGTCCATCGCCATCTGGAAATTTTTTAGCGCGCTGGACCTGAGCGAGGCCAAACAGCAGCACTTCAAAAGCATGCACGACTGCTTCACCCGCGAGCTCAAAGAGGGCGCGCGCACCATAGACCAAGACCCCCAGGTCATGAGCAGCCCGGTGGACGGCATCATCGGCGCGCAGGGGCCGATCGAGGGCACCAAGGTGTTTCAGGCCAAGGGCTTTCCGTACACGCTGGAAGACCTGCTGGGCTCGCAAGAAAACCTGGAGCCCTGGCGCAACGGCAGCTTTGTGACCCTGCGCCTGACCTCCTCCATGTACCACCGCTTCCACGCGCCCTACGACTGCAGGGTGGACAAGGTGCGCTACTTTTCGGGTGACACCTGGAACGTCAATCCGATTGCACTCAAAAGGGTGGAAAAACTGTTTTGCAAAAACGAGCGCGCCTTTATCAGCACCACGCTCAAGGGCAGCGGCAGCATCAATGGCCAGCGCATTGCACTGGTTCCGGTGGCGGCGATTTTGGTCGCCAGCATCCGGCTGCGCTTTCTGGATGTGCTGTTCCACATGGGCTACAAGGGCGCCAAAACCATTGCCTGCGACGCCACGCTGGCCAAGGGTCAGGAGATGGGCTGGTTCCAGCATGGCTCTACCGTCATCGTCCTGGCACCGGCCGGTTTTTCGCTGTGCGAGGGCCTGGCGCAGGGGACTCAACTGCGTATGGGCGATGCGCTGATGCGCTGGCGCGACTGAGCCAAACGCGCGGCCTGAGCGGCCGCGCCAAAGGGCTGGTCATGGGGCTGGCCGTGGCGCGCCAGCACATCGCGCAGCACGCCCTCAAAGCTGTTGCTCACCGCGCTCCAGGCCAGGTGCGACACGCTGTGCGGGGCCGCTGCACGCAGGCGCTGCTGCAGTGGCAGGTCCAGCGCCAGCGCCACAGAGGCCTGCACAAAGGCGAGTTCATCGCCATTGGCCACCAGCAGGCCGTTGTGTTGCTCGCGTATGAGTTCCAGCGCCGCCGCATTGGCGTAGGACAGCACCGCCAGTCCACTGGCCAGCGCCTCGGGCACCACGTTGCCAAAGGTCTCGGTCAGGCTGGGGAATAAAAACAGATCGCCACTGGCGTAATGCGCGGCCAATTCCTCGCCCTGGCGGATGCCGGCAAAGTGCGCATCGGGCACCAGCTCCTGCAGCGATTTGCGCAAGGGGCCATCGCCCACCAGCACCAACTTGGCCCTTGGCAGCCTTGCGCGTATGGCTTGAAACGCCGACACCACCAGGCTGACATTTTTTTCCTTGGCCAGGCGGCCCACCAAAATGACGACCGGGTCGCTTGGCTGCACGCCCCAACTGGCGCGCAATGCCTCTGAGCGACAGTCCGGGCGAAACTGTTCAATCGCCACGCCGCGCGACACCAGGGTGACGTTGTCGTAGCCACGGCCCTGCAGCTCTTGCAGCATGGCGCGCGTGGGCACCATGGTGGCCTGGGTGCGGTTGTGCAGCTTGCGCAAATAGCTCTCGATGGGTGACTTGAGCAGGCCCATGCCGTAGTGCTGCGAGTAGCTGTGAAAGTTGGTGTGAAACGAGCTGGTCAGCGGCAAATGCAGCTTGCGCGCCGCCGCCACGGCCGACCAGCCCAAGGGGCCCTCGGTGACCACATGCACGATGTCTGGGCGCTGTTCGGCCCAGAGCTTGACCAGGCGCCCCTTGGAGGGCAGGCCAAAGCGCAGCTCGCCATAGGTGGGCACCGGTATGCCGTGCGAGAGCACCTGGTCCAGCCCGGCGCGCGGTGCCTGGGCCTCGTGGCCCTGGCGGGGCCGCACCAGCTGCACCGCATGGCCCTGCTGCAGCAGACCCTCCACAATGCGTCCCAGCGTCATGGCGACACCGTTGACTTCGGGGGCAAAGGTCTCCGTCACGATGGCAATGCGAAGGCTCGCAGGCGCGGTGGCGAAGGATTCGATGAGGAGGTCGTCTGAGGTTTTCACACCGCTAGGCTAAAGACCCTGTGCTGCAATTTGATGATGCTTCTCTGACAATTTGAAGACAGTGTCAGCGCGGCAGCAGCACATGCTTGACATGGCGGGTCGGACCCAAGGAGCCGCTAAAGGCATAGGCATCGACAACTACCCGGCCGCTCTGGTGAATGGACACCGTGGCCCAGGCATAAGAGCGGTCGGTAGCCGGGGCTTTGGTGACTTCACCGGGCTGCGCGTCCCACGGCGAGCCGCCGCTGCCCACCAGCACCTGCCAGGCCGCGCCGCGCGGCTGCGACATCTGGAATGCATGCTCGTGGCCGCAAAAATAAGTCGCGCCAAACGGCTCGATCACATCCCAGAAACCATCGCGCACGGCCTCCGATTTGTCCAGGCCGGCAATGCCGGGATGGGGCTTCTCACCCATGCCAAAGTAGTAGGTAAACGCAGGCTTGTGGCCAAACACAAACAGCTGCTTGGCACCGCGCGCCCTGGCCTGCTCCAGGTCCTTGGCCAACCAGACCACAGGGGCGGAATTGTCCCGGCCCACCGGGTCGGTGTTGACCACCGTGAAGTGCGCATCGGCCACATCAAAGCTATAGGAGAGTTGGCTCTGGTCGCTGGTCAAGCCGTCGAGCGCGCCGTTGTTTTGCACATCAAGGTGCGTTGCTGCGCTGCCGACAATTTTCTGGAAGCGGTCGGCATCAATGATCAGGTCGCCCATATTGGCGGTAAAAGGCCATCGCCCACCACATCGGCCACGCTGTTGCCAGGCGTGGGGCCGGCCAGGCCGTAACCCATGATCATGTCGCCGTTGAAAAACAGCAGCTTGGATTTTTGCGCCTCAATGCCGCGCATGATGCGCGACCAGGCTTTGGTGTTTTGCAGCCAGATCTTGTCTTGCGCGGTGAGAGGCAGCATGGTCGCATCCGCCTCCTTAGGGTCTTGGCGCGAATCGCCCACGGTAGAGAAGCGCAGCAACACCGGATCGGCCTTGGGCACCTTTGCTTGCACATACGTGGCGCACAGCAGCAGCGCAAAGAGGGCCGAAAGCAGTTTGTAGCGCATGGCAATTTCAATCAGGTAAGGGCTAACCCGCTATTGCAGCAAACCCAGATGACAGAGGGATGTCAAGGGCATGTGCAGATCGCCCTTGCATCTCAGCCTACCCTGTCAAACAATTGCCACAGTTCCTTCAATTGCGCGTCACACATCCGGGTTATCGTGCGACTGCGCCTGGCGCAATCCAACAATACAGTCCCTCTCTCCAAGAGTTTGGCGCGGCGGCTCGCAAGGGCCGCCGCATTTTTTTCGATCTCATCACCAACCTCCATGAAAATTTCTGCCCTCAGCGCGCTCTGCCTTTGCCTTGCCAGCAGCCTCTCTTGCTATGCCAAGGACCCCTCGTTTGTAGCGGCAGAAGAAACCCAGGCACTGCACATCCTGATGGCGCCCGGCGCATCAGATTCCGAGCAGACCCGCAACGAACTCGCCGAGCTGCACCGCATAGAGAGCCTGCGCACCGCAGCACAGACCGCAATGGCCATGGCGGACGACAGGGAAGAAAGCATCTTTTTGTTCAGGCCGCAACTTGGCGATTGGTTCAATGCGCAGACCCTGCCAGTGACGGCGGCGTTCTCGGCCCGCGTGAAAAATGACGAAGGCATTGCGACCGCCCCGGCCAAGACCGGCTTTGCCCGCGTGCGCCCCTACAACCTCGATGCCAGCCTGCACCCGGTCTGCTTGACCAAGACCAAGAACGACGCCTACCCCAGCGGCCACGCTACCACCGGTTACCTGATGGCACTGACCCTGGTGGACCTGCTGCCCGAAAAGCGCGACCTGATCCTGCTGCGCGCCAACGACTACGCCGCCAACCGCCTGGTCTGCGGTGTGCACTACCGCAGCGATATTGAAGCGAGCAAGCTGCTGGCCTATGCGCTGCACGCCGTGATGGCCACCAAGCCGCAATACCAAAAAGAACTGGCAGCGGCGCGCGCCGAGCTACGGGCGACGCAACAACATTAGGGCTTGGGGCTGGCCAGCGTGGGCCAGACCGGCTCGTCGGCAGCCAGGGGCTCAAGCACCTCCAGTTGATGGGCCAGCACCTCCAGCGTGGCCTCGGACGGATCTTCCCCGCTCTGTTGACGTCGGCTTACGCGTTGGCGCAAAACGGCCAGTGGCGCCTGCGGCGCAATGATGCTGAAGTCCACCCCCTCTTCTGCGGCGAGTTGAGCAAAGGCATCGCGCTGGGCGCGCTGCAAAAAAGTTCCATCCACCACGACCGACCAATGCGAGCGCAGCAGGTCCCTGGCCAGGTCCAACAGATGGGCATAGGTTCTGGCGCTCTCATGTACCGCGTAGATGCCGGCCTCCAGCGCGGAGCCGGTCTTCTCCAGCAGGCCATGCTGAAGGCGGCGCTTGCGCTCGGCATCCGTTCTCAGCCTCAAGGTGTTGGCGCTGGCATCGGATTGCAGCAGGGCATTGGTGGCAAAGGTCTTGCCGCAGCCCGACAGGCCGTGGGTGATGCGCAGGCTCAAGCGCTGGGGCGTGACCAGGCGCTGTGCCAGAGCCTGGTAGTCCACCGCAGCGTTTGAAGGATTGGGGCTGGATTGCAGCGCGGCCACCTTGGCCCGCACCAGCGCGCGGTAAACCGCGTAAAAGCGCAGCAGCGGGGCCGACGCATAGTCACCGCTCCACAACAGGGCTTCGTTCAAAAACCAGCTCGCCAGACCGGGACGTTGGTGGGCCAGCAGGTCCACCCAGGTGAAGGCCAGGTCGCTTGCCACGTCGATCCAACGCAGCTCCTCGCTGAACTCCAGGCAGTCGAACAGCGTGACCTTTTCATCGCGCAACACCATGTTGCCAAGGTGCAAGTCACCATGGCATTCGCGCACCCAGCCCTGCTGTTGGCGCCGCTCCATCAAGGGCCCCAACAAGCGGCACTGCTGCTCGGTCCATTGGCGCAGTGCCCGCGTGGTAGCGTCCTTGGCCATGGCGCACAGGGCGTCCAGGTTATCGAGGGCCTGCTGTCGGATGGTGGCCACTGAGGCAAACGCCGAACCGGGCCGCGCGATCTGCGCAGATTGGTGAAACGCCACGACGTTTCGCGCCAGACCCGTGAGATGGGCCGGTGACAATTCGCCGCGCTCGCAGACCCGGTCCAACCGCGCCCTGTCGTCAAAGCGGCGCATGCGCAGGGCGTACTCAATGGGACCACCCACACCACTCCAAGCGGGATGCTCGGGCGTGCCATAGATGGGCATTACATCCAGATAGAGATCGGGCGCATAGCGCTGGTTGAGCCGCAACTCCTCTTCGCAATAGTGTTTGCGCAGAGCCAGCGTGCTGAAGTCCAGAAAGGCCAGCTTCAAGGGCTTCTTGAACTTGTAGGCATAGTCGCCCGCCAGCAGCACCCAGGAAATATGGGTCTGGATGCAGGCGTCGCAGGGCACCGCGGGCTGCTCGGAAAAGAACAGCGCGCGCAACAGGGGAGGAAGAAGTTGCGGTGCAAGGGACTGGCGTGCTGCAGCGGGTCTATCGGTCATCAGAGCCCTCTATCCAAAGCGCAGGGTGCGCATGGACATGATGCGCATACGCGCTCGTCCTGTCTAGCGATCAATGCACCATGTGGCTGGCTTGGGTGACACCGTCTTGCCCATTGGACTGCACCACCACCGTTTCGTAGAGCCCGGTGGCCAACAAAAAGTCGGCCCAGGCTCTGGCCCTTTCCTCGGTCGGCTGCCACGGTCCCTTATCCACCTGGCGCCTGCGGCCATCCGGGCGGACCACTAAAGACTTGGTGATAACGCGGAACATGAAAAAATTCTAGGCGCCTGACCTCCATTGATCAAGTTGTGCGGGAGCTTCGCCACCCTGCTGTCGGAAAATTGCCGTCATTTCCGCCTGCGCGGGAATGACGGGGTAGCAGGAATGA
This sequence comes from uncultured beta proteobacterium, assembly GCA_903886275.1. Classification (GTDB taxonomy): domain Bacteria; phylum Pseudomonadota; class Gammaproteobacteria; order Burkholderiales; family Burkholderiaceae_C; genus Allorhodoferax. The sequence goes on along the minus strand of CAISLN010000080.1, from coordinate 17,394 downwards.
CGAGGTAGCGACAGTGCAAGGCAAAGCCGTAACTGTGGCGAGGATTTTCGACGCCGCCATGCAAGCGAGGGCGGGCTTTCGGCTTGCAGTACTAAGGCTGCAACTTGAAGTTGAAGTCCTGTGTGGCCACCACGTCGGCGCTGTCGCGGCTGCACTTGTACTGCAGCATGGCAGCGCGCACGGCAGCATAGAAGATGCGTGGACCCGACAAAAAGATGACCTCGCGAACGGCGCCGTCCGAGATGCGCACCTGCGCCTTGACCACACCCTGGGTGCCGTCTATCAATGCACGGCGCGGCATTTCGGGCGCCACCTGGGTCGGGCACACAATGGCCATGTCCTGGCGGGCGGCGGGCGCAGGCGTGGCGACTGCGACAGGCGCAGCCACTACCACCGGAGCCACAGGTGCTGGCTCATGTGCCACCGCCACCGCTGCGATAGTCAGCGTCTGCTGCGTCACCACCGCCACTTCGGGTGTCGGTATAAATGGCGGCGGCTGCAGCGGCACATGCAAGGCCTTGGGCGGCACCAGCAGCTTGGGCGCGGGCGGGGGCGGCGCCACCACCACCTCCTGAATCACCACCGCCTGCAGCGGTTTGGTCAGCAGCTCAAAGCCTTGGCGCGCGGTACCCGAGATCAGCAGCCAGGCCAAGAAAGCATGCACGGCCAGGGCCACTGCGATGCCACGGGTGCGGCCCGACAGGTCCGGCTTTTCGTAAGTAGCCGACATGGATCAGCGCACAAACTGTTCGCTGCCCACCACCGCAATGCGGTTGAGGCCCAGGCGGCGCGAACTGGCCAACACATTGGCAAACACCGCGTAGCTGGCGTCCTTGTCGGTACGCAGGTGCACCTCGGGTTGGGGGGCGGCCGCTGCGCTGTGGCGCATGTTTTCTTCGAGCTGGTCCTGCGCAATCGCCTGGCCCTGCCAATGCACCGCACTGCTGGCGTCGATGTCGATCTGAATCACCTCGGGCTTGATCTGGCTGATAGGCGGGCGCCCCACCGGCAGCTCCAACTTGACCGCATGCAGTTGCACCGGAATAGTGATGATCATCATCACCAGCAGCACCAGCATCACGTCGATCAGCGGCGTGGTGTTGATGTCCATGATGACGTCGAGATCATCCGAACTGCTCATGGGGGCTTGCATGGCCATGCTTGCTTGTCACCCGCCGCTGGCAGGTGGCTCCGTGATAAAGGTAACTTTGGCAATGCCGGCCAGTTGGCAGGCATAGAGGATGCGGCCCACGCCGTCATAGCGCGCGCTGGCGTCGCCGCGAATCTGCACTTCGGGCTGGGGCTGCATTTGCGCGGTCTGCTTGAGGCGCTTGAGCAGCTCGTCGGGGCCTGCAAGCGGCGCATCAAACCAGTAGCTGCGCCCAGACGGGTCCACCGAGATGATGATGTTCTCGGGCTTGGTCTCGCGTACCTCCACTCGCTGCTTGGGCAGACTGACCTTGATGGAGGTAGTGACCGCCGGAATCGTGATCAGAAAAATAATCAAGAGCACCAACATCACATCCACCAGGGGTGTGGTGTTGATGGCGCTCATCACTTCGTCGTCGCCCTCGGAAGGGCCCCTATTCATGGCCATGAAAAAACCCTTTTGCTGCTACAGGGCGCGGCTCAGGGCTTGCCGCCCGAGGCCAGCAGCACGGCGTGCAGGTCGTTGCCAAAGGCATGCACATCTTCCATGGCCACCTTGTTACGGCGCACCAGCCAGTTGTAGCCCAGCACTGCGGGCACGGCCACGGCCAGACCAATGGCGGTCATGATCAGCGACTCACCCACCGGGCCCGCCACCTTGTCGATGCTGGCCTGGCCCGACATGCCAATGCTGACCAGCGCGTTGTAAATACCCCAGACCGTGCCGAACAAGCCGACAAAGGGTGCCGTAGAACCCACTGTTGCCAACAGGGCCAGGCCCTGTTGCAGGCGGCTTTGCACCGTGCCGATGGCGCGCTGGATGCTCATGGTCACCCAGGTATTGAAATCAATCGTGCCCAACAGACCATGGTGCTTGCTGGCGCTATCCAAGCCCTTGTCGGCGATGAAGCGATAGGGGCTGGCGGCATCGAGCTTGTCGGCGCTTTGGCGCAGCGAGCTGCTTTCCCAGAAGTCGTCTCCCACGGCGCGCGACTGCTTGTTCACGCGCGCCTGCTCCAGGTATTTGGTGACGATCACATACCAACTGGCCATGCTCATCAACACCAGTATCAGCAGCGTGGCGCGTGCTACCAGATCGCCCTGGGCCCACACCGCCTGGATGCCGTAGGGATTGGCAAGCGGCTCGGTTGCAGCGGCCACGGTTTGGGCACTGGCTACTGCCGACACCACGAACAGTGCAGCAGCGGCCGCGCAAGTTTTAAAAGCTTGCGCCGGATTGATACGAATAGTCACTTTGATACTTCCCAACCTGTACATAAATAGCGCGGCCGGCCTGTACGCAGACCGCGAAAGGGCGAAGTGTAGGGGCGCCATATTTCAGTTGCACGACAAAAGATTGCAGTCCGCATGACAGACAAAGCGGCTGTTGCAAATTGATTACATTTCCTTGCAATTCACGGCGATGTCATACGCGCAATGCAACATCCGCTGTGAAGACGCCTTGCGCCGACAGCATTACCTATCTTTTTGAAGCCATGAAAATAAATAATCCCCCCTTTCACCTGCGCAGCAGCGTCATCCATTTGTCACGCGCTGTTGCCCTGGTGTGCCTGGCTACCCCCTTGATGGCACAGGCGCAGCTCAAGCTCGACGCGGTACAAATTACCGGCTCCGTGCCCGCACTGCAAGCCGCAGAGACCGCACCCTCGCAGGGATCGCTAAGCGCCCGCTCGGCCCAGTCCATCGTCAGCGATGACTTCATTCGCAACTTCACATCGCCCACCGCCGACTACACCCAGGCGCTGACCATGACCCCCGGCGTCTTCAGCTACACCGCCAACGGCGTGGGCCTGGGCGACTCCAAGATCACCATGCGCGGCCTGTCCGACAGCAATATGGTGCTTAGCTTTGATGGCATCCCCTTTAACGACACCAACGGCGTGAGCCACCATTCCTGGGTCTGGTTTCCCAGCCAGGCATTGGGCGGCGCTGTGGTGGACCGCAGCCCCGGATCGGCCGCAACGCTGGGCCAGGCCACTTTTGGCGGCAGCGTCGATTTGCGTTCACGCACCTTAGAGGCCGACAAGCGCAGCAGCCTGACAGCCTCCATGGGTTCGTGGAACACCAACATCCTGGGCTTTGAGCAGCAGACCGGCCAGTTTGGTGCAGAGGGCAAATCCAGCCTGATGTTCAATGCCGAATACCTCAAGTCCAACGGCTACCAGACCTTCAACTCACAAGACCGCAAGGCCTACTCCGGCAAGTACCAATATGCGGCCGATGCCACCACCACCTTCACGGCCTTCACCTCCTACATCAACCTGAAGAACAACACGCCCAACATCAAGGGCCTGTCGCGCGCCAACTACGACATCGGCAACTTCACCTATTTGATGAACGAGAGCCCGGCCCAGCCAGACTACTACGGCTTCAACTTCTACGACATCAAGACCGACTTCAGCTATGCCGGCATTGACATGATGCTGCCAGGCGGCTGGCACCTCGAAGACAAGCTGTACCGCTACAGCTACACCAACAAACAAAACTACAACGGCGCCAGCATCAGCGCCACCAGTGCCACCGACAAGCTCAATAGCTACAAGACCTACGGCAACCTGCTCAAGTTGTCCAAGGAAAGCGACATGGGCATTCTGCGCACCGGCCTGTGGCTCGACAATGCCGACAGCTACCGCTACCAGTTTCCGTCGGACCCGCGCAGTTGGGTGAACGCCTCTGTGCCCAACTTCTCGGAAACCTACACCACGGTCACCACCCAACCCTATATCGAATACGAGTTCAAGGTCAGCGATGCGCTGCGCATCACCCCCGGCGTGAAGTACGCCACCTACAGCCAAAAATTCAACCACCTGGCCGACAACGGTGGTGCCGTGGGCGCGTTAGGCGGTGCCAAGAGCATAGACAACTCGGTCGAATACAGCGACACCCTGCCCTCGCTGGATGTGCATTACAAGCTGGCCCCCAACTGGTCGGTTTATGGCCAGTACGCCGTGGGCGACCAGATCCCCAGCACCGGTGTGTTTGACGTTCCCAACGCCCGGGTCGCCGTGCCACCCAAGCCCACCAAGGCCACGACCACCCAGTTCGGCACCGTCTACACCAGCGATGCCTGGACCGCATCGGCCGACCTGTACTACACCGAACTCGACAGCACCTACACCTCGGTGCTGGTCAACGGCAACCCGGTGTTCTCACCCAGCGGCACCCAGTACAACCAGGGCATTGAAGGCGAAATCAACTTTGTCTTGGGCGGCGGCTTTAGCGTGTATGTCAACGCCACCCTTGGCAGCCTGAAGTATTCCGATGGCAAGTGGGTGCAGGGCGCACCCCAGGACACCGAGACCATTGGCGTGAACTACGAGCGCAATGGCTGGGCCATTGGCGCCAATGCCAACCGCGTCGGCAAGATGTATTACGACGGTGTGGACAGCGCCAAGAACGCCGTCCGCGAGGCCTACACGATTGATCCGGTGGTCTTGTCTAACCTGTTTGTCAACTACACCATCAAGACCCCGGCGTCTTATGCCAAGCAGACCAAGGTCCAATTTGCCGTGAACAACCTGATGGACAGCCATTCCATCACCGGCATTGCCACGCCCACCGCCAACTTCAGCAGCGGCAATCCCAGCCCCAAGGATGTGCTCAACATCCTGCCGGGCCGCAGCATCAACCTGACGCTGACCCTGGACTTCTGATCCCCTACCCGCCATCCCGCAGCGCGCCTACAAGGTTGCGCTGCGGGATGGCGCCAAGGGATTTCCACTTATGAATGCTTACGCCTCGTACGACCGCATCCCCGCATCGCGCCGCTATGTCGGCCTGTGCTGGGTGATAGGCCTACACGCCCTGTTGCTGTTCCTCATGGTCAGCGGCATTTTTCAGACCACGGTGAAGTTGATCCTGAAAAAACCGTTGGAGGCCGTGGTGTTGCAAGAGGTGACATTGCCACCGCTCACGCCACCGCCTCAACCGAAGCCGCTGCCCAATGAACCCCGACCGGCCGCACCCGCCACGCCCCAAACAGCCCGCTCCGAAGCTGCACCCGCACCCGCCCAAGCTGAACGCGCGCCCGAAGTAGCCGCACCTGCAGCGCCCACACCAGTTGCCCATGCGGCACCCGCAGAGCCGGTGCACAGGGTTGCAGCGCCTGCCCCAGCTCCCACCATTTCTACCGCCTCGGCCGAGGCCGAATACGCGGGTCGGCTCAAGGCCCTGCTCAACGCCAACAAGCGCTATCCCACCGGACGCCAGGCCAGCCAGCAAAGGCCCCAAGGCACGGTGAAGTTGTGGTTCAGCCTGAACCGCGCGGGCAGCCTGTTGGAGGCAGGCCTGCTGGAGGGGTCCGACTCCAACTTGCTCAATGACGCGGCGCTCTCCACCGTTCGCCGCAGCAGCTATCCGCCCTTTGCAGCTGAGCTTTGGCCCGGACAGGAGCAGCACCGCTTCACGGTGGACATCGACTTTTTGCCACCCGCTTAGTTTTTTCTCGTTTTGCTTTTTCGTCTCTTCCTGTTTTTTTCCAAGAGGTTTATTCATGTTGCATCTTTCCAAGCGCGCCCCGCTCGCCCTGCTCATCGCAGGCATTTGCGCCTCCCCCGCCCTGTGGGCCCAAACCACGGACGTGGGCCGCATTGCGGTAGACAACCTGCCCGGCGGCACTGGCACCGGTCTCTTGGTACAAGAAGACACACCCAAGGCGCGCAGCTCGGTCAGCCGTGCCCACATGGACACGCTCAACCCCACGGCCAACCCCTACCAGGCGATTGAACTGCTGCCCGGCGTCAACACCTTTAGCCAGGATGCCACCGGCCTGTTTGGCGGCGGCCTGCGCGTGCGCGGTGCCAACAGCGACCAGATGGGCTTCACCATCAACGGTGCACCGGTCAACGACTCGGGCAACTTTGCCGTCTACCCGATGGAATATTCCGACACCGAAAATATGTGCGAAATATTTGTCACGCAGGGCTCCACCGATACCGAAGCGCCGCACGTGGGCGCATCGGGTGGCAATGTGGGCATGACCACCTGCTCGCCCAAGGACAAGGCCACCGTGGCACTGACGCAGACCTTGGGTGACCTGCGCACCAACCGCAGCTTTATCCGCCTGGATACGGGCAAGTTTGCTGGCGACAGCGCCAAGGCTTTTATCAGCTACTCGCGCGCCACCGCCGACAAGTTCAAGGGCCAGGGCGGCGCCTTGAAGGAACACGTGGACATGGGCCTGGAGTTCAAACCCAACGACACTTGGTTTGCCTCCACCAGCCTGCTGTGGAACAAGATGTACAACAACAATATCCGCACGCTGAACAAGGCGGATATTGCTGCCTCGGGCCGTAGCCTGGACTTTGCCGCCACGCCACCCAAGCACCTGACCGCAGTGAACGGAACGGCCCAGGTCGAGTCGGCTCCAGCAGCCGGCTACTACGCCGACAACATCAACCCCTTCCTCAACCTGTTGTGGACCGGCAAGGTGGAATACAAGGCCAGCAAGGACACCAGCTTTTCGGTAGAGCCCTACTACTGGTATGGCCACGGCACCGGTGGCAGCCAGTTGCAGGCCCTGCCTGAAGCGGTTGGCGGCAACAAGATCGGCGGCGGTGTGCGAGACCTCAATGGCGACGGCGATACGCTTGACACCGTGCTGGCCTATGGCAGCAGCGTGACCGAGACCAACCGACCCGGCGTGACCCTGAAGGCCAATACGCGCTGGGGCAAGCATGACATCCTGGCCGGCTACTGGTACGAGCAGGCACGCCATGTGCAAACCGGACCGCGCGAACTGCTGCGCAATGACGGCACGGCGGCCGATCCCTGGCAGTTCAATAGCGACTCCTACATCCTGCAGCAGAATGGCCAGCCGGTGATGGCGCGCAATGAGATCACCATCAGCACAGCGTCGTCCCTGTTTGTGCAGGACAGCATCAACCTGATGGACGACAAGCTTACCGTGCAAGCGGGTTTGCGCAATGCCGAGATCAAGCGCGACTTCAAAAGTTTTGCCAACATCGGAACCGGCATGGGCGCAGATTACGCGGTCAACAAGACCTACAGCAAGCTGCTGCCCAGCCTGGGCCTGCGCTACCGCCTAGACAACGAGCAGCAAGTTTTTGCCAACCTCGCGCAGAACATGAAGGCACCGGGCAACTTCAGCTACGAAGGTCTTTTGGCAGGTGGCACGGTTGTCAACGGCGTGTTGACCGGCTTCACCCAGCGCAACCCGGCAATGGACATGGAAACCTCCACCAATCTGGATGTGGGCTACCGCATCGCCCGCGACAATTGGACTTTCTCCGGCTCGGTGTACCTCATCGATTTCAACAACCGTATCGCGCGCGCCTACGTTCCAGAAGCTGCGGCGTACATCGACTACAACGTCGGCAATGTGAGCACGCAGGGCATTGAGATGGAGTCAGGCTACAAGCTCAGCAACAACTGGTCGGTCTATGGTTCCCTGTCCTACACCAGCAGCAAGATGCAAAGCAATCTGCGCACCACGGCTACCAACACGGAACCCACCAGCGGCAAGCAAATGCCTGACACCCCGGAATGGATGAGTGGCCTGAGCGTGGCTTACAAGGACGCCAACTGGTATGGCAATGTGGACCTGAAGTACACCGGTGCTGCCTACTCCACACTGGTGAACGACGAAACCATTGGCGACTACGCAGTGGTCAATGTGACGGCGGGTTACCGCTTTGCAGACAGCGGATTCTTCAAGAAGCCATCGATCCAGATGAACGTGATGAACCTGTTTGATGCCAACTACCTGCGCATCAATTCGCCTAGCGGCAGCAACTTCACCACCCGTGCCCAAGGCCCAGGCGGTTCGGCTCCCAGCTACTACGTGAGCGCCCCGCTGTACCTGTCCGTCACCCTGCGTTCGGAGTTCTAAGATGCGCGCCTTTACCGCCCCCCTGCTGCTCGCAGCCATTTGCACAGTGGCTGCAGGCAGCAGTCTGGCGGCGGCAAAGGCGCCGTCCCGCAAGCCGATCACGCTGTCGCTGATCGCCCTGAACGACTTCCACGGCAACATCTCGCCGCCCTCGGGCAGCGTGATGGTGCCGGACCCCGACAGGCCCGAGGGCAGCCGGGTGTCGGCCGGAGGAGCCGCCTATCTGTCTACGCTGGTGCGCCAGCTCAAAAGCCGCAATCCAGGCAACACCCTGGTGGTGGCGGCCGGCGACATGCTGGGCGCCTCGCCACTGACCTCGGGCCTGTTCCATGACGAGCCCACCATCGAGGTGCTAGACGCCATCGGACTGGACATTGCCAGCGTCGGCAACCATGAATTTGACAAGGGCCGCGCCGAGCTGCTGCGCCTGCAACAGGGCGGCTGCTTTCCCAAAACCGCCGACGGCAGCGCCGGTGTCATCGGTGTGGACACCTGCATGCGGGATGGGCGCTTTGCCGGCGCGCATTTCCAATACCTGGCCGCCAATGTGATCGACCAGCAAAGCGCCAAGCCGCTGCTGAGCGCCTATGCCATACGCACTGTGGGCGGTGTGAAGGTGGCCTTCATAGGCCTGACCCTCAAAGACACGCCCAGCGTGGTGACGCCTGCGGGCGTGGCCGGCCTGGAATTCCGCGACGAAGTGGAAACCGTCAACGCGCTGGTGCCCGAGCTGCGCCGCAAAGGCGCCACGGTGATCGTGGTGCTGATCCACCAGGGCGGACAGACCACGGCCAAGAAGGTGTTGGACAAATCCTGCCCCGGCTTTAGTGGCGAAATTGTGAACCTGGTGGACCGCTTTGACAGCGCCATCGACGTGGTGGTCTCGGGCCACACGCACCAGGAATATGTGTGCCTTCGACCCGACGGCAAGCTGGTCACGCAGACCGGTTCTTATGGCAGATTGGCCACGCAAATTGACCTGACGGTGGATGCGCGCAGCCACCGCGTGATTGCCAAGGATGCCAGCAACCACTTGGTCACCAATGGCCTGCCCATCAAGGATGCGGCAGGCAACACCCTGCCCCTGCCGCGTGGCTACCTGGCCCTTCCAGCCGACCCGAAGATTGCCAAGATCGTGCAGCGCTATGGCGACCTGACGGCCAGCATTTCCGACCTGGTGGTGGGGCGCGTGGCAGAGCCGCTAGAGCGGCGCCAAAATGCCGCGGGCGAAAGCACGCTGGGTGCCTTCATGACGGATGTGTTCCTGGCCGGCTCGTCCGACGCCAGCTACGGCGAGCGTGCGGCGCAGATCGCCTTCACCAACCCCGGCGGCCTGCGCGCCGATCTGTCGGCCAGCGTGGCCGTGACCTTTGGTCAGCTCTTTAACGTGCTGCCCTTTAACAACAACCTGGTGACTCTGACCCTGACCGGCGCGCAAATCCACCGCCTGCTGGAGCAGCAATGGGAAAAGCCCCAACCCCAGGGCGGACGCATGCTGTCGGTGTCGCAGGGCTTTAGTTACCGCTGGAGCGCGCAAAGCCCCGAAGGTGCAGCCCCCGGCACCGGCGCGCGTGTGCTGCCGGGTTCCATCACGCTGGGCGGTGTGCCGCTGTTGCCGCAGCAAAACTACCGGGTCACGGTGAACAACTTCATGGCCAGTGGCGGCGACAACTTCTCCGTGCTGCGCGAGGGCCAGGATGTGCAGACCGGCGAAATCGACCTGGTGGTCACCAAGCTCTACCTGCGCGCCCACGGCGTGGTGCACGCACCTGCACCGGGTCGCATACAGCGTGTGGACTGAGCTACAGACCGTGAACCTCCAACCGATACCCTGCGCCGCTGGCCAGGGCCCTCTGGAAAAGATACTGCAAGACAAGACCCTGTTCCCGGTCTACCAGCCGATTGTCACGCTGGAGAAGTCGCTGGTGTATGCGCACGAGGCGCTGATACGCGGCCCGCGGGCCACGCCCCTGCATACGCCCGATGCGCTGTTCCGGGCTGCCGACGCGGAGCATCTGCGCTTTGAACTGGAGCACGCGGCCCTTTCCACCATCCTCACCAACTGGGGCGCACGCAGTGCCCCCGGGCGCCTGTTTGTCAACATCAGCGCCACCGCCCTGCTGCGCATGTTCCAGCGCTGGGGCACCGAACATCTGGTGCGCCTGGTGAGTCAGCGTGGCGTGCGCCCGCGCGAGCTGGTGTTGGAGATCACCGAGCATGAGCGGGTACCCGATATGGATGCATTGTCCAGCGCAGTGACCGCCATTCGCAGCACCGGCGTGAGCCTGGCACTGGACGACTTTGGTGACGGCCGCTCCAGCCTGCGCCTGTGGTCGCAGCTCAAACCCGAGATCGTCAAGATAGACCGCTACTTCATCCACGAACTCAGCAGCCAGGGCGACAAGCTCAAGACGGTGCAGGCGCTGCAGCAAATTGCCAGCATCTTTGGCAGTGCGCTGGTGGCCGAGGGCATAGAGACCGCCGCCGACCTGCGGGTGCTGCGCGACCTGGGCATTGCCTACGGCCAGGGCTATTTTCTGGGCTATCCAGAGCCCGACCCCAAGCCCTTGGTGGACAGGGCGGCACTGCGCGTGCTGGGCGAAAGCCAGGTGGCGGTGTTCCCCGAAAGCAGCCGGGTCGCATCCAGCGGCCTGATCAGCAGCCTGGACATTACCCAGGCCCCTACCGTATCGAGCGACGCCTGCAACGACGCGGTGGCGCGCATTTTTCTGGAGCATACGGCCCTGCATGCGCTGGCGGTGCTGGAGGGGCACAAGCCGGTGGGCATCATCAACCGCGCCAGCTTTATGAACGCCTATTCCAGGCTCTACTACCGCGAGGTCTGGGGCCGCAAGTCCTGCGCCATGCACACCAACCTGGCGCCGCGCATTGTCGAGCGCGACCACAATATCGACGAACTGGTGGGCATACTCACCTCGCAAGACCAGCGCTACCTGACGGAGGGATTTATCGTCACCGAGAACGGCCGGTATCTGGGCCTGGGCACTGGCGACCAGCTGGTGCGCTCGGTCACCGAGACGCGCATAGAGGCCGCGCGCCACGCCAACCCGCTGACCTTTTTGCCGGGCAATATTCCGATCAGCCAGCACATCGAGCGACTGCTTAAAAAACAGCTGCAGTTTGTGGCCTGCTATGCCGACCTGAACCACTTCAAGCCCTACAACGACTACTACGGTTACTGGCGCGGCGACGAGATGATCCGCCTGATGGCACGCGTGGCCATGGAGCATTGCGACACGCAGCGCGACTTCCTGGGCCATGTGGGCGGCGACGATTTCATTGTGCTGTTCCAAAGCCAGGACTGGCGGCTGCGCTGCGAGCGCTTGGTGGCGCAGTTCAACCACTGTGCCAGAGAGTTGTTTGACGAGAACGCCCGCGCCGCTGGCGGCATACAGGCAGAAGACCGCCACGGCGTGCCGCGCTTTTTCCCCTGCACCACGGTGTCCGTAGGCGCAGTGGCCATAGACGGCCATCTGTACACCAAGGCCGAAGAGGTGGCCAACCTGGCAGCCCTGGCCAAGCACGATGCCAAGGCCGGTGGACTTGGGTTGTTCTTGCGCCCTGCCTAAAGCTCAGGCGCCCAGGCGGCGCTGGCGCGCTCACGCTTGGGCCTGCAACTGCTCGTTACCGGCTTCAGAGAGCAGCTTTTGCGTTGCACTGCGGCTGTCATCGAACACATTCCGGTAGACAAGGAAGGGGCTTGCGGCGCAGGCCTTTCATTCAACCGTTTTGAGTATGCGCCAAGTTTTTGTAAGTTTGATTCAAGTCTCTTGTGTACGATAGCGCACATTTTCGTTGCATCCTGAAAAAGACTATATGAACCACATTTACCGCATCGTCTGGAACCAAGTCTCAAATGCCTGGGTCGCAGTCGCCGAATCGGCGCGCGGACGCGGCAAGGGCTCCAGCCGCAAGCTCGTGGCAGCCGCCCTGTCGCTCACCGCCAGCTTTGCGCAAGCCGCGCCCGTTGGCGGACAAGTGGTTTCAGGGGCGGGCAATATGGTGCAATCGGCCCACACCACCACCATCACGCAGTCGAGCCAGAACCTGTCGCTCAACTGGCAAAGCTTCAACATTGCCAAACAAGAAACGGTGAACTTTGTGCAGCCTTCGGCCAGCGCGATTGCCGTGAACCGCATTGTGGACACCAACGGCAGCCAAATTCTCGGGCACCTCAATGCCAATGGGCAGGTGTATTTGATCAACCCCAACGGCATCCTGTTTGGCCAGGGCGCGCAGGTCAATGTCGGCTCGCTGGTAGCCAGTACGCTGGATTTGAATGATGCTAGCCTGAGTGGCAATGCGCGCTTATTCAGCGGCAATGGCACCGCCAGCATCGTCAACCAGGGCACGATCCACGCGGCCAGTGGTGGCTATGTGGCACTGCTGGGCAAGCAGGTCAGCAACCAGGGCAGCATCACCGCCCCGCTGGGCACGGTGGCGCTGGGTGCGGGCAACGCCGTCACGCTCAACTTCAACGGCAACAGCCTGGTCCATATGCAAATCGACCAGAGCCTGCTCAACAGCTTGGTAGAAAACGGCGGACTGATTCAGGCCGATGGCGGTCTGGTGCTCATGGGCGCGGGCGCCAAGGATGCGCTGCTGGCCAGCGTGGTGAACAACACCGGCAAGATCGAAGCGCGCACGGTCGAGAACCACCAGGGCACGATTACCCTGCTAGGCGGCATGGCGGCGGGGACGGTGAATGTGGGCGGCACGCTCGATGCGAGTGCACCCAACGGGGGCAATGGCGGGTTGATTGAGACCAGCGCGGCGCAGGTCAACGTGGCCGATAGCGCCCGCGTCACCACGCTGGCCGCGCAGGGCAGCGCTGGTACTTGGCTGATCGATCCGGTCGACTACACGGTGGCGGCTAGCGGTGGCAACATGACAGGTGCTGCAGTGGCCACGGCTTTGGCAGGAGGCAACTTTGCCATCCAGAGCAGCAGCGGCACGGCGGGCACGGCGGGCACGGCGGGCGACATCAACATGAACGACGCAGTGGCCTGGAGCGCCAACACGCTGACCCTGAACGCCAGCGCCAACATCAACATCAATGCTGCGCTGACGGGCACAGGCACAGCCAGCCTGGCGCTGCAATACGGCCAAGGCGCAGTGGCTTTAAGCAACACCAGCAACTACAACGTGAGCGCCGTCGTCACGCTGCCTGCCGGGCAAAATTTCAGCACCCAACTGGGTTCGAACGGTACGACAAAAAACTACACCGTTATCACCAGCCTCGGGTTGGCGGGCAGCACCACGGGCACCGACTTGCAAGGCATGGCTGGCAGCTTGGCCGGCAACTACGCGCTGGGCGCCGACATCGATGCCAGCGGCACCGCCAGTTGGAACAGCAATGCCGGCTTTGCACCGGTGGGCAGCAGCAGCACGCCGTTCACCGGTGTGTTCAGTGGCCTGGGCCACACCCTCTCGGGCCTGCGCATCGCGCGCGCGGCAACCGACTATGTCGGGCTGTTTGGCCTGGTCAGCGGCACTAGCAGCCAGCTGCGCGACCTGAACTTGTCGGGCGGCAGCATCACCGGAAAAGACTACGTCGGCGCGGTGGTGGGGGACTTGGAGAACGGCACGCTCAGCAACCTGAATACCAGTGCAGCCGTCTCGGGGGCCAACCAAGTGGGCGGCTTGGCGGGCGTGCTGACTGCCACCGCCCAACTCAGCGGCGCTGTGGCGTCTGGCAACGTCTCGGCCAGCGGCGGGCTAGCCGGCGGCTTGGTGGGCTTTGTGAGTAGTGGCAGCGCCATCACCGGCAGCCACGCCACCGGCACCGTGAACGCAGCGTTAAGCTTCGTCGGCGGGCTGGTCGGCAAACTCGACAACGGCGGCTCCATCAGTAACAGCAGCGCCAGCGGCGCCGTGAGCGCAGCGGCCGACTATGCCGGCGGGCTGGTCGGCCAGAGCACCACCGGTGGCAGCATCACCAACAGCAGCGCCAGCGGCGCGGTGCTGTCCACCGCCAACTATGTGGGTGGCCTGACCGGCGAACAGGGCAACGGCAGCGCGAGCGGCAACAGCGCCAGCGGCAGCGTCAGCGGCGTCGACTACGTTGGTGGCTACACTGGTAAAGCTACCAGCGGCTTGGGGGTCACCAACGGGCGCGCCACGGGCGCGGTCAACGGCCACAGCTACGTGGGCGGGCTGGTCGGCCAGGCCACGAACGGCGGCATCACGAGCAACAGCAGCGCCAGTGGCAACGTCACCGCCACCGGCAATTATGTGGGCGGGCTGGTCGGCCAGGCCATGTACGGCGGCAGCACGATCAACAGCAGCGCCAGTGGCAACGTCACCGCCACCGGCAATTATGTGGGCGGGCTGGTCGGCCAGGCCATTAACGGCAGCAGCACGAGCAACAGCAGCGCCAGTGGCAACGTCACCGCCACCGGCACCGGCAATTATGTGGGTGGCTTGATCGGCCAGGCCTATAACAGCAGCGGCCTGAGCAACAGCAGCGCCAGTGGCAACGTCAACTCCTCTGGCAATTATGTGGGCGGCTTGATCGGCCAGGCCTTTAACAGCAGCAGCACGAGCAACAGCAGCGCCAGTGGCACGGTCAGCGGCAACAGCTCCGTAGGCGGCCTGGTGGGCGAGACGGACTCCGGGTCAGCCATCAGTAACAGCGGTGCCAGCGGCGCGGTGTCGGGCAGTACCAATGTGGGGGGGCTGGTGGGCTTGGCGAACGGGCCCGTGAGCCGCAGTTATGCCACGGCTCAGGTGACCAGCCAAGGCGGTATTGTTGGTGGCCTGGTGGGCCTGATGGACGGCAGCACCGCCGTCTTCACCGACGTGTTTGCCTCCGGCGATGTCACTAGCAGCAACGCAATCGCAGGCGGCCTCGCGGGGAAACTTGACAATGGCGCCCGCCTGACAAGGGCCTATGCCTCGGGCACGGTCGTCAGTGGCACGAAGGGCGGCCTGGTCGGCCTGGTCACCAGTGGCCTCGTCACCGATGGTTATTTCAACAGCACGGCCAACTCTGGCACGGGTGCCAGCAATACATCGATAGGTATGACGGGCCTTAGCAACGCGAATGCCTTTACCGCCAACAACTACAGCGGCTTCACGTTCACCAGCGCCAGCGCCGACGCGGGCAGCACCACGGACAATCGGTGGGTGATGGTCAACGCCGACGGCAGCCTGGTGACCAGCGCCGGCAGCACCAGCGC
Organism: uncultured beta proteobacterium; assembly: GCA_903886275.1. GTDB lineage: Bacteria > Pseudomonadota > Gammaproteobacteria > Burkholderiales > Burkholderiaceae_C > Allorhodoferax. The sequence continues at coordinate 2,172 of CAISLN010000080.1, read as the reverse complement.
CAGCGCCGTGCGGCCCCTGCTGGCCGGCACTTGGCGCACTGGTATTGCCGATGCGGTGGGCTTGCAGCTGATGTCGCTCAAGCTTAACGACAGCTACACGCTGGCCAATAACATCGACGCCAGCGCCACCGGCCGCGCCGTGGACGGCAGCGGCAACGCCGGGGTGTGGGGCGCGGCGGGCTTTGTGCCCGTTGGCGTCAATAACACCGATATGATGTCGGTTTCCGTCGTTCCCTTCAGCGGCAGCCTGAACGGCCAGTACCACCGCCTCAGCGGCCTCACGGTGGTGACGAGCTACGCCCTGGCCGGCCTGATCGGCAAGCTGGACACCGCAGGCAGCGTGTCGGCCATCGGCCTGATCGACGCCAGCATCACCGGCACCGGCAGCACAAACATTGTCGATGCTGGCGCGCTGGTGGGTTTCAACCTCGGATCGGTGAGAGACTCCTTGGCCACCGGCACGGTGCGCAGCAGCGGCAGCACCTCCAACATCGGCGGCCTGGTCGGCTACCAGATGGATCCCGGGTCGATTACCAGCAGCATGGCGGCGGTAAACGTCAGCAGCACAGTGGCGACCAACGGTGCTTGGCTGGGTGGGCTGGTCGGTGCGTTAGACGGATCCAATACCGCGATCACGGACAGCTATGCAACGGGTACGGTGTCCCTCGTCAACAGCGCCTCTGGCGATGCGGCCGGCGGCCTGTCTGGGTACAGCTCGGGAACCATCAGCAACAGCTTTGCCACTGGCGCGGTGAATGCGGCAGGCACCGCCAATGGCAGCTACGATGCGTTGGTGGGCGATCAGAGCGGTGGCACCACCACCAACAGTGTTGCCTCTGGCTGGGTCAAAGGCGCGGCGGTCAGTGGCGGCACCAGTGGCGCCGCCATGCAGCAGGCGGCCACTTTCGGTGGCCTGAACCTCGACACCACCTGGAAGATTTACGAAGGCCACACCACGCCGCTGCTGCGTAACTGGCTGACACCGCTGACAGTCACGGTGAACTACACCGGACCCACCGCCACCGGGCCCAACTCTCAACAATATAACGCCACCACAAATTACGCCGGTGGAGTGGGTACCAGCTACTCGCTGACCACAGCGGACAGCAGCCTGGTGCAGGGTAACCTTGCCGCGCTCAGCAGCAAGAACGTGGGCGCACCCACGGTAGGAGCTGACCTTTATTCGTCGCAACTGGGTTATCTGATCACCCCGGTCTTGACGGGCAACACCAGTGTCAACGTGACGGCGGCCCCATTGCAGGTGAGCGGCCTCACTGCCGTGGGCAAGACCTACGACACCAATGTCGTGGCTTCTATCACCGGCACCGCTGCTGTCACCGCATTGGGCAGCGATGTGGTCACACTCGGTGGTACTGCCGCCGGTGCGTTTGCCGACAAGAATGTGGGCATTGCAAAAGCGGTCACCGTCACTGGCGTGGCACTCAGCGGCAGCGGTGCCGACAACGGCAACTACAACCTGGTACAGCAGACGGGCTTGACGGCCACGATCAGCAGGGCCGATCTGGCCGTCACCGGCCTCACTGCCAGCGACAAAACCTATAACACCAACACCACGGCCACCTTGGGCGGCACTGCAGCAGTGACAGCACTGTCGGGTGATGTGGTCGCGCTCGGTGGTACCGCCAGCGCCACGTTTGCCGACAAGAATGCGGGCATTGCAAAAGCGGTCACCGTCACCGGCGTGACACTCAGCGGTGCCGACAACGCCAACTACAACCTGCTGCAAGCGACGGGCCTGACGGCCACGATCAGCAAAGCAGACTTGGCAGTCACGGGCCTCACTGCCAGCGACAAGGTCTATGACGCCAACACCACGGCCACCCTGGGCGGCATTGCAGCAGTGACAGCACTGTCGGGCGATGTGGTCACGCTCGGTGGTACCGCCAGCGCCACGTTTGCCGACAAGAATGCGGGCACGGCTAAAGCGGTCACCGTCACCGGCGTGACACTCAGCGGTGCCGACAACGCCAACTACAACCTGGTGCAGCAGACAGGCCTGACGGCCAGCATCAGCAAAGCGGACTTGGCAGTCACGGGCCTCACCGCCAGCGCCAAGGTCTATGACGCCAACACAACTGCTGCGCTTACCGGCAGCGCTACTGTCACCGCATTGGGCAGCGATGTGGTCACGCTCGGTGGCACAGCCGCAGG
>CAISLN010000079.1 GCA_903886275.1 uncultured beta proteobacterium | reverse complement strand
GGCCGGGCTGGTGGTGGACAAGCTGCTGGGCGAGTTCCAGACCGTCATCAAACCGCTGGGCGAAATGTTCAACCAGGTCAAGTGCATCAGCGGCTCCACCATTTTGGGCAGCGGCGACGTGGCATTGATATTGGATGTGCCCGCCATCATCAACCGCTGTATCAGTGACAGCCGCAGACACCTGCAGTACGCGCCTGGAGTTGCCGCATGAGCGCCGCAGGCCAAGCAAGGGCGGGACGACCGCTGCCCGGCATGCGCCTGGAGCACCCACCGCCACTTCGGTCGATGCCACTACCACCAAGCCTTCGCCCAAACATCCCTTCCAGTTTTCAATTTCAGGAGCCTCTCCATGTTTAACAACCTCAAAATCGGCGTCCGGCTGACCTTGGGCTTTGCAGTCACCTTGCTCTTTCTGATTGTGATTGCCGTGATCGGTGTGAGCCGCATCTCTGCGCTCAATGCCGAGGTCACCGACCTGGCAAAAGACAAATTTCCCAAGAGCGTGTGGGCGGCCGACATTACCGAATCCATAGGCGTCGTCACGCGCCAACTGCGCAATGCCTATATCTTCTCCGACGCCGAGCGACAAAAGGCGATCGACGCCATAGGCGAGGAACGCAAAGTCATCACCACAACGCTGGAAAAGCTCGACAAGGTCGTCACCAGCGACAAGGGCAAGGAAATACTGGCCAGGATCAAGAGCACCCGTGTAGCCTATGTGGCGTCGCAGGAAAAGGCCCTTGAGCTGATCAAGACCAACGCCAAACAGGCGGACTTTGCGGCCTTCTTGCAGGGCGAACTGCGCACCAGCCAAGTCGCCTACAACCAGGCGGTGCTCGACTTTGGCAACCTGCAAAACGAGCTGGTGGACAAGGCCGGCACTGCGGCCGAAGAAGAAGCGGCCAATGCCACGCGCCTGCTAACCATTCTGGGCGTGGTGGCGTCGGTGCTCACCCTGCTGTCGGCCTGGGTCATTACCCGCAGCGTCACCGCACCCACTGCCAAGCTGGTGGATTGCGCCAACAAGATGGGCAAGGGCGACTTTGCCTTCAAGCTCGACATCCAAACCAAGGACGAGATCGGCGACCTGGCCACTGCCATACAGTCCATGCAGGCCGCCGTGCAGGCCATGATTGCCGATGCCGCCCTGCTCGCCAAGGCCGCCGTCGAAGGCAGGCTCGCCACCCGCGCCAATGCCAGCAAACACCAGGGCGATTTCGCCAAAATCGTGACCGGGGTGAATGACACGCTGGACGCCGTCATAGGCCCGCTCAACGTCACCGCCAAGTATGTGGACGACATCGCCCGGGGCGTGATTCCACCGGTCATCACCGACAACTACAACGGCGACTTCAACGTCATCAAGGGCAACCTTAACAACATGGTCAAAATGATGAGCGACCTGCTGGCGCAGACCGACGTCATCATTAAGGGCGCAGCCGACGGCGAGCTCGACAAGCGCGCCAACGCCGATCTGTTTGTGGGTGGCTGGAACAAGCTGGTGGTGGGCGTGAACGAGACCGTGACCAATATCGTCAACCCGCTCAACGTCACAGCCAACTATGTGGACCGCATCGCCAAGGGCGACATCCCACCGGTGATCGTGACCGAATACAAGGGCCAGTACAACCAGATCAAGCTCAACCTGAATGCCTGCATAGAGGCCACCAACCAGCAGGCCAGCGCGGCCCAGGCCATCTCCATGGGCGACACCTCCATGGTGATCCGTATCCGCTCCGAAAACGACGTGATGGCCAAGAGCCTCATCAGCGTGAACAAGGCCGTCAGCGCCCTGGTCGCAGATGCCAACACCCTGTCCCGCGCCACGGTCGACGGCAAGCTCGACCTGCGCGCCGACGCCACCAAGCACCAGGGCGATTTCCGCCGCGTGGTGGACGGGCTCAACCAGGTGATGGTGGCCGTCAGCACCCCGGTGCAAGAACTGCGCGCGGTGCTGGGCGCCATGGAAAACGGCGACCTGACGCAGAGCATGAAGCAGGCCTACGACGGCACCTGGGACGAGCTGAAATCAGCCGTCAACAACATGCTGCAAAAGCTCACCCAGGTGGTAACCGATGTGAACACCGGCGCCCAGGCCCTGGCCAGTGCTTCTGAAGAGGTCAGCGCCACGGCGCAGTCGCTGTCACAGGCGGCCAGCGAACAGGCCGCAGGCGTCGAGGAAACCAGCGCCTCCATCGAACAG
>CAISLN010000078.1 GCA_903886275.1 uncultured beta proteobacterium | reverse complement strand
GGCATTGACCGAACGGGATCCACGGTTGAGCAGCTTGACCAGCGCTTGTTCGATAAATTCTTCTGAAAATTCTGATTTCATTTTTGGTTGAGTCTCTAAGAGTGAATTCATTAGAGGCGACAACTAGTCTGACACAGGGGGAAGTCGGCCACCCCCTCCTGGTAGTCCACCAAGGCCTGCTCCAAGGCGTCTTCCGATTCAAAGCTCAGTTCAATCATGGTCAAGAGTGCTGCCATGGTCTGAATGAAGTCCGATTTGCCCTGGCCCAATTTGACCCGCAAGACCCATTCAAGCTCCAGCACGACCGTGATGGGAACCAAAAGCATCTCGCCATTCTTGGCGTGCCGGGCCATCAGGCGGTCCACGAGCAGCGCTCGCTGCGCATCGTCCTGTGCAACCAGCCGGACCAGGACAGGGGTATCCACAGAACCGGCCAGCATCAAGGCCTCATCTCTTCAATGGAAAGCCGCTTGCCCTTGGGGACTTTGAGCATGCCTTTCACATTGGCGGCGGTTTTGTTTTTGACCCGCACAAAAAGGCGGCCATCGGTGAGCACATGCCAAACCAAGCGTGTACCCGGAACCCCGCCAATGGCCTGTCTGATATCTGCGGGAACCGTGGTCTGGCCCTTGGCAGTGATGGTTGATTCGGTCATTGCAAACTCCTTACGTTTTATTTATGGCAAGGCGTCCGTCACATGGGAACCTAATCCAGCGACCCGATCAAGTCCACATACTGCTGCATGGCGGTGTCGCTGTCGGTTCCCTTGCAGCCGTCCCAAGCCTCCCACTTGGCGCGGGCCACCATGTCGGAGAAGCCGGGTTTTTTGTCGGCGTTGTCGCCTATGGTGGCCTGTTTGTACAGGCCATAGATTTTGAGCAGGGTGCTGTTGTCCGGGCGCTCGGTGAGCTGCTTGGAATGGGCAACAGCGGCAACGAATTGGGCTTTGAGATCGGCCATGGGTTCTCCGGTCGGAAGTTTGCGAAAGGGGTACACGCCACAAGGGGGTGTTTGCCCTGTATCTTACGGTGCACGCTGGCGGCAAAATAGGCGACAGTCCCCGGCCTGTCAGTGGGGCCGCCCCGCTTTGAGACCTTAGCCACTGGAGATGCCATGGTTACCCGAGTCACCGCCCGCAAAACCACAGCCGGACCCGCCGTCCGGGAGGCTGCTGTGCTGCCTCGCGAGCGCATGAGCAAGGTGGATACCGCCTGGTTGCGCATGGACTCGGCACACAACCTGATGATGATTGTGGGCGTGTGGGTGATCCGGCCCGGTGTGTCCTATGCCGACTTGGCGGCGCGGTTGCAGGAGCGCATGACGCAATACCCGCGCTTCTTGCAACGCGTGGTGGAGGACGCAACCGGCGCCAGCTGGGTGCCCGATGCGCAGTTCGACATCGCCCACCATCTGGTGCGGGAAACCCTGCCCAAGACGCGCAAGGCCGGCCAGCAGCAGGCCCTGCAAGACCGCCTGGCAGAGCTGTGCACGCTGCCGCTGGAGCGCAAGCATCCGCTGTGGCAGTTCCATTTGGTGGAGCATTACAAGGGCGGCTCGGCCCTGATAGCGCGCATCCACCACTGCATTGCCGACGGCATTGCCCTGATTGCGGTGACGCAGTCGCTGATGGACGGGGGGGCTGCCCCGCCCCAGGAGCCAGCCCCCCTGGCGCAAGGCGCAGAGGCGTGGATTGCCCAGGCCCTGCTCAAACCGCTGACCCGCTTCGCCGTGGACGCCTTGGACCAGGCTGGCAGGGGCGCGCAAAAGTCGCTGCACCTGCTGCACGATGCGCCGCTGGAGAAGGCCTTGGCCGCTTCGGTCGATGCGGCCAAGATGGTTTGCCAGGTGGCGGGTGACCTGGCGGCCTTGGCGCTGATGAGTGACGACTCGCCCACTAGCCTCAAGGGCATGCCTGGCTGCCACAAGCGCGTGGCCTGGTGTGCGCCGCTGCCGCTGGCCGATGTCAAGGCCGTGGGCCGTGCGCTGAACTGCTCCATCAACGATGTACTGCTGAGCTGCGTGGCCGGCGCCCTAGGCGCCTACCTGCGTAAGTTGGGCGAGAGCACCGAGGGCAAGCAGATTCGCGCCATGGTGCCGGTAAACCTGCGCCCCTTGGAGCAGGCCTACAAGCTAGGCAACCAGTTTGGGTTGGCGCCGCTGGTGCTGCCCATTGGTCTGGACAATCCGGTGGAGCGGCTCTACGAGGTGCGACTGCGCATGGCTGGGCTCAAGGGCAGCACGCAGCCGATGCTCACCTTTGGTCTGTTGGCCGTGGCGGGTCTTTTGGTCAAGCCGGCGCAGGACGCCATGCTCAACCTGTTTTCCAAGAAGACCACAGCGGTCATGACCAATGTGCCGGGCTCCGCCACCAAGCTGCGCTTGTGCGGCGCCACCGTCGAAGAGACCCTGGTCTGGGTGCCGCAAAGTGGCACGGTGGGCTTGGGCGTGTCGATTCTGAGCTATGGCGGCGGCGTGCAATTTGGCGTGGTGTCCGACGCCCAACTGTGCCCCGACCCGCAGCAAATCATTGACCAGTTCGAGCCCGAATTCAACAAGCTGGCGATGGTGACGCTGATGCTGCCTTGGGGAGACGAATGATCGGCCCTGCGCCGGATTCCAAAGAGGGCCTGGTACAAACTTTAGAAAGTATTCCCATCCCCGCCTGAGGGGATGCTGCTGATCTTCGGCTGCGCGTGAGTGATTGCCGGTCGTTTGACCCCACTGCCGGACGAAGCCGCTGCACTGGACTCTTCACCCACATGGAACACACCGACTGCATCTTTCAGCTCGGTCGCCTGGGCGTTCATATTTGCCGCGGCGGCGGCCATTTCTTCTACCAACGCTGCATTCTTCTGGGTGACGGTATCCATTTCGCGAACGGCTTGGTTGACTTGTTCGATGCCGTCCATCTGTTCATTGGAGTCCGCCAGGATCTCGGACATGACAACAGACACCCCTTTGACGCTGCTCACAATGTCTGCCATGGTGGCGCCGGCTTGATTGACCAAGGCGCTTCCGGCCTCGACACGCTCGACCGAAGCACTGATCAGGGACTTGATTTCCTTGGCCGCTTCGGCAGAGCGGCCCGCCAGTGCGCGCACCTCCGCCGCCACCACCGCAAAACCACGCCCCTGCTCACCGGCCCGTGCCGCTTCCACCGCCGCATTCAAGGCCAAAATATTGGTCTGGAATGCGATGCCGTCGATCACCGCGATGATGTCCACAATCTTCTTGGAGGAGGCGGAAATCGAGTCCATGGTGGACACCACATCGGCCACCACTGCGCCGCCTTTGTTGGCCACACTGGTGGCTTCATTGGCCAGGATGTTGGCATGTTTTGCGTTATCGGTATTGCGTTGCACGCGGTTGGTCAGCGCCTGCATGGAGGCCGATGTTTCCTCCAGAGTGGCCGCTTGGCGCTCGGTGCGGTCCGATAGGTCCATGTTGCCGCTGGCGATTTCGCTCACTGCGCTGGCCAAGGATCGGCTGTTGTCTTTCACACGCTTGATCACGCCCTGCAATTGCCCCACAAAGCCGTTGAACAGTGTGGCAATTTCGCCAAGTTCGTCGTCCTTGTGGGCTGACAAACGCTTGGTCAAATCAGCGTCTCCGCTGGAGATCAGCTCCAAAGCGTCACGCAGTTTGCGCAGGGGCTTGAACAGCAGCGCCTTCAGGCTCAAGGAAGCAAAGAACAGCAAACCAATGTTGACCAGAGTGACTTGCACAATGGTCTCCAGCACAATTATTCGGGATGTCTCCTTCACGTTTTTGCGCGACATCAGCAGTTCAACCCTTCCTACGTCATTGGCCTTGCCGGAGTCGTTGAATTGCAGCTTCAGCAGGATGGGCGGCTGATCGCCTGAAGGTAGGCTGGTGGCCGCACTCAATTTGCCGTTTGCATCACGCGTACGCCCTGCAGCCAGCGCCTGCTTGCCGTCAAACACCAGTATGCCGCTCACCACCGGGTCGCCCATTTCAGCCACCACCAAGTCTTCCACCTGCTTTGCGTCGAAGTTCCAAAGGGGTGATGGCAGAGCCGTTTTCATGCGGTCCATGGCCCGTTGGGTTTGCGCTGCCAGCTCCTTTTCCGCTTGGGCGCGTAGGCTTACATAGCCATAGACGCCCAGCAGGGACAGCAACGCAGTGGTGGTCACCATAAACGCCAGCATCAACCTAAACCCGATTTTTTCCGTCGTTTTCATGGCTACCCTTTGCATCCCCGTTGAGTTTTTTGCGCTGCCTGCGACACTGGTGCAGGCCCCGCGCCTTGTTGTGGCGCAGAGCCTGCACATCCCCTTACTTCAAATGGGACTTGACGATCTTGTCGTAGCTTCCGTTTTTGCGAAAGACGTCCAAGCCCGAATGGCACTTACTTAAGCTTCCGCTCATGTCCATGTAGTTGGACATGTCGTCTAGCCTTAGCGCGAGAAACCTTCAACAATGGGTAGGCTTTGGATCGTCTTTTTCGCATTCTTGGCTCGATTCGCCCTGGACGTTTT
>CAISLN010000077.1 GCA_903886275.1 uncultured beta proteobacterium | reverse complement strand
TGCTGCGCCATGATCTCGCGGCCAAGGGCCGACAGGGGCAGGGTGCGGGCCACGCCACCGCGTTTGATGGCCTCGCGCGGCATGCCGTAGACGACGCAGCTGTCTTCGTCCTGCGCCACGGTCTGGGCACCGGCCTTGCGCATCTCCAGCAGGCCGGCGGCGCCGTCGTCGCCCATGCCGGTCATGATCACGCCCAGGGCGTTCGCACCGGCCGCGCGGGCCACCGATCGAAACAGCACATCCACGGAAGGGCGGTGGCGGTTCACCAGCGGGCCGTCCATCACTTCCACAAAATACTGCGCACCATTGCGCCGCAACAGCAGGTGGCGCCCGCCCGGTGCGATCAAGGCGGTGCCGGGCACCACGCGGTCATTGGTCTTGGCCTCTTTCACCGTGATCTGGCACAGACGGTTCAGGCGGTTGGCAAATTCGGCGGTAAATTTTTCGGGCATGTGCTGCACGATGACGATGCCGGGGCAGACCCGAGGCAGGGTGGTCAGCACCGCCTCCAGCGCCTGCGTGCCACCGGTGGAGGTGCCCAGCGCCACCACCCGCTCGGTGGTCTGAATCATGGCGCCAACGCTGGCGCGGGCGGCGGGCAGGATCACATCGGCGCTGTGCTTGGCCACCACCCGCAGTACCTTCATATTGGCCTTGGACGCGGTCTTGACGGCGGTGACCAGATCGTCGGACGCATCGACCAAAAACTGCTTGAGGCCGATCTTGGGCTTGGTAATGATGGCCACGGCGCCTGCGGCCAGCGCCGCCATCGAGGTCTGTGCACCGGCCTCGGCCAGGGTGGAGCAAATCACCACCGGCGTGGGCCGCTCGGCCATGATTTTTTTCAGGAAGGTGATGCCGTCCATGCGCGGCATTTCCACATCGAGCACGATGACGTCGGGCCATTGCACGTTCATGCGGGCAATCGCCAGGATCGGGTCGGCCACGGCACAGAGGACCTCGATGCCGGGGTCTGCCTGCAGCATTTCTGTGACCACCTGGCGCACCACCGCCGAGTCGTCCACCACCATCACCGTGATGCGCTTGGCGCTCATAAAGCCCCATCTCGCGGGAGGCTGGGCTCGATCTGGCGTGACCAGACATCGCCCGTGCCCACATCAAAAATAATCTGGCGGTGGCCGTTGCCAAACAGGCTCTCCGACGCCACCGCAATGCCCTGGGCCTGCAGCATCTCGCGCGCGGCCTCGCCATTGCGCTGGCCCACCAAGGTGGCGCTAGAGCGCTCATGCCCCGGAAACATATTGCCCCCGCCAAAGATCTTGGCCTCGCAGTCTTGCGGGCGCAGGCCATATCGGGCCAGCTCTTCGAGCATCAGGTGCAGGGCCTCGTCGCCGTAGCGGCCATCGAGCGCCGGATCGCCAGCGGCACCGCTGCGCGTGGGCAAAAGGAAGTGCGACATGCCGCCCATGCGCAGCTGGGGGTGCCACAGCGTGATGGAGACGCAGGAGCCCAGGATGGTGCGGATCTGGTAGTCCTTGTCGCCCACAAACAGCTCGCCCGGCTGCAAGAAGATGTCGATCAGGTCTTCCATGTGCTGCATGTCAGAGCGGCTTTCGGTAAATGGATGGCCCCACGGCCTGCAGTTCCTGGGTGATGCCGTTCAGGCTCTCGGAGTGGCCGACGCAAAAATAGGCGCCCGGCTTGAGCGCGCCTATCAAGCGGGCCACCACCTGGCGTTTGGTTTCGTCGTTGAAGTAAATCATCACGTTGCGCAAAAAGATGAAGTCAAACTGCCCTACAGAGGGCAGGGCCTCATTGAGGTTGACCTGGCGAAAGCGCACCTGGCTGCGCAGTTCGCGCGCAATCAAAAGCTTACCCGCATAGGCGCCATCGCCCTTGAGGCAGAAGCGGCGCAGGTAAGGCGCGGGGATATGGCGCGCACGCTCCATCGGATACAGGGCGCGCTCGGCACCGGCGAGCACCTTGGTGCTGATGTCGCTGCCCAGCACCTCCCAGGGCGTTCTGCTCAGCATGTCGGACAGCACCATGGCAATGCTGTAGGCCTCTTCGCCGCTGGAGCTCGCAGCACTCCAGACCCGGTAGTTCTGGCCGAGGCTGCGCGCCTCCACCAGCTTGCTGCGCAGAAAGTCGAAGTGCTTCATCTCGCGGAAAAAATAGGTCTCGTTGGTGGTCAGCAGGTCCACCGCCATTTGCACCTCTTGCGGATGCTTGCCAGAGCTTAGTAGTTGCAAATAGTCGCTGAAGTTTTCCAACTGGTGCGCGCCCAGGCGTTTGCCCAGGCGCCCCATCACCAGTTCCTTCTTGCTGGCCGACAGGGTGATGCCGGCCGAGTCAAAAATGAACTGCTGGAACCGGGCCAGCTCGGCGTTGCTGATGGGTCGCATGCGGTGGCGCTAGGCCAGCAGGGGCACATCGCCGGATGCCGCGGCCTGCCCCATCTGGCCGATCTCTTCGCTCGACAGCACCTGATCGACATTGAGCAGGATGACAAACTTGCCGCCCACCTTGCCAATGCCCTCGATGAAGTCGGGCCGGATCTTGGCGCCAAAGCTGGGAGCAGGCTCGATCTCGGAGGCCGCAATCTCCAGCACCGCCTGCACCGAGTCCACCACCACCCCCATGTTCTGGCGCTCGCCCTCGACCTGTGTGGCCACCTCGACGATGACAATGCAGCTGCTCTTGGTGACCGGCGTGGAGGGCTTGCCAAAGCGGCTCGACAGGTCCATCACCGGCACCACGGCGCCGCGCAGATTGATCACCCCGCGTATGCAGGCCGGCATCATGGGCACCTCGGTCAGGCTGGCATACCAGATGATTTCCTTGATGCACAGGATGGCGATGGAGAACATCTCGCCGCCCAGCATAAAGGTCAGGTACTG
>CAISLN010000076.1 GCA_903886275.1 uncultured beta proteobacterium | reverse complement strand
CGGGGCCCTAGCCATTGGTGTCGCCGTGAGCACCGGAATCGGCCACCAGAATCCGACACCATAAATGACCACCAGATGCGGTCACCAATTCACGCCGCCAATTACAGCCGCCAGATTTATGCGGATTTAGACCGCCGCTAAAAGTCATGGGCGGCCATGCGGGTCACCGAGCTTTGGATGTGGGGTGCCAGTATGGCGGGCCACTCAATCGCATCGTTGCTAAAGAATCGGTAGGCGCCGATGGTGTCGGCCCAGTAGCCGCAGGCACCAGGAATGCTGGCTGTGGGTCTGGCGCTCAACGCATCCATCAGGCGAATGGCTCGCCGATTGCGGCTGGCGTCTCCCAGATCGAGACTTTTAAATTCAGTGCCTGCCCAGTTCATTTTTACTTCACGCTATTAAATATGCAGCATAGCCCATTCCGATTGAGGGACTTGTGTATAACGAGATGCGCTTACGGCCACAGCGGCACCCGTTATGGCGTGCGCCCGGTGCTGCACGATGTGTACATGGCTTGGTCAGAGAAAAGGGGCTTCATGCTAGGCACGTCCAACTACGTTTACTTGAGAAGTATCAAGTTCTCTCTGGGGCCGTTAACTACATTGACAGTGCGGCTTGGATTACTGGGCTTCCGAGCGCGTTTGCTGAGAATCCGGACATTCAAAATGTCTGGCTTTGGAAAGGTTTGAAGCGCTGCTTCGCATACTTGGAGAGTGACTGTGAATACCCGATACAGCGAAACCGATACGAATGCCGGTGACGCCCTGATGCGATTCCAAGACGTAACTGAGGAAGCGAATTGACAATCCGCAAACGCACCATCCAATACATTCGCCCTAATCGCTAATGAACGGTCCGGACCCGGACCCCATTGGGACACGAAATTGTCACGTCACATTGCACTGCCTTCCGCACCGCATGCGCGCGATGGCTGGATTGTTTTCTATTTTGTACTGGGGGCAGTCATCGGAGCGCTGTGGGCCACTATACAATTTGCCCCGGCCAACTGGCTGAGCCAGCCGCTACACGACTACAGCGGTGGCCATATTCTGTTGGAAGACTGCGCCGGCACTATGTGGGATGGTTCAGCGATTGTCGTGCTCAGGGGCGGTGCAGCCAGCCGTGACCATGCGCGCCTGCCCGGGCGCCTGCACTGGAGGGTAACGCTGCATCTCGATGCGGTCGACCTAGCGCTGCGCGCTGACTGCTGCAACGCACAGGCGCAGCGCGTGCAATTCTCCCCCTTGGCCGACGGCTGGCGCGCCACGCTGTTGCCCTCCGAGTTTTCCTGGCCGCTGGACATTCTGGAAGGACTGGGTACCCCCTGGAACACGCTGCACTTGCGCGGAACGCTCCGGTTCAGTAGCCCGGGTATTAGTCTGTCTTCGAGGTCCCGTGTTTTGGCCCTGACAGGTTCAATGGCATTGCGGGCAACCCAGTTGCGTAGTCCTCTCTCCGGTGTCGATCCGTTTGGCAGCTACGGCATTGACTTGCAGGGTGGGCCAGTGCCAACGTTGCAGATTCAGACGCTTGAAGGGCCGCTCAAATTGAGCGGCCAGGGCCATTGGTCGGATGCGAAGATGCACATTTTCATGCATACCGACAGCAGTTTTCTGGCTGAAGTGCTTCGCTTTTTCGGTCTGCTCAATGGCGTTTTTAACTTCGCCATGCCAACTTGAGAATACGCAATTCGCATCCATAGACCAGCTCTCAAACTCAGTCGGTGATAGTAAAAATGCCTACCATGTTCCTACATGCCTTGCCCATGCCGCAGCACATTATTAAACATCTTCCCCATTCGGAAAACGCGCTGAATTCCAGTCTAGATGAACTGAACGTCGGTATTGAATTATGGGACCGTAGGCATCAGTTGCTCTGGAATTCCATGGACGGAGCAAACGGCAACGGGGGAAAGCAGCACACCGATCCAATCGAAGCGGAGGTTTTCGGGGCAGGCGTAGCCAATGCGATAAAGCGCCGCTGCCTGAAAAACCCCATCGGCAAGGGTTCATTGCAGCAGCTACCGGGCGACCGGTGGATCAAGACCTTCGAGGTGCGCGCACCCAATGGCCACCTCCTCGTGGTTCGTGTCAACGTGACTGCACTGGTGCGGCAAGGGCAGCTGTTGGAAAACAGCAACCGCCGGCTCAACGAATTGTCGGTAACCGACAGCCTAACCGGGCTTGCCAACCGTCGTTGTTTTGATGACGTGCTGTTGTCGGAGTGGCAGCGCGCCACGAGAAACCAGACCGACCTAGCCTTGGTCATGGTGGACATAGACCACTTCAAGAAATACAACGACAACTACGGCCACCTGGCTGGTGACGAGTGCCTTCGCCGCGTGGCTGATGTTCTGCGGCGCTGCACCCGTCGTGCTGGCGAGTTGGCTAGCCGCTTCGGCGGGGAGGAGTTTGTCATGGTACTGCCCGGGTCCAACCGCGAGCATGCCCTCGAGGTTGCGGATTTGTGCACGCGGCTGATAAAACTGGAGGGCATACCGCACATAATGTCGCCCATTGCACCCTTCCTGACCGTGAGCGCCGGTGTAGCCTGCCTGCAGGACCACGAAGCGCAAGCTCCGAGCGACCTGATCAATGCCTCGGACGCGGCGATGTACCGTGCTAAGTCTGCTGGGCGCGCATGCTACGAACTAGCCACCACCCGGGATTGGGAGATGAGTCCGCAAACGCCACGCACCACGTCGGCGCACGAACAGGGAGTACAGCACCAGACTCCAAGCCCACCGTAGAAATGGTCTGCACGCCATAGGACTCCGTGGAAGGGTTCAAAAATGACTGTTTTCGGGTAACGGAAACGCGTGTTGGTGCCACTAAAAAATAGGCTTCCTACATTGATTTGCCCATTTTTTAGAACGCAAGCGCAAGGCAGGCAACAGTTTATGACATATCGTTATGGGGCAGTGGACTGTCGGCACGTGGATCAAAAATACGCAGACCGAAACAACTGTTGTCCGTACTAGACAGTGCGTATTTCCCGAGTAAATCTCAAGCGAGCATTCGCTGATCCTCCTCAGCGGAGCGGTCAGGGCAGCAATATTTGAGCAGGATTTTCGTCAGGTCAGGCGCCAAAGTGGGAACCGTTAAAAATACTGGGAGCGTGGAACGTAACGCGTTGGCAACGATGAGCTCTGAAGGTGGCATGGCGGGATTCATGGTTCGTAGCCAGCTGCGAAAGCAATGCCAGACCTCAGCGGTGTGATTGATGGAGAGGTGCTGCAACAGCCCTTGCGCGATGCAGCCGAGTTGCACATGGATATGGTATGCGCGTAGCTTGCGCCGCACACTTGCTCGGTACTCTCCATCGGTTCGGTGCAGATGCTGATCGCCTGTACCTCGGCGCACTCGCTTCATGCCTTTCATCCAGAAGTGGTACCCATAGGCACCGATGACATGGACGGCTTGTTTGAATCCCAGCTCAATCTTGAAGCGATAGCCGTAGAGTTCAAGAATCTCCATGGGCGCCATTGATAGATCGGTGGACAACAGAAAGATCGTGCCGCGCTTTGGATGACGAACAATCACAAACCGCACGAGATGGCCAACCGGTTTCCAAACCAAATCCGACACACGATATTGCAAGGTGACATCGCTCTCGTGTAGACCGGGCTGGGTGCGCTGATAAAGGCGCTGTCTTCAGTGGCCATATCCTTGAGCTTGACCTTCTGCCCATAGACTTTTGGGCGACCCCGTCCTGGGGTCTGAACTTTGGGCACAGGCAGGTAAGCCACAGCATTGGATTTGTCTCTGGTTACCAGGTGATGCCCGTTCTTCAAAAGTGGGGTGATGACTTTGCCACTGGCGTAATAGGCATCGGCCACCATCACCACCGGCATCTTGCAGACCTGCGTGACTGAAAACAAGAGCGCAACGATCTTATCGAGCAGGGTCTTGGAGTCCCTGTTGGAGAACACCAGACCTTCATGGATGCGCGAAGTCAGGGGAATGGCCGCCACCTGCCCACCAGCAGAGTGGACCAGCAGCGAAAGGGCTTGCAGCGAATGACCCATGATGTGCTCTGGCTTTGTGTTGTTGCCCGATTCTTGGTGCAACGATTTGACAGCTGGCATGCGCTGTCCCTCTTTAGGTGCTTTGATGCCATCAGCCAGAACCACTAGGCGATCTTGAACCAGAAACGGTCGAAACAGCACAAGGCACAGACGTACCCAGCAAGAGGTCAGGGCATCGAGGTCAAGTGCCTTGCTGTGAAAGAGATGAAGAAGGCGGTGGTAGGCCTGGGGGCGAAGGTTGAGCACCCGCACGAAGCTGGTGACTCCCAGGCTATCGCTACGACAACACAGACCGATCAAGACCAAGACCATCCATATGAAGGTGAGGGAGCGGTTGCAGGCTGGGCGCAGGCCTTGTGCTGCTTGCAGCCAATGGGTCCAAAGTTTCATGCGTGGGTTTCCTGAAAATG
>CAISLN010000075.1 GCA_903886275.1 uncultured beta proteobacterium | reverse complement strand
GCCGCACCGGCCTGCGGGTCCCATTGCGCCACGGCCTGCGCCTGCGCCGTAATGGCGGCCAGATCGCCGCGCGCCGCCGGGCCGGTCAGTGCGCCGGCCGGACCCAGCCGGGTGATGTTGGCCACCGCGTTGTTCAAGAGCGAGGCGCGCAGGCCCGGCAGCAAATCGGCCGGCACGCCGCTGGCGCGCCAGGCGTCCTCGGCCACGCTTTGCAGCACCGGCAGGAAGTTGGTGGCGAACACGGCGCCTGCGTGGTAGAGCAGCTTGTCCTGGCTTTTAACCTCAAAGCAGCGCGCTTGAATGGCCGTGAAGGCGCTGTGCAATGCGGCGATGGCCAGGGCATCGCCCTCCAGCGCGCAGGCCGTGCCGGGGAACTGCTGGGTCGCAGTCTGGGCATTGGCAAAGCTCAGGATGCAGTGCGCGCTGGCGGCATGCCAGCCCAGGGCTGACAGCGGTGCGAGCAGGGCAGAACTCTGCGCGCCACTGCAGTGAAAAACGATGGGCGCCGCTTGTGAGGCCAGCGTGTCGGCGTTCTGCGAAATCGCAGCCATGGTCGCCGGCACAGGCGCCACGGGTTTGCGCGTTTGTGCGTGTATCGCCAGCGCGTCTGCCACCGCCGCAATCTGCGCGTCCGGCACGGCCAGCATCCAGACATCGGCCGCGCGCATCTGCGCCAACTGCGTCACGGGATGGCCCGCGCCAATAAACGCGCAGGCGGACTGCGCGCTGGTGGTGGATTGGGTCAACACGTCTTGCAGCGCAAACCGGCCGCTGCTTTGCCACAGGCGCGCAATTGTCTGGCCGACGCGCCCGGCGCCAATGAGGTTGAGGGTTTGCATCGGGTGGATGCTATGCCAGACTTGCTGGAGACCGGGTGGGGCGGGAGATAAAAAGTCTGCTGCTTTCCAAAGGGGCTCGGGCCTTGCGGGCCTACTGGTTTGGATTTTGGGGTGATGCTTTTCCCTGCGGGGCTTTTGTAATCCCCCCCTATCCCCCCGCCCTTTCCACCCCCGCCGGGGCGGAAAGGGGGCCAAGTCGGACAGCCGATTTGGCGTCCTCGCTTCGGCTGCGGCCTTACTGGCGCAGCTTTAAATACCGTTGTCGTTGCTATACCGTCCCCGGTGCCCGGAACCGCGTGAGACGCGGCCAAGCAAAAGCGCTGGCATCGCATCGTCCGTAATTCCGTATTCGGCGCGAGAGGGGACATACAAAAGCCCCGCAGGGAAGAACGTCACCCGACAGCCGAAAGCCGAAAGTGCGACCCACCTCAGGGCAAGCCACTACACGATGAGCGGCGGCTCTTGCATGGCTTCAAGCTGCTCTTCGAGCATCTGCACCTGGCCCTGCCAGTAGTCGCTGCTGCCAAACCAAGGGAAGTTGGCCGGGAAGGTGGGGTCGGTCCAGCGCCTGGCCAACCAGGCGCTGTAGTGGATCAGGCGCAGGGTGCGCAGCGGCTCGATCAGGGCCAGCTCGGCGCGGTCGAATTCGCGGAACTGCTCATAGCCATCGACCAGGGCGCCGAGTTGGTGCTGGCGCTGTTGGCGGTCGCCGCTGAGCAGCATCCAGAAATCCTGCACCGCCGGTCCGGTGCGGGCATCGTCCAGATCGACAAAGTGCGGGCCCGGCCCGAGGTCGGGCGCGGCGTCCGCTGGTGTCCACAGGATGTTGCCGGGGTGGCAGTCGCCATGCAGGCGCAGCAGGCGGATGTCGCCGTTTCCCTTGGTGTCGGCATTGAGCGTGTCATAGCCGCGGATGACGGCAATGGCTTTTTCTACGCCGCGCGTCCAGGCGCTTTGCACATCGAGCGGCACCATGTCGTGGCCCAGGAGCCACTGCATGGGCTCCTCGGCAAAGGTCTGCACATTGAGCGCCGGTCGCGTGACAAAGGGCTTGCGCGCGCCCACGGTGTGGATGCGCGCCAGAAAGCGGCCAATCCATTCCAGCACCTCGGCGTCATCGAGCTCGGGTGGGCGCCCGCCCCGGCGCGGGCTGACGCTGAAGGCAAAGCCGCCGAACTGGTGCAGGGTGGCGCCGTTCAAAACCAGGGGGCCAATGGCGGGCACCTCAAAGTCCATCAGCTCGGCGGCGAAGGCATGCTCTTCCAGAATTTGCGCCTCGCTCCAGCGCAAGGGCCGGTAGAACTTGGCCACTACGGACGTGCCCTCTTCAAGCTGCACCTGGTAGACGCGGTTCTCGTAGGACGACAGGGCGGTGAGGCGCCCATCGCCGCGCAGCCCGACGGTCTCCAGGGCATCAAGAACCAAATCGGGCGTGAGGGTTTCAAAGGCATGGGTCATGGGGCATTGTCGCTGCCTTGGCAGTGACCCCTGTGCCAGCGGCCTGGCCTCAGGAGACCTTGTCGCTGTCCGAGTCGGAATAGCCTTCGGTCGGTGCGCCTAGCGGTGTGTCGGGCTCGGCCAGCCGCTCAAAGGGCAGGGCCTGCTTGACCAGGATGATGGTGCAGGGCGCGTCCATCGCCACCTTGATCGGCACGGTGGCGACAAAGCGCTGGGTTTTCAGGCCATGGGTTGCCGCGCCCATGACGATGACGCTGACGTTGTTGCCGCGCGCGTAGTCCAGGATGGCCTGGGCCACGTCGCCGGACTCCAGCACATGGAAGGACATTTGCCGGCCCGGCTCGTCCAGCGCCTGGGCCCACTGGCGCAGGCTGGTGAGGTAGCGCCGGTGCACATTGCTTTCGCTCTTGTGCTCCTCGGTGGCGCTGGTCTGGCTCGAAGAGATCACGGTGACGCAGGCCAGTCGCGCACCGGGCCGCGTTCCTAGCGAACGGGCCACGGCCTGGCGCAGCGAATACAGCGTGGCATCGGTCACATCCTTGTGCGGCACCGCCACCAGCACGATGGGCACCTCATCGATCTGCTGCGAGGGCAGGGGGCTGGGCTGGTAATGCATGCCGGCCGCCTTGAGCCAGCGTTTGAAGTGGGTGCGAAAGCGGGTGCCGGTGAGCTTGTTGCCGCGCTCTGTGACCTTGACCTGTTCCGGGTTCGACAGGTCAAACGCCAGGTGCGCGCCCGACGGATAGCGCTGCGCCGCCTCGGGCTCCAGGCAGCGCAGCACCACCTCCTGCAGCCAGGGCGGCAGATCGGGCTTGAGCTTGCGCGGCGGGGCGGGGTCCATCCACAGGCGCTGGCGCATGCCGCCTGCCGTTTGCGGTTCGCCAAAGGGCAGCTCGCCGGTGCACAGTTGGTACAGCATGACGCCGATGGCAAAGATGTCGCTGCGCGGATCGCCGCGCACACCCACCACCTGCTCGGGTGCGATCCAGGCGGGCGAACCCACGGCCTTGCGCAGTTGCTCGGCCAGCAGATCCGGGTAATGGGCGTGGCAGGACAGGCCGAAGTCCAGCAGCACGGCGCTGCCGTCCTCGCGGATCAACACGTTCTCGGGCTTGAGGTCCAGGTGCACCGTGTTTTGCTGGTGCAGGGCGTGCACGGCATGGGCCATGGCTACGCCTAGGTGGATGATCTCGCCCACCGAGGGCTCCATCTCGGCGTCCAGCCAATGCTGCAGGGTGCGCCCCTGCACATACTCCATCACCAGATAGGGCACGCGGCTTAAGTCGCCCGCAGCCACAAAGCGCGGCACATGGCTGCCGCTGAGCACCTGCAGGATCTGCGCCTCGACCTCGAAGCTGACGATGTTCTCGGCTCCATCGCCGGCTGTCATGCGCGGAATTTTCATGGCCATGGCAAAGCCGGGGTCGGCCCGCGCGTCCGCATAGCGCACCCGGTAAATGTGCGCCATGCCGCCCGAATGGATGCAGTCCTCCACCACAAAGCCGTCCAGCATATCGCCCGCTTCCAGCCGCTTCACAGCCCGGTCTCCAGGCGCGCGGCAAAGAACTCGGGCAGCCCGGCTGCGCGTATGGCCCAGGCCGCGGCGTCGTGGTCATAGGCCACGCGGTGGAAGGTGAGTTGCCAGCGCTCGGTGTCGATCAGCGCATACATGGCCAGCGGTCTGCCGTCGCGCGGTTGGCCCACCGAACCCACGGTGGCAAGCCACTGGCGGTGGCTGGGGACCGGAACGGCCACGCCGGGCTGCGGCGTGAACTTCATCAGGCGGGTCGCGCCGCCCCGGTAGTACAGGCTTTGCTCATGCACATGGCCGCCAAACACAAAGCGCACGCCGGGCCAGTTGATGGTGGCGGCGTCCAGGCTGGCGGTGGCGGCGCGCTCGTCATAGACATAGCGCCACAGTTCCGGGCCATCGGCGCTGGCATGCACCAACAAAATTTGTTCGAGCTGGGCCGACAGGGGCAGGGCGGCCAGCCAGTCGCGCTGTGCCGGGCTGAGCTGGTCGTGGGTCCAGGCGGCGGTGCTGGCGCCCACGCTCGTGACCGCTGTCGGCGGATGCACGGCCATGGCGTCATGGTTGCCCTTGAGCACGGTGGCGCCCTCCTCGGTGAGCAGCATGATGCGCTCGACCACGGCTTGCGGGTCGGCGCCATAGCCCACCAGGTCGCCCAGAAAAGCAAAGCGCTGGGCGCGCTGGGCGCGGGCGTGCTGCAAGCAGGCGTCCAGCGCCTGGATATTGCCGTGGATATCCGACATCAATGCCAGTCTCATGGCTTGCCTCCGTCTTTTGGACTTGTTTGGGCTCCCATCATGGCGCAGCTGGCTGACGCGGGGGTTGCGCTGTGGTCGTGCGGCCTATTTGCGAAAGCGCTTGCGCGTCAGCGCCAGTGCCACCCAGAAGGACACGCCGGCGTAGGTCGCCAGCACCAGCAGATGGCGCGCAGCATCCTGGGGCCACTGGTCCATGAACAGCGGGCGCACCAGGGCCACGGCGCTGGCCAGGGGCAACCAGGCCGCCACCAGTCGCACGTTCTCGGGCAACTGCTCCAGCGGGAAAAACACGCCGCTCAAAAACATCACGGGGGTCAGGAACAGCGTGAAGTAGTAGGTGAAGAAGTCATAGCCCTTGGCCAGGGCATTGAACACCAGCGCCATGCAGCTGAAGGTGATGCCCACGCCAAACAGGATGGGCCAGGCCAGCAGGAGTTTGGGACTGTGCGAGATGCCCAGCACCAGCATCACGCCGATGATGGCCGTCACCGTGAACAGCGCCTTGAAGGCGGCCCAGAGCATTTCGGCAAACACGATGTCGTCCAGACCTACGGGCGCATTCAAAATGCCGTCCCAGGTCTTTTGCACATGCATGCGCGAGAAGGCCGAGTACAGCGCCTCAAACGAGGCTGCCTGCATGGCGCTCATGCAAATCGAGCCGCTGGCTAGGAACAGGATGTAGGGCACGGCCACTGCGCCGTCTGGCGTCTGCAGCGTGATCTTGCCCACCAGCGCGCCCATGCCGTAGCCAAAGGCCACCAGCCACATCAGCGGCTCGGCGATATTGCCCACCAGACTGGGTATGGCCAGCTTGCGCCAGACCAGCAGATTGCGCAGGAACACCGGCCAAAAGCGCAGCGTGATTTTTGGGGCGGCCCAAACGCTTTGCGCGGCAGGAGGTGAAATGTTAGTCATGGCGGCAATCCTCGCGTGAAAGGCGTTCGCCAGGAACACCGCGGAACTGGCTTTGCCAGGCCGCTGGTGTTGCCCCCTGCAAGGGGCTGAGGGCCGCAGCTCCTAACCTGCCTGCGCAGGTTGGGACGGTCCCGAAGAGCCGTTGCCTCTGGCTGAGGCGACGAGCAGGCCACAAGCGGCAGGCGCGCCTGCCTGGGCAGTGGGCAAGCTGGGGGGTGTGCTTATTCATGCGTCCTCCCGGATCTGGCGGCCGGTCAATTTCAAAAATAGGTCTTCCAGATTGGCTGGTCGGTGCAGGGTGCGCAGGCTCGGGTGCTTGCCCAGTGCGGCCAGCAGGTCCTGGGCATTTTGGGTGTAGAAAAATACCGTCTCGCCGCTCACCTCCACGCGTGCGGCGTAGGCGCGCAGCGGGCTGTCCACCAGGGTCAGCGCGCCCGTGCCATAGACCTCCACCACATCGGGCTCCAGGTGCTGGGCGATCAGGTCGCGCGGCGTGCCCTCGGCAATTTTTTGGCCGTGGTCCAACACCAAGAGGCGCGAGCACAGGCGCTCGGCCTCGTCCATGAAGTGGGTGGTCAGCAGAATCGACTTGCCCTGTTGCAGCAGCAGTTGCAAACGCTCCCACATCAGGTGGCGGGCCTGCGGGTCCAGCCCGGTGGTGGGCTCGTCGAGCAGCAAGAGCCGGGGGTTGTTGACCAGGGCACGGGCCAGCGAGAGCCGGCGCTTCATGCCGCCCGACAGCTCACCGGGCTTGGCCTTGGCCTTGGCGGTGAGCGAGGCAAATTCCAGCAGCTCGGGGATGCGCGCCCGGATGTCCCTGTCCTTCATGCCGAAGTAGCGGCCGTAGACCAGCAGGTTCTCGGCGCAGGAAAAATCCGGGTCCAGCGTGTCGAGCTGCGTCACCACACCGAGCTGCTGTTTGATGGCCAGCGCATCGCGCGGCATCTGCAGGCCCATGGCGTGGATGCTGCCGCTGTCGGGCGCGGTCAGCCCCAGGCACATGCGGATGGTGGTGGTCTTGCCCGCGCCATTGGGGCCTATGACGCCCAGGCATTCGCCCGGCGCAATGGAGAAGGACAGGTCGCGCACCACCTCGGTGTTGCCGTAGCGCTTGACCAGATTTTTGACGCTGAAAAAGTCAGCCGAATGAGGGGTGGTCATGGCCTATTGAAACGCCACTTCGGCAAAGCTGCGCAACTTGCGGCTGTGCAATTGGTCGGCGCCCTGTTTGCGCAGCAACTCCAGCGCGCGTATGCCGATGCGCAAATGCTGGTCCACCCGCGCGCGGTAGAAATGGTTGGCCATGCCGGGCAGTTTGATCTCGCCGTGCAGCGGCTTGTCGCTCACGCACAAAAGGGTGCCATAGGGCACGCGAAAGCGAAAGCCGTTGGCGGCGATGGTGGCGCTTTCCATGTCCAAGGCAACTGCGCGGCTCTGGCTGAAGCGGCGCTGCGCCTGGTTGTCGGGCAGCAGTTCCCAGTTGCGGTTGTCTGTAGAGGCCACGGTGCCGGTGCGCATGATGCTTTTGAGCGCCGCGCCCTTGATCTGGGTGATATCGGCCACCGCCTGCTCCAGCGCCACCTGGATTTCGGCCAGCGCAGGAATCGGCACCCACAGCGGCAATTCCTCGTCGAGCACATGGTCCTCGCGCACATAGCCGTGGGCCAGCACATAGTCGCCGAGTTGCTGGGTGTTGCGCAGACCAGCGCAGTGGCCCAGCATGATCCAGGCATGCGGGCGCAGCACGGCAATGTGGTCGGTGATGTTCTTGGCGTTGGCCGGGCCCACGCCGATGTTGACCATGGTGATGCCGGCGCAGTTTTCGCGCAGCAGGTGGTAGCCCGGCATCTGCGGCAGGCGTGGAGGCTCTTTGCCCAAGGCGTCGGCGGGCAGGGCCTGCAGGCCCACGCGGCGCGTCACCACATTGCCGGGTTCAATAAAGGCGCTGTATTCGCTGTGCGGGTCGGCCATGGCGGCGCGGCCCAGGGCGATGAACTCGTCGATGTAGAACTGGTAGTTGGTGAACAGCACAAAGTTTTGGAAATGCTCGGGCCCGGTGCCGGTGTAGTGGCGCAGGCGGTGCAGCGAGTAGTCCACCCTTGGTGCGGTGAACAGGGCCAGAGGCAGCGCATCGCCCGGCTTGGGCACATAGGTGCCGTTGGCAATGCCGTCGTCCATGGCGCCCAGGTCGGGCAGGTCAAACACATCGCGCATCAGCGCGCGGCGTTGGGCCGACATATTGCCCTCGACATGGTCGTGCTCGGCAAACGAAAAGTGCACGGGGATGGGCTGGGAGCTGGTGCAAATCTCCAGCTCCACCTCGTGGTTTTCCAGCAGCAGGCGGAACTGCTCCAAGTAGTAGCGCTGGTACAGGTCGGGGCGGGTCAGCGTGGTCTCAAAGCGCCCGGGTCCGGCCACAAAGCCAAAGCTCAGGCGCGCGATGTCCGCCCTGAAGGCGCGTGACACCGTGTCGGTATGGATGCGCACCAGCGGATAGCAGGCGCGCACACGCTCCTTGCTTTCCTCGCCGGCCACAAAGCGCTGCATGGCACTGCGCAGATGGGCAATGCTGCCCTCGTAAATGCGGCTGACCTGGGCCAGCGCGGCGGCGGCATTGGTGAATTTTTCGGGGGCGATAAAGGGCGGGCGTATGGGCATGGGCCTATTGTGCCCTTGCCCGATGGCCGCGGTGTGACCAAGGACTAAGGTGAGCGCCACGCCCGCGTTGCCCATGCCGTTGAGAGCTTTTGGGGCAGCAAGGAATGCGTGGCCTACATCGAGTCCCTGGTCCTTGGCGGCTACAAGGAGGGCGAAAAGCGCATGGGCTTCAGGCCCGAGGTGCTGACCGCCTCGATGACGCTGGTGGAGTTGCACAAAGAGGCGTTTGGGAATTAAGGCAGGCGCCGCCTGCCTCACCCGCAAACCGCTTTACGCCGCTGCCTTCACCTTCAAACGCCAGGCGTGCAGCAGGGGCTCGGTGTAGCCGCTGGGCTGCGCCAGACCCTTGAACACCAGATCGCAAGCGGCCTGGTAGGCCATGCTGGTGCCAAAGTTACCAGCCATCTTTTGGTACAGCGGGTCACCGGCGTTTTGCTGGTCCACCACGCCTGCCATGCGCTCAAAGGTTTCGGTGATCTGCTCTTTGCTGACCACGCCATGGTGCAGCCAGTTGGCCATGTGCTGGCTGCTGATGCGCAGCGTGGCACGGTCTTCCATCAGGCCGATGTTGTGGATGTCGGGCACCTTGGAGCAACCCACGCCCTGGTCCACCCAGCGCACCACGTAGCCGAGGATGCCCTGGGCGTTGTTGTCGAGCTCCTGCTGCTTCTCGGTGGCAGACCAGTCGGGTGTGGCCGTCACAGGGACGGTCAGCAGACCGGTTAGCAGCGCATCGCGTTCCTTGGTGGCGTTGATCTTTTCCAGCTCCTTTTGCACATCGCTGACCAGCACCTGGTGGTAGTGCAGGGCGTGCAGGGTGGCGCCGGTGGGGCTTGGCACCCAGGCAGTGTTGGCACCGGCCTTGGGGTGGGCAATTTTTTGCTCCAACATCGCCTTCATCAGATCGGGCATGGCCCACATGCCCTTGCCGATTTGTGCCCGTCCGCGCAGGCCGCAGGACAGGCCCACCAGCACGTTGTTGCGCTCGTAGGAAGTGATCCAGGCGCTGGACTTCATATCGCCCTTGCGGATCATGGGGCCTGCAAGCATGGCGCTGTGCATCTCGTCGCCGGTGCGGTCCAGGAAGCCGGTGTTGATAAAGGCCACGCGGCTTTGGGCGGCGGCAATGCAGGCCTTCAGGTTGACGCTGGTGCGGCGCTCTTCGTCCATGATGCCGAGCTTGACGGTGCTGGCGGGCAGGCCCAAGACCTGTTCGACACGGCCAAACAGTTCGTCGGCAAAGGCCACCTCAGCGGGGCCGTGCATCTTGGGCTTGACGATGTAGACCGAGCCCTTGCGCGAGTTGCGCACCTTACCAGCGGCCGCATCCTTGGCGGTGCGCTGCAGGTCGTGCAGGGCAATGGTGGTGGTGCACATGGCGTCCAAAATGCCTTCGGGGATTTCGCGCGTCTCTCCATCGGCAGCGGTGTACAGGATGGCCGGATTGGTCATCAGGTGGCCCACATTGCGCACGAACATCAGCGAGCGGCCGTGCAGCGTGACCTTCTTTTTGCCCTTGGCGGCTTTGCCGCCAACTTCAGCGTCTGGTGCGTTGTAAACGCGGTCGGGGTTGAGGCCGCGGGTAAAGGTCTTGCCACCCTTGCTCATCTCTTCGGTCAGCGTGCCTTGCAAAATGCCCAGCCAGTTGCTGTAGGCCTGCACCTTGTCGTCCGCATCGACCACGGCCACGGAATCTTCTAGATCCAGAATGGTGGAGAGGGCGGCTTCGAGCACCAGGTCGCAAACGCCTGCGGCATCCGCCTTGCCGATGACGGTGGCGCGGTTGATGATGAGGTCCAGGTGCAGGCCGTTGTGGGCCAGCAGCACGGAGGTCGGGGTCTTGGCCTCGCCCTGGTAGCCCACCAGTTGCGCCGCGTCTTTCAACTTGGAAGTGCTGCCATCCAGCAGCGACACGACCAGTTCGCCGTCCTTGTTGATGCGGTAGCCGGTGGAGCCGACATGCGAGCCCTTCTTCAAGGGGGCGGTGCGGTCCAGCACGTTGCGGGCGTAGGCGATGACCTTGCTGCCGCGCTTGGGGTTGTAGCCGCCTTTTTTGCCGACCTTTTCGCAGCCCTTGTCTTCGGACAGCACATCGGTGCCATACAGCGCGTCATACAGGCTGCCCCAACGGGCGTTGGCGGCGTTGAGTGCGTAGCGCGCGTTGGTGATGGGCACCACCAGCTGCGGGCCGGCCTGTTTGGATAGCTCGCTATCGACATGGGACGTGGTGATCTTCACCTTCTTGGGTTGCTCCACCAGATAGCCGATCTTTTCCAGAAAGGCCTTGTAGGCGGGCATGTCGGTGATGGGGCCGGGGTGGGCGCTGTGCCAGGCATCGAGCTCGGTTTGCAGGCGGTCGCGCTCGGCCAGCAGGGCGATGTTCTTGGGGGCCAGGTCCGCGATCAGGGCGTCAAAGCCCTTCCAGAACGAAGCTGCGTCCACGCCAGTGCCTGGCAGCACTTTTTCTTCAATAAACTGGTGCAAAGCAGTGGCCACTTGCAGGCGGTGGACGTTGGTGCGGGGGGTGCTGGAAGCAGTAGACATGGATACCCTATTGATATTGAACCGATTACGATACTGTATTCGAACCCTATCCAATCACTATATGGATAAAAATCACTCTATTTGTGACTTTATTGCAGGTATCCAAGCATGACCGAAACCACGGCGCCCCAGCGCTCCCTCCCTCTATCGGGCATCCGCGTGATCGAATTTACCCATATGGTAATGGGCCCCACCTGCGGCATGGTGCTGGGGGATCTGGGGGCCGAGGTGATCAAGGTCGAGCCCCTGGGCGGCGACAGCACGCGCAAGCTGCTGGGCAGCGGAGCAGGCTTTTACCCGCTATTCAATCGCAACAAAAAAAGCCTGGCGATAGACCTGCACAGCGAGAAGGGCCGTGAGGTGGTGCACAGGCTGATTGCCACGGCCGACATCGTCAGCGAGAACTTCAAGACCAGCACCATGCACAAGCTGGGCTTGGACTACGCCGCTTTGCGCCAGCGCGACCCGCGCCTGATCTATGTGAGCCACAAGGGTTTTTTGCCCGGCCCCTATGACCACCGCACCGCGTTGGATGAGGTGGTGCAGATGATGGGCGGCCTGGCCTATATGACCGGTCGCCCGGGCGACCCGTTGCGCGCGGGCTCCAGCGTCAACGACATCATGGGCGGCATGTTTGGTGCCATCGGCGCCATGGCGGCGCTGATGCAGCGCCAGCAGACGGGACTGGGCCAAGAGGTGGAGTCGGCCCTGTTTGAAAACAATGTGTTTTTGGTGGCCCAGCACATGATGCAGTTCGCCACCACCGGCAAAGCCGCCGACCCGATGCCGCAGAAGATTTCGCCCTGGGGTGTTTACGATGTCTTCAGCGTGAAGGACCAAGAGCAAATTTTTCTGGCCGTGGTGAGCGACACGCAATGGGCCATCTTTTGCCAGGCCTTCTGTTTTGCCGACCTGCAGCGTGACGCGCGTCTGTCGAGCAACAACCTGCGGGTGCTGGCGCGGCATTGGTTGATACCGCTGTTGCGCGAGCGCCTGGCCGACACACCTGCGAGCGAATTGGCAGCGCTGTTTGAGGCCAACGGCCTGCCCTTTGCGCCCATCACCGATCCGCAGCATTTGTTTGATGACCCGCACCTCAACGCCACCGGTGGCCTGGCCCCCATGACCCTGCCCGATGGCCGTGAGA
Source organism: uncultured beta proteobacterium (assembly GCA_903886275.1). GTDB lineage: Bacteria > Pseudomonadota > Gammaproteobacteria > Burkholderiales > Burkholderiaceae_C > Allorhodoferax. The sequence goes on along the minus strand of CAISLN010000075.1, from coordinate 62,044 downwards.
CGCGGGTGCCGCTGCTGCCGCTCAAGCTGGATGGCGAAAGGCTGGCCCTGCGCCTGGACCCACCCAAGTTGGATGAACATGGCACCGAGTTGCTGCTGAGCCTGGGCTACTCGGTGGACGAGGTGGCCGCCATGCGCGATGAGGGTGTTTTGTTGGCGAAGTCGCCCATGCCGGTGGCAGACGCAGCATGAGCAAGCTCAAGCAGATGGAGTCCTTTGTCTCGGTGGCGGCGCGCGGCAGCCTGACCGCTGCGGCCAACGCCGAGGGCGTGGCTCCGGCCATCATGGGCAGGCGGTTGGACGCGCTGGAGGAGCGCCTGGGCGTCAAGCTCTTGCTGCGCACCACAAGGCGCATCACGCTCACGCACGAGGGCAGCGCCTTTTTGGAAGACTGCCAGCGCCTGCTCTCCGAGTTGGCCAATGCCGAGGCGAGTGTGAGCGCCGGTGGCGTCAAGGCCAGCGGCCATTTGCGCATCACCGCACCGGCCGGTTTTGGTCGCCGCCATGTGGCGCCACTGATCCCCAAGTTTTACGAGCTGCATCCCGAGGTCACCATTTCGCTCAACCTGAGCGACCGGGTGGTGGACATTGCCGGTGAGGGTTTTGACTGCGCGGTGCGCGTGGGCGACATGCCGGACTCGGCCTTGGTGAGCGTGCGCATGGCCGACAACCGGCGCCTGTGCGTGGCCACCCCGGCCTATCTGGCGCGCCATGGCATACCGCAAACGCCCGCCGAGCTGCAGCGCTTCCATTGCCTGACCCTGTCGAGCGACGCCTCGCAGACAAGGGGTTGGGCCTTCAAGTTGCCCGCACTGAACAAGGCCGTGCCGCTGCCCGGCAAGGCCGCACCGCCGCCCAAAGTCGGCAAGGGTGGCAAGGGCAGCGACGGCGCACCGGCAGTGACCGAAGCTATTGGAAATCGCGCTGGGGATGTCGTCTATCTGAAGCCCGGTGGTCCGCTGGACTGCTCGGACGGGCAGGTCTTGCACGACTGGTGCCTGGCCGGATATGGCATCGCCTGGCGCAGCACCTGGGAGGTGGAGGCGGAGATTGCCAGCGGCCAACTGGTCGCGGTGTTGGAGGCCTTTGCCGCGCCACCCAACGGCATTTATGCCGTGTTCCCGCAGCGCAAACATTTGCCGCTGCGGGTGAGGCTGTGGATTGATTTTTTGAAGGCGCGCTACGGCATGCCGGGCTTTTGGCAGGCACCCTCGCACTGAGGCTTTACGTCCAATTCAGGTCCGCTTCAGGCCTTGCCGAATGCGTCGCCCATTTCTTTGGCGCGGTCGCGCGCCGCATGCAGGGCCTTGGCAAAACTGGCCTTGATGCCGCTCTCGTCCATGGAGGCGATGGCGGCATAGGTGGTGCCGCCCTTGCTGGTGACGCGTTGGCGCAGCACCTCGGGCGAATCGGCGGAGGCTTGTGCCAGTTCACCGGCGCCTATAAAGGTGGCCACGGCCAGTTGGTAGGCCTGCTCAGCGTTCAGGCCCATCTCGACGCCAGCGGCGGTCATGGCCTCCATGAAATAAAACATATAGGCCGGGCCCGAGCCGGAAATCGCGGTCACCGCATCGAGCTGGTCTTCGCGCTCCAGCCAGAGAAACTGGCCGGTGGTGGCAATCACCTCGCCGGCCCAATGGCGGTCGGCCGCGCTCACGCCTTCGCGCGCCACCAGGGCGGTGATGCCCCGCCCGATCAGCGCCGGGGTGTTGGGCATGCAGCGGATGATGCGCTCGCTGCCCAACCAGGCGGCGATGCTGTCGCTGCGGATGCCAGCGGCCACGCTCAGGTGCAGGGCCTGGGCCGTGTATTGCTTGGTTTGCAGCGCGGCCTCCTTGAAGGTCTGCGGCTTGACGGCCCAGACCACCAGGCCGGCGCGCTCCAGGCTGGCGTCTGGGGTGCTTAAAGCGGCGATGCCAAACAGCTCCTTGAGCTTGGCTCTGGCCTCTTCAAAGGGCTCTACCACCAGGATGTTTTGGGCTGGCAGGCCCTGCTTGAGCAGGCCGCCGATGATGGCGCTGGCCATATTGCCGCCGCCGATAAATGCTATTGCTTGGGTCATACGGATGAGTGTAGGTCAGAGCACGGTCTGCGCGACCGCGTGTTCCCAATGCGCCATCAGTTCCTGCGCCCGCGAGCGCGCCATGGTGGGCAGGAAGCGGCGCTCGGCGCGCCACAGTTGGCTCAGCTCCGCCGTGCTTGTGTAGACGCCACTGCTCAGACCCGCCAGATAGGCCGCACCCAGGGCGGTGGTCTCGGTCACCAGAGGTCGGACCACGGGAATTCCCAGCAGATCGGCCTGGAACTGCATCAGCAGGTTGTTGACGCAGGCGCCGCCATCCACGCGCAGCTCGGACACCTCGGCACTGCCCGCGCTCACCGCATCGCGCCCCATGGCCAGCAGCAGGGCCGCACTCTGGTAGGCAATGCTTTCCAGCGAGGCGCGGGCGATGTGGGCCAGCGTGCTGCCGCGCGTCAGACCGGTGATCGAGCCGCGGGCCTCCGGTTTCCAGTAGGGCGCGCCCAGGCCGGTAAAGGCCGGCACCACCATCACGCCGCCGGAGTCGGGCACGCTCTCGGCCAGCGCCTGCACCTGCGCGCTGCTCTCTATGGCCTGCAGCCCGTCGCGCAGCCACTGCACCACGGCGCCGCCCACAAACACGCTGCCTTCCAGCGCAAATTCGGGTTGGGTTGTTGTTTGTGCTGCACTGGTGGTGATCAGGCCATTGGCCGAGGTTTGGAAATGATTGCCGGTGTGCATCAGCATGAAGCAGCCGGTGCCATAGGTGTTTTTGGCCATGCCGGCCGTGAAGCAGGCCTGGCCAAAGAGCGCGCTTTGCTGGTCGCCGGCGACGCCGCCAATCGGGATGGCGTGGCCCAGCAGGGCCGGTGCCACCTCGCCAAAATGCGAGGCGCTGGGCTGCACTGTGGGCATCAGGTTGGCGGGGATGTCCAGCGCTTGCAGCAGCTCAGCGTCCCACTGGTTGCTGTGCACATTGAACAGCATGGTGCGAGACGCATTGCTGACATCGGTGGCATGGACCCGGCCCTCGGTGAGCTGCCAGATCAGCCAACTGTCCATGGTGCCAAAGGCCAACTCACCATTGGCAGCCATGGCGCGGGCGCCGGGCACCTGGTCCAAAATCCATTTGAGCTTGGTGCCCGAAAAGTACGCATCCACCAGCAGGCCGGTCTTGGCGCGAATGGTCTCGGCCAGGCCCCGCGCACGCAGATCGGCGCAGGTGGGTTCGGCCCGGCGGTCCTGCCAGACGATGGCGTGGTGGATCGGCTTGCCCGTCAAGCGGCTCCATACCAGCGTGGTTTCGCGCTGGTTGGTGATCCCTATGGCCGTGACCTGCCGGGCGCTGATGCCGGCCTGGGCCAGCGCCTCGCGCGCGGTGGCCAGCTGCAGGCGCCAGATTTCCAGCGCGTCATGTTCCACCCAACCGGGCTGGGGATAGATTTGCGTCAGCTCTTTTTGCGCCATGGCCAGGGTATGGCCGCTGGGGTCAAACAGGATGCTGCGGCAGCTGGAGGTGCCCTGGTCCAGGGCGAGCAGATAGGTCATGGGTGTGTGGGGGTCTATGGAATCTATAAAGGGTTCGCGAAGGCTAAAAGCCCTTAGGGCGCCGCCACCGTCAGGCGCACCTGGGCCTCGGCCAGCAGGGATGGGAAGGGGTCGGGCGGCGGGGCATCGGTAAACAGGCGGTCTATCTGCGACAGCGTGGCAACCTCCACCATGGCCGGTCGTTTGAACTTGCTGCTGTCAGCGGCCAGCCAGACCTCGCGTGCGTGGGAAATGATGGTTTGCGAGACCTTGACCTCGCGGAAATCGTAGTCGCGCAGGCTGCCGTCGGCCTCAATGCCCGAGATGCCTATCAGCGCAATGTCCACCTTGAACTGGCGTATGAAGTCCACTGCGGCCTCGCCCACGACGCCTTGGTCACGCCCGCGCACCACGCCGCCCACCACGATCACCTCGCAGACTGGGTTGCTGCTCAGGATGCGTGCCACGTTCAGGTTGTTGGTGATCACGCGCAAACCCGTATGGCGCAGCAGGGCGCGGGCAATGGCCTCGGTGGTGGTGCCGATGTTGAGCATGAGCGAGCAGTCGTTGGGCACCGCTGCGGCGACGCTTAGCGCAATGCGCGTCTTGCCGTCGGCGTTCAGGCTCTCGCGCTGCTGGTGGGCAAGGTTCTCGGTGGTGGAGCTCGGAACCCGCACGCCGCCGTGAAAGCGCGCCAGCAGTCCCTTGTCGGCCAGGCGTTGTACATCCCGGCGCACGGTTTGCAGGGTCACGCCCAGGGTTTCGGCCAGTTGCTCCACGGTGACAGAGCCTTGGGCTTGCACCACGGAGAGCAGGGTCAGTTGTCTGGGGTTGGTAGTCATGGCGCATTTTCAGCCCGCATCAGTGCGGGGCGCTTTGACTTTAAAACGAAGCAAAAGGAATGCGTACAGGGTAAATACTGAGCAAGAACGAAACAAAACGAACAATAATTATCGGATTCGAATACATCGTTCGGAGTTTTTCAAGAAGCAAAGGGTGTGCGATGCAGTTGACCTTAGAGAGCATCAGCAAGAAGGTGGGGCCGCAGACCTGGCTCTACGACATGAGCCTGGCGCCGCGCAGCGGTGCGGTCACGGTCTTGCTGGGTGCCACGCAGTCCGGCAAGACCAGTCTGATGCGCATCATGGCCGGGCTCGATGCGCCATCCGCTGGCCGGGTGCTGGTAGACGGCAAGAGCGTGGTGGGCGTACCGGTGCGCGAGCGCAATGTCTCCATGGTGTACCAGCAGTTCATCAATTACCCCTCGCTGAAGGTGCGCGACAACATCGCCTCGCCGCTCAAATTGCGCGGCGAGAAGAACATCGAGCAGCGGGTGCGCGAGTTGGCCGAGAAGCTGCACATCGAGATGTTTCTGGACCGCTATCCGGCCGAGCTCTCGGGTGGCCAACAGCAGCGCGTGGCGCTGGCGCGGGCCATGGCCAAGGGTGCTCCGCTGATGCTGCTCGATGAGCCGCTGGTGAACCTGGACTACAAGCTGCGCGAAGAATTGCGCGACGAGCTGACCGCCCTTTTTTCCGCCGGCGACTCCACCGTGATTTACGCCACCACCGAGCCCGGTGAGGCTCTGCTCTTGGGCGGCTACACCGCCGTGCTGGATGCCGGAGAGCTGCTGCAATACGGCCCCACCGCAGAGGTCTTTCATGCACCGGCCTCTGTGCGCGTAGCGCGTGCCTTTAGCGACCCTCCGATGAACCTGCTGGTGGCCCATGCGGCGGCTGGTGGTGTGCAACTCAGCCGGGGGCCTTTGCTTAATCTGCCACTTTCGCAAGTCCCGGCTGGCGCCTTGACCGTTGGCATGCGCGCCAGTGCCCTGCGCGCCAAGGAGCAGAGCGGCGATGTGGCCTTGCCTGGCAAGGTGGAGTTGGCCGAAATCTCCGGCACCGACACCTATGTGCACTTCGAGACCGCCTTGGGCGAGTTGGTGGCGCAGCTCACCGGTGTGCACCACTTCGGTCTGGGTCAGGCGGTTACTTTCTATTTCAACCCTGCGGCGGTCTATGTGTTCGACGCCAAGGGCATGCTGCTGCTGGCCCCTGTACGTGGCAATACGCGTGGCAGCGGCAAAGGACTTTGACATGGCACGCATAGAACTCGATCTGGCCCACGCTTACCGGGCCCGCCCACAGCAAGACAGCGACTACGCCCTGCTGCCCCTGAAGATGACGTTTGACGATGGCGGCGCCTACGCCCTGCTGGGGCCTTCGGGCTGCGGCAAGACCACGCTGCTCAACATCATGTCGGGGCTGGTGACGCCGTCCCAGGGCAGCGTGCGCTTTGACGGACGGGACGTCACCGCCTTCACGCCGCAGCAACGCAACATCGCCCAGGTGTTCCAGTTTCCGGTGATTTACGACACCATGACGGTGGCCGAGAACCTGGCCTTTCCGCTGCGCAACCGCAGAATGCCCGCCGAGCAGATCAAGCAGCGCGTCGGTGTGATTGCCGAGATGCTGGAGATGAGCGGCCAGCTCAACCAGCGTGCCTCCAACCTGGCGGCCGACGCCAAGCAAAAAATCTCACTGGGGCGCGGCCTGGTGCGCCCGGACGTGTCGGCGGTGCTGTTCGATGAGCCGCTCACCGTCATTGATCCGCATCTCAAATGGCAGCTGCGGCGCAAGCTCAAGCAGATCCACCACGAGCTCAAGCTCACGCTGATTTACGTCACCCATGACCAGGTGGAGGCGCTGACCTTTGCCGACCAGGTGGTGGTGATGACGCGCGGACGCGCCGTGCAAACCGGCTCGGCGGCCGACCTTTTCGAGCGCCCAAGCCACACCTTTGTTGGCCATTTCATTGGCTCGCCGGGCATGAACTTTTTGCCCGGCAGCATGACGGCGGCAGGCTTTCACACGGCCGGTGCGACCGTGCAAGCGCCGGCAGGCCGCAGTTTGTCGGATGGGGAATACAAGCTCGGTGTGCGACCGGAATATGTCAGCCTGGCAGCCGCCAACGCCGAGGGCGCCCTGGCCATGACCGTGAGCCAGGTGCAAGACGTGGGCACCCATGTGATCGTCAGCGCCAAGCGCGAGGGCCACACCGTCAAGGCGCGGCTTTCAGCCAACAGCACCGAGCTTGCGGCAGGTGACAGCGTCTGGTTGCAGCTGATGGGCGCGCACACCTGCTTCTACCAAAACGAGGAGATCGTGGCATGAGCGCAGTGCCGGGCCGCCCCAAACAAGCGCGCGCCGCAGTGCGCAGCACGAAGGATCAACAATGAGCACCACCACCAAACCCGTGAACCAGAAAGCCTGGTTCCTTATCTTGCCGGTGTTGCTGTGCGTGGCCTTCTCGGCCATCCTGCCGCTGATGACGGTGGTGAACTATTCGGTGCAGGACATCATCTCGCCCGAGCGCCGCGTCTTTGTGGGCACCGAGTGGTTTGCCGCCATCATGCGCGACGAGGAACTGCATGGCGCGCTGTTGCGCCAGTTGTCGTTCTCGCTGGCCGTGCTGGCGGTGGAGCTGCCGCTGGGCATCTTGCTGGCTCTGAGCATGCCGGCCCAAGGCTGGAAGTCGTCCGCCGTGTTGGTGATCGTGTCGCTCTCGCTGCTGATCCCCTGGAACGTGGTGGGCACCATCTGGCAGATCTTCGGGCGTACCGATATCGGGCTGATGGGCGCGGCACTGCAGGGCATGGGCATTGAGTACAGCTACACCGGCAATGCGACCCATGCCTGGCTCACCGTGCTGCTGATGGACGTGTGGCACTGGACGCCACTGGTGGCCCTCTTGGGTTATGCCGGTCTGCGCTCCATCCCAGACGCCTACTACCAGGCCGCCAGCATTGACGGGGCCAGCAAGCTCGATGTGTTTCGCTATGTGCAGTTGCCCAAGATGCGCGGTGTGCTGATGATTGCGGTGCTGCTGCGCTTTATGGACAGCTTCATGATTTATACGGAGCCCTTTGTGCTCACGGGGGGAGGGCCGGGCAACTCCACCACCTTCTTGTCGCAGTTCCTGACGCAAAAAGCGGTGGGGCAGTTTGACCTGGGACCGGCCGCAGCCTTCTCTTTGATCTACTTCTTGATCATCCTGCTGCTGTGCTTTATTTTGTACAACTGGATGCAGCGCGTAGGCACCCAGGAAAAGGAGGGTGGTCATGAATAGTCCCAAGTTTCAGAAACGCAGCGTGTTTTTGCTGCTCTACATCCTGTTCGCACTGTTGCCCATCTACTGGATGATCAACATGTCGTTCAAGACGAACAACGAAATCGTGGCCGGCTTCTCGCTGTTCCCCGAGCACTTCACCTGGGCCAATTACCACACCATCCTGACCGACCCGTCCTGGTACTCGGGCTACATCAACAGCCTGATCTATGTGGCCATCAACACGGTGATTTCGATTGCGGTGGCGCTGCCTGCCGCCTATGCGTTTTCGCGCTACAGCTTTCTGGGCGACAAGCATGTGTTCTTCTGGTTGCTGACCAACCGCATGACGCCCCCTGCCGTGTTCCTGTTGCCCTTCTTTCAGCTCTACACCACCGTGGGGCTGATGGACACCCACCTGGCTGTGGCGCTGGCGCACCTGCTGTTCAACGTGCCGCTGGCGGTGTGGATTCTGGAGGGCTTTATGAGCGGCATTCCGCGCGAGATCGACGAGACCGCCTACATCGACGGCTACAGCTTCCCGCGCTTCTTTATTCGCATCTACATCCCGCTGATAAAGGCCGGTGTCGGTGTGGCGGCCTTCTTCTGCTTTATGTTTAGCTGGGTGGAGCTGCTGCTGGCGCGCACGCTGACCAGTGTGAATGCCAAGCCCATCGTGGCCATCATGACGCGCACGGTGTCGGCCTCGGGCATGGACTGGGCCACGCTGGCCGCCGCCGGCGTGCTGACCATCGTGCCCGGTGCCATCGTCATCTGGTTTGTGCGCAACTACATCGCCAAGGGTTTTGCGATGGGTCGCGTTTAGCAAGCCGCTTTAACAGGAGAAGCACATGTTTGAATGGATGGCCTGGACCACCCCGGTGGCCGTGTTTTTTTGCTGCATTGGCCTGATGCTGGCCGGCATGACGGTGTGGGAGATCAAAGTCCCCACCCAGCTGCGCAAGGGCTTTTTGCCGATAGAGACCACCCGCGGGGACCGCCTGTTTATCGGGCTGCTGGGTGCGGCCTATGTGAACCTGGCCTTTGTAGGCGTCAGCGGGCGCCTGATGGAATGGATGAGCCTGGAGGCCGAGCCTTCCATCTGGATCAGCTTCGTGCTCTCCATGGCCCTGCTGGGTCTGGTGATGCGCAAGGGATAAATGTTTTCCACGCTGCGGCTCGTATCCCCCTGGAGCCGCTGCATTTGACAAACAGGGGTTTAACAAAATGAGGAGTTTGACAATGAAGTTGAAATATTCCGTACTGGCCGTTGCCCTGGCCTGCGCAGCAGGTGGGCAGGCGTGGGCCGATGAGGCCGCGGCCAAGAAGTGGATTGACAGCGAATTCCAACCGTCCACCTTGAGCAAGGACCAGCAGGCCACCGAGATGAAATGGTTCATCGACGCGGCCAAAAAACTGAAAGCGCTTGGCGTCAACGAGATCAGCACCGTCTCGGAAACGCTGACCGTGCATGAATACGAGTCCAAGACCCTGGCCCGGGCCTTTGAGGAAATCACCGGCATCAAGGTCAAGCACGACATCATCCAAGAGGGCGATGTGGTGGAGAAGCTGCAAACCTCCATGCAGTCGGGCAAATCGATTTACGACGGCTGGATCAGTGACTCGGATCTGATCGGCACCCATTACCGCTACGGCAAGATCCTGAACCTGACCGACTACATGACGGGCAAGGGCAAGGACTACACCAATCCCGGTCTGGACCTCAAAGATTTCATTGGTACCAGCTTCACCACCGCACCGGACGGCAAGCTCTACCAGTTGCCCACGCAGCAGTTCGCCAACCTGTATTGGTTCCGCGCCGACCTGTTCGAGAAGCCTGAGCTCAAAGCCAAGTTCAAGGCCAAATATGGCTACGAGCTGGGTGTGCCTTTGAACTGGAGCGCCTACGAAGACATCGCTGCGTTCTTTAGCGAAGACGTCAAGACCATCGACGGCAAGCCGATTTACGGCCACATGGACTACGGCAAAAAAGACCCTTCGTTGGGCTGGCGTTTCACCGATGCCTGGTTGTCCATGGCGGGCACGGCAGACGTTGGCATTCCGAACGGCAAACCGGTGGACGAATGGGGCATCCGTGCCTCGGCCGATGGCTGTACGCCCCTGGGCGCCTCCGTGTCCCGTGGTGGCGCCACCAACTCGCCGGCCGCTGTGTACGCATTGACCAAGTACATCGACTGGATGAAGAAGTACGCACCCAAGGAAGCCTCCGGCATGACTTTTGGCGAGTCCGGCCCGGTGCCGGCGCAGGGCCAGATTGCCCAGCAAATCTTCTGGTACACCGCCTTTACCGCCGATATGGTGAAGCCCGGACTGCCAGTGGTGAACGCCGACGGCACACCCAAGTGGCGCATGGCTCCCGGCCCCAACGGCCCCTATTGGAAGCAGGGCATGCAAAACGGCTACCAGGACGTGGGCTCATGGACCTTCTTCAAGGACCACGATGCCAACAAGGTGGCAGCGGCCTGGCTGTACGCGCAGTTTGTGACGAGCAAGACGGTGTCCTTGAAGAAGTCCACCGTGGGTCTGACCTTTGTCCGCGACAGCGACATCCGCTCCGAGACCATGACCAAGATGGCGCCCAAGCTCGGTGGCCTGGTCGAGTTCTATCGCAGCCCGGCCCGCGTGGCCTGGACGCCTACCGGAACCAATGTGCCTGATTACCCCAAGCTGGCGCAGCTGTGGTGGAAGAACGTAGCAGTGGCGGTGACGGGTGAGAAGACACCTCAGGCCGCCATGGACAATCTGGCCGAAGAGATGGACGCCGTGATGGGCCGCTTGGAGCGCTCGGGTATGGCCGTGTGCCCGCCCAAGCTCAATCCCAAGAGCAGCCCCGACAAGTGGCTGAGCGACAAGGGCGCGCCATGGAAGAAGCTGGCCAATGAAAAGCCCAAGGGTGAGACCATCGCCTATGACACCCTGCTGAATGCCTGGAAGAGCGGCAAGGTACGTTAATTGCTGCGGCTATAGCGTAAGCGTGAAGGCAGCGGTGGCGTGCAAGCGCCATCGCTGCCCAACGCGGGCGCCTCGGGGAGGCCCCGCCCATTTTTTGAATAACTGAGATGTGAACCTCGATATGGCCCCTACCGCCCAAGCTCTCCGCACCACACGTAAGGACCTGCTGGCGCAATTGGCGCAGGACCGGGTCTATGACATCGCCGTGGTCGGAGGCGGTGCCACCGGCCTGGGGGTCGCGCTGGACGCGGCGGCCCGTGGCTTTAGCGTGGTGCTGCTGGAGTCGCACGACTTTGCCAAGGGCACTTCGTCGCGCGCGACCAAGCTGGTGCATGGCGGTGTGCGTTACCTGGCGCAGGGCAATATCTCGCTGGTGCGCGAGGCCCTGCATGAGCGCACCACCCTGCTGCGCAATGCGCCGCACCTGGCGCAGCCGCTGGCCTTTGTCGTGCCCTCCTACCACTGGTGGGAGGCGCCCTTCTACGGAATTGGCCTGACGCTGTACGACCTGCTAGCGGGCAAGGCCGGGCTGGGCAAGACGCGCTTTCTGGGGGTCGATGCGACTGCCCAAGCCCTGCCCACCGTGCGCAGGGCCGGCCTGAAGGGCGGCGTGCGTTACTGGGACGGCCAATTCAACGACGCCCGCCTGGCCTTGGCCTTGGCGCGCACGGCGGCCACGCGAGGCGCATTGCTGGTGAATTACTGCGCGGCCACCGGTCTTCTCTATGAAGATGGAAAAATTAGCGGGCTGCAGGCGCAGGACAGCATTACCGGGCAAAGTTACAGCGTGCGCTCCCGCTGCGTGGTCAACGCGGCCGGTGTCTGGGTGGACTCCCTGCGCGAAATGGACAGCGACGCCCATAGCGCCAGTGGGGGCCGGGCGATACAGCCCATGGTGGCGCCCAGCCAGGGTGTGCACATGGTGGTGGACCGCAGCTTTTTGGATTCGGACCAGGCGCTGATGGTGCCCAAGACCTCGGACGGCCGGGTGCTGTTTGCCGTGCCCTGGTTGGGCAAGGTGATACTGGGCACCACCGATACGCCGCGCCATGACCTGGCGCGCGAACCATTGGCCTTTGCCGAAGAAGTGGATTTCATATTGAGCGAGTCGGCCCGCTACCTGAGCCGGGCGCCGACGCGCGCCGACATCAAAAGCATTTGGGTGGGTCTGCGGCCGCTGGTCAAGCCGCAGGACGACGACGGTGAAAGCACCAAGGCCCTGAGCCGCGAGCACACCGTCATCACCAGTCGCAGCGGCCTGGTCACCGTGACCGGCGGAAAGTGGACCACCTACCGCGCCATGGCCGAGGATGTGCTGGAGCAATGCGCCGAGAAGGGCCTTATCGAGCGTCGCCCGGCCGGGCAGACCGAGGATCTGCGCCTGGTGGGTGCGGATGTTGCGGCGGGCTTCTCGCATGTGTCTGTGAGTCAAACCGAAGGGTTGCACTCCTATGGGGGCGAAGCGGCGCAGGTAAAGGCCTTGCCGGGCGCCGATGTGGTGCTCACGCAGGGGCTGACCGAGGCCATGGTGCGCTTTGCGGCGCGCTATGAATATGCGGTGACCGTGGAGGACATGCTGGCGCGTCGCTCCCGTTTGCTGTTTCTGGATGCGCGGTTGGCACTGCAATGGGCGCCGCGCGTGGCGGCCATTCTGCAAGAGGAAACCGGGCTGGACCCGAAAGCGGCGGAATTTGCCCAGCTGACAGCCCAATATTTGCAGGTGCCCTGAAAAAACCTTTGACCGGTCCGCATAAGCCGTGCATAATTGAGGGCTTCGCTTGAAAAAGTATGAAGTTTCTGCCCAAATGGAGGTCGCTTGAGTGGTTTGAGCGGCGGACAGCGGGCCCAAGACTGACTTGATGTGTTTGGTAGCCATGAGGCAACTGGGTGCAGCAGGTGCAAGTTGGGAATATTTGAAATGATCCAAACTGAATCTCGATTGGAAGTTGCCGACAACACAGGCGCTAAGTCCGTCCTATGCATCAAGGTGCTGGGTGGGTCTAGGCGTCGCTATGCAAGTGTTGGCGACATCATCAAAGTTAGCATCAAGGAAGCTGCACCCCGCGGACGCGTCAAAAAAGGCGAAGTCTATAGCGCGGTTGTGGTTCGCACCGCTAAAGGCATACGCCGCAGCGATGGTTCCTTGGTGAAATTCGACGGCAATGCAGCAGTGTTGCTGAATGCCAAATTGGAGCCTATCGGCACCCGCATCTTTGGACCCGTGACGCGTGAACTGCGTACCGAAAAGTTCATGAAGATCGTGTCCCTGGCTCCTGAAGTTTTGTAAGGACCCGCCATGAACAAGATTCGCAAAGGCGACGAAGTCATCGTTATCGCAGGACGCGATAAGGGCAAGCGCGGCAAAATCGCGCTGCGCAAAGATGACTCGCACGTACTCGTAGAGGGCATCAACCTGGTGAAGAAACACACCAAGCCAAACCCTCTCAAGGGCGCCACCGGTGGCATCGTCGAAAAGACCATGCCTATTCACCAGTCCAACGTAGCTATTTTCAATGCTGCAACGGGCAAGGCTGACCGTGTTGGTATCAAGTTGCTTGCTGATGGCAAACGCGTTCGCGTTTACAAGTCCAGCGGCGAAGAAATCAAGGTGGCATAAGCATGGCACGTCTTCAACAAATCTACCGCGACAAAGTGGCGCCTGACCTGATTGCCAAGTTTGGCTACAAGTCGCCTATGCAAGTGCCGCGTTTCACGAAGATCACCCTGAACATGGGTGTGAGTGAAGCGGTTGCTGACAAGAAGGTCATGGACAACGCAGTTGCCGATCTGACCAAGATTGCAGGCCAAAAGCCTGTGGTGACCAAGTCCAAGAAAGCTATCGCCGGCTTCAAGATCCGTGAAAACCAAGCCATTGGTTGCATGGTGACCCTGCGCGGTGTGCAGATGTTTGAGTTCCTGGACCGTTTCGTCACCGTGGCTTTGCCCCGTGTACGCGACTTCCGTGGTATCTCTGGTCGCGCCTTCGACGGCCGCGGCAACTACAACATCGGCGTCAAAGAGCAGATCATTTTCCCTGAGATTGAATATGACAAGGTTGATGCCTTGCGCGGTCTCAATATCAGTATCACCACGACGGCCAAGACTGATGAAGAGTGCAAGGCACTGCTCGCGGCTTTCCGTTTCCCGTTCAAGAACTGAGGCGATCTGTGGCAAAAATGGCATTAATCGAGCGCGAGCTCAAACGTGACAAGCTGGCTGCAAAGTACGCAAAGAAATATGCGGAACTGAAAGCCATCTCTACCGACTTCAAGCGTACGGATGACGAGCGCGCTGCAGCCCGACTGGGCCTGCAAAAGCTGCCCCGCAATTCGAACCCGACCCGCCAACGTAACCGTTGCGCAATTACCGGTCGCCCCCGTGGCACGTTCCAGCACTTCGGTCTGGCTCGCGCAAAGATTCGTGAAATGGCCTTTGCCGGTGAAATACCTGGCATCGTCAAGGCCAGCTGGTAAGCGGCAGGAGAACCAATATGAGCATGAGTGACCCAATTGCCGACCTGTTGACACGTATTCGCAATGCGCAAATGGTGGCTAAGACTACGGTCTCCATCCCTTCATCCAAAGTGAAGATTGCCATTGCAGCTGTGTTGCAAGAAGAAGGCTATATCGACGGATACAAGGTTGTCACTGAAAGTGGCAAGTCTGAACTCGTTATCGCCCTGAAATACTACGCCGGTCGCCCTGTGATCGAACGTATTGAACGTGTGAGCCGTCCCGGCCTGCGCGTTTACCGTGGCAGCGATGCAATCCCCCAAGTCCAAAACGGACTCGGTGTGGCCATCGTTACAACGCCCAAGGGCGTGATGACTGATCGCAAAGCGCGCGCTACCGGTGTCGGTGGCGAAGTGCTCTGCTACGTCGCTTAAGCCACATACAGGAGTATTCATAAATGTCCCGTGTAGGCAAACTTCCAGTCACGATCCCCGCCGGTGTGGATGTGTCCTTCAATGCAGGTGTTATCAGTGTCAAAGGCACTGGTGGCGCCCTGCAATTGGCACTCAACACCCTGGTGACCATGGCTAACGACGCAGGCAAACTCAACTTTGCTCCTGCCAATGCAACCCGTGAAGCAGATGCCATGAGTGGCACCATGCGCCAGCTGGTGAACAACATGGTGGTCGGTGTGACCAAGGGCTTCGAGAAGAAGCTCAACCTGATCGGTGTGGGCTACAAAGCCTCTGCCGCTGGTACCAAGTTGAACCTGGTGGTGGGTTACTCCCATCCGGTGAACATCGATATGCCTGCTGGCATAACGGTGGCAACCCCCACACCTACAGAAATCCTGATCAAGGGCGCTGACCGTCAGCGCGTTGGCCAGATTGCTGCTGAGATCCGTGCTGTTCGTCCTCCAGAGCCCTACAAGGGCAAAGGTATCCGTTATTCGGACGAAAAGATCACGATCAAAGAAACCAAGAAGAAATAAGGAGCTGCAACATGTTGACCAAAAAAGAGCAGCGCCTTCGCCGGGCCCGTCAGACGCGTATCCGCATCGCCACACAAGGTGTTGCACGTCTGACCGTGAACCGTACCAACCTGCACATCTACGCCAGCGTCATTTCTGGCGACGGCGGCAAGGTGATCGCATGTGCGTCCACCGCCGAAGCAGAAGTGCGCAAGGAGTTGGGTGCAGCTGGCAAGGGCGGTAACGTCGCAGCCGCACAAATCATTGGCAAGCGCGTGGCCGAAAAAGCCAAGGCTGCCGGTGTAGACAAAGTTGCATTTGACCGCGCAGGTTTTGCGTACCACGGCCGTATCAAGGCGCTGGCTGATGCCGCACGCGCCGCTGGCTTGCAGTTCTAAGCAGATCGGAAATCAGAATGGCTAAAGTTCAAGCAAAAATGCAAGGTAAGGCCGAGGGTCCTGAGGACGGTCTGCGCGAGAAGATGATCGCGATCAACCGCGTCACCAAGGTTGTGAAGGGCGGTCGTATTCTCGGCTTCGCTGCACTGACCGTGGTGGGTGACGGCGAAGGTCGCATCGGTATGGGTAAGGGTAAATCCAAGGAAGTTCCTGCAGCGGTGCAGAAAGCCATGGAAGAAGCCCGTCGCAACATGCTCAAGGTCACCTTGAAAAACGGTACCATTTTCCACAAGGTGATGGGTCACCACGGCGCTGCCAGCGTCATGATGGCACCGGCCCCCAAGGGTACCGGCATCATTGCAGGCGGCCCCATGCGCGCTGTCTTCGAAGTGGTTGGTATCACCGACATCGTGGCCAAGAGCCATGGTTCGTCCAACCCCTACAACATGGTCCGTGCGACTCTGGATGCCCTCTCTGCTTCGACGACTCCGTCTGCAGTGGCAGCCAAGCGTGGCAAGACTGTTGAAGAACTCTACGTTTAAGCGGAGTTTCAATCATGACAACACAACAAACCGTCAAAGTCCAATTGGTGCGTAGCCCCATTGGCTGCCAGGAATCACACCGCGCCACCGTGCGTGGTCTGGGCCTGCGCAAGCTCAACAGCGTCAGCGAACTGAAGGATTCTCCCGAAGTGCGCGGCATGATTAACAAGATCAGTTACCTGATCAAGGTCCTCTAAGGGGTTGATGATGGAACTCAATGACATCAAGCCCGCAGCGGGTGCCAAGCACGCCAAGCGTCGCGTAGGTCGCGGTATTGGCTCCGGTCTGGGTAAGACTGCTGGTCGTGGCCACAAGGGTCAAAAGTCGCGTTCGGGCGGCGGTCCAGCAGTGGGCTTCGAAGGCGGTCAAATGCCTATGCACCGTCGCTTGCCCAAGCGCGGTTTCAAATCGCATTTGCTGCAATTCAATGACGAAATCACTTTGACAGCCCTGGAAGCCCTGGGCGTTGCTGAAGTCGATTTGCTGACATTGAAGCAAGCCGGCGCTGTGAGCCAAAAGATCAAGGTCGTTAAGGTGATCAACACCGGCGCGATTACCAAGGCTATCAAGGTCACCGGTCTCGGTGCAACGGCTGGTGCCAAGGCGGCTATCGAAGCCGCTGGCGGCAGCGTCGCTTAATTGCTGACTGAAAGAAATCAAAGTGGCAACTAGCGCATCTGATATCGCAAAGACAGGCAAGTTCGGTGACTTGCGTCGCCGGCTCGTCTTCTTGCTGTTGGCGCTGGTGGTGTACCGTACCGGAGCACATATTCCTGTGCCCGGTATCGACCCCTCACAGTTGCAACAGCTATTCAAGGGCCAGCAGGGCGGCATATTGAGTCTGTTCAATATGTTCTCCGGCGGAGCTCTCTCCCGTTTCACCGTGTTTGCACTGGGAATCATGCCGTATATCTCGGCATCGATCATCATGCAATTGCTGACCTATGTGTTGCCCTCGTTTGAGGCACTCAAGAAGGAAGGCGAAGCTGGACGTCGCAAGATTACCCAGTTCACGCGCTACGGCACTCTAGGTCTGGCATTGTTCCAGTCGCTGGGCATCGCAGTGGCGTTGGAGGCTTCGGCCGGCTTGGTGATTACACCTGGCTTTGGCTTTCGCCTCACAACCGTGGTGACGCTGACAGCCGGAACGATGTTCCTGATGTGGTTGGGTGAGCAGATCACCGAGCGTGGTTTGGGCAACGGTATATCGATACTGATCTTCGGCGGTATTGCAGCGGGCTTGCCCAATGCGATCGGTGGCTTGCTGGAACTGGTGCGAACCGGTGCAATGAGCATCATCGTGGCTCTGTTGATCGTGGTGTTGGTGGCTCTGGTCACTTACTTTGTGGTGTTTGTCGAGCGTGGTCAACGCAAAATCCTGGTCAACTATGCCCGTAGGCAGGTTGGTAACAAGGTTTACGGTGGTCAATCCTCGCATTTGCCGCTGAAGTTGAACATGGCAGGTGTGATTCCTCCCATCTTCGCGTCAAGCATCATCTTGCTACCGGCTACAATAGCCAACTGGTTTAGCACGGGTGACTCCATGCGCTGGTTGAAAGACATCTCCAGCACGCTGAGCCCAGGCCAGCCTGTCTATGTGATGTTGTATGCAGCTGCCATTGTATTTTTCTGTTTCTTCTATACAGCCCTTGTATTCAACAGCCGTGAGACGGCAGACAACCTGAAGAAGAGCGGTGCGTTCATTCCTGGGATTCGTCCTGGTGACCAGACGGCCAAATACATTGACAAGATTTTGCTGCGTTTGACGCTGGCTGGTGCGATCTACATCACATTCGTGTGTCTGTTGCCCGAATTCCTGATTTTGAAATACAACGTGCCGTTCTACTTCGGTGGAACGTCGCTACTGATTATTGTGGTGGTCACCATGGACTTCATGGCCCAAGTACAGAACTACTTGATGTCCCAGCAATATGAATCACTGTTAAAGAAGGCGAACTTCAAGTCTTCTTGAGTCGGTGGTTGGGGATCAAACGGTTTTGGCCGGGTGACAAGTTAATCGTTGAGACGGGGTTGGGCGGATTTATCCAAACTCCCTGTCTTGTGAGCAAGGTAATAGCGCAGGTTCCGCGCGATTCAAAGTCGGAACATGGCGAAGGTTTTTAGGAGAGAAATATGAAAGTTTCGGCTTCGGTCAAGAAAATTTGCCGTAACTGCAAAATTATCCGACGCAAGGGCGTTGTGCGTGTGATCTGTACAGATCCGCGTCACAAGCAGCGCCAGGGTTAATTGCAAGAGTTTTAGAGGACGAAAATGGCACGTATCGCTGGCATCAATATTCCGCCGCAACAGCATTCTGAAATTGGCTTGACTGCCATCTTTGGAATCGGTCGCACCCGCGCTCGCAAAATCTGCGAAGCTTGTGGCATCGCTTATTCCAAGAAGGTCAAAGACTTGACCGACGGGGATTTGGAAAAAATTCGCGATCAAATCGCCCAGTTCACTATCGAAGGTGACCTGCGTCGTGAGACGACAATGAACATCAAGCGTTTGATGGACATTGGCTGCTATCGCGGATTCCGTCACCGTCGCGGTTTGCCCATGCGCGGTCAGCGCACGCGCACTAACGCACGCACACGCAAAGGCCCCCGTAAGGCTGCTGCATCCTTGAAGAAATAAGGGATAGAGAAACATGGCAAAAGCACCCGCCAATAACGCAGCGCAACGCGTCCGCAAGAAAGTCCGCAAGAATGTTGCTGACGGCATTGCACACGTGCACGCTTCGTTTAACAACACCATCATCACCATCACCGATCGCCAAGGCAATGCGTTGTCCTGGGCATCGTCCGGTGGTCAAGGTTTCAAGGGCTCGCGTAAGTCCACTCCGTTTGCAGCCCAGGTTGCTTCCGAAGTGGCCGGCCGTGCAGCGCTGGAGCAGGGCATCAAGAACCTTGACGTAGAAATCAAGGGACCTGGTCCTGGACGTGAATCCTCTGTGCGCGCTTTGGCCGCCCTGGGCATTCGCATCAACATGATTGCTGATGTGACACCGGTGCCGCACAACGGTTGCCGCCCACAAAAGCGTCGTCGGATCTAATTCATTCACAAGCCCACCGCCACCATCACCTTGATGGTGGCTCCCGCATTTCCGTGCGGCAGATGACATAAAAGGAAGTTCAAGTGGCAAGATACCTCGGCCCCAAGGCCAAACTCTCCCGCCGTGAAGGCACTGACCTGTTTCTGAAGAGCGCCCGTCGCTCCATCGGCGACAAGGCCAAATTCGATTCCAAGCCTGGTCAGCACGGCCGCACCTCTGGTGCCCGTACTTCCGACTACGGCCTGCAATTGCGCGAAAAGCAAAAAGTCAAGCGCATGTATGGCGTGCTGGAGCGTCAGTTCCGCCGCTACTTCGAAGAAGCCGATCGTCGCCGTGGTAATACCGGTGCCAACCTGCTGTTCCTGTTGGAATCGCGTCTCGACAACGTCGTTTACCGCATGGGCTTTGGCTCCACGCGCGCCGAAGCACGTCAGTTGGTGTCCCACAAGGCCATCACCGTGAACGCTGGTTCCGTGAACATCCCGTCTTACATGGTCAAGGCCGGTGACGTGATCGCTCTGCGCGAAAAGTCGAAGAAGCAAAACCGTGTGGTTGAAGCTCTGCAACTGGCCGCACAAGTTGGCATGCCAGCCTGGGTGGAAGTCAACGCTGAAAAAGCCGAAGGCGTGTTCAAGTCTGTACCTGACCGTGACCAGTTTGCGGCCGACATCAACGAATCTATGATCGTTGAGTTGTATTCACGTTAATTCGTTGAGTATTTGAATTCGTTCCCTGATACAGGCAAGCCCTGTGTCGGGGTGCTTCACCAGCCTTACCGATGTAACGAGTCGGGGGTATTGAGAGGAAGTCTGCATGCAGAACAGTTTGCTGAAACCAAAATCCATTAGCGTAGAACAGCTCGGTACCAACCGCGCCAAGGTGGCTCTTGAGCCCTTTGAACGTGGTTACGGACATACCCTGGGCAATGCGCTGCGTCGCGTGCTGCTGTCGTCCATGCCTGGATTTGCGGCAACAGAAGTCACCATCGCCGGCGTGCTCCACGAGTACTCGTCGATTGATGGCGTGCAAGAAGATGTGGTCAACATCTTGCTGAATTTGAAGGGTGTGGTTTTCAAGCTGCACAATCGCGAAGAAGTGACCCTGAGCCTGCGTAAAGACGCAGAAGGTGTCGTTACTGCCGCTGATATCCAGACCCCGCATGATGTGGAAATCATCAACCCCGGTCACGTTATTGCCAATCTGTCGCACGGCGGCAAACTGGACATGCAGATCAAGGTTGAAAAGGGTCGCGGTTACGTGCCCGGAACCATGCGCCGTCACGCTGATGAACCCAACAAGTCGATCGGCCGCATTGTGCTGGACGCCTCGTTCTCGCCCGTCAAGCGCGTGAGCTACACGGTCGAAAGCGCCCGCGTTGAGCAGCGTACCGATCTGGACAAGCTGGTTGTCGAAATCGAAACCAACGGTGCAGTGTCTGCTGAAGATGCAGTGCGCGCCTCGGCCAAGATTTTGGTGGAACAGCTCGCAGTGTTTGCGCAACTCGAAGGCAGCGAATTGGCTGCATTCGATGCACCGGCACCGCGTGGCAATACGCAATTCGATCCTATCTTGCTGCGTCCTGTGGACGAGTTGGAACTGACGGTTCGTTCTGCTAACTGCCTGAAGGCCGAGAACATCTACTACATCGGTGATCTGATTCAGCGCACCGAAAACGAGTTGCTCAAGACCCCTAATCTGGGTCGCAAGTCACTCAATGAAATCAAAGAAGTGCTGGCTTCTCGTGGTCTGACCTTGGGCATGAAGCTCGAGAGCTGGCCACCCGCTGCACTAGAGAAACGTTAAACAAAATAAATGCCCGAAAGGGCGTTGCGCCACTGGCAGTACCTGATACGGCTGCCGGTTAAATAACTCAAGGAAATCACATGCGCCACGGACACGGACTACGTAAACTCAATCGCACCACATCGCACCGCCTCGCGATGTTGCGCAACATGATGAACTCGCTCATCGAGCACGAAGTCATCAAGACCACATTGCCAAAGGCCAAAGAACTGCGCCGCGTGATCGAGCCCATGATCACCCTGGCCAAGGTGGCTACGGTAGCGAACCGCCGTCTGGCGTTTGACCGCCTGCGCGACCGTGAAAGCGTGACCAAGTTGTTCAACGACCTCGGCCCGCGTTTCAACGCCCGTCCAGGTGGTTACACACGTATTCTGAAGATGGGTTTCCGCGTTGGTGACAATGCGCCCATGGCTTTGGTCGAATTGGTGGACCGTGCTGAAACTTCTGTTGAAGAAGCTGCACAAATCGCTGCAGAATAAGGTATACTAAACACTTACCGCGCGATGGAGCAGTCTGGTAGCTCGTTGGGCTCATAACCCAAAGGTCGGAGGTTCAAATCCTCCTCGCGCAACCAAAAGCATGCGGTAAAACGCAGTATAAAAAAGGCTCACTTCGGTGGGCCTTTTTTGTTTCTGGCAACGGTTTTTGTCTATGTGCAGCGCGCGGGTCCGTTGGATGCGCGCAAGCCTTCTGCGCTATTGACGCCCTTTGCCTGCGCGGTCACTATGCAGTGCAACTAGTTAGTCGATTGCACTCTCAAGAAGGACCCCCATGGATTTCGAAGCCTCTCCCCGCGTCAAGGATCTGCAGGCCAGACTGACGGGCTTTATGGATGCACATATCCATCCCAATGAGCGCAGTTTCAAGGAGCAGGTGCACCAGCACCGCTGGAACACGCCGCCCCTCATGGAAGAACTCAAGGCCCGGGCACGCGAACAGGGGCTTTGGAACCTGTTCATGCCGGGACGCGAGCATGGCGGCGCGGGCCTCTCCAACCTCGAATATGCGCCCCTGGCCGAGACCATGGGCCGTGTCTTTTGGGCCGCCGAGGTGTTCAACTGCAGTGCCCCTGACACCGGCAATATGGAAGTGTTTGCCCGCTACGCCACGCCCGCGCAACAGGCGCAATGGCTCACACCCCTGCTGGCCGGCGAGATCCGCTCGGCCTATTTGATGACCGAGCCCGAGGTCGGCTCCAGCGATGCCACCAATGTGGAGTTGTCGATACGCGGTGAGGGCGATGACTATGTGATCAATGGCCGCAAATGGTTTGCCACCGGCGCCATGCGCGAGACCTGCAAGATATTTATCGTGATGGGCAAGACCGATCCGGCCAACCCGAGTCGCCATTTGCAACAGTCGCAGGTGCTGGTGCCGCGCGACACAGAGGGCGTCACCATCGTGCGCCCCTTGAGCACCATGGGCTATTTTGAAGAACCAGCCGGCCATGCCGAGGTGAATTTCGACAACGTGCGCGTGCCCAAGGCCAACATCCTGCTCGGTGAAGGCAGAGGCTTTGAGATCGCCCAGGGCCGCCTCGGACCCGGGCGCATTCACCACTGCATGCGCGTCATAGGCGCGGCGCAACGCGCCCTTGAGTTGGCCTGCAAGCGGGTCAACAGCCGGGTGGTATTTGGCAAGCGCTTAAGCGAACAGGGCTCGGTGCGCGAGAGCATTGCGCTGATGGCCTCCAAGGTGGAGATGTGCCGCCTTCTGACCCTGCGCGCGGCCGACAAGATGGACCGCGTGGGCAACAAGGAGGCCATGGACCTGATCGCCATGGCCAAGATCATGGTGCCGCAGCTCGGCGCGGAGGTGATCGACATGGCCATCCAGATGCACGGAGCCGGTGGCCTGACCGAGGATTATTTTTTGGCCGAGGCCTTTAACTATGCGCGCTGGTGTCGTATCGCCGATGGCCCGGATCAGGTGCACATGATGGCCCTGGGCAAGCAAGTGATCCGCCAACTGTCCGGGGGCTAATACGCCATGACCGATGCAACCGACACCCTGGACACCGCACGCCTGCAAGCCTATCTGTCCGAGCGCATTGCCGACTTTGGGCGGATCCAAGCCTGCAGCAAATTTGCCGGTGGCCAGTCCAATCCGACCTATTTGCTCTCGACCGATAGCCGCCAATATGTCTTGCGCCGCAAGCCGCCCGGTGTGTTGCTCAAGTCCGCCCACGCGGTGGACCGCGAATTCCGCGTCATCGAAGCCCTGGGCAACACGGCCGTTCCCGTGCCCCTTGTCTATTGCCTGTGCGGTGACGAGAGCGTGATTGGCTCCATGTTCTATGTGATGGAGTTCGTGCAGGGGCGCATTTTTTGGGACGGCGCCTTGGCGGACCAGACACCGGAGCAACGAGGTGCAATGTATGAGGCCATGGTGCAGGTGCTGGCCGCCATGCACAGCGTGGACCTGGGGCCGATTGGCCTGTCCGACTATGGCAGGCCGGGCAACTACTTTGCCCGCCAGATCAGCCGCTGGTCCGAGCAGTACCAAACCACCGCTACCGAGGCCAACCCGGCAATGGACCGTCTGATCGAATGGCTGTCGCACAACCTACCGGCCGATGATGGCCAGGTGGCGCTCAACCATGGCGACTACCGCATCGACAACCTGGTGTTCCACCCCACCGAGCCGCGCGTGCTGGCCGTACTGGATTGGGAACTCTCCACCCTGGGCCATCCCTGGGCCGATCTGGCCTACCAGTGCATGCAGTGGCGCCTGCCGGTCGATGCCGCGATCCCCGGTTTGGGTGGGCTGGACCGGGCTGCGCTGGGCATCCCTTCAGAGGCGGCCTATGTGGCGCGTTACTGCGAACTCAGAGGCATCGGTGAAATTCCCAACTGGGACTTCTACATCGTCTTTAGCTTCTTCCGGCTCTCTGCCATTTTGCAAGGCATCAAGAAGCGCGCGCTGGACGGCAACGCGTCGAGCCAGAAGGCCACCGCCTACGGCAATCTGGCGCGTCCGATCAGCGAAATGGCCGCCGCCCTGTTGAAGTAGCCGCCACCCAAGCGCTCGCGACGCATATCCTTGCCTCGGCAATGTTTGTCTAGGCATGGAATAATGCCGGCATGACAAAAGCCAAGCCGCAATGCACTTTTTACCGGGCCGAAAGCTACAACCCGGAAGACAGCGTGGGTTACCTGATGCGCCAGATCCTCAACATGGTGGGCCATGAGATCGAGCGCGAACTCGCTCACACCGAGTTGACCAACGCCCAGTGGATTCCGCTCTTCAAGCTCTATAGCGGCCAAGCCTCCACCGTGGCCGAACTGGCCCGCTGCTGTCACCTCGACGCTGGCGCCATGACACGCACGCTGGACCGGCTGGAGGCCAAGGGCCTGTGCAAGCGCGTGCGCTCCGAGACCGACCGCCGCGTCGTCCATATCGAACTCACCCCTGCAGGCACCAAGGCCGCCAGCGCCATCCCTCACATCTTGAGCGGCGTGCAAAACGCCCACCTTGCCGGTTTCAATGCCACCGAATTTCAGACCCTGCGCGACTATTTGCGCCGCATCTTCAACAACGCCCAATCCATTGCCAAGCTTGCCCATGACACCCCAACCAACCGCGCGGATCCGCATGATGCTTCCTGAATTCCTGCCCGCTGCCGCCCGCAGCACCCGCTTCTTGTTGGGCAGCGTGGCCATCGCTTGCCTGGGCGCCTGCGCCAATTTTTCTGGCATTGAGCCCAATGCCAAAGCGCTGGATGCCAGCCGCCTGGGTCTGAACAATCTGGATGCCGAGCGCACCGTGACCGACGCCGACTGGTGGTTGGGCTTTGGCGATACGCAGCTCAACGCCCTGGTGCAAACCGCGTTGCTGAACAACCCCGGCTTAAAGATCGCACAGGCCCGTTTGCTGCGCGCACAGGCCGCCAGCGCTGCCGTGCAGTCCGTGGACGGCCCGCAGGTCAATGCCTCGCTGGACCTGACGCACCAGCGCTACACGGCCAACAATATTTACCCGCCGCCCTATGGTGGCGCGGTGCTAGACAGCGGCAACCTGCAGGCCACGGCCAGCTGGGAGCTGGACTTTTTTGGCAAGAACCGCGCGGCGCTGGACGCCAGTCTGGGTCAGATCAGGGCGGGTGAGGCCGATGTGCGGGCCGCTCGCGGACTGCTCGCTGCCAATGTGACGCGCGGCTATTTCCAGCTGCTGCGCCTGCAGGCACAGACCGCCTTGGCCGAGCGCACCCTGGCGCAACGCACGCACATCCAGACCCTGGTGCAAAGCCGCGTCAACGCCGGCCTCGATACGCAGTTGGAGTTGCAGCAAGCCGCCAGCAGCCTGCCCGACGCCCGTTTGCAAATCGAAATCCTGAATGAGCAAAAGGCCTTGGCCTTGAACGCCATGGCTGCGCTGACGGCGCAAGCGCTATCCCATTTGAAACTGGAGCTGCCTGCTCTTGAAAGCATAGTCGGCGTGTCCGTGGCCCAGACCCTGCCGCTGGACCTGCTGGGTCGCCGCTCCGATATTGCCGCCGCCCGCTGGCGTGTGGAGGCCGCTAGCAGCGAGGTGGCATCGGCCAAGTCGCAGTTCTATCCCAATATCAATCTGGTGGCCTTTGCCGGTCTCAACAGCATAGGCTTTGACAAGCTCCTCAAGAGCGACAGCGCGCAATGGGGCGTAGGTCCGGCCATACGCCTGCCGCTGTTTGATGCGGGCCGCTTGCGCGCCAATTTGCGCGGCAAGACCGCCGAGCTCGATGCCGCAATCGAGAGCTACAACGCCCAGCTGCTGGACGCCGTGCACGAGGTCTCCGACCGCATCGCATCGGCTCAGGCGGTACGCCGCCAGCAGGTCGAACAGGGTGCGGCGCAGGCCTCTGCCGAGACCGCCTATGCCATTGCGCTGCAGCGCTACCAGGCCGGCCTTGGTAACTACCTGAATGTGCTGAGCACGGAGGCGCCGGTGCTGGCCCAAGGCCGTCAAGGCGTCGATCTGGCCGCCCGCGCGCTAGACACCCAGGTGCAAGTGTTGCATGCCATAGGCGCTGATCTGATGCCCGCCGCAACGCACTGAAGCGCAACCCACACCCCATCCAAAAATACGCAAGAAGCCCATCACCATGAACGCATCCATTTCGACTCCCGCTGCCTCCAACTCCAAACGCTCCAAGGCCCTCAAGGGTGTCACCCTGGTGGTGCTGCTGGGCCTGGCCTATGGTGGCTATGAGTGGTACCTGGGCCGCCACGAAGAGGCCACCGACAACGCCTATGTGCAGGGCAATGTGGTGCAAATCACGCCCCAGGTGGGCGGCACGGTCACGGCCATCTTTGCCGACGACACCGACTTCGTAAAGGCCGGCCAGCCGCTGGTGCAGCTCGACCCGGCCGATGCCGGGGTGGCGCTGGACCAGGCCGAGGCCAACCTGGCCCAGGCGGTGCGCCAGACCCGCAGCCTGTACGCCAACAACAGCACCTTGGGTGCGCAGATCGCCGTGCGCGAGTCCGATGTCACACGCGCCCGCACCGACCTGGCCCGCGCCAGCGACGACCTGGGCCGGCGCCAGTCGCTGGTGGGCAATGGTGCGGTGTCGCGGGAAGAACTGGGCCATGCGCAGTCGCAGGTGGCTGCGGCGCAAAACGCCCTGGTCGCCGCGCAGGCCGGTGTCACGGCCGCACGCGAACAGCTCAGCAGCAACCAGACCCTGACCGAAGGCACAAAAGTGGAGGCCTACCCCAGCGTGATGGCGGCCGCAGCCAAGGTGCGCGAAGCCTATTTGGCGTTGCACCGCGCAGCGCTGCCGGCACCGGTGGATGGCTATGTAGCCAAGCGCACCGTGCAACTCGGCCAGCGGGTGCAGGCAGGGGCGCCGCTGATGTCCCTCATCCCGCTCAAGCAGCTCTGGGTCGATGCCAACTTCAAGGAGGTGCAGCTGCGCAGCATCCGCATTGGCCAACCGGTGTTGCTCACCGCCGATGTCTACGGCAAGAAGATGGAGTACCGGGGACTGGTGGCAGGTCTGGGTGCGGGCACCGGTGCCGCCTTTGCCCTGCTACCGGCGCAAAACGCCACCGGCAACTGGATCAAGGTGGTGCAGCGCGTGCCGGTGCGCATTGCGCTCGATGCCAAGCAACTGCTGCAAAACCCCCTGCGCGTGGGCCTGTCCATGGAGGCTACGGTGGACGTGACGGACCAAAGCGGCAAGTCGCTGTCTGAAGCACCCCACCCCAGCTCGGCGGTGCAGACCGAGGTCTATGCCGCCATGGACAAGGGCGCCAATGACGCGGTGCAAAGCATCATCGCCGCCCATGCTGGCAAGCGCGCGCACTAAGACCGGCCGCAAGCCTTTATGTCCGCACCCGCCCATATCGCCCACCCCCCACTGCAAGGTTCGGCCCGCCTGTGGGGAACCATTGCACTGTCTGCCGCCACGTTCATGAACGTGCTGGACTCTTCCATCGCCAATGTGTCGCTGCCGGCCATCGCCGGCGACCTGGGCGTCAGCCCCAACCAGGGCACCTGGGTCATCACCAGCTTTGGTGTGGCCAATGCGATTGCGCTGCCGTTGACCGGCTGGCTGTCGCAGCGCTTTGGCCAGGTGCGCCTGTTTACGATGAGCGTGCTGCTGTTTGTGATCTCAAGTTGGCTGTGTGGCCTGGCGCCCAATATGGGCAGCTTGATTGCCATGCGTGCGCTGCAGGGCTTTGTGGCAGGGCCGATGATGCCGCTGGCGCAGACCCTGCTGCTGGCGAGTTATCCGCCGGCCCTGGCCGGCATGGCCATGGCGCTGTGGGCCATGACCACGCTGGTGGCACCGGTGATGGGGCCGCTTCTGGGCGGCTGGATCACCGACCACATCCACTGGGGCTGGATCTTCTTTATCAACATCCCCGTAGGCATTGCCGCAGCGGCCATGGCCTGGACGCTGTACCACAAGCGCGAAACCCAGATCCGCAAACTGCCCATAGACACCACCGGCCTGGCCCTGTTGGTGGTGGCGGTCAGCGCGCTGCAAATCATGCTCGACAAGGGCAAGGAGCTGGACTGGTTTCACTCCCCCGAGGTGATCGCCTTGGCGTCGGTGGCCGCCATCGGCTTTGCCTTTTTGATCGCCTGGGAGCTCACCGATGAGCATCCGGTGGTGGAGCTGCGCCTGCTCAAAATCCGCAACTTCTGGACCGGCACCCTGTCCATGACCGTGGCCTACAGCCTGTTCATGGGCAACCTGGTGCTGCTGCCGCTGTGGCTGCAGCAGTTCATGGGTTACACCTCCACGCAGGCCGGCATGCTGATGGCGCCGGTGGGCCTGTTCGCTATTATTTTGTCGCCGCTGATTGGCAAGAACATGAACCGCATGGACCCGCGGGTGCTGGCCAGTTTCGCCTTTGTGGTGTTCTCGCTGGTGCTGTGGATGCGCTCCAACTTCAACACCCAGGCCGACTTCGGCACGCTGATGATTCCCACCATCATCCAGGGCATTGCGCTGGCCTGCTTCTTCATTCCGCTGACCACCCTCATTCTGGGCGGTGTGGCACCGGCACAGATCGCTTCGGCCTCCGGTCTGTCGAGCTTTGCGCGGATTGTGGGCGGCTCGTTTGGCACCTCGATTGCGGTGAGCGTCTGGCAGGACCGCGCCGCCATGCACCATGCGCAACTGGCCGAGCTGGTGAACCGCGGCAGCATCGCCACCAACACCGCGCTGGCCAATTTCGATGCGGCCGGCATGGGCCACGAGCAGGCGCTGTCGCAGATCAACCGCCTGATCGACCAACAAGCCTTCATGCTGGCGGCCAATGATGTGTTCTATGGCTCGGCGGTGATTTTCTTGCTGCTCATACCGCTGGTCTGGCTGTCGAATCCACCCAAGCGGGGCAGGCGCGGCACAGCGGACGCGGCCGCCGGCGCCCACTGAGCCCATCGCAATCGAATCAGTGGGGCGCTTTGTCCGCAAGGGTTGGCGGCGCATCGGCTGATGGCTTTGCCTGCGCGGAATGGCTGGCGTCTGCATCCTGCTTGGCACGGGTGCCTGAGGCTGCGCCAGTCGGCGCACCCGCATGCAAGTTCCCAGGTGCCCCCACAGGCACATTCCCCGGTTGAGCCACCAAGTCCAGCTTGTGGCTGGCGCCCGCGCCCGGTGGGAACTCCTCAAAATACCAGTCGCCCGCCACGTTGACTACGCCTTCGGGCGCCACCGGCGGCTCTACCGGCACGTCCTTGAGCGCGGTCTCCATAAAGGTGATCCAGATCGGCAGGCTCAGGCCGCCCCCGGTTTCCTTGTCGCCCAGCGAGCGCGGCGCGTCGTAGCCCATCCACACCACAGCGGCCAGCGTGGGCTGAAAGCCGGCAAACCAGGTGTCTATCGAATCGTTGGTGGTGCCGGTCTTGCCGTAGAGGTCGGTGCGCTTGAGCGTGGCCTGTGCCTTGGCCGCGGTGCCAGAGCGGGTCACCTCGCCGAGCAGGCGCCGCATCACAAAGGCATTGCGCTCGTCGATGGCGCGGTTGCTCTCATCGAGCTCCAGGATCTGGCTTTCCTGCAAGGTGTTGCCCATCTGGTCGGTGATTTTGCTGATGATCCAGGGGTTGACGCGGTAGCCCCCATTGGCAAAGACGCTATAGGCCGCCACCATTTGCATCGGGGTTACCGCACCGGCGCCCAGGCCCATGGGCAGATAGGCCGGATGCCTGTCCGCGTCGAAACCAAAGCGCGTGATCCAGCCCTGGGCATAGCGCACGCCCACCGACATCAGGACGCGCAGGGTCACCATGTTCACCGACTTGGCCAAGGCGGTGTGCAATTGCATGGGGCCTTCAAACTTGCCGCCATAGTTTTTGGGCGTCCAGGGCTGGCTGCCGGTAGATGCTGCGTCAAAGAACAGCGGCGCGTCGTTGACCACGGTGGTCGGCGTGAAGCCCTTCTCCAGCGCCGACGAATATATAAACGGCTTGAAGGAACTGCCCGGTTGGCGCCAGGCCTGCGTCACATGGTTGAATTTATTTTTGTTGAAGTCAAAGCCGCCCACCATGGCGAGGATGGCGCCGTCGCGCGGATCCATCGCTACAAACGCGCCCTCAACCTGGGGCAGTTGGGTGATTTCCCATTCGTCATTGGGCGTCTTGGCAACCCTGATCACGGCACCGCGGCGCAAGCGAATTTTGGGTTGCGCCTTGTCCGATAAACCCGACTGCACCGGGTTCAGGCCCTCGCCGGTGATCTCGATGCGCTCACTGTTTTGGCGCATCGCCACCACCCGTTTTTTGTCCACCTCCAGCACCACGGCGCTCAGCAACTCGCCGTTGTCCGGATGGCCCTGCAGGGCCTCGTCGATCGCATCCTGCTCATCCACGGTGTCCTGGGGCAGCTCCACAAACTCCTCCGGCCCCCGGTAGATCTGGCGCCGCTCATAGCCCATGATGCCCTTGCGCAGCGCATGGTAGGCCACGCTCTGCTGCACCGCGTTGACCGTGGTGCGCACATCCAAGCCCCTGGTGTAGGCACCCTCACCATACTGGGCGTAGACCGACTGGCGCACCGTCTCGGCCACATATTCCGCATGCACATTGATGTTGGAGCCACCGCTGCGAACCTTGAGCTCCTGTTGGCGCGCCGTCGCCGCCTCCTCTTCTGTGATGAAGCCGTTCTCCAGCATGCGCGCAATGATGTATTGCTGGCGCACCATGGCCCGGTGCGGGTTGCTGATCGGGTTGTAGGCGGAAGGGGCCTTGGGCAGTCCGGCCAACATGGCCGCTTCTGCAATGCTCAGGCGCTGCATTTTTTTGCCGAAGTAAATTTCCGATGCGGCCGCAAAACCATAGGCGCGGTTGCCCAGAAAAACCTGGTTCATGTAGATCTCCAGGATCTGGTCCTTGGACAGCACATGCTCGAGCTTGAAGGTCAGCAGCACCTCGAACAATTTGCGCGAGTAGGACTTTTCGCTGCTTAGGTAAGCGTTGCGCGCCACCTGCATGGTGATGGTGGATGCGCCCTGGCTTTTGCCCTTGTCCAAGTTCGCCAGTGCCGCGCGCACCAGGCCCCGGTAATCCACTCCCGAGTGCGAATAAAAGCGCGCATCCTCGATGGCCAGCACGGCATCCTTCATGACCTTGGGAATGTCGGCAATCGGTGTGAGGTTGCGCCGCTCTTCGCCAAACTCGCCTATCAGTTGGCCGTCGGACGCATACACGCGCAGCGGCAGCTTGGGTCGGTAGTCGGTCAGCTCGGTGATCTCAGGCAGGCTGGGGTAGGCCACGGCCAAGCCGACTGCTACCAAAATGGCGCCCGATAGCGCCAGGGTCAGCAGCAGGCCCATGGCCCCCAGCGTCCATTTCAGCAGCCGCAGCAGCAAGGTCAGCAACTGCGTCATTGGATAGGCCATTCGGGCCTGCAGGGCTTGCCTGCATGCCGGGCTGCGCCGGGATAGCGGTGGGTGGGGGGCATCGTCAATATCACGCGTGACCTATTCCTTGTGGTGTGGCTGGCTTTATGTTACGGCATGCCCTTGGCCCTCTCTGATCGTTAGCAGCTTGACCTGCATCAGTGGCGCAAGGGCGGGGCACTGTTAGTTTCGCGCTACCCAATTTATTGCCTATTTCGGTATCGTGCAAGCGATGGTACCGACGGGCCCAATCGCAATGGTTATGAGCGCACCCTATCCAAACCCCGCTGTTTCTGCAAAGTTGGATACACCTATCAAAAAAATGGAATTGGTATGCCCCGCCGGCAGCCTGCCAGCCCTCAAGGTCGCAGTAGACGAGGGTGCAGACTGCGTCTACCTCGGCTTTAGAGATGCCACCAATGCGCGCAACTTTGCCGGCCTGAATTTTGACGAGGCCGCCATTACCACCGGCATTGCCTATGCGCATACCCGTGGCCGCAAGGTGCTGGTGGCGCTCAACACCTACCCGCAGGCCGGCAATGTGCAGACCTGGCACAGCGCCATAGACCGCGCCGCCGCCAGCGGGGTGGATGCCGTCATCCTGGCCGACCCGGGCCTGATGGCCTATGCGCAAAAACACCATCCGAATTTGCGTCTGCATTTGTCGGTGCAGGGTTCGGCCACCCATTTCGAGGCCATCAATTTCTACTACGAGCACTTCGGCATTGCCCGCGCCGTGCTGCCGCGCGTGCTGAGCATGGTGCAGGTCGAGCAGTTGCTGGAGAAGACGCCGGTGGAGATTGAGGTGTTTGGTTTTGGCAGTCTGTGCGTGATGGTGGAGGGGCGCTGCGCGCTCTCGTCCTATGTGACCGGCGAGGCACCCAACACCCATGGCGTGTGCTCGCCACCCAAGGCCGTGCGCTGGCAAGAAACGCCTTTGGGTCGCGAGTCGCGTCTGAACGGCGTGTTGATTGATCGCTACGCGCCGGGCGAAAACGCCGGCTACCCCACGCTGTGCAAGGGCCGCTTTGATGTGGGCGATGACAAAAACTACTACGCGGTGGAAGAGCCCACCAGCCTGAACACCTTGGAGCTCTTGCCGCAGTTGCTGGCCATGGGTGTTGCCGCCATCAAAATAGAAGGGCGCCAGCGCAGCCCCGCCTATGTGGCACAGGTCACCAAGGTCTGGCGCGAGGCCATCGACAACTGCGTGGCCAATCCGCATCGCTATTCGGCCAAGCCGATCTGGATGACCTCGCTGGACAAGGTGGCCGAAGGCCAGCAGCACACGCTAGGCGCTTATCACAGGCCCTGGAAATAAATAAAGACCCCCACATGAAACTAGCCCTCGGTCCTTTGCTCTATTACTGGCCGCGTCACACCACGCTGGCCTTTTACGCCGCGCTGGAGAGCGCGCCGTTGGACATCGTCTATCTCGGCGAAACCGTCTGCTCGCGCCGCCACGAACTGCGCCTGTCCGACTGGTTGGAGATCGCCGCGCGCCTGCGTGCGGCGGGCAAGGAAGTGGTGCTGTCCACCCAGGTGCTGATCGAGTCCGGCGCCGATGTC
The DNA here is from genome assembly GCA_903886275.1 of uncultured beta proteobacterium. Taxonomy (GTDB): domain Bacteria; phylum Pseudomonadota; class Gammaproteobacteria; order Burkholderiales; family Burkholderiaceae_C; genus Allorhodoferax. The sequence continues at coordinate 29,295 of CAISLN010000075.1, read as the reverse complement.
ACGGTGCTGCACAAGATCGCCCGCAACAGCGATTTCCAGGTCGAAGCCAATGACATGGGCGCGGTGCATTGCCTGCAGGGCAAGCCATTTGTGGCAGGTCCGCACCTCAATATCTACAACCTGCCTACGCTGCAGATGCTTGCAAGCCTGGGTGCTACGCGCTGGGTGATGCCGCTGGAAATGGGGCGTGACGATTTGGCGCTGATCCTGCGTAACCGCCCGAGCGGTCTGCAGACCGAGGTGTTTGTCTACGGCCGCATGCCCCTGGCATTCTCAGCGCGCTGCTTTACCGCGCGCCACCGCAACCTGCCCAAGGACGACTGCCAGTTCAGCTGCATCCACTATTCTGATGGGCTCTTGATGCGCACGCGCGAAGATGAAAGTTTTCTGGTGCTCAACGGCACGCAGACGCAGTCTGCCCGCGTGCACCTGCTGCTGGCCGAGCTGGCCGACATGCGCGCCCTCGGTGTGGATGTGGTGCGCGTGAGCCCCCAGTCGCAGCACACGCTGGAAATTTTGCAGGCCTTTGACACGGTGATCAAGGGCCGCCAGAGCGCGGCACAGGCGCAGCAATCCATTGCGCCCTATCTGCCCGCCGAGGCCTGCAATGGCTACTGGTACGGCAAGCCCGGCCTGGACCAATTGCCCTTTGCCCCCCAAGCTTTTGACGCGCCAACCGCGCTGGCCTGATTCACAAGGACAACTCCATGAGTTCCCCCACCTACCTGGTTCCCAAGCAAGTTGGCGACCTGCTCGCAAGGCTACCGGCCTACCCTGGCTCGCTGCTGTTTGTCACCGGTTTGAACCTGGCGCTGGCCGACAAGTTGGCCGGCGATGTCACGCCCCTGTTGCCAGGCAAGAAGCTGCGCCTGCGCGTCACCGACACCCAATGGGCCTTTGACTTTGAGTGGAAGAACGGCCGCTTCGTGGCCAGCCGGAACACAGGCGAGGCCGACCTCACCATCAGCGCCAGTGCCTACGACTTTGTGTTGCTGGCGCGCCGCCTGGAAGACCCCGACACCTTGTTCTTCAACCGCCGCCTGTCCATGGAGGGCGACACCGAACTCGGCCTCTTGGTCAAGAACACCATGGATGCGATCGAGATGCCCCTGCTCACGCTGGACCAGTTCAAGCCCTCGCGCGTCTTGGCCCGCCTGAAGGCAAGGCTGATGCCAGGCTGATGACCGCGCCCCACCGAATCGACCCCCCATGAAAAAAATAATCGTCGCCATCACCGGCGCCAGCGGAGCCATTTATGGCGTGCGACTGCTGCAAATGCTCAAGGCGACCGAGGGTGTGCAAACCCATTTGACGGTGTCGCCTTCTGGCATGTTGACGCTGCACCATGAGCTGGCCATGGAGCGCACCCAGCTCGACGCGCTGGCGCATACCGTGCATGCCGCGCATGACGTGGGTGCGCAGATTGCCAGCGGCTCCTTCCAGTGCGACGGCATGGTGATCGCACCCTGCTCCATGCGCAGTCTGGCCGCAGTGGCCCATGGCCTGTCGGACAACCTGGTCACGCGCGCCGCCGATGTGATGCTCAAGGAGCGGCGCCGTCTGGTGCTGATGGTGCGCGAGACGCCGCTGAACCTGGCGCATCTGCGCAACATGACGGCGGTGACCGAAATGGGCGGCATCATCTTTCCGCCCGTGCCCAGCTTCTACCACCAGCCCACATCGATGGACGACATCGTCAACCAGACGCTGGGCCGGGTGCTCGACATGCTGGGTCTGGCGCAGCCGGACGTGCCGCGCTGGAGCGGTCTCGCGCCAGACGTCGCCGCGGCCTGACGCACCATGGCCTACCGCGACCTGCGTGAATTCATGGCCCAGTTGGAGCAGTTGGGCGAACTCCAACGCGTGACGCAAGAGGTCTCGCCGTATCTGGAAATGACCGCCCTGTGCGACCGCTCCTTGCGCGCCGGTGGACCGGCCCTGCTGTTTGAAAACCCCAAGGGCCACAGCATCCCGGTGCTGGGCAATCTGTTTGGCAGCACGCGCCGCGTGGCGCTGGGCATGGGCGTGTCCGACCTCAGCGAGATGCGCAAGTTTGGCCAAGTGCTGGCAAGCCTCAAGGAGCCGGAGGCACCGCGCGGCTTCAAGGAATTCGTCGGCCTGGGCTCCATGGTGAAGACCCTGTGGAACATGGCACCCAAGGAGTTGCGCAGCGCTGCCTGCCAGGAGCGGGTCTTGGAGGGCAGCGATGTCGATCTGGGCCAACTGCCGGTTCAGCATTGCTGGCCGGGTGATGTGGCGCCGCTCATCACCTGGGGCCTGGTCATCACCAAGGGCCCCAACAAGGCGCGGCAAAACCTGGGCATTTACCGCCAGCAGGTACTGGCGCGCAACCAGCTCATCATGCGCTGGTTGCCCCAGCGCGGCGGCGCACTCGACTTTCGCGAACACGGCATTGCCCACCCCGGCGTGCCCTATCCGGTCTGCGTGGCCTTGGGCGCCGACCCGGCCACCATTTTGGGCGCCGTCACGCCGGTGCCAGACTCTTTGAGCGAGTACCAGTTTGCCGGCCTCTTGCGCGGCAGTCGCACCGAGTTGGTCAAGGCGATTGGCAGCGAGCTGCGCGTGCCGGCATCTGCCGAGATCGTGCTCGAAGGCCATATCTATCCCGACGCAAAACACCCCAGCGGTTTTGCGCACGCGCTCGAAGGGCCGTACGGCGACCACACCGGCTATTACAACGAGCAGGCCGCCTTTCCCGTCTTCACCATAGACCGCATTACGCGCAAGCGCGCGCCCATCTACCACTCCACCTACACCGGCAAACCGCCCGACGAGCCGGCCATGTTGGGCCTGGCCATGAACGAGTTGTTTGTGCCCCTGCTGCAGCGCCAGTACCCCGAGATCAGCGACTTTTATTTGCCGCCCGAGGGCTGCAGCTACCGCCTGGCGGTGGTGCAAATCAAGAAGTCCTATCCCGGCCATGCCCGGCGGGTCATGTTTGGCATCTGGAGCTTTTTGCGCCAGTTCATGTACACCAAGTTCATTGTGGTGGTGGATGAAGACATCAACATCCGCGACTGGGCCGAAGTCATCTGGGCCATCACCACCCGCGTGGACCCGATACGCGACACGCTCTTGGCCGACAACACGCCCATCGACTACCTGGACTTTGCCTCACCGGTGAGCGGCCTGGGCAGCAAGATGGGCATTGACGCCACCAACAAATGGCCGGGCGAGACCAGCCGCGAATGGGGCAGGCCCATGGCCATGGACAAGGCCGTCAGCCAAAAAATGGAAGCGCTCTGGCAATCCCTGCAAGCGGCAAATCCCTCCCCACAATCTGTGCGCTGAGCTGGGGATAACTGCTGGGTAAGTAGGCCAAACCCGCATGCCTATTGGGCTGGCGGCCGGTGCCTTAAAAGTAGGCAAATGGGTTATTGGCTGCTTGTATGGATAAATGCACTTGCCGGTCTAGAATTGCCCCAAAATCCAAAAGCGCCACAGGGAGTGTCCATGTCCGAAGTCCACGAAGCCAAACGCGGGGAGCCCTCCGCGTGCGAGTGCTGTGATGCCTATCTGTTGTTCGTCAAAGGGGACTTGCTGCGCCATCTGGCCGCGCTGTCTGTCTTGCTGACCAGTCCCATGGATTCGGTAGCCCTGTCGCCGGAGCTCGTCAGCGAGCTGCACTTGGTCAAGAGCATGGTGGACATCTACTCGGCCAGAAGCGCCGAGGACCTGGAAGATGCAAGGGCCGGTTTTTCCGAACCCGATCTGTCGTGATGTCCCTGGCATCAGCGCCGTCCCAACGGCTGCCATCGGTGCAAACCTACCGCCTGTTGTTGGTGCTCGTGTACATTTTTCCGGGTCTGATGGGTGGCGTATTGCTGCTGCTGCACGTCTACCAAGATGGCTGTGCCCAACTCGAAGCCGACCAGGTGCAAACCGCCCGCTCCATGGTCCAGGCGGTCGATAGTGCCTTTCACAAAGAGCAGTCAATGGCGCTGGCGCGCGCCACTTCTGACCTGGTCGTGCAGCAAGAACAGGAAAGGGCCCATCGCCGTGCAAAGCGGCCACGCACGACCGAAGCCAGTCCGGCGGTGCTGGACCCGCAGGCCCCACGCCAGGCGCACAAGACGGCGCGTCCCGAGGGCGAGTCCTCGCCTTCGCGCCGGGATTTGAATCAATTGCACAGTGCTTCGTTTGCCCGCCAGATGGTGGTGTCTGAGCTGTTTGCGGGCGACGGCGAAATGCGGGCCTCGGTCACTATGCCGGTCCTGTTGGGCGACAAGGCTAGCTACTTTCTCAGCTTCAGCCTGGGCACCCGCATCTTCTCGGAAATCTTGCGCCTGCAGCAACTGCCCGAGCAATGGGTAGCCTCGGTGGTGGACCGACATGGAACCATCGCCATGCAGTCACTTGGCAATGAGACCTTTGCCGGCAAGCAAGTCGATGCGGAACTTTTAAAGCGCCTGATGGGTCCGCCCGAGGGGGCGTTTCAAACGCTGAACCCGCAGGGCATTCCAGCATGGGTGGTGTACAGCCGGTCTGCGCAGTCTGGCTGGAGCGTCAGCATCAGCGTTCCCCGCAAGGTGTTGGAGGCGCAGCTCCGCCAGCGCATGCTCTGGCTTGCTGCTGGCGCCACCGCGCTGCTGTGCCTGAGCATGGGCCTGGTCTGGTTCCTGGGGGGGCGTCTTGCCGCATCGGTGCTGGCGCTGCGCGCATCTGCCTTGGCCTGGGGCCAGGGTAGGCGTTCAGGCTTGGCGCAAGTGCATATCCGCGAGGCGCAAGAAGTGGCGCAGGCCATGGACCAGGCCGAGCGGGTTTTGGGCGAACGCAGCCAGGCGTTGTCGGCGTCACAGCAGGCGCTGCTGGCGCGCGAGGCCGAACTGTACGCGCTGCAGTGCAAGGCCAAAATCGGCGACTGGACCTGGAACTTGCATACCGGCGCGAGCTGGGCCTCACCGGCGCTATGCCAGATTTTTGGCCTGCGTGAGATGCCGGCTTTCGCGCAACAAGACGGGCTCTTGTTTGCGCATGAAACCTGGCTGGAGTTGCGCAATGCCCGATGGGAAACGGTGGACACCGGCGTGGGCTTCGACCTGGAGTTGCCCGCACTGCATGCCAACGCCAGTGCGCTGTGGCTGCGCTGCAGTGGCGAACTGCTGCGGGACGCGGCGGGTGAACGCATCGGCTTGCGCGGAATGGTCCAAGACCTCACCGAGCGCCGGCTGGCTGAAATTGCCCTGCGCCAGCGGGAGTTGCGTGACACCAAGCAGCGCCAGCGTCAGGCAAGCGAGCACATCGCTTTGCGCGCGGAGATGCAAACCCTGCGGGATTGGCAGGTGGCGCGCCATGCCGTAGCGGGTCTGGCGCATGAAATCAACCAGCCGCTCGCCACGGTGTCGGTGCTGTGCGAGGCAGCCAGTCGCATGCTGTGGGCCGATGGCCAGGCCCTCACCGCAGCGCGCGCCGAACGACTCGAACAAACCCTGCAACGCGTGGCCAGCGAGACCGAGCGTGCCGGTGGAGTGGTGCGCCAACGCATGCAATCGGTGCGCCAACCCGACAGCATGCCAAGACCGGTCGCATTGAACGAGCTATTGAATAGTGCGGCCAAAATGGCGCTCGACGAGGGTGCGTCGGGCTGCGCCATCCACATCAGTTGCCCCGTCAACCTGAAGTCCGTGAACGCGAACCCGCTGCAGATGACCAAGGTCTTGATCAACCTTCTCAACAACGCGTGTGAGGCGATGCAAACGGCGCAGATCGTCAAAGGGGGCATCTGGATCAATGCCACGCTGCTGGAGAACGGCCGCATGGTGGAGGTCAGCGTGGGCGACGAAGGTCCGGGCATCCACGCCGGGATGGAACAAGAAATCTTTCAACCCTTTGTCACCACCAAGCCGAATCGCTTGGGCATGGGCCTGGCCATCAGTCGCGCCCTGGTCGAGGCGCACCATGGCAGGCTGTGGCTCGACGAGGCACCTGTGGGAATGGGCGCCACCTTTCACTTTACCTTGCCAACCTCGGGCTAATGTCATGACTGTAGCAACCGTCTTCGTCGTCGATGATGACCCTGGCATCCGATTCGGCATCTCGCTGTTGCTGGAGACGGCCCATCTCAAGGCGCAATGCTTTGCCTGCGCAGAAGATTTTTTGGCCATCTGCGCAGCGCCACCGGCAGGTTGCCTGTTGCTCGATGTCAGCATGCCCGGCATGAGTGGGCCGCAGCTGCAGGATGAACTGCTGCGCCGCAGGATCCACCTGCCGATTATTTTTCTCACCGGCTACGCAGACATGCCCACGGTGGTGGGCGCGATGCAACAGGGTGCTATTGATTTCCTATCCAAGCCGGTGAACGGTGCCTTGCTGTTGGAGCGCGTGCACGGCGCGCTGGAACGCTATCGTATCCAACATGAGGCACAAACCAAGCGCGGCCTGCTCTTGAACCGGTTGCGCAAGCTCACCCCGCGCGAGCGCGAAATTCTGGGGCACGCCATCTCTGGCAAGTCCAATAAACACATTTCTGCGGATTTGAATATCAGCTTTCGCACTATCGAAGGCCACCGCGCGCGTATCTATTTGAAGGTGGGTGTCGCTTCCCTGTTGGAGCTTGCCCAACAAGCGGCCTTGGTCGATGTCTCGCTGGCGGACGTACTGCAAGCCTAGCGGGCGCATGGATACAGGTAGAAATACGCGCGTGCTCGCCAGTCTGGCGAATTTCTTTGCCGGGTTGTCAAATAAGCCCAGATGTCTGCCAAAGCAAGCATCTGGGCCAGAGTGACGCGTGGCCGTCAAGGGCGCGGCATGAGCATACAAAATAATCGTAAGGAGGGGCAATGTCCAATCTCATTGAATCCAGTGAATTCGGCGACTGGCTTATTGGAGAAATTGCGCGCGCAGGCCCGCAGTCAAAGTCCACCCATTCTGAGCAATCGCTGGCTTCCGGCTTGCGACTGGAATCCCTGAAGGTGGCCAAGAAATTGCTGCTCGAATTCTTGAACCTGCAGCAAACCATGCTGAGCGCAGCCAGTGCCGCGCGCAGGCGCAATCCCCCCACAGAGCCCCGGGTGCGCCAAGCGGCCTACCGCACCAGGACCTTTATGCGCGAAAAAAACACCGCTTCGCGCAACCCGGGCCAGGACGGCGCGCACATGCGTTGAGGTCGGTTGCTCTGTACCGGGGCGCTTAAGCGGCCCAACCGGGAATGCAACACAAGGATTTACATGCGCAGCGCATCCAACAAGTCAGAGCCATCCCCCGACACATTGACCCTGGGCCTGCTGGTGGCCCTGGTGGTGGGCTCCATCATTGGCAGTGGCATCTTCGGCCTGCCGCAGAACATGGCCGCCGGGGCCGGTGCAGGGGCGATTCTGCTGGGCTGGGTTATCAGCGGCTTTGGCATGCTGATGCTGGCCTTGGCCTACCAGATGCTGGCCCAGCGCAAACCCGATCTCAACAACGGCGTCTACGCCTATGCGCAAGCGGGTGACTATGTCGGATTCCATTCGGCCTGGGGCTATTGGGTCAGTGCCTGGATCGGCAATGTGGGTTATTTGGTGGCCGCCTTTGGCACCATGGGCTATTTTTATCCAGCCTTTGGCGAGGGCAATACGTCGGTCGCAGTAGGCTGTGCGTCCACCGTTCTGTGGCTGGTGCATGCGCTGGTGCTGCGCGGCATCAAGACTGCTGCGGTGTTGAACGCGGTGGTGACGGCGGCCAAAGTGATCCCGCTGCTGCTGTTTATTTTCTGGGTTGCCATGGCTTTTCAGCCCGAAAAATTCCACCTCAATTTTTGGGACGGTGCCGGCCTGGGCTCGCTGCTTGCGCAGGTCAAGAGCACCATGCTCGTCACGGTCTGGGTGTTCATTGGCATCGAGGGGGCCAGCGTCTATTCGGCGCGCGCGCGCCGACGCTCCGATGTGGGGCGTGCCACTGTCGTAGGTTTTTTGATCTGCCTCCTGCTCATGATGGCGGTGTCACTTCTCTCCTTGGGCATCTTTACCCAGCCCGAACTCGCCGGTCTGAAGAACCCTTCCATGGCCTCGGTGTTGGAAAAGGTGGTGGGCACTTGGAGCTCCTTGCTGATCTATGTGGGCTTGATCGTATCGGTGGGCGGCGGCTTTTTGGCCTGGACGCTGTTGGCCGCCGAGTCCCTGTTTACCCCGGCGGGTGTCATGCCCGGCGGCTTGGGCCCGCAAAGTGCGAGTGGCGTGCCGGCGCATGCGCTGTGGCTCACCAACGCCATGGTGCAACTTTTCTTGTTGCTGACGCTGCTTTCCAATGCCTCTTATTTGGCGTTGATCTCCCTGTCCACCGCCATGATCTTGGTGCCCTATTTGTTCAGTGCGTCCTACGCGGCGCGGCTGGCCTGGCAAGCGCAGGCCGAGGCTGTGGCTGCGCGCAAAGACCTGTCGATCGCGCTGCTGGCCACCGTCTATTGCCTGTGGTTGCTGTATGCCGCCGGGCTCAAATACCTGCTGCTGAGTGCCTTGCTCTACGCCCCCGGTGCGGTGGTGTATCTCCTGGCCAGGCGCCAGAGTTCCGACGCCACCTTCACCCCCGCGGAACGCCTGGTTTTGCTGGGCCTGCTGTTGCTGGCCATCTGTGCGGGTGCCGCCTTGGCCAGCGGCCAACTCGGCTTGTAAGCGCCAGAGGGGTTCTTTCTCCGAGCTGGTCCGCCTGCGTAAGCGGTTCTGTCCTGGGCAGGACCCCGCTCTGATGGAATAGATAGCGTCTGCACCGCACCACTATTTCGCACCGCTTATCCCCATGCCAGCGAAAATCCTGCGATCATTGGTGCAGCCATGCACATCGCATGGCGAACTATATAAATAGATAGGCTGTGCAGGGGAGGGGCAACCGGGGTGCGGTGCTGCTATCCATGGCACCTATTGATCGGAGCCTATTCAATGAATCTGCGTAGCCTGCGGCTGCAGTCCCTCAAGGCCAGGATGGCCCTGTCTACGTTGGCGGTATTTCTGCTCAGCCTGTGGGCGCTCGCGTTCTATTCCAGCAGCATGCTGCGCCAAGACATGGTGCGCATATCGGGCAAGCAGCAATTCACGACTGTCACTGCGCTGGCCATTGAAATCGATAACGAACTGAGCGACCGCTTGGAGGCCCTGGCAGCCACCGCAAGCCAGGTGACGCCGGCCCTGCTGAAGAACCCTGCTGCGCTCAAGACGCTGCTGGCACAAAATAGGCTGCTCAGCTACCTCTTCAATGCCGGCGCTTTTGTGCTCCTTGCCGATGGCAGCGCGATTGCCGAAGCGCCCGAGTCGGGCCGCGTGGGTCTGAACTACCTGGACCGAAGCCACATCGCCACCACCTTGCAGCAAGGCACGCCTGGCGTGGGCCGGCCTATTGTGGGCAAGGCGCTACACGCGCCCAGTTTTTCCATGGCCATGCCGATCCGGGATCTGCAAGGCAAGGTGATAGGCGCCTTGGTGGGTGCCATCGACCTGAGTGCGCCCAACTTCCTGGACAAGCTCCTGCAAAGCAGCTATGGACTCACCGGCGGCTATCTGCTGGTGGCGCGCGAGCCCCAACTGATCGTGAGCGCCACGGACAAAAGCCGGATCATGCAACCAGTGGGCAAGGGCGCCATGGCGATGCGCTATCTAGACGGCTTCGAGGGCAGCGATGTGCATGTGGACAGCCAGGGCGTTGAGGTGCTGGCCTCGGTCAAGGGCATTCCGGTGGCGCAGTGGTATCTGGCCTCGACCCTGCCAACCGCCGAGGCCTTCGCCCCCATTGGTGACCTGCAGCAGCGCCTGCTCTGGGCCACCCTGCTGACCAGCATGCTGGCCTGCGGGCTGACCTGGTGGTTGCTCCAGCGCCAGTGGTTCCCGATGCTCGCGACGGTTGAAAAGCTGGCCGTCATGGCAGACGAAAATACCCCGCTGGTGCCCCTGCCCATCCCTGAACACACGGGAGTGGCCGACCTCGTCATAGGCGTCAACCGGGTGCTCAAAACATTGGAGCTGCGCGAGGCCGCCCTGCTGGAGGAAGAAGCTTTTCGCCGCGCCATCATTGACTCCGTAGAAGCCGAGATCGTGGTGCTGGACAGCCATGGCGTCATCACCGCAGTCAATCAACGCTGGGCCTGCTCGGCTGCGATAAGCGCCTGCGTGGCGCAGCCCAACACCGGCATTGGAAGCAACTACCTGGCGATTTGCGCGGCAGCCGAGGGCAGCGAGGAAGAAGACAGCGCCCTGCATACCGCGCAGGGCATAAGGGCGGTGCTGGAGCAGCGCCTACCCCGCTTCACGATGGAATACGCCTGCCATGCGCCGGATGCCCAACGCTGGTTCATGCTGGTCGTCACACCGCTCAATTTGCCCGGCGGCGGCGTGGTGGTTGCGCACAACCACATCACCGCGCGCAAGCTGGCCGAAGACCTGAGGGTCCGCAGCGAAGAGCGACTGTGCCGCATGCAGGCAGGTGCCAACGATGCCTTCTGGGACCTGGACCTGGTGAACCGGCAGATGTTTTACTCCAGGCGCTGGTGGACCATGCTGGGCTATGTTGGCGAGCAGGCATCGACCGACCCCTTGCTTTGGCAGGGGCTGCTGCACCCTGACGATGCGCCGCGCGTGCAGCAGGTTTTTGCCGCCTTGCTTTTAAGCGATGCCGCCTCCGGTGTGGTGGAGTTTCGCCTGCTGCACCAGGACGGCTACTACCTGAGCGTCGAATGCCGTGGTGTGATCGCCCGCGACCCCAGCGGACTTGCCCTTCGCATATCCGGTGCCAATACCGATCTGACCGAACGCAAACTGGCCGAAGCCGATTTGTTGGCTGCCAAGGCCGAGGCCGAAATGGCCAACCATGCCAAATCGCGCTTTCTGGCGGCTGCCAGCCACGACCTGCGCCAACCGCTGGCTGCCATGGCCCTGTACACCCGTGTGCTGGAATCGGCGGTCAAGCCGGGGCAGGAGAAGCTGGTGTCTGCCATAGAGTGCTGCGTAGACAACCTCAATGCGCTGCTGACGGATCTGCTGGACGTGAGCCGGCTCGACGCCGGTGGCGTGGTGCCCGCAGTGTCTGATTTTTTGGCGGATGATTTGTGCGCCTCGCTGCGGGCCATCCACGAGGTCCGTGCTGCGAAGAAGGGGCTGCAACTGCGTTGCCGCTACGCAGCCTCCATCACGCTGCGCACCGACCGGCAAATTTTTTCCCGCCTGGTCGGCAACCTCATCGACAACGCGGTGAAATACACCGACCATGGCGGCGTGCTGCTTGCCACACGCCGCCATGGGGGCCGACTGTGGGTGGAGGTGTGGGACACCGGCACCGGCATCGCCAAGGGTCAGCTCCCCGGCATTTTTGAAGAATTCAGGCAGCTCGGCGATGGCGCACACCAGCGCGGTAGCGGCCTGGGCCTGGCCATTGTGGCCAAATCGGCAGCATTGCTGGGCCTGGAGATTCGCGTGGCATCCCGACCCGGACGCGGCTCGATGTTCGCCATCGAGTTGCCGCAACACTTGGCGCCCGCAATTGACCGGTTGGCGTCGCCCGCAGCGAGCCCCTTGTTGACGATTGCTTTGGTCGACGACCATGGCTACACCTTGAAAGCGCTGGTGCTGGTGCTGCAGAGCCTGGGCCACACCGTCATTGCCGCCGCTTCAGGGGCCGCGCTTCTGGATCAACTGGGCCAGCGGGTGCCAGACATCGTGGTGTGTGATTTGCGATTGGCTGCCGGCGAGACCGCCCTGGATGTGATCGATGCAGTCAGGGGCCGTTTTGGCGCCGGGCTTGCGGCCATTATTCTGACCGGCGACACCCAGGCGGAGCCCCTGCACCACATCAAGGGTATTGCGGTGTGTTGCAAGTCCGCTCCTGTGACCCGTTTGCAGGCCTGTCTGCAGCAGGCCGTGCAGGCTGCGCGATGAGCAAAATACGCCTCATGCTGGCCGATGACAATGCACTCCTGCGCGAGGCGCTGGACATGCTGCTTGGGCTGCAGGCCGACATGGAAGTGGTGGCCTACGCGGCCAATGGGTTGGAGGTGTTGGCGCAGATTGACGTGGTCTGCCCAGACATTGTGTGCATGGATATCAACATGGGCTGTCTCGACGGCATAGAGACCACGCGCCAACTGCTGCTGCGCCAACCCCAGGTCAAGGTGATTGGCCTTTCCGCCGATGGCGATGCCGCTTTGGTGGCCGCCATGTTCCAGGCCGGTGGCCTGGGTTACGTGGTCAAGAGCCGCGCCAGCGCCCATTTGCTCACCGCCGTGCGCGCCGTGCATGGCGGCGGCACTTTTATCCGGTCGCAATAGCGAGCCCTTTCATCCCCGGAATCTGTGCGCTGTTTTCGTCATGCCCGCGCAGGCCGGCATCCAAAGCACAGGCCACTATGGCCATAATGCAACGCTGACTCACAGCCCCACTGACATGACACCTTTTCAACCTGGCTTTAGCGGCAGCCTGCTCGACCGCGCCGACCCCCTGCGTGGCGACGCGGCGGCGCTGGCCCTTTTGCTGCAGCACCCGCAGGCCCAGTTGTTGCAACTGCAGGGCTTCGATCCGGCACTCACTTCTGAAGGCGCGCTGGTCTGGGGCCTGCTGCAGGGCCAGCCCGACACCGACTCCCTGATCTTGCTGGGGCTGCTGCAGGGCATCCCGCACTTCGTCGCCTTGCAACAGCATTCTGCCGAGGCGCCGCTCTACCGCAGCCCGCGCACCATGGAAATTTTGTCGCTGCTGGGGCCGCAGGACATGGCCACCTATGGCACGGCGCGCAGCCTGATCGACTGGCATGGAAGGCACCGCTTTTGTGGCAAATGCGGTGGAGCCACCCTGGCCCACAAGGCCGGTTGGGGGCGGCGTTGCAGCAGCTGCGACAGCGAACATTTCCCGCGCGTGGACCCGGTGGTCATCATGCTGGCCGAGCAGGGCGACCGGGTGCTGTTGGGGCGCCAGGCCAGTTGGCCCTTGGGGCGCTACTCGGCCCTGGCCGGCTTCCTAGAGCCCGGCGAAAGCGTCGAAGAGGCGGTGGCGCGCGAACTGTTCGAAGAGGCCGGCGTGCGCGCCAGCGCGGTGCGCTATGTCACCAGCCAGGCCTGGCCCTTTCCGGCCCAACTGATGCTGGCCTGCATTGCCCAGGTGCAGGATGCAAAGCTCTCCATCGCCAAAGAGGAGATCGAAGACGCGGCCTGGTTTAGCCGCGACGAGGTCAGGGCCGCGCTGAACGGCGATGCGCAGGCCCGCTTTTTGCCGCCACCGGCCTATGCCGTGGCGCATTCCCTGTTGCACCATTGGGCCTGGCCCACCGAACCCAAGAGGACTACCGCATGACCGAAGAAGAGAACGTGAACGAAGAAGTCAACGCTGAAGCGGGCGCGCAAGCGAATGCCCAAGCGATCGCGCGCTTGTGCGAGCAGGTGCTGGCCGATCCGCAGGAGGACGACAAGCTCGGTTTTGAAAAGCGCCTCAAGCAGGAGATTTTGCAAATGCGCGCCCTGGCGCAAACGGTGGAGGCCAAGCCGGGCCACTTTGTCTGCGTGGGCTCCCACGGCAGGGCGGTGGCCGACCAAAAGGAGACCACGCTCTACAAGGCCGCAACGCAAAAGCCCATCCGCTGGGTGCCTTTTAAAAGCCATCTGTATGCCGTGCACGCGGCCCTGTGCTGGGCCGTGCTGGGTGTGTCCACCAAGCATTGGTGAGACCCGCCCGGCGAATCAGATCAGCTTGGAGAACTTGGCGGTGCTTTGTGCCAGGTGCTTGTCAAACACCATGCCCGAGGCGCGCACAAACATGCGGCCCTTGGCCGTCACAGAAATGCGCTCCTCGTCCACCACAATCAGGCCGGCCTCTTCATACGGCTTGAGCTGCACCAGTTCCTCGGCAAAGTAGCTTTTGAAGTCAATGCCGTGGGCCTGGTTGATGGCCGCATAGCTGACCGGGCCGCTGCACATCAGCTCCATGATGACCTGGCGGCGCAGCACATCGTCGGGCGTGAGTGCATAGCCTTTTTCCACCGGCAACTGGTCGATGTCCAGATGCTCGTAATAGGCCTTGAGCGTGCGCACCGACTGGCTATAGGAATGCCCCACCTTGCCGATGGCCGAGACGCCAAAACCGATCAGGTCGCAGTCCGCACGCGTGGTGTAGCCCTGGAAATTGCGGTGCAGCGTCTTGTCGATGCGCGCCTTGTTGAGCTCGTCGTCGGGCTTGGAAAAATGGTCCAGGCCGATGTAGATGTAGCCGGCGTCCAGCAGGCGGTGCACCGACATCAAAAAGATCTGCAGCCGCTCTTCGGCAGTCGGCAGCTCGGCCTCCACGATCAGGCGCTGGGCGCGAAAGCGGCTGGGCAAATGGGCGTAGTTGTAGAGCGCGATGCGTTCGGGTGCGAGCTCGATCACGCGGTCTAGCGTGCGGTCAAAGCTCTCCATGCTTTGCTTGGGCAGGCCGTAAATCAGGTCGGCATTGATGGACTCAAAGCCCGACTTGCGGCTGGCGCTGACGGCCTTCTCCACCATCTCGTAGGGCTGCACGCGGTTCACCGCCTGCTGCACCGCCGGATCGAAATCCTGCACGCCAAAGCTGGTGCGGTTAAAGCCCAGCCCTGCCAGCATGGCCATGGTGTCGTCGTTGACGGTGCGCGGGTCGATCTCGATACCGAGCTCGGCATCGGGCAAGAAATTGAAGTGGCTGCGCAGCATGTCCATCAGCTCGCGCAACTCATCGGGCGTCAAAAAGGTCGGTGTGCCGCCGCCAAAATGCAGCTGCGCGGTGCGCCGGTCCGGGCCTATGTGCTTTGCCACCAGGGCCATCTCCTTGGCCAGGTAGCGCAGGTATTCGGCGGTGCGGGTACGGTCCTTGGTGACGATCTTGTTGCAGCCGCAAAAGTAGCACAGCGACTCGCAAAACGGCAGGTGCACATAGATCGACAGAGGCGGATGGGTGGCCGTCGGGTTATTGCGCTGCGCCAGATAGGCGATGTAGTGGGCCTCGGTAAATTCGGCGTTGAAGCGGTCCGCCGTGGGGTAGGAGGTGTAGCGGGGCCCGAGCTTGTCAAAACGGCGGATCAGCTCTTCGGAGAATTCAATGTCGGGCAAGGTGTTCATGCGGTGAACCTGTATTTTGAGAGGGACGAAAAAGGGCGGCTGCACGCAGCTGTCCGTACCCGCTTTGCGCGTCGCCCAAGAGCGGCAGTGCTGGGGCCTGCCCCATTATCGGTGACTGGCCGGCCACTGCTGTGAGGGCGCTTGTCGCCGCGCCCGCCGCAGCCTGGGGTTTTTGCGCACCTGGCGCAGCCGCTTCGCACCGGCAGTGTGTAATGCCCTGCGGCGCCTCCCGTGCGATCGCCATTCCCCCCAATCACAAGCCACACCCCAAAAGGAAAATCCCATGAACAGCCCCATGTACAGCCACTCCATCCCCGTCCTGCAGCAAATGCTCACCGCTCTGCAAGCCATTCTGGCCAGCGCCGAGGCGCATGCCAAGGCCAAGTCCATAGAGCCGGCCGCGCTGTTGCAGGCGCGGCTGTTCCCCGACATGTTCCCGCTGCTCAAGCAGGTGCAAATCGCGGCCGACTTTGCGCGTGGCATTGCAGCGCGTCTGGCCGGTGTGCCGGTGCCCGCCTCGGAAGGCAAGGAACAAAGCTTTGCCGATCTGGCCGCCCTGCTGGACCAGACCCTGGCCTTTTTGGCTGGCCTGGATGCCGCGCAATTCGAAGGCAGCGAAACCCGCTCCATCGTGCTGCGCCCCGGTACGCCCAAAGAGAAGACGCTCACTGGCCAGGTCTATTTGTCGCAGTACGGCCTGCCGCAATTCTTCTTCCATGTCACCACCGTCTACGCCCTCTTGCGCCACAACGGTGTGGAGATCGGCAAGCGCGACTACATGGGCGCTTACTAAAAAGACCTGCTGCCCTCAGCCCCGGTTGCGCCTCGGCTTGGGGGCCGGTTTGAGGCGCTCCAGCGCGGCCTGCTCCAGGCACAGCAGGGTGTCGGCATAGGAGACAAAGCGGTTGAGGTAATCGGGCGAGACCTCGCGCATCAGGGCCAGTGAACGCAGCACCAGCATGTGCGAGTTGATGGGTCCGGCGTTTTTGGGTGCCTGGTCCAGCGCCTGTTTGAGCTGCTTGTCGGCACTCAGCTTGGACCAGGTGTTTCTAAACTGGCGCACCGATTTGAGCTCGCTGCGGCCACCGGTCGGCGCGGGCCTGCCCGCCCAATCCGCCCTATCCCCCATATCCGCGCTATCCCCCATATCCGGCTCGGGCTGCGTCAGTGCAAGCAGCAACTCAGCCAGGGCGCTGGTTGGCACGGCTGGAGCGACTGGCGTTGCGATGCGGGCCTGCGGCTCTGCAAGGCGCTGGCGCTGCTGGTAGTCCACCAGCGCCAGCGCCAAGCGGCCTTCGAGCAGGCGCTGCACCGCAGGCGCTTGCGCCATTGCACGCTCTTGCAGCCGCTCCAGGTAATGCCAGCGCAGCGGGTCCAGGCTGTGGGCACCGGCCTGGCGCAGGGCGTCCAGGGTGGCGTGGCAGTCGGCTTGCGGTGGCAACGCGCTCTGTGCGCTGGCCTGCGTTTCACTCATGGTGCAGTGGTCTGACCGGCCCTTGGCACCGGCGCCATTTCCACGCGCCGGTTTTGCGCGCGCGCGCCCTCATCGACATTGGGAGTGACCGGTTGCTCCGAGCCAAAGGCCGCCGCAAACACCAGGGCCGAGGGCATACCCTCTTCGATCAGGGCGCGCGTGACGGTCAGCGCCCGCTGGGCCGAGAGCTCCCAGTTGTCGGCAAACTGGCTGTTGCTGGCGCGCATCGAATGGTCGTCGGTAAAACCGCTGACCATCAGCAGCTCGCCGCGCGAACCCAGGTAGGCGCGCAGCGGAGTCACCAGGCTGCTCAGCAGCTTGCGGCCCTCGGGCTGCAGTTGGTCGGAATTGAGCGAGAACAGCAGCCGTCCGCTGATGCCTATGCGCCCGTGGTTGAGCGTGATGCGCCCGCTGGCCAGCGGTACGGCCAGGGCCTGCTCCAGCGTGATGCGGCGCTGCTCTTCGGCCTGGCGCTTTTTCACCTCGTCCTCCAGGCTGGCGCTGAGTTGCAGTTGCACCACCAGCACCCCCACCAGCAGCAACACAAAGGCACCCAGCAGGCCCGACATCAGGTCGCCAAAAACCGCCCAGACCGGCGCGGTCTGCTCCAGGCCAGAGTCGTGGTCTTCCATCACGCGGCCTCTGCGCGGTTGCTTGCCTGGGGGCTGCCGATTTGGCGCAGCGCTTCGACAATTTCTTTTTGCGACATGGTGCTCAGGTCAATCACCTCGCGCGCCTGTGCCACGTAATAGGCCAGCTGCTCGTCGCTGCGCACCATTGCCTTGTCCAGCGCGCCCTCTATGCGCTGCAGGTGGGCCATCAGCTTCTCATTGCCCTCCTGGAAGGAGCGCACCGCAAAGCCAAAGCTCTCGCCCAGGGTGGACACCTCTACCGCGCTGGCGCTGACCTGCACGGCTACGTCGGCGAGCTTGGCGGACTCGCTGTCCACCTTGGCCGCAAACTGTTCGCCCGCCTGGTTGAGCGACACGGCAGAGTCCGCCACCAGCGCGTCAATCACCACGCGCTGCTCTTGGGAGGCATGGGTAATGCCCTCCAACAAGGTGTTGAGGGTCTGCATGATGCGGCTGCGTTCTTCGAGCAGGGCGTTGTCGCGCGCCACGCTGTGGGTAATTTCCTGGCGCAGTTGGCCTATCACTTCGGCCGCGGCGCGGGGCGCTTCAGACGCGGTGTGGATCAGGCGGGTGATCGGGTCTTCGAGCGCCTGGCCCAGCGTGGTGAGGTGGCCGGTCACTGCGGTTTGCAGCAGGTCGAGCCGCTCGACTGCGGCCTGGCCACGCAGGGCCTCTGCTGCGCGCAGTGCACCGAGTTCGCGTTGCAGCACGCCGGTGAGCTGCTCCATGCGCGCACCCTGTTGGGCGCTCCAGTCGGCTTCAGAAGCGATGCGCGCACGCACCAGTTCTTCGGAGCTGCCCAGCAACTGCGTCACTTGCACCAGCATGCTGGCGGTGTTGCGCTGCGTTTGCGCGCTGCTGTGTTGCCACTCCAGGTGCAGGCCGCTGGCCATGTTTTCCAAAGAGCTGCGCCAGGCCTCTAGCCGCTGGCTGTCCTGCTCGGCATGTGTGCTCTGCAACTGCGCCTGCTGGTCCTTCAGCGCAAGCAGCAGGGTGCTGGCGCTGGCGTCTATGCGCGCACACAGCCCGTCGAGTTGCGCCTGTGTGCTGTCCACCACGCGTTGGTGTTGCTGTCTGGACTCCTGTGCGATGGCCGCCATCGCCGCCTCGACCACCGGCTGCAGGCTGGCGCCGGCAATTTGCGCGCTGTGCGACAGGCTGTCGCGCAGCGACTGGTCCACCGAGCGGGCCAGCTCGCTGTAGACGCCGGTGACGCTGCTGTGAAAACCCTCTTGGTTGCTCAGCAGGCGCTCACTCGTTTGCTGGCCCATGCGCTCCATCTGCACCATCAGGGCTTGCAACTGGTTCGCCACAGCGGGCAGGGCCTGCGACTGCAGTTGCAGCGCCAAATAGGTTTGTTGGCGCTGGTGCGTGAGCGAAAAGCCGCGCAACTGCGTGGCAATTTGGCGCTCCAGATGCTGCGCCGCTTGCAGGCGTTCGCGCCGGCTCAGGGCCGACAGCAGGCCCAGCATGGCCGAGCTCGCCACCCCGGCCACCGAGGTGCCAAAGGCCAGGCCCAGGCCCTTGATGGGCGCGGCAAAGGCGCTGCGAATGGCGGCCAAATCGGGCGTGCCCTCCAGCGCAAAGACGGCTCCGTTGAGCGTGACCACCATGCCCAAGAAGGTGCCCAACATGCCCAGCATCACCAACAGGCCCACCAGATAGGGCGTGAGCGCCGGGCCGGGCAGGCTGATGCGTTCGCCCTCTATGCGCAGGCGCACCGGGCTTTGCAGCGAGGGGTGCAGATTCACCAACCAGTCGCCCAGATCGGACAGCCCTTCGGGAATCGCCGATAGCGCCAGGTTCAGGCTATCGGTGGCCTGGCGATAGCGGTGCAGCTCCAGCGCGCCAAAGCCGTACACCGCCGCAATCACCAGCGTCACCGCCAGTGCCAGCAGGTGCGTAGGCACAAAGCCGGCTGCGACCCACAGCAGCGCCACTGCGCCGGTCACAAAAATAGCGGAGAAAAAATATTTGTTCATGCTTGTTGTAGTTATTGGTGTTCAAAGGCTTCCAGCAGACCCAGGGCCGGTTGCAGCCGCAGGTCGAGTTCGGCCAGCAGCAGCGTTTGCATCTCTTGGCAAAACTGCACCAGCCAATCAGGCGCTTGCAGAGTCGGCTGCTCGGTGTCCTGCTGCAGCGCATGGGTCTGCTGCCAATGGGCAAAGCGTTGTTTGAGCAGCAGGGGCAGGGCGGCGAGCAGCTTGGCCTCACGCTCGGCCAAGATGGAGTCGAAGGCCGCGTCCAGTGCAGCGAGTTGCCGCAGTGCGGGCGACGCTGTTTCGAGCGCATCGCGCAGCAGGGCGCGCAGCGGTGCTACTTTATGTTCCATGTCGCGCTGCTGCGCCACATAGTGCCTGCGGTAAGGCTCGTAGTCGGCACTTTCCGCCAGTGCGGCGCAGGCTCTGGCCATGGCGGCCTGCAGTTCGGCGCGCGTCTGTGCAAAGGCCTGCGCCACGGGCAGGTCGCTGGCGTTCGTATCAAGCGCTGCGCCGCCTGCACCCTGCACCGCACACAGCGCAATGGCATCCGTGAAGTTCACCCAAAGGCCAAGCCGTTCTGCGAAAGCGGCACCCGGTGGCGCCGCGTCCAATAGGGCCAGGTCGGCAAGAACACGGATCAGCTGGGAGCTGTGGAAGTGGGTACGCGTAGTGGCTCGCGCCATAGGGACAGGGTCTCCAATTCGATAGTCCGAAAACAGTCGCTTGGGTGGCAGTGACACCGAAGCAATAGGCTTGCGGCACCCCGCCTGCGAAGCTGCAGAACGGGGGCTGGATTTTACCCGTAGACGCCGCGCTATCTATCTATCCATTTGTTCGGGCGCGGCCTCTGCGCAACGTGGGTATAGCCTAGCGGCATAGAATCCGCAACGTTTTGCCCGCGCAACATCTGCGCACCTTTATAGGACCCCACCATGACCCAGTTCAAACTCACTTATTTCGACTTCCATGGCGGGCGCGGCGAGCCGGCACGCCTGGCCCTGCACATCGGTGGCCTGGCCTTTGAAGACTTCCGTTTTCCCTTTTCCGACTTCCCCGAGGTGCGCAAGGCCACTCCCTTTGGCCAGGTGCCCACCCTGCATGTGGACGGCGTGCTGGTCACCCAGAGCGATGCCATCACCCGCTATGTGGGCCAACTCGCTGGCCTGTACCCCGCAGATGCCTACCAGGCGCTGCTGTGCGACGAGGTCATGGGCGCACTCGAAGATGTCAACAACAAACTGGTCGCAACCTTCGGCCTGAGCGGCGACGCCCTAAAGGAAGCGCGCCAGGCCCTGGCCGCCGGCCCCCTGACGGTTTACCTGGCCTGGTTGCAAGGCCAGTTGCAGGCACATGGCGGAGCCTTCTTTGCCGACAACCGCCTGACCATTGCCGACCTGAAGGTGTTTGTGTTTGTGCAAAGCCTCAATGCGGGCCGCCTGGACCATATACCCACCGACCTGGTGGAAAAAGTGGCGCCTGCGCTCAACGCGCATTGCCAGCGCATCGCCGCCACACCGGCCATCGCGCAGTACTACGCCAAGTTCGCACGGTAAGGTTTGGGGCGCTCCTCATAAAAATACCACGCATCGCTACCGCTATCGCCGTCATTCCCGCGCAGGCGGAAATCAAGGGAGGGGGCGCGGAAATGGCGTCCAAATTTCGTGATCTGGGGTGGCCTTGGGCCATCACAGTTTGGCCAGTGCCCGGCATGTCGGCAGCCATTTGGGGCTATGCGTCAAGGCCGAAACCGATGTTCTTACGCGGCTGTCAAAATTCGGAATTCGGTCGCTTTCGCTACGGGCCGAACCTTGCGCAAATGGACCGCTTGCATTTCTACAAGGCCGTAATTGGACATCGTTTTCAGCGTCCGCGATAGGTTCCCTGGGCTTCGTCCTGTTGTCACCGCCAACGCTGCGATGGAATCTGGATGTGTCTGTGAAATCACTTTCAGCAGGGCCCGGTTTTCATCACTGAGGACCTCTGCCAATGAACGCATGGAGGTGAACCAAATGCGCGGGTCGCCGGGCTTCACCTTGATCTCCCCCTTTGCGACTGCAAGCATACGCGCCCGGATGTGGTCCTGCGGCATTATTCCAATAGTGATAGCTTTCATCATCCCCTCATTTCTGCTTGGCAAGCGTTAAGACCTCATCAACTTCCGTGAAAAAGTCACTCAGAAGTTGGTTGGCATCCAAAAAATCATATGGCACCCCTTTGTCTGAAACATGACGGTGCTTATGGTCATGGGTCAATCGCTGGCCCGCGAATTTGAACTTTTTTGGCGGCTTCACGGCATGTGCGTTGTCCTATCCAAGAATGCGTTTCCCATACGGCTCATGCAGTGTGAGCGCATACCGAATTCCATGTGGGATCATCATGTTCGGGGGAACTGACCAAGCTTCAATCTTGATCCAATAACCGTCCCCCTGACCGATGATGGACCCGGCGAGATCGAGGAAGTTTTGCAACCCAGACGCATCAGACATATTTTATGTGTATCACCTGTTGATACATTTTTGCGTATTGCGTTCAATGACTCAGTCGATACATCGCTGCCCTTCAGAAATCGCTATCCAAAATCGCAGCTATATCCTGCTGTTGCCCAAGCAAGCGCAGTCTGGATGCGATGGCTGTTGCCGATCTTCAAGGCTGGACCTCACCGCGGGCTACCGCATCCATGTCCGCCCAGTCCGCTGAAGTCATGGCGGTCGCAGGGCCAGAGGCAAGGGGCCCTCGGTCACAAGTTCGCGAAGGCGACGTTTGGCCTGTTCGCGCTGGTCAAGCCGCACCAAGTCCCGGATGTATTCGCAGCGATTGCCGTAGCCACCGGTGGCAACTCGGCCATCGATGTACGCGACGATCGCTTCGGGAATGGCAAATGAAAGGGTGTTGGCCATGGTCTTGGACGCCTGCTGTTGACTGTGGGAATGGTGGCAACAAAGACAATGGTTGTCCACCGGATTCTCAACACGGCAGCCGACCTCGGCTGCGGGTTGGGGCTCCTCGCGAGGCGAGCACCGACTCGCCCCACGCCAAACAGGGCTATCGCGCTGCCGGCGTTTGAACGCTATCTTTCCCGCGCCTGCCTCTAGTTTTCAGGCAATTCCCTTGATACTGCGCATGCCCGAATGCAATCACCTATCGAAAAGGTGGCATCACTACCGGTTTACCGGTAGTCGAACTACCTAGTTGCCGGTAGTTGCACTCCCTGCTGTTGCTACTATTGGACAAGGATCACTCTTTAGGCTGCGCTTATAAGTGATCTAAAAAATAGGGCGAAAAAATGATGCTATCAGGGGAATCTCTTCGAGCCATGCACGCCAAGCCGGCAGCCATCTGCGGCCTTGCGTCAACGAGACGGCGCAACCGCTTGCCGGAATACACCCTTGGCCTGTAGCGATGGCGCGTTCTGTATCGAATCCCTTTGCGATAGGGCAAGTATTCAATCCGCCATGGCAAGCTTGCCGAACCGATAGACCCCATGCTGCGTGGCTAGACTGAAAGCCATGAGCACACAAAAATCAAAACCCCCGGTTGCCGATGCAGAAGCCACGGTCGGCCAACCCCACCAGTACCAGCGGCGTGTGCTGCTGGCTGTGAGCGGTCTGTCCCCGCAGATCGTGACGGAAACACTTTATGCACTGGCGGCGGACCCGGTGGCACCCTTCATCCCCACCGAAGTGCACCTCATCACGACCCGCGAAGGCGCGCAGCGGGCCGAGCTGTCACTGCTGAGCGACGACCTGGGCTGGTTCCACAGGCTTTGCAAAGACTACAACTTGCGCGACATCGCCTTTGGCCGCAAGAACATCCACATCATGCGCGACGCCAACGAGCGCGGCATGGACGATATACGCAGCCTCGAAGACAACCGCGCAGCGGCCGACTTCATTACCGCCAAGGTGCGCGAGTTCAGCGCCGACCCTGCATGCGCCTTGCATGTGTCGATTGCCGGTGGCCGCAAGACCATGGGTTTTTATCTGGGCTACGCGCTGTCGCTCTATGGCAGGCAGCAGGACCGCTTGAGCCATGTGCTGGTCAGCGCGCCGTTCGAGAACAGCATGGAGTTCTTCTACCCCACGCCCTACAGCCGTGTCTTGCAAACCCGCGACGGCAAGTTGGCCGACACCGCAATGGCCGAGGTCACCCTGGCCGAAATTCCGTTTGTCAGCCTGCGCCACGGGCTGCCGGCCAAACTCCTGTCCGGTCACGCCAGCTTCAATGAAACCGTGATCGCCGCCCAAGCATCGCTTGCCGCGCCAGAGCTTGTGATCCATTTGGAGTCGCGCAGCATTCGCGCGGGCGGACAGACTATCGAATTGCCCCCTGCCGAGCTGGCGCTGTTGGCGGTGTTTGCGCGCCAGACCCTGCAAGGTGGCGCAGCGTTGGCAGCGCCCCCCAAAGGTTCGCCCGATACGGCATGGGCCCAACGCTATTTGCGTGAATACCGCGCTTGCCGCCACACCCTGGCCGACATCGAGTCCACCGAACGTGCGCTCAAGGACGGCATGGAGGGCGAATATTTTTCGCAACGCAAATCCAAACTGGAAAAGCGCCTCAGAGACGCGCTGGGCTTTGCCGCACTCCATTACCGCATTGACGACGGTGCCACACGCCCACGCCGCTACGCGCTCACGCTTTCCCCCGATGCCATTCGCTTCGCCGCAACTGCGGCGCCCAAAGAGGATATTCAATGACCATGCGAGAAATGACTTACCAAGTCAGCTTCAATACCCCCGCCTTTCTGGGCAATGCGGAACAAAACGCCCAATGGCGCACGCCACCCTTCAAGGCCATGCTGCGGCAATGGTGGCGGGTGGTGAAGGCGCCCGAGCTCGGGTATGACTACAAGCGACTCCTTGCGCTGGAGAATTCCTTGTTTGGCAGTGCCGGGGACGATGAAAAGGGCGGTCGCTCCAAGGTGCAATTGCGGCTTTCAAGATGGGACGCTGGAACGCTGACAGAGCTCCCCCGAATGGCCACACACCAGCATCCGGAAGTGCAGCGCAACGGCCAAAATGTCCCGGTCGGCACGGCGGTCTATTTGGGCTTTGGGCCCGTTACAACGCAAGGCAACCGCAACGCGATCGCACCCGAAGGTCCGCCCGTTATTTTCAAATTACGCGCTCCCGCATCCGAAGAACTCGCGCTACGCAAAGCGATGCAATACGCAGCCTGGTTTGGCACATTGGGCTCCCGTGCCCGCAATGCTTGGGGCTCCTTGCACATGGAAGGTGACGGCATTCTGGGTTGGGCCGATCTGTGCGATAGCAAGCTCATTGAACAAGCACCGCTGCGCAGCCTGGCCGATGCCCTGGGCGACCGGGTCGCTTCCGATTGGCCGCACGCCGTGGGCTTGTGTTCTGACGGGCGGCCGGCGGTGTGGCGCGTGGCCGCAGGCCGAGAGATCAATCCAGACAACAAGGTGATCTATCCCGGCTTCGATAGCTGGAGGCAGGTGTTGGAAAAGCTTGCGGCATTGAAGATTGGCTTTCGAACGCAGTTTAAATTGCACAGCGGCGGGCCTCACAACCAGGTTGAAGACCGCCACATACTGGCCTATCCAATCACCAACCATGGCTTGGCGGGTTTATCCAACGCGCGGTTGTCGAGTCAGCTGCGCTTTAAAGTTGCCAAGGCCAAAGACGGCAAGTTCTTTGGCCTTATCACCCACCTGCCCTGTGCGATGCCCCGTGCATTCTTCGAGCGCAGCGGCATCCGTCCACCAGAAATCAAGCAGCAGATTGCCGTGTGGGAACAGGTTCACAGTTTCCTGAACAGCCAGCCGTCCACTTTGCTCAACCGCATTCGCAAGGGATAACAGATATGACCGACTACGTTAAAAAACTCGCGGCCTGGTTGCACGACCCGGCTGAGAAACAACTGGTGTTGATGCGCGACCGCGAGGGCCACGAAGGCGGCACCTCGCGCCGCTTGCGCCAGGCACTGGAGATTTCGTCCAAGCAGTTTGACAAGCGTGCGGACCATTTGGCCGCTGCTGCCGACCGCCCCAACTGGCCGCGCAGTGACGATGCCAAGCGCTACCCCAAGTTCGAGTCTGTGCACTTCACCAAAGAGCCCGAATTGATTCACCCGCTCTCGGGCGAATGCCTCAAGTTAGGGACACTGAATCTGGACATTGGTGTGGACTCCATCAAGGCGGTCAGCCAAACGCACTTCGAGAGTCTGATCCAGGACGATGACGACGACCTGCGCAAAACCTTTTTGGCCTTTTGGCGTTTCGGCCCGGAAGCGGGCAGGCAGGCCGACGAACTTGGCGTGCTCTGGCCGATGCTGCCCGCTGACTCGCGTACGCCCGACCACAGCATTTGGTCTCATGTCGATACCGTGTCGGCTATTCATACCGCGCTTGCCGGGGACGATCTCGGGCCAGACGAACCCGCTTTGCTGGTGATGAGCTTTGGCCCTGTGCAGGGCTTTATAGGGCAGGCGCGCTCTACATCTGATTTGTGGGCTGGCTCACACTTGCTATCCAATTTGGTGTGGGAGGCGATGAAACCCATCGTGAGCCACTTGGGGCCCGATGTGATGGTGTTTCCGGCGCTGCGTGGGGTGCCGGTGGTGGACCATTGGCTGATGCAGGACGAGGTCGGCGGCGCTGCATTTGTCCAATTGTTTGAAGCGATCGACTCTGAACTG
This sequence comes from uncultured beta proteobacterium, assembly GCA_903886275.1. Lineage (GTDB taxonomy): Bacteria > Pseudomonadota > Gammaproteobacteria > Burkholderiales > Burkholderiaceae_C > Allorhodoferax. The sequence continues at coordinate 3,513 of CAISLN010000075.1, read as the reverse complement.
CTGCTGGACCGCAGCGACACCAATCCCCTGTTTGCCGCGAGCTTGCCCAATAAGTTCATGGCAATTGTCCCCTCGCGGCAGGCCGCTGCCCTTGCAGAACGTGCAATCTTTGCCATCAGAAACGCGGCGGAATCCTGGTCGCGCAAAGCTGCCGAACGCGCCTTCGAAGCCGTGGGCGTGCCCTTGACGGATGCCACCCATGAACAACTCAAGCAGCAACTGGCGGGCTTCCCCGAAGCCTATTGGGCCGCAGCGACTTGGCCGGTAAACGGAGCGGACAGCGCCGACAAGGAGGGTTACAAAACTGTGGGTCCTGCCAGCCAAAAGCTGCATGCGGCGCTCGACCAGATTCACCCGGCGCTCAAAAAGCAGGGCGTCTTTCAGGACGCTGTCTGGAAGGTGCTCACGCGCGAACTCAAGCTCGACGGCTTGCAGTTCTGGCACCCCAACACCGGCATTCTTTACCCCGCTGTGTATGAGTTGGCCGAGCGGTCTTTGGGTGCGGCCAAGGCCACGCGTCCCTTTGCGCCGTTTCTGGAGGAGGGGCATCGCTGCACCTTGACGGGCGAGGCGGAATGGCTCACGCACGACCGCGCCCTGCTGGGGCTTAACCGTTCCGAGCGCGAAAAATCCAGTGTCTGGGGCAAACTGGCCAAGACCAAAAAAACGTGGGTCAAACCAGGGGAGCATCTGGGTGCCATCGCCACGCTCAAGCGCATGTGGCCCACCCTGTTTGCGGAACGGGTTGCATCGCTGACTGGCGGTGATGTGCGCCGTTTTGTCGTCAGCACGCATGCTTTGGCATTGTCCACCACGCTTGAAAAGCTGGTTGACCCCGCCCACCCCATGACGACCGATCAGCAGGCAGCATTGCTGGCGCTGGCCGGGCCTGCCTCGGAATATGACGCCGTCACACTGCCCAAGTCCTTGATGCGCAAGCTGCACCGGCTGCCGCAAAACCAGTTGGATACCCTCAGACGTTTGCCGGCCTTGCTGGAAACCGGCCAAGACGCGACCGACGGCTCTTACCAATTGGATACAACCATTCGCCAACTGCTGGGCGACAGCCGACCCGAAACCTACTACGCACTGATCCTGATGGACGGTGACCGCATGGGCGGTTGGCTGGCTGGCAACGAAGACGACTACAAACTCAGCTACCGCCAGACCTGGCACAGCAAGGTGCGCTCTGAAATGGAGATGTACGAGCGGCGGGACGCGCAGCTCACCGCCTATCTGGATACCAAGCGTCCGGTATCGCCCGGGCGGCACGGCGCCATTTCGAAGGCACTCAACGACTTCTCTACGCACCTGGCCCGCCATGTGGTGGAAGACTGTTGCAAGGGCAAGCTGCTCTATGCCGGTGGTGACGATGTGCTGGCACTCGTGGCCGTGGACGATCTTTTTGACTGCATGCAATTGCTGCGCTTGGCCTACAGCGGGATTGCGCCCAGTGACGCGATGCAGCTGGGCGAGCGCATCGGTGCGTTGCGCCCCGGCGGGAGTGGAAAGCAGCGCAAGCTGCTGCTCGACAAGGGATTTGGCCTGTTGGATGGGCGTCTGATGACCTTGATGGGCCACAAAGCCACGGCCTCCATGGGCGCGGTGGTGGCGCACCACAGCGCGCCGCTTTCCGCAGTGCTGCGCGAACTGCGTGCGGCCGAGAGCCGCGCCAAGAACACCGTGCGCGGCAAAGACAGCAAAGGCGCAGACATCAACCGCGATGCCTTCTGCCTGCGTGTGCTCAAGCGCGGCGGCGGTGAGGTGAGCGTCACCAGCCCCTGGTGGCCGGTGCATGCGCAAACGCAGCAGCCCGACACTTCGCAAAGCGCCCTGGCCTTGATGAAGCAGTTGGCCGAGCAACTGGCGCTGACCGACTTTTCACGCGGGGCGATTTACAAGGCGCAGCTGTGGTTTGAGGGGCTAAGCGATGACGCCAAGGACGCCAAGAGCGAAGCCTGGAAGTCGCAAATGGCCTCTTCGCTGGCCTATCAATTCAAGCGGCAAAAGGGCAGCGCCGAGTTGGCGCGCCAAGTGGTGGACTTTGTTTGCACAGTGATGCAACCCGCGCAACCCAAGACCGCCTTGGAAAACTTCCTCGTCACCAGCGAGTTCTTTGCCCGCGAAGCGCGCTCCTTCAAGGAAAAGGCCGTGGCGGCCAAGCGCGACAGTATTCCAACCAACGGCAGCGAGGAGACCACCGCATGAACCACGCCATTGCAAGCACCGTCTATTACTATGTGCGCCCCACCGACAGCCTGTTTGTGCGCGGCAACCTGTCCTTTGGCGACAGCGGTGAACATGGTGCGTCGCTGATGCCGCCGCCGCCCTCCCTGTTTGCAGGGGCCTTTCGTTCGGCGCTGTTGGGCCATGACGCAGTGCAGCTCGAAGCCTTCTTGTCGCACGGCCGCTGCACCGATCCCGGTCTGGCCCAATGCCTGGGAACGCCGCAGCAGCCGGGCGATTTTCGTATCACCTGGTTGTCATTGGCCGGAGATGCAGGGGGGCAATCGCTGCCAGAAGCCCTTGCGCCCATGCCCGCGGACCTGGTCCTGCAGGGCGCGCACTTTGTTCCGCTGGAGCCACGCGTACAAGGCGCAGGCATCGCGTCGGCTGGGCCACTCCCCTTTCGCGCAACGCTGGTTTCGGCCAAGATGGAAAAGCCCTCGGGTGGCATGCTGCTGCGCGGCAAGGGTCTGGCCCAACACCTCCAAGGCCAGCCCATTGAAAAGGCGCAAGGCATTGAAATAAAGCATGTCTTTCAACGCGACCCCCGCCTGGGTATTGGGTTGAACGCCGATGCCGGCACGGTGGAAGAGGGGCAGATCTACACCACCGAAGGTTTTGCCTTTAGCCCTCAGAGCGCCCGCACAGACGGTCCCTTTGCCAGCACCGGCTTTATTGTTGGCATTGAGGGCATGGCAGACCTACTGCCAGACAGGGGCATGCTGCGCTTGGGGGGTGACGGGCGCAGCGCGCAGTACCAACGGGTAGCTTTCAGCGCCCCTGTCACAAGCAAGCTGCCCGGTGCACAGAAGCGCTTTCGACTGTTGATGCAAACCCCTGCGCTGTTTGGCCAAGGCTGGTTGCCCGAAGGCATTGTCCAAACTGGGGATGACTATCGCTTGCAGGGTGATGGCTTCAGCGCCCGGCTGGCCTGCGCCGCCTTGGGGCGCCGAGAGGTGATCAGCGGCTGGGACTTGTACCAATGGAAGCCCAAGCCCGCACAGGGCGCAGTGCCTGCTGGCAGCGTGTATTGGTTTGACGGGTTTGAAGGCGACGCCGACAAGCTTGCCGCGTGGGTTGCCAAGCAGGGTAATTGCATTTGAAGGAATTTGATTGACGAGGTGAAGAAATGGTGTCCACTCAGGTATTTTTTGCTGTGAGTGAACATACGCGTGATGCAAGCCTTCTCGATACTGCCCGATCCCCGCACCGGCCCTGCGCAACGCCACGATCTACAAGAAATGATTGTCATGGCCCTGAGCTCTGTTCTTTGTGGCGCAGACAACT
>CAISLN010000074.1 GCA_903886275.1 uncultured beta proteobacterium | reverse complement strand
CTTCACCTCCCACTCCCCACTAAACCCCGGCAGGCGGGTCTGGCCGGTGAGGAGTTGCTGCATGGCGGCCTGTTTGAGGTCGCGCTTCTTGGCGATCAAGGCATCCAGTTTGGATAGCAGGGCATCCACATCCGATAGGGCTGTGGCGATGGCGCGTTGCTCGTCGCGAGTGGGCGGCAGACAGATTTGTGTTCCCCGAATAGTTGTCAAGCCCAAGTTACCGATCGTCGATCCGGTCAAACCATCAAAAAACTGGCGCCGAGCCAATTGCGTCTGAATTGTGTAATAGACAAACTGCTTGGAGACCTCGGGTCTGACATTCAAATACGCAGCACTTTTTCCTAACACTACCGGCTCGCCATTAAACAATCCGAGATTGCCGATGGTGCCGTTTATTGACATCAAAATTGACCTGTCGCTGAGTGGCTTTCTGTATTTGACAAACTCCGAACGATCTACAGCTTTTGTTTCACTCGACATCTCCAGCTTGCCCGCGACCAAGTTGTTCCCATTGATGAAGAAATAGTGCCCAGTTGATGAGTAAAGTGGCGTTCCGTGCAAGCCGTCACCAACGTTACTGGTTATGGATTCGATCGTTACGGCACACCAATCCTCCGGAATCACCCCCACCTCCGTCTGCTTGTACCCCGCCCGCACAACCGCGCTCATGCGGCACCTGCTTCGCGCAGGGTCAGCTCCAGCTCGCGGCGCAGTTCTTCGCGCTCGGGCAGGTAGAGCTGGTATTTCTGCACAAAGAGCTGGCTGCTCATTTGGTAGGTGGCGTATTCCACCAGCAGTTCGTCTTTGTTGCGGCTCAGGATGATGCCAATGGGCGGGTTGTCGCCTTCGGTGTTTTCTTCTCCGGCAAAGTAGCCCAGGTACATGTTCATCTGGCCGATGTCCTGGTGCTGTACGTCGGTGATCTTCAGGTCGATCAACACAAAGCAGCGCAGGATGCGGTGGTAAAAAACCAGGTCTACCTTGTAGTGGGTGTTGTTCAGGGTGACGCGGTATTGCCGCCCGACAAAGGTAAAGCCCTTGCCGAGCTCGAGCAAAAATTGCTGCAAGTGGTTGCACAGCAGGGTCTCTAACTGCGTCTCTGAAACCAGGTAGGGCTCGGGGATTTTCAAAAACTCGAACACATAGGGCTCCCGCAGCAGGTCGGCAGGCTGCTCAATCAGTTGGCCCTGGGCGGCCAGTTGCAGGATGCCGGCTTTGTCTTTGCTGGCAGCCAGGCGCAAAAACAGGGCCGTTGTCTTCTGCCTTTTAAGCTCTGGCACTGACCATTTTTCATGAATGGCTTGTTGCTCATAAAAGCTGCGTTCAAGGTCGTCGTCAAGCTTGAGCAGCTCTACATAGTGTGACCAGCTCAATAAGTCAGAAGGCTTCTGACTTATTGGATACCGGAGGTACAACAAGCGCATGTACACCAGATTGGTTCGGCTAAACCCCTTGCCGTGGCGCAGGCTCAGGTCGCTTGCCAGCTTGCTGATCAGCGCCTTGCCGTAGGTGGCCCGGGCTTTGCCACCCTGCTCAAATTCCACAATCTGCCGCCCTACCTGCCAGTAGGTTTGCGTGATGTGGGTGTTGACGGCCTGCACCGCCCGCAGGCGGCCCTGGGTGTAGGTGTCGGAGATCTGCTGCAGCAGATCGAGGTAGCCCCTATCGTTCGTCAGTTCCATACAAACCCCATCTTCTTCAAATGCTCGTCCACCCGCGCGGCCAGCGTCTCCACCTCGGCGGCGAGTTGGGGAATCGGGGTGGCGTAGCGTTCGGCCAACTGCTTGATGCGTCCGGCAAGGGCCTGGCTAACGCGGTCTAGCTCGCCTTGCACGCGGGCCTGCAAGACCGCTAACCATTTGTCGTGCACCACCAGGGTTTGGATATCTTCGGGTTTGAGCTTGTTGTATTGCGCGGCCACAAAGGCGTCGAGCGCCTTGCTGGCGTCTTTGACCGACTTGTTGGCGCCGCCCTCCTCCTCGCACAGGGCCAGGTAATCCTCCAGCAGCTTGCGCTCATCGGCCGCTTCCTTGTCCCTCTTAACCTCCAACAGCCGGGCCTTGGCGCTCACCTTGGTCAGCTTGCCCTTGTCGTTTTTGGCCTCCGCCAGCAGACCGTCTTCGCCGCCATGCTCTTCGTCCAACTCTTCCATCTGGCGGCTCACCGCATCGCGCATGGCTTCGAGTTTTTCAATCGCACTTTGCACCGGCGCAAAGTAGCGCTCGACGATCAGCGCGCTCGGTATCAGGTCGGTGTTGGGTTTGCCGTTTTGCACCGCCTGCCAGCCGTCGCTTGCGATCATCCACACATCGTCCTGCAGCGTCTCAGCCCAGTAATCCATCAGGTGCTGGTAGACGCCATAGGGGTCTATCAAAGAGGCTATTGAAGCATCGCTGCGAAAGGTTTCCAGCAGGCTCTCGGACAGGGTTTCGATCAGCGCGTTGGGGCGCTGGCCCTCTTTAATACCGCTCAGCAGCGGGGTGCTGGCAGCCGTCCAGGTGGAGAGCAGGCTGCTGACCTGGGTATTGAAGGCGGTGAACTCGGGGTGGCCAAAGATGGCGGCCTTGACCTGCGCGGCCTCTACTTTAGGCTGGCAATAGCCGGGGCGGCTGCTGGGCGAAAACAGGTCTTGGCGCACGTTGGGGAACAGCTGCCAGTAGGCGCTCAGGCCGTCGATGTCGGCCAGGGGGATGCCACCCATCAGGTGGGCGGCGATGTCTTGCAGGTCTTCGGGGGTGGTGCTGTCGATGTAGCGCGGCAGGTTGAGGTTGAAGTCGTTGGCCTCAATTTCTGCCAGCGGCACCAGGCGGGCGTATGTGGGGCGGCTCTGCTGGCGGGTGAAGGTGTCCACGATTTTGTGGATGTCCTGTGCGCGCAGGCGGTTCTTGTTGCCGTCCTTGATGAAGCCCTTGCTGGCGTCCACCATGAAGATGCCCTTGCGGCCAGCGGCGCCCTCTTTGTCGAGCACGATGATGCAGGCCGGAATGCCGGTGCCATAGAACAGATTGGCGGGCAGGCCGATGATGCCTTTGACATAGCCCTGCTGCAGGATGCGCTTGCGGATGCCGCCCTCGGCGCCGCCGCGAAACAGCACGCCATGCGGCAAGATGACGGCGGCCTTGCCGCTGCTCTTGAGGCTTTTGAGCATGTGCAGCAAGAAGGCGTAGTCGCCATTCTTCTCGGGCGGTGTGCCAAATTCAAAGCGGCCATACAGGTCGTTGGCAGGGTCTAGCCCGGTGGTCCAAGCCTTGGTGGAGAACGGCGGATTGGCCACGATGAAGTCGAAGGTCTTGAGGCTGCCGTCGGCGTTTTTGAAGTGCGGTGCAGACAGGGTATTGGCCTGCCAGATTTCGGCGGTGGGGCAGTCGTGCAGCACCATGTTCATGCGCGCCAGGGCGCTGGTGGCGTTGTCCATTTCTTGGCCGTAGAGCGCCAGGTCCAGGCCGGTGAGGTGCTTGGCCTCGTCGTGCGCCTTGAGCAGCAGCGAGCCGGAGCCGCAAGTGGGGTCGTAAATGCTTTGGCCGGGGTGGTTGGCACGGCCCAGATCCAACACCAGCGCCATGGTGCGCGACACCTCGGCGGGCGTGTAGAACTGACCCTTGCTCTTGCCCGACTCGGTGGCAAAGTGGCGCATCAGATACTCATAGGCATCGCCCAACAGGTCGTCGCCCTCGGCGCGGTTGCCGCCGAAGTCCAGCCCCTCAAAGATGGAGACCAGCTTGCTCAAGCGGTCCACCATCTCTTTGCCCTTGCCGAGCTTTTCTTCGTCGTTGAAGTCGGCCACGTTGATGGCGCCCTTGAGCGAGTCGTTGGCGTCGGCCAGACGAGCAATGATCTTGTTGACCTTGTCGCCAATCTCCTTGTCGCCCTTGGCCGCCACCATGTCGGCAAAGCTGCCACCCGGCTTGTCGCCCTGCGGTAGCGGGACATCAATCAGGGCGTTGGGGTTGCCGGCGTATTTGTCGGAGACATATTTAACGAACAGCAGGATGAGGACATAGTCCTTGTACTGGCTGGCATCCATGCCGCCGCGCAGCTCGTCGCAGGATTTCCAGAGGGATGAATAGAGTTCGGATTTCTTGATGGCCATTGGGAGGGGGTACCGGTTGCCGGGCCATCTTATCGGGCTTTTGGGGCCGTCCATGGCGCTGGGTGCTCGGCCAAGCTTGCCAGTCTTCCGTCAGAAGCACCGATCGGAGTAAGCTGGTGCGTCGCAACTGCAAGGCACTGCCCACCATGACAACTGCCGCATTACCCTCCCTGCGCGTATCCGCCGATTTGCGCGAAGCTGCGCAGAGCGTATTGCTGCAGGGTGAGTCGCTCTCTGAAGATGCACGCAGCAGCGGCTACTACCATGCTGCTGCAACGGTACACGACGAACTGCAACGCAAGCTGGACGCCAGACGCAAGCAGGTATTGGGCTGATGTTTGCAGGCGACTGACCAACGGGGCGCCTTCACACCAGACTACACGGCAAGGCCAACTGGCAAATAATCGGATTGGCCGTATCTGCCGCTTTCACATCCGTCTAATGGGGCCAGGTTTTTTTGAACTCGGTTCCCAGGAAATGCATGAAGGCCCGGACCTTGGCGCTGGGCAGGCGTCTGGAGGTGTGAAGAGCCCACAGTTCTGACGGTTGATCGCTCGCCCCACCCCAGGAAACCAGGCGGCCTGCGCCCAGGTCTTCGGCCACGATCAGATGGGGAAGTTTGGCGGCTCCAAGCCCTGTCAATGCGGCATCACGCACCATCGTAAAAAGAGGAAGCTGCAACACCGTTTGTACCGGTATCTCTTTGGCATGTGGTCCCGTGACTCGCCAACTGCCCGTGCTGCGAGGCGAACTGCGAACGATCACAGGCAGGGCGCCCAGCGCTTTTTGACCCAGCCTTGTGAACCGCTTCTTGAGGTCCGGCGTTGAGACGATCAGGACCTGGTCCCGTGCAAAGCACCGACCGACAAGTTCAGAACTGGGCTCAGGGTTGACCCGAATGACGAGGTCGTAGCCTTCACTGACCAGATTTACCTGGCGATCTTCCAGCGTGATAGACAACTCGACATCGGGATAGGACATGGTGAACTTCGCGGCCAGTCGGCCCATCATCAGTTGGCCAATCAGCGTCGGCACGTTGATTCGCAGCAGACCATGGGGCTGTGTCCGCCCGTCCCGCAGTACATCCGCGGCCTCGGCGATCTCACGCAGGGGCCCGCTGGTGCGCTCCATCAGCAGCGCGCCCTCTTCCGTCAAGCGCACGGTCCTTGCACCGCGCTCGAATAGCCGCACACCCAAGGAGGCTTCGAGCTCCATGACCTTGCGCGACAGGCTTGCCTTGGGCCGTCCACTCGCCCGACTGGCCTGTGCGAAGCCCTCGTGGGTCGCCACCAGAAGAAAGTCGGACAGGTCATCGAGATTCATAAGTGTTCCATATACGAGACGCAGCATCCTATTTTTGGAGATGCAGCTATGATTTTATCGCCCTAAGATTCGGACCAAAGATTGACCACAATCCGTGGCCTTCACTATTTTTGGAGACTGAAATGACCATCCTCATTACCGGTGCAACCGGAACCATTGGCTCAGCGCTTGTGCACCAATTGGCTGACCAGCGTGTGGCAGTGAAGGCTTTGACGCGCGATCCGGGCAAGGCGAAATTGCCGGAGTGGGTCACCCCTGTCGCCGGCGACCTGTTGGATGTGGAGTCCATGCGCAAGGCGCTCAAGGGAGTAAGTACGCTCTTTTTGTTGAACGCCGTATCCACGCAGGAACTGACGGAGGCGGTGTTGACGCTCAACCTGGCGCGTGAGGCCGGCATTGAGCGCCTGGTCTATTTTTCGGTATTCAACGGCGAGTCATTCACCAACGTGCCGCACTTCGCGTCGAAGTACGCGGTTGAACGCTTGATTGCGCAGATGGGCATACCCGCCACCATCCTGCGCCCCAACTGTTTCATGCAAAACGACGCCCTGTATTTCAAGGACGCATTGCTCGGGCCGGGCCTGTACCCCTTCCCGATTGGCGACAAGGGCGTCTCCATGGTCGATGCGCGTGACATCTCCGAGATTGCGGCAAAGGCCGTTTTGCAGCGCGAGCAAGCCACGCAAACCTTGCCCAGCGAGGTCATCCACTTGGTCGGCCCGGATGCACTGACGGGCTCTGGCATCGCAAAGATTTGGGCGCAAGTGCTGGACAAGCCGGTGAGCTATACCGGCCATGACACGGCGCCGTTTGAAGCGCGGCTTGCCCAACACGCGCCGGGTTGGATGGCCATGGACATGCGCCTCATGCTAGACCGCTTTTGCTCGGACGGCATGGCAGCAAGTTCTGCAGACCTAGACAAAATGACCAAGCTGCTGGGGCGCAAGCCACGTTCTTATGCGGACTTTGCTGCCCAAACGCTGGCGAAGTGGCAGGGTTGATGGCCCCTGGATGCAAGGCATGCCCCATGTGCTCCCCTTCAGGGTGGGGCGCTTGAAGGCCAACGCACTGTGACAGGAAACCAGTGCCTACCCAACACCCCTGGGTGCCCGCCTGCGCGGGCATGACGATACCTAAATGCCCGCGCCCCCTCCCGTAACTTCAGCGCAGGCGGGAAACCAGACAGCCCTAGATTCCCGCATTCGCGAGAATGACGGCTATTGAATTCATACCGCTGGCCGAACTCAACTCAGCCGCATATCCGTGTCGAGTGTTTCTGGCTTGCCAATGGACATCAGCTTCATGTCGCGGTGCAATGGATTGATCAAAAAATTGAGCTCTGCCGGCATCACTGCACTGGGCACGACCAGAACACAGCTTCGCGATTGCCGCAGCCATTCACCGCCAAGAGTCTGCAAAACTTCGCGGCCTGCATGGGTTCGCCAGTCCTTTGGCAATCGGTTTACGTCCAACGTTTCTACGCTGACGCCCGCAGAAAAATGGGCCGGTATCAAAACGTAGTGGGCTCGCAAAGGCTCGTCTTGGACGAGCATCTCCAGTAGTGCCAGCGATCGACTCTCAGCGGTATAGATGACCGATTGCCCCACCTGATTCCATCGGCCGCCATACAGCCTCGCACCTTCGCCAGAAAATGCCTGGTCCGCAAATCGGCGCGTTGTGATGCGCCACACCGTGCGCAATGAGGCAACCGCCATCAGGCAAATACACCCTGCTCAATACGTCCCAATGTGCTCAGCACGGCCCCTGAGCCTAGTTCGGTATCCAGAAGCGACAGAGGAATGTTTCCTCCCAGTGCTGCGTTGGGGCTTTTCAGCCAGCTCATTGCGGTACGTTCGTCCTCAAACACAACCACCGCGCGCTCAACCACTTGGGCCAGGCGCACCATCTTTCCGGACTCATCCGAGCTCAATAGGCCCTCCTTCTTTCGGCGGGCCAGGGTGCGTTCAGGGATGTCAAGCGCCCTTGCCAACTCGGACTGCCCAATACCCATCACACGCACCGCAGCGTCTACCGCACCGGCCGATATGCCATGGCGAACGAGCGCGATCCAATCAAGAACGGAGCGCGGCAAGGTGTGCAGCACAGGCTCACCTCCCAACACCATGGCGGCTGAAAAGCCCGCAACGTTTTCGCTTGCCAATGTAGCTGCAGCCATAAAGAAACCTTGTTGTACGCCATTTGGCATGAAGTTTATGCAAATTTGTCTGCTTGGTCAATCCACAGCACAGACCCAGGTTGCGGGCGGTATGCATCAGGTAGGCGCCCTGTAGGCTGCTGTTGCGCAGGGCCGTGGCAGCAAGTTCTGCAGACCTAGACAAGATGGCGAAGCTGATTGAAGGCCGTTGGAAAGCAGACGCGCTGTGACGTGCCCGGGTCGCCCTGGCGCGCTCCAAGACCTCGTCACTCAACCCACCGGGTTGGCGGGGTCTGCGCTCCACTCGAACCAGCCGCCGTCATAGACGCTGATGCGCGGCCAGCCCATCAGCCAGGCGTAGAAAAAAGCCAGCGAGGCGCGCCAACCGGTGCCGCAATAAAAGGCGATCTGCATCTCCGGGCCAATGCCTGCCTCGCGCCACAGGGCGGCAATTTCGGCGGCCGGTTTCATGCGCCCATCTGCGTCCTGCAGGCTGCCCATGCTGTTGACATCGCCGTCGCTGCCCGCATGGCCCCAGAGTGCGCCGGCAATTTCGCCACGGGCCTCGATATAGGGATAGCCCGAGGTCTCGCCCAGGTACTCAGCGCGGGTGCGGTTGCTGACCAGCGCGGCGTCGGCCTGCGCCAGCAGCGCCCTGGCCTGCGCGGTATCGATCAAATAATCCGGGCGCGCCGCAAAGCCCAGCGCCTGCGCCGCGCTATCGAAACTATCGCTGCTATCGCTGCTATCGCACCTATCCAAATTATCCAAACTATCGAAACTATCTGCGGCCACCGGCTGCGGGCCTTGGGCCAAGGAATAGCCGGCCTTGCACCAGCAAGGCAGGCCACCATCGAGCAGACGCACATCCCGCACCCCCGCCGTCAGCATCAGTTGCGCCAAGCGCGCAGCCGCCAGCGTGTTGCGTCCATAGAGGATGACGGTGCTTTGGGGGCCTATGCCCGCATGGCGCAGCAACTGCTGCATCGCTGGAAGGGGCAAGGCGTTCCAGAACGGCAGTTGCTCAAACTGCCGGGTATCCCAATAGCGCGCACCGGGAATGTGGCCGCCCCAATAGGCCTCAAGACCATCGCAGCCCACCTCCCACAGCGTCCAGCCCGGCACGCTTGCCTGGCGCCCCAATTGCGCCGCCAGCCATGGCACAGGCACCAGTTGGCGCCCACGCGGCAGGTCCGCTCGCAAGCCATGGGGCAAGAGGTGAAGGCAGTCAGGGGTCAAGGGGAAAAAGGGCATGGCAGGCCGCCATCTTAGGCGCAGCCTTGGCTGGCAGGCCCAGGCCGCGCATGCCCCAGGGCGGACGCACCCTCAAGCGGTGCAACTCAACAGCGATTCCATGTCGTTGATCGTCACGTCGCGGCTGGAAACCTCGATGATTTTGAGCTGATGCATGGCAGACAAGGCGCGGCTAACCGTCTCCAGCGTAATGCCCAAGTAGCTGCCAATATCGCGGCGCGTCATCGGCAGGCGCAAGCACTTGCGCGAAAGACCTTGAGCCGCCTGGTGTTCAGACAGCCCAAGCAAAAAACGCGCTACCCGCACCTCCGACTTCGCCGCATGCGTAATGGCGTGGCACGCTTGGCGCCTGGCAATCTCACGGCTAATGGCCCAGTAAATCATGTGCTCAATGCCGTCGCCAGCGCGCCCCGGAGCGAAGTAATCGTCAGCCGGCAAGCGGATGACTTCGCAATCGGTCAGCGCGGAGTTCTCGCACCAGTAATGCTGTTTGCATGCGCCATCGGCACCCAAGAGATCGCCCTGCAGAGAAAAGGCTATGACGCTTTCACTGCCGTCGGCTTGCGTGAGCACCGTTTTGAGGGCACCGAAACGCACCACATAAAGGCCGCCGAATTCCTGGCCCATTGCAAAAACCGACTGACCGGCGTGCACGCGACGGCGACGAAACTCTGGAACATCCGTGGGGACACGGAAATGGCCGTCGTACTGAAGCAGCTTGACCACTTCATCCAAGGTTGACCAGTCTGACTGCATTTGCAAGCCCTGGCGCGACATGCGCGCTATAGGATAGTTCAGGACCGTGGTATCGAGAATAGATTGATTTTTCATTGTTCTTATTCCCGGAGCCGTGTACCCGACGGGTACAGATACCAGCACCGTGGGGCGAATATAGCAATCAGCCACACCGTTGTCTGTAGGGAAATTGCGACACTGTGAGTGTTCATTGAAGGCCGCGCCTTGGCCTTGCACGCTGTGTTTTGCTTCAGCGTGATTGACCAAGGAGCGACCCCATTGCGCTGTGCGTTAGGCGGACGGCAGCCTGCGCTGGCTGAACTTGAGGGCCTCGAACCAGACCACGCTCGACAGGCCCAGCGCTGCGGCCATCACTACATCGTGCAGCGCCAAGGGTGCGAACAAAAACAGACCTGACACCCAGGGCTGGTACAGCGTCAGCACCAGCAGCGCGGTGGTAGCACCCGCCACCCACCACAGGGCACGGTTGGGCACCCGCAGCGAGACCCAGAGTGCAACGCGCCCGCTGCGGTTGGAGAAGATCAGAGCCAGGTTGCCCATCACCAGGGTGGTGAAGCCAAAGGCCCGCGCTGCCGCCTCAGTCAGCCAGCTGGAGGCCCAACCATAGGCTCCCATCACCACCAGCAACACCCCCAGGCCTTGCAGCAAGGCCAGCACCAGGGTGGTACCGGCAAACAGCGGGGCATGGGGGTCACGTGGGGGGCGCTGCATCACATCGCGCTCGGACGGTTCGTTCTCAAACACCAACGAACAGGCCGGGTCTATCACCAGTTCCAAAAATGCAATGTGCAGCGGAAACATCAGCGTGGGCCAGCCCAGGAGCACTGGCAACAGGGCCGCACCGGCGATGGGCACATGCACCGCCAGGATGTAGGACATGGACTTGCGCAGGTTGTCAAAAATGCGCCGCCCCAAGCGCACCGCGCCCACGATGGAGGCGAAGTTGTCGTCCAGCAGCACCAGGGACGCAGCCTCGCGCGCCACGTCGGTGCCACGCCCGCCCATGGCCACGCCCACATGCGCGGCCTTGAGGGCAGGCGCATCGTTGACGCCGTCGCCTGTCATGGCCACCACCTCGCCATTGGCCTTGAGGGCCTGCACAATGCGCAGCTTTTGTTGCGGCGAGATGCGGGCACAAACGCACACCGTGCGCATGCGCTGCTGCAACTGCGCGTCATCGAGGGCCTGCAATTCGGTGCCGCTGAGCACCTGGCTGGCGCTCTCCACATCGATGCCGGCGGCGCGCGCTATGGCCTGTGCGGTGGCGGCATAGTCGCCGGTAATCACCACCACCCGGATGCCCGCGTCCCGGCATTGCTGCACCGCCTCAGGGATGCCGGCGCGCAAGGGGTCGGCCAGACCCAAGAGGCCCACAAATTCAAATTCAAAGTCATGCGCGATGGCCGGCCAGTCGTCACCGGCAAAGCGCGCCTGCGCCACACCCAACACGCGCAAGCCCTGCGCCGCCATAGCGTGCGCCGCCGCGTTGAGCCTTGCCTGCGTTGCGGCGTCCAGATGGCAGAGGTCGAAGATGGCTTCGGGTGCGCCCTTGGCCGCCACGCTGTGCACGCCATCGAGGCCATCGACCAGCGCGGCGCGCCAGACATGGGACATGGCGCGCAGCTGCGTGGTCAGCGCATATTCCTGCACCAAATTCCAATCGCGGTGCAGATGTTCGGTGCCCTGCAAAAAATGCTGGCCCAAGCGGTGAAAGGCCTTCTCCATCGGGTCATAGGGGTCGCTCACGCTGGCCAGAATCGAGTATTCCACCAGCAGATGAAAGGCCTCGGGCAGTTCGATGTTGGTAGCGTAGTTGACCGCCAGGCTTTCGCCGCCCGACCGGCCCAGCGCGGGCACATAGAGCTGCTCCACGGTCATGCGGTTTTCGGTCAGGGTGCCGGTCTTGTCGGCGCACAGCACCGAGGTGGCACCCAGGGTCTCGATGGCGGCGATGCGCCGGGTCAGCACCTGTTGCTTCGACAGGCGCCAAGCCCCCAGCGCCGGTATCACCGTCAGCACCACGGTGAACTCCTGCGGCAGCAAGGCCATGGCCAGCGCAATGCCGGCCAGCAGCGCGGCCAACCAGTCACCACGCAACAGGCCAAAGGCCACCAACAAAAACACACTCGCGCCCAACGCAATCAGGGCCAGCACCTTGACCAGCGCCGCCATCTGCAGCTTGAGCGGCGACTGCTCGTGGCCTAGGGATTCGAGGGCCGTGCCGATGCGCCCGATCTCGGTCTGCGCGCCCGTGGCCGTCACCCGCGCCAAGCCGTGTCCGCGCACCAGCAGCGTGCCGGAATAGAGATAGGGCAGTCCCTCGCCGCCGGGGTGCATGGGCGGCGCTCCGGCCGCACAGGGCTGCTTGCCCACGGGCAAGGCTTCACCGGTGAGCAGCGACTCGTCCACCTGCATATCGCTGCCCTCTAGCAGCAGGGCATCGGCGGCAATGCGGTCGCCCTCGCTGAGCACCAGCACATCGCCGCACACCACGTCCCGCCCGGCAATGCGCACACGCACGCCATCGCGCACCACCAGGGCCCGCGGACTGCTCAGATTGCGCAAGGCGGCCAGGGCATTTTCGGTGCGGCCCTCTTGGTACAGCGTGAGCGCCAGCACCA
This sequence comes from uncultured beta proteobacterium, assembly GCA_903886275.1. Taxonomy (GTDB): domain Bacteria; phylum Pseudomonadota; class Gammaproteobacteria; order Burkholderiales; family Burkholderiaceae_C; genus Allorhodoferax. The sequence goes on along the minus strand of CAISLN010000074.1, from coordinate 59,834 downwards.
CCAGCACCAGGCCGAACAGCACCCCTCCCTCCTGCAAGTCGCCCAGCAACAGGTACAGCGTACCTGCCGCCAGCAGCAGCGCAAACATCGGGTCTTGCAGCGTCTCCCAGGCAATGTCGCGCAGGCTGCGCCGCTGGTCACCGGGCAGGCTGTTGGGGCCGTCTTGCTGCAGGCCTTGGGACGCTTGCGCGGCGGTCAGTCCGCCCGCTGCGGTCCAGCCCTCGGGCAGCTCAGCGCCTTGCGCCGCAGCCGGTGGAGGGGAGAGCTTCTGTGCTTCTTTCATGGTGTTCCTTCAGGCGGCGGGTGTGACGAGTTGGGCCAGCTCGGACAGGCCAATCGGCGCATGCACGCGCCAGGGCAGGACAAAGGTTCTTTGCGCCAATCCCTGGGCCACCCGGTCCAGTTGCTTCTGCTCGCTGCCCAAGCGCGCAGCCAGCAGCGGGTCTTTTGTGCCAGCGGCCAGCACGCTCTTGTTGATGACCCAGGCAAAGGGCTCGATGCTTGCGCGGCGCAAATCATCCTGCAAGGCCTGGGCCTGCGACACCGGTGTGGTCTCGGGCAGGGTGACCAAAATGATCTTGGTGTAGTTGGGGTCTTGCAGGCGCATCAGGGGCGTGACCAGGCGGGCAGCCGCTTGGCCTTCAAATGCGTGCAGCATCTGCCGGTGGTAGGCACCGGTGGCATCCATCAGCAACAGCGAGTGGCCGGTGGGCGCGGTGTCGAGCACCACAAAGGCGCTGCGCGCCTCGCTCACCACGCGGGCAAAGGCATGGAACACGGCCACCTCTTCGGTGCAGGGCGAGCGCAGGTCTTCGCGCATCAGCGCCCTCTCCTGCGCATCCAGATGCTTGCCCTTGGTCGCCATGATTTTGTCCACATAGCGCTGGGTTTCGACCAAGGGGGCTATGCGGTCCACCTGGAGCCCGGGCAGTTCACCGGCCAGCGTCACGGTCAAATGGGCGGCCGGGTCGGTGGTGCTGAGGTGCACGCTCTTGCCCCTTTGCACCAGACCCACGGCAAGGGCTGCTGCCACCGTGGTCTTTCCCACACCGCCCTTGCCCATCACCATGATCAGGCCGTGGCCGGCCTGCGCCAAGGCATCGGCCAGGGCGTCCAGTCCCTGGCCCTGCAGGGCGCTGTGCGGCGTGACGGCGACGGTCGGCGGCGCGGTGCCCTGCCCCAGCAAGGCGCGCAGTGCAGGCAGGCCCACGGTATCAAAGGCGCGCAGCGGCACCTGGTCCTGTGGCAGGGCCTTCAGGTTCTGCGGCATGGCTGCCAGCGCCTGTGTGCCCAGGTCTTCGATGGCGCAGGCAATGGCATCCGCGCGCAGGCTCGCATGGAACAAGCCGTTGACCACCAAGCGTTGGTTGGACAGGCCCAGCGCCTTGAGGTCTTCTGAAGTACGCGCGGCCTCAGCGATGGCACCGGCATCCGGCCTTGTCACCAGCACCAGCGTGGTTTGCGTAGGGTCGCTCAGGGCGGCCAGTGCGGCCTGGAAGCGCCGCTCCTGCATCTTCAGGCCCGAGTGCGGACCCAAGCAGGAAGCACCGCGGTCGTTGCCGGCCAGAAAACCACTCCAGGCCTTGGGCAGGCTGAGCAGGCGCAGGGTGTGGCCGGTCGGTGCGGTATCAAACACAATGTGGTCAAAGGTTTGGTTCTCCTCGGACAGCAGCGAAGCAAATTCATCAAAGGCGGCGATCTCGGTGGTGCAGGCGCCCGACAACTGCTCGCGCACCGTGGCCCGTTGTGCTTCACTGATCTCACTCGCCATTTGCGCCAGCACGCGCTGCCGATAAGACTCGGCTGCGTTGTCGGGGTCTATGTTGAGCACCGACAGGCCTGCTACCTGTGGCACCGGAACCGGACTGTTCTTTAACTCTACGCCCAGCATTTCATCCAGGTTGGTCGCCGTGTCGGTGCTCACCAGCAACACCCTTTTGCCGCTATCGGCCAGGTAGAGCGCGACGGCCGTGGACAGCGAGGTTTTGCCCACGCCGCCCTTGCCGGTGAAGAACAGATAGCGCGTGGGCTGATTGAGCAAAGATAGAACGTGAACCATGACCACCATCCAATCCAAGAAATCTAAAGAAACGGCTTCATGCTCGCACAGGCGAGCGGGGCTGTCTCGCTGCTGTAGCCCCCTATTCCCGTGGCCCTTGATGGCTATCAACAAGCCCTATCAAACACAGCACCCGCTGCAGGGCAGCATGGGTCTGGCATCTGCCCATCATAAAAAAACCCGCCCCGAGTGATCTATATCAGTGGGCGCGGCGTACCGGGTTCCCATACTGGCGCCACATCAACCGGGAGACCACCATGAAACTATTGACCGACCTGTTCACCACCGACTATGGAATCATGAGCATCAGCGGCATCGCCTTCATGATCGGCATGGCGGTATTTTTTGTCTGGTACTTCCTCCACAAGATGAACGAAGCCGCGGGCGATAGCAGCAAGTAATTGCAGAGGGCTTAGTCCGCAGTCAAGCCTGCGAGTCGGGTGATGCGGTAGGCTCTGCCCTGCTTGCACAGGGGCTCCAGAACGCCTTCTCTGACAAAGTAGCTTATTTCCCGGCTCACCGTTTCCATTTTCAAATCGACCATGGAACCCATGTCTTCGCGGCTAAAAAGGGTGACCCGTTGCGCATCCGTGGTGCTGCGCATTTTGAGGATGAACTGGGCAACCCGCCGACGCGCGCTGCCAAAGTTCAGATCCGCGAGCCAGTCCTCGGCCTCTTTTTGGTTGTGCGACCACTTCTGCATCAGGCTTTGGTGCAGGCGCGGTGACTGCACGGCCAGCGTCTGAATGACTTCCAAGGGTATGCGGCACACCGCGCTATCCGTCAGTGCCACGGCGCCGGTTTCGAACTTGCCGTGCACCAGGGCCTCCAGACCGATGACATCGCCCTGGCGCATCACCCGCACGATGCGCTCGCGGCCATCGCTGGTGGTGCGCACCAGCTTGACCATGCCTGAGCGCAGGGTAAAAAGGCCAGGCGCCCTGCCCCCCTCCTGCGCCAACACGGCGCCCGTCGCATAGGCCAGGTCGTCAATGGGCGCGTGTATCTTGGCAAAATCCGACTCGTCCAGGCCAGCGAACAGAACGATCTCGCGCACCGCACAGTTGCGGCAATCGGAGACTCCACGCCAGGCAGAGGCTACTTTAATGGGTATCACTGTCTTGAATTCCTTGCTTGTTGGCACAGACCTGCTTCAACGGTGCAGCGCCTATGCGCCTATCCCCAGTTGCCGCACCCGCGTGGTCAGGCGCTGTGCAATCCGCTTCGCACACAGGGCGCGTGGCGCACGCTTTTAGTTTAGAGCCAGTTCGCCTGTCGTGCGTTGCGGCAGCAGCGACAAGTTGCTGAAAGATTTCAGTGGGCTGTTTGGATGACGGCCCGGCCTTGAAGATCCACACGCACCTATTGCGGCCAAGGCCCTCGGTCTTGAGAGTCCCAACCATACCCCATAGGGTATGATGTGCGCATATTCGATCACCCCCCATCGGCAGCAGGACTCCTATGAAAAACATGAACCGTATCGACCGATTCCTTCGCCTGCTGCTCGGTGTGGCGCTGCTGGAAGCGGCGTTCTTTTGGTGGGCTGGTGCGCCGCGCCTGATCGCATACGCGGCCGGCGCAGTCATGGTCTTCACCAGTACCTTTGGGTTTTGTCCCCTTTACCGTTTGCTGGATAGAGCCGGCCAACAGGGCCAAGCGCCAACGCGCGTTGTTCGCATGCTCGCCATCGCCCTGCTCTTGGGTCTGGGCTTGGGTGGCAGCTACGCCAGCCATTTGTGGACCCGAAAAATCTTCGTGGAAGACTTCAACGCCATGAACCCGTTTTACAAACAGACCCTTTTCCTGAGCGGCAAGGGTGAGCGGGAAAAGGCCATCGCCAACTACGAACTGCTGCTGAGCGCCTACCAAAAATTCCAGGACAAATACAGCGCCTACCAACCCCTTGCCATACGCCGCGACGGCCAATTTAGCGCAGACCTGTCTGGCGTGGAGGGAATGCTGCAGGCGGTGAACGCCGGCCTGCGCAGCGGCGACCTGCACCAGGCCCACCTGGATTTGGAAAAGGTGCGGCCCGTGTTTCAGGAGCTGTTCAAGCGCAATGGTTTTTCCATGCTGTCGGTCTCGCTGGTCGATTTCCATGACGCGATGGAGCGCATGCTAGACGCCGCCCATGCCAAGGATGCGGCAAAGATCAGCGCCCTCTATGGGGAGGTCAGTGACAAGTTGAAGGCGGTAGAGGCCGAGGCCGATGATGCAGAAATCGTGGCCATTCGCAGCAGCCTGGACGGTTTGCTGGCATTGGCCAAAGAGGGCAAGCAGGACCTGCTGGCAGCCCAGGCCGAGCGTTTGAAGAGCAGCTTTATCAAGGTCTATTTGCAACGCGGCTAGAGCCGCAACACCACAAGCACCCAACAAGGAACACCATGAATTTTGCAAACGCGTTTGAGCAGTACTGGCCCTTTGTGGCCCTGGTGCTTTGGTTTGGCTACAAGGGCTGGAGCTCCAAGCGCGTGGTGGCCATGCTGCCAGCACTCAAGGCACAGGGTGCCCTATTTGTAGACGTGCGCTCCGCCGGGGAATTTGCCAGCGCCCATGCGCCCGGAACGGTCAACATCCCGCTACAGCAACTCGGCAGCCGGCTCGCTGAGATACCCAAGTCGGCGCCGGTGGTGCTGTGCTGCGCCAGCGGCACCCGCAGCGGCATGGCCAAACTGCTGCTCAAAAAGAACGGCTACTCGCAGGTCTACAACGTCGGAACCTGGGGCAAGTTGCTAGGCTGAGCGCGTATCAGGCGCCAGCGCCAAACCAGCTCTCCACCTTGTCGCGGCTGGGCACACCGCCGCCGTGCACCACCTGGCCGTCAACCACCACGCCGGGTGTGCGCATTACGCCATAGGCCATGATGTCGCGCGGCTCCTCTACCTTGTGCAAGCTGATTGCCACGCCGCGTTCCTTTGCCACTTGCTCGATGAGGGCCACGGTGTTTTTGCAATTGGCACAGCCTGTGCCGAGTACCTTGAATTCCATGATTTTTCCTTGGGTTGAAGTGAAGAAGGCAGCGGCTACAAAACCGCGTTGAAGACATAGCCCACCAGCAAAATGCCGGTGGCCACCACCGCCACAAAGGTGGCAATCAGGCGCAGCTTGAGCACCTTGCGCAGGATAACCAGCTCGGGCAGCGAGAGCGCAATCACGCTCATCATGAAGGCCAGCACCGTGCCCAGCGCCGCGCCCTTGGCCAGCAGCGCCTGCACGATGGGAATGACGCCTGCCGCATTGGTATACATGGGCACGCCGATCAGCACCGCCAGCGGTACCGACCACCACGCCTCTTTTCCCATGAAGCTGGCCATAAAGTCTTCGGGCACATAGCCGTGGATCAGCGCACCCAGCGCAATGCCACCCAATATATAGGGCCAGACCCGGCCGACAATTTCGCGCACGGCGGCAAAGCCGGCCTCCATCCGTTCGGACAAGGTGGCACCGCTGTCCTCAAACTGCGCCGAGCTGCGCGGCATGTCGCGCACCCAGTCTTCCAGATGGGCCTCCATCTTCAGGCGGCCAATGATCCAGCCAGACACGATGGCCACGCTCAAACCCAGGCCCAGATACAGCAGCGCCACCTTCCAGCCGAACATGCCAAACAAAAGCGTGAGTGCCACCTCGTTGACCATGGGCGCAGAGATCAGAAAAGAGAAGGTCACGCCCAGCGGCACACCGGCCTGCACAAAGCCGATGAACAGCGGCACGGCCGAGCAGGAGCAAAACGGCGTGACGATGCCCAAGCTGGCGGCCATCACATTGGCCAGCCCCTCGCTGCGCCCGGCCAGCATTGCGCGGGTGCGCTCGGGCGTGAAGTAGCTGTTGACCATGCCCATGACAAACACCACAGCGGTGAGCAGCAGCAAGACCTTTGGCGTGTCGTACAAAAAGAACTGGAGGGCGCCGCCCAGATGGCTGCTACGCAATACCGGCAGCGCAGCCACCAGGGCCTCGGAGGCCGGGCTCAGCGCCGCATACAGGCCCAGCCAGAGCAGGGCCGCCAGCAGCAAAAAGGCGACGGGCTGGCGCTTCGACCAGCGTGTGATGGGGGAAAAAAGGGTGCGCATACCGGTGTAGACGCAACAGGCGCGCAAAAGACGCAGCTCAGCGCAAAAAAACTTCAGCGTCGGCGCACCCCCTACCGCCGTGCCAAGGAATCAGCCGCGTGGCACGAAGTCCTGCACATGGCCCTGCGCATCGAGTTGCACCTGGCAGACCAGGGTCATTTGCTGCTTCATGCGCAGCCTGGCGCGCTGCAGGCGCGACTTGGCGGCACTCAGGCTCAGGCCCTTGGACGCTGCATAGTCGGCCTGCGACAGGCCCTGCAGATCGCAGCAGGTGATGGCATCGCGGTCCTCGTTGGAGAGCTCGGACAGGACACGCGGCAGACAGCCGCTCAGGGTATCCACGGCCTCGGCCACCGGCTGCGGGCTGGCCAGGTCGTCGGGCAACTCCACGGTAGCGCGTGCCACCCGCAGTCTATCGGCCAGGGTGTTGCGCGCCACTTCAAACAGCCAGGCACGCGCGTTTTGCATGGTGCAAAAATTCTGGCCCTGGCGCAGCGCTTTGAGAAACACATCCTGCAACAGGTCTTCGCCATCTTCGGCGCTGCCCAGGCGGTGGCGGGCCCAGCCGCGCAGTTCAGGGGCGTGCAGCTTCCAGGCTTGGGTCAGGCAGTTCATGGCGCGTTGTCTACCGGCGGCAATGCAGCGGGTGCATGCAGCAGGGCCAGGGCGACAAAAACCAGGGCACCCAGCGCAGCCGAAATCCACAGGGCACCGGCGCCCCACTGCTCCATGCACAGGCCAAACAGCCAGGGCGCCAGGGCTTGCGCCAGACGCGCCGGCACCATCAACAGGCCCTGGCGCTCGCCATAGCCCTGCGGCCCAAACAAGGCCAACGGCAGCGTGCCCTTGGCAATCGTCAGCACCCCATTGCCCGCGCCATGCAAAAGGGCAAACAGCAGGGCCGCAGGTGCGCCAAAAAGAGCCAGGGCAACAGCGCCAATCGGATGCATGACTGCAGCCAGGCGGGCGCTGAGCAGCGGGTGCGCGCGGCGCAGCACGCCAAACTCCAGCAGCCTGCCGGCCACCTGCGCCGGGCCTATCAGGGCCCCTGCCGTGACGGCCATGGACAGGCTCACTCCGCTGGCCGTGAGCAGCGTGGGCAGGTGCGCGGCCATGGCCGTGCTGATGAACCAGGTCAGGGCAAACACCAGCGCCAGCAACAAGGCGCTGCGCAGCGGCACTTTGGGCAGGGTCGGTGCGGCGGTGGTGGCAGGCACAGGCGCTGCGCTGGCGGACACAGCCTCCCGCTGCGCACTCACTTGCGCCTGCGCTTGGGGCAGATGCCTTGGCAGCGACAGGTTCAGCGGCAGACCCAGCAGCAAATGCAGGCCGGCCCAGACGAAACAGGTATCGCGCCAGCCGATCCAGCCCTCCAGCGCGGTGGACAGCGGCCAGCCCACGGTGCTGGCAAAACCGGCGATCAAAGTGATGCCGGTGATCACGTTGCGCGCATCGCGCCCATACAGGCGCACCAGCGTGGCAAAGGCGGCCTCGTACAGACCACCGGCCATGCCCATGCCGATCACCATCCAGGCGGCAAACAGGCTCCAGCGGCCACTGGAAAAACCCAGCGCGGCCAGACCCCCCGCAAAGACGAGGCTGCTCAGCGCCAGCACCGGGCGACCACCCAGGGCATCAATGGAACGTCCGGCGCGCGGCCCCAAAAAGGCCGAGATCACCAGCCCTGCCGAGAAGGCCGCGAACACCGTGGCAAGGCTCACACCCAGGTCGCGCGCCATGGGTGCAGCCAGGATGGCAGACAGGTAATAGGTGGAGGCCCAGGCCAGCGTTTGCGCTGTGCCCAGGCTCAGTACGGTGCGGGTGCGGCTTGGCATGGAGTGATTGTCCATGCCAAGCGGGCTTAGAGTGCGCGTTGGTTCACGCGCTGGCTCAGGGCCTCGGCGCTTTCCTTGCGTTCGCTGTAGCGCTCCACCAAATAGGGCGCCACATCGCGCGTCAAGAGGGTGAACTTCAGCAGCTCTTCCATCACATCCACCACGCGGTCGTAATAGCTTGAGGGCTTCATGCGACCGGCCTCGTCAAACTCCAAAAAGGCCTTGGCCACCGAGCTTTGGTTGGGGATGGTGAGCATGCGCATCCAGCGCCCCAGAAGGCGCATCTGGTTGACCGCGTTAAACGACTGCGAGCCGCCACTGACCTCCATCACCGCCAGCGTCTTGCCTTGGGTGGGGCGCACTGCACCCACGGCCAGAGGAATCCAGTCGATCTGGCTTTTGAGGATGCCGGTCATGGCGCCATGGCGCTCGGGCGAGCACCACACCATGCCCTCGGACCATGCCGCCAAGTTGCGCAACTCCTGCACCTTGGGATGGCTGTCGGGTGCGCCATCGGGTTGGGGCAGGTCCTGCGGATCAAACACCCGCACTTCTGCGCCCATGGCTTCGAGCAGGCGCGCCGCTTCGAGCGTCAAGAGCTTGCTGTACGAGCGCTCACGCAGCGAGCCGTAAAGCATCAGGATGCGCGGCGGATGGGTGGAAGGCGTGGCTGCCTGCAAGCGCGCGGGCTCTGGCAGATGGAAGCAGTCGGCGTCCAGATTGCTGCTGGGCAGCGCGGCTATTGAAACCTTATCCAACACGTTGGCCTTGGGCGTTCACCACGGCTTCGCCGTCTTCCTTGTTGAAGGCCGCGCGCTGCGCATCGGGCAGTATGTCGAGCACCAATTCGCTGGGGCGGCACAACCTGGCGCCCAGGGGCGTGAGCACCACCGGGCGGTTCATCAGGATGGGGTGCTGCACCACAAAGTCCAGCAGTTCGTCGTCGCTCCATTTGGCATCACTCAGACCCAGCTCGGCAAAGGGCGTGCCCTTTTCGCGCAGCAGTGCGCGTGCGCCTATGCCCATAGCGGCCAGCAACTCCTGCAACTGCGCCTTGGTCGGCGGAGTCTTCAGGTACTCAATGACTTCGGGCTCGGCGCCGCTGTTGCGGATCAAGGCCAGGGTGTTGCGCGAGGTGCCGCAGGCGGGGTTGTGGTAGATCGTGATATTCGGCATTTCATATTCCTTTTGTGTGTTGCTGCACGGCCGCGCCGCTCTCGTACCAGCCCTTGCTGTTGTTGACGATATAGACCACCAGCAGCATCACCGGCACTTCGATCAGCACGCCCACCACGGTGGCCAAGGCGGCACCGGAGTGAAAGCCAAACAGGCTGATGGCGGCGGCCACGGCCAGCTCGAAGAAGTTGGAGGCGCCAATCAGCGCAGACGGGCAGGCGATGTTGTGCTTCTCGCCCACCGCGCGGTTGAGCCAATAGGCCAGGGCCGAGTTGAAAAACACCTGGATCAAAATCGGCACGGCCAGCAGGCCAATCACCAGCGGCTGCTTCAAAATCGCCTCGCCCTGAAAGGCAAACAGCAGCACCAGCGTGAGCAGCAAGGCGGCAATAGACCAGGGGCCTATTTTTGCCATGGTGGCCTCAAAAGCGGCCTCGCCATTTTTCAGCAGCGCACGGCGCAAGAGCTGCGCCAGGACCACCGGGATGACGATGTACAGAACCACCGAGGTCAGCAGCGTGTCCCAGGGCACGGTGATGGCCGAGATGCCCAGCAAAAGCCCCACCAGCGGCGCAAAGGCAATCACCATGATGCTATCGTTCAAAGCCACCTGCGACAGCGTGAACAGCGGGTCGCCACCGGTCAGGCGGCTCCAGACAAACACCATGGCCGTGCAGGGTGCGGCGGCCAGCAATATCAGGCCGGCAATATAGCTATCCAATTGGTCGGGCGGCAACAGCGGTGCAAACCAATGGCGAATAAACAGCCAAGCCAAAAAGGCCATGGAAAAAGGCTTGACCAGCCAGTTCACAAACAGCGTCACACCAATGCCCTTGACATGCTTGCGCACCTCGCCCAAGGCGCCAAAATCCACCTTCACCAGCATGGGGATGACCATCACCCAAATCAGCAGGCCCACTGGCAGATTGACCCGGGCGTATTCCATACCGCCAATCGCTTGGAACACAGCCGGAAAGAACTGGCCCAGCGCAATGCCGGCCACGATACACAGGAGCACCCACACCGTGAGGTAGCGCTCGAACCGGCTCATGGGCGCGGCGGTGGATTCACAGGAAACAGACATGGGTACCAACTTTCAGGCATCGGCCAATTGGCGGGCGCTGCTTTGCAACAGGGCTTGCGCGAGCTTGGCATCGGGCAGGCTGCACAACAGCTCTAAACGGCGCTTGATGGCGAGCAGGGTTTGGCGGAAGGCTTCGAGCTTTTCAATGTCGCTGCCCGCGCCTTCCGATGGGTCTGAATAGCTCCAATGCGCGGTAGCCGGGTGGCCGGGCCAGACCGGGCAGACCTCGCCGGCCGCGTTGTCGCAGACGGTAATGATCAGGTCCATTTGCGGCGCATCCGCAGCGGCAAACACCTCCCAGCTTTTGCTCTGCAGGCCATCGGTTGCGATGCCCACTTTTTCCAATACCTGCAGGCCCAAGGGGTTGGGTTGCTGCTGGGCACGCGGACTGCTGCCAGCGGAGAAGGCCTTGAAGCGGCCCTTGCCAATCTGGTTGAGCAGGGCCTCGGCCAGGATGCTGCGGGCCGAGTTGTGGGTGCACAGAAAAAGGACGTTCAAGGGTTTGGTTTCGTGGGTCATGGCAAGTGGCCTTAAGGATGGGTGGATGGGATACAGGGTGTGGGCCGCTCGCTCAGCAGGGCTGGCCCTGGCAGCAGTTTTGGCTCAGGTAGGCCAGCAGCGCGTTCATGCGCGCGAACTGGGCCCGGTAAATCAGGTTGCGCCCTACGCGCTCCTGGCTGATCAGGTCGGCGTTGAGCAACTCCTTGAGGTGAAAGGACAGGGTATTGGGTGCAACCCCCAGCAACTCGGACAGGGCGCCGGGGGTGAGGCCCGGCTCGCCCGCCACCACCAGGGCGCGAAACAATTGCAGGCGGGAAACCTGGGCCAGGGCGGCAAGTGCTTTGACAACGGCTATTGATTCCATATTTCAATGATACTTGAAATATTAACGATAGAGCCGGTGCGATTTAAGTCCCACTTCATACTGCGGCGAGATGATGGCTACTTCCACTCCAAGCAAAGGACCTTTATGCACCCCGCACTCTTACTCTTGATCAAGCAGGTCGCAGGCGCTGGCCTGGCAGCCCTGGCTCTGGTCGTATTCGTCGCGTTTGTGTCTTTCCCCTACACGCTCAACGGCCATCCCGGTGAAGCCCGTGTGAGCGACACCAGCGCAGTACACCCTGCCTGAACCTTTGCTTTCGCCGGGCAGAGCCAGTCTGAGCTCAAATACCCGATAGCCACTGCAGCGTGCGCCCACGCGCCAGCGCAGCAGCGCGCTGGTGGTAGAGCGGGCGACCCCAGCAGTTAAAGCCGTGGCCCACCTCGGGATAGATCTGAAACTGCGCGTTGCTGCGCCCGGCAAAGGCCTGCTGCACGGCGCCCACCGCAGTGGCCGGGATGTGGGCATCGAGCGCGGCATAGTGAAACAAAATCGGCACCTCGATCTGGGCGGCCAACTCCAGCTGGTTTTGAATGCCGCCACCGTAATAGCAGACCGCTGCATCCACCGCGCCGGTGGCCGCCAGCGCATAGGACAAGCGCCCACCCATGCAAAAGCCAATCGAGGCAATCTTGTCGTTTACCTCGGCGCGTGCGCGCAGGGCCTGGGCCGTGGCCTGCAGGTCCAACACCGCATGGGCGCCGTCCAGATTTTTCATGTACTGGTAGGCCAGCTCGGTGTCGGCCTCGATGTATTGCAGGTCCACGCGGGGCTGCTGGCGCCAGAACACATCGGGCGCCAGCACCACATAGCCGTCGAGTGCGTACTGGTCGGCGACCGTGCGTATGTGTTGGTTGACGCCCCAAATTTCCTGGATGATCACCAGCCCCGGACCCACGCCCTTGGGTGGCAGGGACAGATAAGCATCGAAGGCCTGGCCGTCGTGGCTGGCAATAGAGACAGTGGATGCGTGCATGCTGCGAAAACTCCTGAAGTGGATTACAAAAAAAGGGGGGGCCTGCAGCCTTAGAGGCGGCCCTTCCAGGGCACCAGACGGCGCTCTATCCAACGCATCAGCAAATCGAATAGATAGGCCACAAGGCCGATCACCAAGATGCCCATGACCACGATGTCGGTGCGCAAAAAGTTGGACGCATTCAGCACCAATTGGCCCAGGCCCACATCGGCCGCCACCATTTCTGCGGCCACCAGCGTGGTCCAGCCAAAGCCTATGGCAATGCGCATGCCCACCAGAATTTCGGGCAGGGCCGCTGGCAGGATGACATGGCGAATCACCTGGCTGTCGCTGGCCCCCATGGAATAGGCGGCATGGATTTGCTCCTGCGAGGCGCTGCGCGTGCCGGCGCGCGCGGCCAACGCCAGCGGCGCAAAGCAGCTTAAAAAAATCAGCAGCACCTTGGGCGTCTCATCAATGCCAAACCAGATGATGATCAGCGGCAGGTAGGCCAGGGGCGGCAGCGGCCGGTAGAACTCCAGCGGCGCATCGAAGATGCCGCGCAGCACCCGCGACATGCCCATGGCAATGCCCACCGGCAGCGCCACCACAACGGCCAACAAGAACGCAACAGAGACGCGCAGCACACTGGCCAGCAGGTGCTGCCACAGCGGCTTGTCATTGGCCGCACCGCTGAGGTATTCAAGAAACTGCTGCCACACGGCCTGCGGCGAGGGCAGGAACAGTGGCTTGACCAGGCCCCAGTGCGTCACAGCAAACCACAGCAGCAACAGCACGCAAACCGTGACCGCGCTGATGGCGCTGCTGCTGCCTTCGCCGGGCACCTTGAAGCGGCTGGTCTGCAGTGCAGGGGTCTTTGGAAGCAAGCGTGCGTGCGGCTTGGCATCAGCCATGGTGGGCCTCGCGCTTGTGAACCAGTGCCAGCACCTCTTCGCGCATGCGAATGAACGCGGGCTCGGACTTGACCCGGCGCGCATCTCCATGGTCCAGGAACTGGCGCGAAAAAGGCAGCGCTTCAAACACATGGGTGATGCGTCCCGGGCTGGGGCTCATCACCACCAGCCGGGTGGCCAGGAACAGCGCCTCTTCCACCGAGTGGGTGATAAAGAACACTATTTTTTTCGACTGCGCCCAAGCCCGCAGCACCATCTCTTGCACCTGCTCGCGGGTGAAGGCATCGAGCCCGCCCATGGGCTCATCCATCAACAGCACGGCCGGGTCGCTGGCCAGCGCACGGGCAATGCCCACGCGCTGCTGCATGCCGCCCGAGAGCTCATACACGGCGCGCGCGCCACAGTCTTGCAGGCCCACCAGGGCGAGTTTTTCCAAGGCGATGCGCTCGCGCTCTTTTCTGGCCACGCCCGCCATGCGCAGGCCCAGGGCCACGTTGTCGCGCACATTGAGCCAGGGCATGAGGGCATGCTGCTGGAACACCACGCCCCTGTCTGCCCCCGGCCCCACCACCGGCTTGCCGTCCAGCAGAATGTGCCCGCCAGAAGGTGGCAAAAAACCGGCCAGGCAATTGAGCAGCGTGGTCTTGCCGCAGCCCGAGGCGCCCAGGGCCACGACAAAGTCGCCCCCCTGCAGGCTCAGGTTGACAGCGGCCAATGCCTGCAGCGTGCCGCCCGCAGTGGCGTAGTTGACCGTCAGGTTCTGAATATCCAAAGTTGGCATGCCGCCCTCCCCCGCCTTACTGGCCAAGCGCCTTTTTCACATAGCTGGCGTTGATGTAGGCGCCATAGTTGGGCTTGATCTCTTGCACCTTGCCCTGCTCCTTGAGAAACCGGGCGGTGTCGGCCAGCGCCTTGGCCGCACCACCGCCCAGCCAGGCCGGCGAGAGTTGCTCGCGCAGGGTGGGAAACTTGTACAGGGCCATGGCAGCGGGCACCGCCTTGGGATCGGCCTTGGTCCACTTGGCCACCGCCCTTACCTGGGGCGAATCCGCCGTCCATTGGGCCGCGTGGCTGCGGTAGTCGGCATCGGCCCTTGCCAGCGCCTTCACCAGGGCCAGCATAAAGCCTTCGTTGGCACTGGCCCACTGGGCGTCCACCACCAGGGCGTCAAAGGTGGGATAGCCTTTTTTGCCAATACTGGCGGAGCTGGCAAGGGTCTGGCCGCTGGCCTTGATATGGCTGAGCACCGGGTCCCACACAAAGGCGGCGTCGATGTCGCCACGCTCCCAGGCCGCGGCAATCTCGGCGGGGCGCATGTTCATCACGGTCACGCCCTTGGCGTCCACGCCTTCGAGCTTGAGGGCTGCCATCAACTGGTAATGCGCGGTAGACACAAAGGGAGTGGCCACCTTCTTGCCCTTGAGGTCCTTGACGCTGTGGATGCCGGAGCCATTGCGTGCGACCAAGGCCTCGGCATCGGCGATGTCATCGAGTATCCAAAACAGGTTCAGGTTCTGGCCCTGGCTGACGGCGGCCGCAAAGGGGCTGGAGCCCACCTCGCCGATCTGCACAGCGCCCGAGGCCATGGCGCGAATCACATCGCCGCCGCCACCCAACATGCGCCAGTGGATCTTGTAGCCGGTGGTCTTTTCCAGTTCACCCGACTCCATGACGGTGCGCAGGGGCACCAGCATGTCCTGGTGGGCAAAGGTGACTTCCTTGGTCTGGGCCAAGGCATTGGCGCAAAGGGCCAGGCCTGCGAGGGCCAGCCAGAGCTGTTTCAGGGGTGTCATTTATTCTCCGGATTCAATCAAGTGGCAGCTTCCTAGGCCGCCATTGTGGCCTGTAGGCTGCTGCGCACTGAATCCGACCCGAAAAATCCAGACCCCTGCTTGCCCAGACCTGCCCATTTCATCCCCAGGAACTGTGAATGGAGCTGTGGATAAGGTCTGGACATCTGCCCCAGACCCGCATGCCTATTGGGCTGGCGGGCCCTGCCTAAAAAGGATGCAGATCGTTTGACAAGTTACAGGATTTTGTTAGAGCGGCGCCAAATGCCCAGCAACTCGGCGTCCTTGATCAGCTGCTCACGGAAGTCGGGATGCGCGATGGCGATCAGGGCCTCGGTGCGCTGCCAGGTGGACTTGGCCTTCATCTGGGCCACGCCAAATTCGGTCACCACGTAATGCACCACCGAACGCGGGCAGGTGACGATGGTGCCGGGCGACAGCGTGGCCACAATGCGCGAGCCCACCGTGCCGTCCTTCTTCTTGAAGGTCGAGTTGATGCAAATAAGGCCCTTGCCACCTTCCGACTTGAAGGCGCCCATGATGAAGTCGAGCTGACCACCGGTGCCAGAGATCTGGCGCGAACCGGCCGACTCGCTGGCGACCTGGGTGAACAGGTCGATCTCGATGGCATTGTTGATCGCCACCACCTTGGGGTTGCGCCCAATGACGGCGGGGTCGTTGGTATAGGACGCAGGGAAGATGGCCGCGGCCGGGTTGTTGTCCAAAAAGTCGTACAGCTTTTGCGAACCCATGGCAAAGGTGTAGACCATTTTTTCGCGGTCTATGGATTTGCGCTTGCCGGTGATGCGTCCGGCCTCGTACATATCGACATAGGAGTCGGCCAGCATCTCGGTGTGCACGCCCAGGTCCTTCAGGTCGCTTTGCGCAATCATATTGCCCACGATGTTGGGCAGCGAGCCAATGCCAAGCTGAATCGTCGAGCCGTCTTCAAGCAGCGCCATCACATGGCCGGCAATCAGGCGGTCGGCCTCGCTGGACTGGCCCTCACCGAGTTGCAGCAGCGCGCTATTGGGGCCTTCGACCACCATGTCCACGCGCGAGATGTGAATGCCCTCGTCCAGGCCGCCCAGGCAGCGCGGGGTCTTGGTGTTCACCTCCACGATGACCTTCTTGGCCTTGCGGCAGTAAGAAGGGGTCATCGAGCAACTGGTCGAGAAATTAAAGAAACCGTTGGCATCCATGGGCGCCACTTGCACGATGGCCACAGCGGGCTCCTCGTACAGCTCCACGTTCTGCGGTCCCTGGTGGTAGCAAAGGGGGATGTAGCTAGCCAGGCCCTTCTCACCATTCTTGCGGCCCAGGCCGGAGAAATGCCAGTCGTTCCAGATAAAGGACTCGCGCAGCGGATCGGCCTCCACGCATTGGAGCGGCTTGGCGCGCGTGGTAGTGACCAGGATCACATCCCTGAGTTCGTTCTTGCGCAGGGCCAACGCGGCATCCAAGGCCTCCACATTCTGGGCAAATTCGCCCATAAAGACGGTGTCCCCCGACTGGACCACTGCGGCGGCCTGGTCGGCGGAAACGAGCTTTTGTAGGTACTGGTCACGTTGGGTCATAGTTGCCTGTTATCGGTTGAAGGGTGGTTGATGAGCGGAGGCGGGCGACGGATGCACCGGCCCAAAGCGCAGGGCAGGAACTCGGCCCAGCCCCTATTGTCGCCATTGCGCGCGGGCCATCCGGGCCTGGGCATCAAAACATTTCGGGCGTCATGCGGTTGGTGGTCTCGCCACCTTGGCAGATGCTTTGCGCCAAGCCCGCAGCCTGGGTCAGCACAAACTCCGCATAAAAGCGCGCCGTGATCACCTTGGCATTGAAGAACGCGGGGTCGCTATCCAACTTGTCCTGCGCCACCAGCATCGCGCGCGCCATTTGCCAGCCGCACAGCACCACGCCCACCAATTTGAGGTAGTTCACCGCGCCGGCATAGACCGTCTTGGGCTGGCTCTTGCCGTTGGCCAAGATGAAGTCAACCGCTGCTTGCATGGCCACACGCCCCTGTGCAAGCGAAGCCAACATGGCCTTGCAGTCGCCGTTGTCGCGCGCAGCCAGGTCTTGCTCGGTGGCGGCGATGCGGGCGCACAGCTCCTTGGCCACCGCGCCCTTGTCGCGCAGGGTCTTGCGGCCCACGATGTCATTGGCCTGGATGGCGGTGGTGCCTTCGTAGATGCTCAGAATGCGGGCGTCGCGGTAATGCTGGGCCGCACCGGTCTCTTCGATAAAGCCCATTCCGCCGTGAATCTGCACGCCCAGGCTGGTCATCTCGACCGACATTTCGGTGGAGAAGCCCTTGACCACGGGCACCAGGTATTCATATACCGCCTGGTTGCTTTTGCGGGTCGCTTCATCTTCTGCATGGTGGGCAGCATCGCTGGCCGCCGCTGCCACATAGGCCAGGGCGCGCGTGCCCTCGACATGGGCGCGCATGGTCAGCAGCATGCGCTTGACATCGGGATGGTTGATGATGGGCACCGGGCCGGCAGAGCCCGCCAGATCGCGGCTTTGGGCGCGGTCATGGGCGAAGCGCACCGCCTTTTGGTAGGCCCGGTCGGCCACCGCAATGCCCTGCATGCCCACTGCAAAGCGGGCCGCGTTCATCATGATGAACATGTACTCCAGGCCACGGTTTTCTTCACCGATCACATAGCCCACAGCGCCGCCATGGTCGCCAAACTGCAGCACCGCTGTGGGGCTGGCCTTGATGCCCAGCTTGTGTTCGATAGACACACACCAGACATCGTTGCGCGCGCCCAGAGCGCCGTCGTCACCGACCATGAACTTGGGCACCAAAAACAGCGAGATGCCCTTGACGCCCTCGGGCGCACCCGGCACTCTGGCCAGCACCAGGTGCACGATGTTCTCGGCCATATCGTGTTCACCATAGGTGATGAAAATCTTGGTGCCAAACACCTTGTAGGTTCCATCCGCCTGGGGCTGGGCGCTGGTGCGCACAGCAGCCAGATCGGAGCCAGCCTGCGGCTCGGTCAGGTTCATGGTGCCGGTCCACTCGGCGCTGATGAGCTTGGCCACATACTTGCGCTTGAGCGCTTCGCTGCCTGCCACCAGCAGCGCTTCAATGGCGCCATCGGTCAGCATGGGGCACAGGGCAAACGACAGGCTGGCCGCATGCAGCATCTCGGCGCAGGGGGTGGCTATCAGCTTGGGAAAGCCCTGGCCGCCATATTGCGTGGGGTGAATCACGCCCTGCCAGCCGCCCTGTGCATACTGCGCAAAGGCCTGCTTGAAGCCCGGCGTGGTGCTGACCGCGCCGTCCTTGAAGCTGCTGGGGTCCTTGTCACCCACGCGGTTCAGAGGGGCCACCACCTCTTGGCAGAATTTGGCCGACTCTTGCATCACCGCTTGGGCGGTGGCGAGGTCGTAGTCCTCAAAGCCTGGCAGCGCACTGACGCTGGACAGACCGGCGAGGTCTTGCATGGCAAACAACATGTCTTGGAGGGGGGCTTGGTAGTTCATGGCGAGCATGGTGCTACCAGACTGTTGCCAAACCTCGCGGCAAATGTATCGAATGTTTGCAGCCCCTACCAGGCCTTGTTCGGACAGCTCAGCGAAGCCACCTCAGGGTGCCTGACGATGTATATAAATTCCAAATGCCGGGCGCCTATTCAAGGCCGGTGGCCACAGGACCAAAGACCTTCAGGCGCAGAAAGAGATCTTCAACCCGAGGGCCGGGCACCGGCCATGCAGCACCGGCCTCCAGGACCAACATCACCATCGCCCTGTCTCCATGTGCCGCAGAGCCACCTCGTATAGGACCTACAATCTATACATTGCTGATCGAGAGAGACTGTAGGCCCAGCCGCACAGCGCCAAAGGAGCAACCGCCCCGGAAACTCTCAGGTACCAAACAGGGGGGCGTAGGCCGCGCATGGTGCGCATCCCTACGCTTGCGTCTGACCTATTTGGAAACCTGAAACCATGCCGTCCCCATCAAAAAAGTCCATCGCTGTCGTAGACGGCGGCATCACCGCCTGCGCGCAGGCCGAGGGCGGCTTGCCCCGGCGCGCCCTTACCGCAGACAGCGGTAGGCAACGTGGTGCAGCAAAGCCTCAGGCCCGGCGTACGCGTCGGTAGCAGCAAGCCACAACGCGTCATACAGAGCTGATTTATTGCAACGACTTGCCACATCGGGCAGGCACAACACTGGGAAAGATAGATATGAAAAACACCTACACAACACTCGCTGCGGCTACCGCCCTGGTCTGCATGGCTGCCGGCGCCATCGCCCAAAACGCCATCGTCACCATCGCACATGTGGGGCCCACCAGCGGCGCCATCGCCCACCTGGGCAAGGACAATGAAAACGGTGCCTTGTTGGCCGTGGAAGAAATCAACGCCGCAGGCCTGAGCATAGGCGGCAAAAAGGTCACGCTCAAGCTGATGGCAGAGGACGATGCGGCTGACCCCAAGCAGGGCACGGCCGTTGCACAAAAGCTGACCGATTCCAAGGTGTCCGGTGTGGTGGGCCATATGAACTCAGGCACCACCATTCCCGCCTCACGCATTTACAACGACGCCGGCATTGCGCAAATATCGCCCTCGGCCACCAACCCCAAGTACACGCGCCAGGGCTTCAAGACCGCCTTTCGCGTGGTGGCCGATGACACGCAGCTCGGCGGCACCCTGGGCCGCTACGCGGTGCATACGCTCAATGCAAAAAACGTGGCCGTGATTGATGACCGCACGGCCTATGGGCAGGGTGTGGCCGAAGAGTTTGCCAAGGCCGTGCTTGCAGCCGGCGCAAAGATCGTGGCCAAGGAATTCACCAATGACAAGGCCGCCGATTTCAACGCCATCCTGACCACCATCAAAGGCAAGAAGCCCGATCTGATTTTCTTTGGCGGCATGGACGCGGTGGCCGGCCCGATGATGCGGCAAATGAAGTCCCTTGGACTCAACGTCAAGTTCATGGGCGGCGACGGCATCTGCTCGGCCGAATTTGTCAAGCTGGCCGGCGACGCCGTGTCGGACAACCAGGTGTTTTGCGCCGAAGCCGGTGGCGTAGAGGGCAAGAACAAGACCGCGCTGGATGCCTTCAAAGTGAAGTTCAAAAAGCGCTTTGGCACCGATGTGCAGATGTACGCGCCCTATGCGTATGACAGCGTGCAGTTGATGGTGGCAGCCATGGTCAAGGCCGGCTCGTCCGACCCGGTGAAATACCTGCCAGCCCTTGCGGCCACCAAGTACCAGGGCATTACCGGCCCGATTTCCTTTGACAAAAGGGGCGACATCAACGCCGGCGCATTGACCCTGCGCACGGTCAAGGGCGGCAAGCTCGAAGAGCTGGCCGTGATTCGCTAAGAACCTATCCGGCCCAGGCCGGGTCTCGGGTTGCAGTGCTAAACCCAGCGGACCTCGGCCGAGAACAAATAACCCGCGCCGTAAACCGTGCGTATCGTGGTGGGGTGTTTGGGGTCTGATTCGAGCTTGCGGCGCAGCCTGGACACCCGCACATCCACGCCCCGGTCCAGCGGCGAGAGGTCGCTCTCACCGCAAAGTTTTTCGCGGTCCAGAATGCGGTTGGGACGCTGCAAAAATTGCAGCAACATGCGCGACTCGCCGGAGCTCAGCGTCCACTGCTGACCGCCAGGCGAGTGCAGCGTGTTCGATTCGGACAGAAAGCGCCAGCCGCCAAATTCCGCCACCTGCACCGGCGCCACTGGCAAGTGGGGCTGCTCGTGGCGGCGCAAGATGCTGCGCACCCTTGCCACCAGTTCGCGTGGCTCAAACGGTTTGACAATATAGTCGTCCGCACCCAGCTCCAGGCCCATGACCCGGTCGCTCAAATAGCCACGTCCTGTGAGCACCATGACACCGCAGTCGTAGCGCGCTTGCAGCTCGCGCACCACGTCCATTCCATCGGCATCGGGCAGGCCCAAATCGACGATGCACAGGTCGGGCACACGCTGCAGCAAGAGCCGGCGCAGGGCTGCGGCGCTGTGGCATTCGGAGGTCTCAAAACCAAACTCGCGCAGGGTGCCGCTCACCAGGCGGCAGACATCGAGGTCGTCGTCTAGCACGTAGATGCAGCGTGCGCCTTCGGCCGGGCGAAACAGTTCAACGCTCATACGCCCAACCCATCCAGCGCCTGCTGCAGGTCGGCCGAGCTAAAGGGCTTTTCCAGCAGCGCCGGGCCAGGTGCACCATCGGGCGCGGACTCGTAGCCGCTGATCAGCAGGGTCTTCACATGGGGCGCGCTCAGGCTGGCCGCTTGGCACAGCGTGCGCCCGTCCATGCCGCCCGGCATCACCAGGTCGGAGACCAGGATGCCCACCGTGGGCACATTGGCCAAGAGCAGCAAGGCATCGGCCGCATGGTCTGCCTCTATCACCGGGTAGCCCAGGCCCACCAGTTGCAAGCGGATGATGCGCCGCACATCGGGATCGTCCTCCACCAGCAAGACCAGGGGATAGTCCCTGCCCTGCCGGCCCGATCGCTGCAGCGTGCCGGTCAGCGCTTCGGCCTCCAGACCATCGTCCACACAGGGCAGCACCAGCGTCACCGCACAGCCTTCGCCGAGCTCGCTCTGTATGCGCAGGCCACCACCCGACTGCTTGGCAAAGCCATACACCATCGACAGGCCCAGGCCACTGCCCAGGCCAAACTGTTTGGTGGTGAAGAAGGGCTCGAAGGCGCGCGCCTGGGTGGCGGCGTCCATGCCCGCACCGGTGTCAGACACGCGCAGGGCCACGTAGTAGCCGGGGGCGACATCAAAATCAGCCGCCTGGGCCAGGCTCAAATGCCGGCGCGTGGCCTCGATCGCCAGTTCGCCGCCTTGGGGCATGGCATCGCGTGCGTTGAGCGCCAGGTTGAGCAGGGCGTTTTCGAGTTGCTGCGCATCGGTCATGGCGTAGAGCGGCTCATGGATAGACGCGGCGCTTACCGTGATATCGGCCTGCAAGGTGCGCTTGAGCAAAATCATGGTGTCGGCCACCAGGTACGCAATGTTCACAGACTGCGGCGCCAGCGGCTGCTTGCGGGCAAAGGCCAGCAAGCGTTTGATCAGCGCCGCACCCCGGCGCGAGGCCTTGAGCGCGGGCGCCAAAAATTCGGCGATATCGGGATCGTTGGGGTGGCGGTCATGCAGCGTCACCAGATTGCCAATCACCACCGTCAGCAGGTTGTTGAAGTCGTGCGCCAGCCCGCCGGTGAGCTGCCCCATGGCCTCCATTTTTTGCGCATGGACCAGCTCCGACTGGGCGTTTTTGAGGTCGGTGATGTTGACCGACAGCACAAAGCAACCGGCCACAAGGCCATCGCCATCGAGCTCGGGCACGAGTTCGCTGCGCGCATACACCACCCGCCCACCGGGGCGGCGCATGGCGTATTCGTAGCTCACCCTTTGCCCCTGCAGCGCCTGCTGCAAATAGAGCGCAATCTCGCCGTACACCTCTTCGCCCACCACCTCTCGGATGGAGCGCCCCAGCATGTCCTCCTTGCTGAGCCCAAACCATTCCGAATAGCCCTTGTTGACGTAGCCGTAGATTTCTTGGTGGTCAAAGTAGCCAATCAGTGCCGGCACGGTGTCGGTGATCAGGCGCAAATTTTCTTCGCTGCGGCGCAGGGCGGTGGTGATGCGCTGGTTGTCATCGTCCGCCACCACCAGGCGCTTGTTGGTGAATTTGAGCTCTATGGTGCGCTGGGCTACATGCGACTCCAGCTCCGCGTTTTGCTGCTGGATCTGTTGCTCAAACTGCCGACTCGCGGTGATGTCGGTGTAGAGCGTCACAAAGCCGTTGTGGGGCAAGGGCTCATCGCGCACGGCCAAAATCTGGCCGTTCGGGCGCACCCGCTCGCTGTAATGGGGGATAAAGCTGCGTGCCTGGCGCACCCGCTGGGCAATCAGCTCCTCCACATCGCCGGGCCCGTATTCACCGCGCTGGGCGTTGTAGCGCATAAAGGACTCGTAAGTGGCGCCCACAAACGCCATGTCCTCAGGGAAATCGAGCAAGCGCAAAAAGGCATTGTTCCAGGCCACGATGCGCAGACTGCCATCAATCACCGTGAAGCCCTGGTCGATCCGGTCGAGTCCGGCCTGCAGCAACTCATGGCGGTAATGGGTCTTCAGTGGATCGGTGGGAAATTGGGAAAGCATGAAAGGCGGGCTCCGACAGAATGGGGCATTCTAGGGCGCCGGCCTGTTCCACAAGCGCAGGGCGGCCGGGCTTTACTTGGCCTTGCGCGCACCCAGCGGCATAACGGTGCGGCCATACAGTTCGTTGAGAATCTGCGCGAGTCCGCCATACATGGCCGAAGCGCCGCAGAAGATGCCTTCGAAGCCGGCCAGGCGGATCACCTCTTCGTTGCCCGTGGCCTTGCCATAGGCCAGCATAAAGATCAACACAGTGGCCGAGCCAAAGATGATTTGCAGAGCGCGACTCAGACGCAAGGTGCCTATGAACATGAACAGAGTGAAGACGCCCCACACGCCCAAATAGGCCGCCATGGAAGCACCGCTATCGCCCACAAAGCCCATTTTTGGCAGCGCGATCAGGGTCACCAACGTCAACCAAAAGCAGCCGTAGGAGGTAAAGGCTGTCGCCCCAAAGGTGTTGCCCACCCTCCACTCCTGCACGCCCGCAATCAGCTGCGCAATGCCGCCGTAAAAGATAGCCATCGCCAAGACCATGCTGGTCATCGGAAAAAAGCCTGCATTGTGGATATTGAGCAGCACGGTTGTCATGCCAAAGCCAAGCAGCCCAAGGGGTGCGGGATTGGCCAGTACGCCATTGGATAGGGACATGAAAATACTTTCTATAGGCAGAAGCTGGCCAGCACAGCGCGACCAGTCAGGCCGGGATGGTGCCATCCGACTGTTGCAAAAATTCGGGGCAAATGTATCGAATGTTTGCAGTGCCGCTGCTGCCTCAGCCAGCCGCGCACTCCTCTTTGCCGAAAAAGCAGAGGCTATTGAAAAATTTAGTCCTATCCAACTACCGGTAAATGGGTATGAAAGGATACCGATAGCGCCTATTTCGTTGCGGCGCTCGGCTAGCATGCTGGACATACTTTGAAATCCGAAAGGGAGAAGATTGAATCGGTCGCAGCTATTGAAGCCATCACCACAGGCACCTTCGGATACCTATTGGCTATCCATATGAAGCCCATCCCTTCATGACAGGACCTAACGCCATATGCAAGCTATCCAAGCCCAGGATTTGAAGTCCATCCTTCACTCCAAGCGCGCCAACCTCTACTACCTTGAGCATTGCAGGCTGCTGGTCAACGGTGGTCTGGACCACGGCAATTACCTAGCCGATGGGCTCGGTGCCACTGCGGCCTGGGTGCTGGGCCTGCCGCATGCGCTGGCGGTGTTGCATGGCAAAACACGCCGGGGTGGGCTGGTGTTTGATATTGCCGACCTCATCAAGGATGCCGTCATCCTGCCCCAGGCATTCTTGTCAGCGAGCCAGGGTCACACCGAGCAGGAATTCCGGCAGACCTGTATCGAAGCGCTCACCCGCACCGAGGCGCTGGACTTCATGTTCGATGTGCTCAAGCGCACCGCCGCAAGCGTCAGCCAGATGGCGATGGCTGACAAAGGAAACGAAGCTTGAATATTCTGCTGATCTCTCAATGCGAGAAGCGTGCCCTTGTGGAGACCCGCCGCATCCTGGACCAGTTTGCCAAACGGCGTGGCGACCGCACCTGGCAAACCCCCATCACCAAAGACGGGCTGGATACCTTGCGCAAGCTTCTGCGCAAGACGGCGCGCAAGAACACGGCTGTGGCCTGTCATTGGATTCGGGGCATGGACCACAGTGAACTGCTGTGGACCGTGGGCGATGCATCGCACTTCAATGACCAAGGTGCAGTGCCCACCAACCGCACCCAACGCAAGGTACTGCGGGAACAAGACCAGAACGACTGGCACAGCGGAGAACTGATTCGCCTATTGGCGGACATGGCCGGCTTGTTGCACGACCTGGGCAAGGCAATGCAGGCGTTTCAAGACCGCTTGAAGGGCAAATTGAGCGGGCGCAACCTCGTGCGACACGAATGGGTTTCGCTGCGCTTGCTGGAGGCCTTTGTGGGAGGCGACGACGATGCCACCTGGCTGGCACGGCTCTCGGAGCCCAGCCCCGATGACGATGCCAGCTGGCTCGCGCGCCTGCACAAGGACAACCCCCAGACGCACAACCCTTCGCCGTTTGCCAGTCTGGGCCATGCGCCGCTGGCACAGGCGCTGGGCTGGTTGGTGGTCAGCCACCACCGCCTGCCTGTGCTGCCCTTTGGCGAGGTATTCATGTCTGGCTTGTTGCAAGGCGCCTTGATGCATGTGGAAGCAAGCTGGAATGAAGATGAGTTCAAAAAAGCCAACCAGGAAACACTCAAACCCTATTGGACCTTTGCACAAGGCCTGCCGGTCACCACGCCCGAATGGAAGCAACGCGCCGCGCGCCTGGCACAGCGACTGGCGGGCTACGCCGGCAAGGAGCAGGCCAGCGGCCTGATGAACAACCCGTTTGTGCTGCACCTCAGCCGCCTGTGCCTGATGCTGGCGGACCACCATTACTCCAGCCTGGAACTGGCTGAGAATGGCAAGCCCGCAATGGGCCGTGTCAGCATAAAGAGCGCCAACCCACTGGTGGCCAACACCCGCGATGGCGGCAAGGTCAACCAGATGCTGGATGAGCACCTGCTGGGCGTGGCCCAGCATGGCGCCGAAGTGGCCCGCTTTCTGCCCAAGTTTGAGCAGCATCTGCCGCGCCTGGGCAAACACCGAAAACTCAAGCAACGCTCAGCGACCGAACGCTTTCGCTGGCAGGACAAGGCCGCCGAGATTGCCGCCAGCATGCGCTTGCAAAGCGAGGCCCATGGCGCCTTCATTGTGAACATGGCCTCCACCGGTTGCGGCAAGACCCTGGCCAATGCGCGCGTCATGGACGCACTGGCGGACCCGGCGCTAGGCATGCGCTGCGCCTTCGCCATGGGCCTGCGCACGCTCACGCTGCAAACCGGCCAGGCCTTTCGCCAGTTGCTGGGGCTCGATGAGGAAGACCTGGCCATTCGCGTGGGTGGCAGCGCCAACCGTGCGCTGTTTGAACACTTCGAGGGTTTGGCTGAAGCCAAAGGCTCGGCCTCTGGCCAGGCACTGCTGGAAGAGGATGGCCATGTGCTGTTTGAAGGCCGCACCGACCCGCATCCGCTGCTGCAGCGCGCCGTGGCAGACCCCGAGATTCGCAAGCTGCTGCTGGCGCCCATTTTGGTGTGCACCATAGACCACCTGACCCCCGCCACCGAGAGCCAGCGCGGCGGGCGCCAGATCGCGCCCATGCTGCGCCTGATGAGTGGCGACCTGGTGCTCGACGAGCCCGACGACTTTGATCTCAGCGATCTGCCTGCCCTCACCCGGCTGGTGCATTGGGCCGGCTTGCTGGGTGCGCGCGTGCTGCTGTCTTCGGCCACCTTGCCACCGGCATTGGTGCAGGGCCTGTTTGAAGCCTACGCCAAGGGCCGCAGCCAGTTCCAAGTCAACCGGGGCGTGCGCCCTGCGCAGCCCGGTGCCGCTGCAGCAACATGCTGCCTGTGGATAGACGAATTTGCCCAGCGCCAAAGCCTTTGCGCCGACCCGACTGCCTTCGAGGCAGAACACCAAAACTTTGTAAGGCAGCGCGCCATTGCCTTGGCACAGCAGGAGCCGCGTCGGCGCCTCGAACTGGTGCTACTAGAAGGCTTGAGCTCACGCCAGGATGAGGCCTGCGCAACGCTGGCCACCGCCATCCTGCAATCGGTGGCCAGCCTGCATGCGCAGCACCACAGCCTGGACCCGCAGACCGGCAAACGCGTCAGCTTCGGGCTGGTGCGCATGGCCAATGTGGAGCCGCTGATCAGCGTGGCACTGGCGCTGTTTGCGCAAGGCGCACCCCAGGGTCTACGCATTCACCTGTGCGTGTACCACTCGCGCCACCCGCTACTGATCCGCTCGGCCATTGAGCGCCAACTCGACAGCACCCTCAAGCGCCAGCAACCCGAGGCCGTGTTTTCATTGCCCACAGTGCGCGAGCGGCTCGACGCCAGCGCGCAGGACGATCACCTGTTCATCGTGCTGGGCTCGCCCGTGACCGAAGTGGGCCGCGACCATGACTACGACTGGGCCGTGGTGGAGCCCTCCTCGGTGCGCTCCCTCATCCAATTGCTGGGGCGGGTGCGCCGCCACCGTGCGGGCGATTGCGGCAGCACCAATGTGCATGTATTTACGCGCAACCTGCGCAGCTTCACCCAGCCCAAAGAGGCAGCGTTTCGCTGGCCGGGCTTTGAGTCCCATGAGGGCGCGTTTCGCCTCAAGAGCCACGACCTGCGCAGCCTGCTGAGCGCCGACGAACTGGCCAACATGGACGCGCGGCCCCGCATCCTTTGCCCTGCGCCAGACCTGCTCAGACCGCAGGAGCGGCTGGTGCATTTGGAACACGCCCGCATGCGCCAGCAAATGTTGGTGCAGCCTGCGGCGCCTGCGCCTGTCACCGGTCGCCTTTCGCGGGGGCCCGCCGTACCAGTGCCGCAAGCCAACGCCAGCAGCTGGTGGAAGCTGGCACCACAGGACGCGCTGCTCACCGGCTTGCTGCAACAACAGCAACCCTTTCGGAACAAGGCGGGTCAACGCGAGGTCACGCTGGTGCTGCTGCCAGACGACGAAGCAGAACAGGATGTGCTGCACCAGGTGCTGGAAGTCAAACAGGGCCGAAGCAGAGAGACGCTGTACGTCGACGTAGAAAAATCTCTGCGTGTCCGGCTACCAGACACCGCCACCACCGGTGAGCGCATCACGCCCTGGGGAGGTGCCCACTATATGGATGAACTGCGGTCCTTGGCAGAGTCGATGGACATGCCTTTGCGCCGCTGCGCCGAGCGGTTCGGCACGGTCAATGTCTTGGACAACGATGCGGGATGGCTGTCACAGCCTGTGTTGGGTTTTTGGAAAAGGAGGTAAGGCAACCCGTCACGCCATCTTTCCGAAAATTTTCGATCAAAAAAGGGAGTCTTTATGTCAATCACACATCAGCCCAACGTTGTCGCCCTACGCGCGGTGATACAGGGTTTTCTTCAGGAGCGTCTGCACGGAAAGCTTGAAAAGCTATCCGCCGATGACCCTAGGCGCGCCGAGCTTCAGGCGCAGTTCATTGCCGCCACCTGGCTGGAAGACGCGGCACGTCGCGTGGTTCAAATCCAGGCGGTCACCCACTCGCTCAAGCCCCTGCACCCGGATGCAAAAGGCAGCAGCCTGTACCGGGCGCCAGGGCAACTCGCTGCCTCCAAGCAGGTAGGAACGCACAGCTTGGGCAGCAGTTTCAGTGCCGACGTGGTGGGCAACGCTGCCGCACTCGACGTGTACAAATTCCTCAAGCTCAGCCATGAAGGCCACAGCCTGTTGGAACTGGCAACACAAGGCGACGCCGATTTTGCGGCCGCACTGAGTGCAGACGATGTGCTGGCGAAAAAATGGATGACCTCGTTTGCCGGCTTGGCAGAAGCCCGCGGCACCGTCAGCAGCCACAGCCACGCCAAACAAATATATTGGCTAGTGGGTAACGACGCGCACGACGATGGCGCATACCATTTGCTGGCACCGCTCTACCCCACCTCGCTGGTTCACCGCGTCTACCAACAGTTGCAAGACGATCGCTTTGGTGAAGAGGCCAAGGCGGCGCGTCTCGCGCGCAAGGCGCAAACCCACCACGCAAGGCCGGTGCGCGAGTACCCCCAACTGGCCATCCAAAAGCTCGGTGGCACCAAGCCGCAAAACATCAGCCAACTCAACAGCGAGCGGCGCGGCGACAACTACTTGCTGGCATCCGTCCCGCCGGTTTGGAAGTCGGAGACGGTGCGGCCTTTGCTGCGGGTCAGTTCGCTATTCGATATGGTTGGGCGCCGCCGCGCCGTGGCACAACAGGCGCGTGCCTTGCGCCTGTTCTTGCAAGGCAACCCGCCCCAGAATGCGCCCACGCGGCGCCAGGTGCGCGAGTGGGTGCAAAGCCTGATCGACGAACTGGTGCAATTTCAGGCCGAGCTCTTGACGCTTGCGCCCGGTTGGAGCCAAGCGGACGACTGCCTGTTGTCCGCCGCCCAGCGCACCTGGTTGGACCCGGACGGCCAGGCATCCGCCGCAATCGATCCGGACGATGCCACAGACGCCGTAGCGGCTGACTTCGCGCGCTGGGTCAATGCGCAACTCAAGGACCCGTTGCCTGTGGGCGACCCCGAGTTCCTGTTGTGGCGCAAGTTGGCACGCCTGCAGTTTTCCGCCTTTGAGCGGGAGGCCGCATGAGCAGCGAAACGCTGAATACGGCCAATGCGCCGCAACACCCGGCGCTCTTGCTGTTGCCGCGCATCCGGGTGCAAAACGCCAACGCCATCTCCAGCCCCATGACCTGGGGCTTTCCGGCCATGACCGCATTTTTGGGGCTGATGACGGGGCTGGAGCGGCGCTTAGGGGCAGAGGCTGGCATTGCCTTTCGCGCAGTGGGCGTGGTGTGCCATGGTTTCGAGCCGCAGGTCACCACCGATGGCTACACACGCGCCTTTCACCTAACCCGCAACCCGGTACTCGCCGACGGCAGCACCGCAGGCATCGTGGAAGAGGGACGTGTGCATCTGGAACTGAGCCTGGTGTTGGATGTGCTGCTGCGTCAGGACCAACTGGGCGAGGCGCAGCGCCAGGCCCTCGTAGACCTGGTGGCGCATACGTTAGCGGGCATGCGTCTGGCAGGCGGCAGTGTGATGCCAGCGTTGCCCATGACCCAGACCCGGCGTTCCAAGCCCACGCTGGAGCTGATGGCCGAGGGCGACGAAAGCAGGAGCAAGCAATTCCGCCAACTGATGCGCCGCTGCCTGCCGGGCTTTGCGCTGGTGTCGCGCGACGACCTCTTGCAGCAGCGCCTGGCAGCCATGCAGCTAAATGCACAGGACGCAACCGTGCTCGATGCCTGGCTGGACCTGTCACGCTGGAACCACCACGCCAGCCCCGATGTGACGCAGGACAGCCCCAACCTGTGGCAGACCGACGCACGCGCTGGCTGGATCGTGCCCATTCCGGTGGGCTATGCCGCACTGTCGGAACTGCACCCTGCCGGCACTGTGCGCAACGCACGCGATGCCCACACGGCCTTGCGTTTTGTGGAACCCCTGTGGTCCATGGGGCAATGGGTCAGCCCGCATCGCCTCAAAAATATAGATGACTTGCTGTGGTACGCGAGCGCCGAAGGCGCTGTGCAAACCGAGTACCGCTGCTGCAACGACTATGCCCCTGAGCTATTGGCCGACCAGGCCACTGTCTAACCCCCCTCTCACACCAAGGAATTTTCAAAATGGCGACTACCCCCCACACGCTCAAGACCGCATCTGTTTTGGCTTTTGAACGCAAGCTCGATCCATCGGACGCGGTGTTCTTTTCTGGCCGCTGGGATGCGCGTGCAAACGCAACTGACTGGCCCGCCGTCGCCGTGCGCGAAAAGTCGGTGCGCGGCACCATCTCCAACCGCCTCAAGACCAAAGACCAAGACCCGACCAAGCTGGATGCAGCGATTGAAAACCCCAACCTGCAAACCGTAGACGTGGCGACCTTGCCGGTGGCAGCAGACACCCTGATGGCAAGCTTCACGTTGCGCGTACTGGGCGGCGCAGGCAGACCCAGTGCCTGCAACAACGCAGACTACCAAAGCAAGTTGCTCAGTACCGTTCAAACCTATGTGCAGGGCATAGGCTTTGGCGAGTTGGCCACGCGCTATGCCCACAACCTGGCCAATGGCCGATTTTTGTGGCGCAACCGCGTGGGCGCGGAACAGGTGGAGGTGCAAGTGCAGCACCTGGTCAAAGGCATCGCGCAACAAACCTGGACCTTTGACGCCCTCGCCCTGTCGCTGCGTAACTTTGACACGGGAACGGCTGCCATCGCCCTTAAGGAGCTCAGCGAGCTGATGGCCCAAGGCCTTGCCGGAACCAGCCATGTGCTGCTGCAAGTGACGGCCTTTGCGCGCGTAGGTGCAGGGCAAGAGGTCTACCCCTCGCAGGAGCTAATTCTGGACAAGGGCAACAGCGGCAAGAGCAAGACCCTGTATGTGGTCAACGGTGTGGCCGGTATGCACTCGCAAAAGCTGGGCAATGCCATTCGCACCATAGACAGCTGGCACCCCGACGTGGCAGAGCTGGGCCCAATTGCCGTGGAACCCTACGGCTCGGTGACCACCCTGGGCAAGGCATGCCGGCGCCCCACCGACAAGCTCGACTTCTACAACCTGCTCGATGGATGGATGCTCAAGGACAAGGTGCCCGCCATTGAACAGCAGCACTTTGTCATGGCCACCTTGATTCGTGGTGGCGTGTTTGGCGATGCGGGCAAGGAATAAGCACCATGGCGCATTACCTGGACCTTCTTCTGCGGCCCGACCCCGAAACCGCACCGCAGCAACTGATGGCAGCCTTGTTCGCCAAGCTGCACCGCACTCTGGTGCAACTGGGCAGCACCGGCATCGGTGTGAGCTTTCCCGAATACAAGGCGGCACCGCCCTACCTTGGCAGCACCCTGCGCCTTCTTGGAACAAAAGAGGACTTGCTGCGCTTGATGGGCCAGCCATGGCTCACCGGCCTGCAAGACCATATTGAGCAGGCGGCTGCCAAGCCCGTTCCGGCGCATGCGACACATAGGCGGCTCAGCCGGGTACAGGCAAAAAGCAGTCCGGAGCGTTTGCGACGGCGCCAAATGAAGCGCCATGGCCTCACCGAGCAAGAAGCCCTTGCGCGCCTGCCAGACGCTTGCGCAGAAACGCTTGCGCTCCCCTTTTTGATGGTGCGCAGTGCCAGCACGGAACAGTCCTTCAGACTCTTTCTTCGTTGTGAACCTGCGAGTGCTTCAGCAGGAGGCCTGTTCAACGCCTACGGGCTGAGCACCACTGCCACCATCCCCTGGTTTTGACCCTTTTTTTTGCGCGTATCCTAGGTCGTTGATTTATAAGCACTTGCGCAGCATGCTATCCGGGAGGGTGCTGTTGGAGAAAAGGGGAATAGTGCCGTGTACAACAACGACTTAGCCGCCATATCGCCTAGTTCACTGCCGCATAGGCAGCTTAGAAAAGGCGGCGGGCCTCACTCTTGAGCATCCAGCCGTTCACTGCCGCATAGGCAGCTTAGAAATCGATGGGAACCGGTCGCCGGATCGCGGTCGCGTTCACTGCCGCATAGGCAGCTTAGAAACTGGAGTCCGACCCGGCAGCGCGCCAAGCCCTGTTCACTGCCGCATAGGCAGCTTAGAAAACGACGGCAAGATGTCTGTCACCGTCAACAGCGTTCACTGCCGCATAGGCAGCTTAGAAATATAGCGACGGAGCTGGCCCGGCTGGAGGCGTGTTCACTGCCGCATAGGCAGCTTAGAAAACAACTTCGGGAGTCGCGTTTTTGTAGACGGACGTTCACTGCCGCATAGGCAGCTTAGAAACGTTCTGGTGCGTCCTGTCAATGCTGTGGTCGGTTCACTGCCGCATAGGCAGCTTAGAAAGTTGGCCTACTCATGATTGCGACTGAACTGGTGTTCACTGCCGCATAGGCAGCTTAGAAAAGCAGCACATCTTTACGCTGCGACCCAGCAGTGTTCACTGCCGCATAGGCAGCTTAGAAAGCAGCAGGTAAGCGCGGCGGGAGGGGGTGTGAGTTCACTGCCGCATAGGCAGCTTAGAAATGACTAGGGATGACGCTTTTAAGGTGCCTAGAGTTCACTGCCGCATAGGCAGCTTAGAAATTGAAGGTGCTTGGAAGACTGCGGTCAAACAAGTTCACTGCCGCATAGGCAGCTTAGAAAATGGGCAGCATCTTTGGTGCCCATGGCATGTTGTTCACTGCCGCATAGGCAGCTTAGAAATCGTTCGGCCTGTATCCAGCCGCCCACCATGCGTTCACTGCCGCATAGGCAGCTTAGAAAAGCAAAAACGATTGGACTCGTCACCTTGGCGCGTTCACTGCCGCATAGGCAGCTTAGAAAGCATGTGTTCTAGGGCGCTGGCTTACATCTAGGTTCACTGCCGCATAGGCAGCTTAGAAAGTCCAGCATGGAGCGGCGAAACCTTCCCCATGGTTCACTGCCGCATAGGCAGCTTAGAAAACATTGACGAAACCATCAGAGCCCTTAAGCCCGTTCACTGCCGCATAGGCAGCTTAGAAAATGCAGCGCAAAGAGATTGGCAAGCTGAAATTGTTCACTGCCGCATAGGCAGCTTAGAAACGGCAGCGCGCCAGGCGCTGATTGCCGTAGGTGTTCACTGCCGCATAGGCAGCTTAGAAATTGATTAGAGGTGATCTGATGAGGCGCTTGGAGTTCACTGCCGCATAGGCAGCTTAGAAAAGCTTTGCAAGATAGATGTTTTTAACAATGCCGTTCACTGCCGCATAGGCAGCTTAGAAAATCTACATGACCCAGGCCGCACTGATGCAGTCGTTCACTGCCGCATAGGCAGCTTAGAAATTGATTAGAGGTGATCTGATGAGGTGCTTGGAGTTCACTGCCGCATAGGCAGCTTAGAAATTTGCGATAAGCCTGACATTTGTTTCCCTATTGTTCACTGCCGCATAGGCAGCTTAGAAAGATGAGCAGACAGCCCGCTCCGACGCAGACGTGTTCACTGCTTGAAGGTATTGGAAGTTCGGTTCGATGCAATTGCAAAAATTGCGGCAGCGGCTGCACGTAGCCTATTCCACCCCCAGCGCCTTGAACACCGCGTCCACCGGGTCTGAGTAAAACCCCGTCTGGAACTTGGCGAACAGTTCGCCAGGCACCGTTGGAATATCGGTCACGCTGGACATTGGCAGCAGGATGCGTTTGGCGCCGGCGTCAAAGGCCACTTGCATGCTTTCGGCCAGGTTGCGCACCTGCACGATGGTGCCGCCCAGGCTCATGTCGCCCAAGACGGCCAGTTGCGATTGCACGGGCTTGCCCAAGGCAGCGGAACATAGGGCGATGAAGCTCACCAAGGTGAGTGCCTGGGGCGTGCCGGTGCCCTGCAGCTCCACCAGATGCGTGTGAAAGTCGCGCTCGCCAGGCCTGATGGAGGCGCTGACGCGGGAGCTATTCGCCTTGAAGTAATCAAACGCCACATTGACCGCCTCACGCGGTGCGGCGCCCGACACATTGACCTTGCCGCCGCCGGGAATGGACTGCATCTCCAGCCGGTAGATGCCGGGCATCTCAGATGAACCCATGCTGATCGTGTGCAGGGTTCCGGGCTGTTGGCGACCCTCCGGAACCAATGCCCCACCCGACTGCTCAGGGACGCTCACGAAACGCTCCACCCCGTCTTCCAGGTCGATATAGCTGAAGTGCACGTCATAAAACTCCATGCCGCCAATTTTCTTGAGCTGCTCCTTAATGCGGCGGCGCACTTCGAGCGCGTATTCCAGGCACTTGCGCACCGATTCCTTGGTGTATTCCCCATTGGGGCACACCAGCTTCAGGAGGCCGGAGGTGGTGCGGCGCACGGCGATGGTGTCGCGCTGGTTCAGGTTGTTGCCCAGCTTGAACCACTTGTCGATGGCATCTGCAAAGCTCTGCTTGCGCATCTCGCGCAGGTACTCGGCCAGGTAATCCACGATCAAGCCGTATTGGTTGGTAAAAAACTCCGGCCGCATCTTGGGGACTTCCCAACCCGGCACGTAGGCGTGGAAGCGGTCAAAAAAAGCGGCGTCAATCATGGCCTCAGGGAATGGGGCAAACAAATGGCTGGTCTTCACCAAAGATTCCACGGACTGCCCCTGGGGCAAGTTGCCCACAAACACCATGGCCGCGCTGGCGTTGATCGACTCCCGGCCCCGGCTAAAGGAGCCCGAAGCCATGTAGTCTTTCATGATCTGCACGCCGTCATGGTCTTTGAAGTTGATGCCGGCCACCTCGTCAAAGGCCACCACATCCCACAAGCCCACCAGGCCCACCTTGCGCGCGGCCATGTTGTAGAACAGGTTGGCCACCGTGGTCTGGCCACCGGACACCAAAAGGCTGTTGGGGCTGATCTCTTTGTAGATGTGGCTTTTGCCGGTGCCGCGGGGGCCCAGCTCGCAGAAGTTGTAGTTGTTTTCCACCAGCGGAATCATGCGAGCCAGCAGATGCCACTTGGCCCGCTCCTTGAAGTGGCTGGGCTCCATGCCGGTGGAACGAATCAGGGCGTCAATCCACTGCTCGTCCGTAAACGCCTTGCGGGCCTCAAACAGCGCCGCCATGTCCATATTGGGCATCTGAATGGGCTTTAACTCGGTCACAGCAAAGGGCGAGCCCTTTTGGTCTTCTTCAAAGTGGTATTTCAGGGTGACGATGCACCAGATGCCACCCACCAGCAGCTTCTCGAACTGGCGCACATAGGTGTCGGAAATCTCGGCATTTTTCACGCCCAGGTTGGACAACAGGGCTTCGTAGACATCGCGCTTTTCGTTGAGCTTGACGGTCACCTTGTCGATGACCTTGTAGGTGCCGCTTTCGCGCACCTTGGACTTGACCTTCTCCGCCTCGTCCGGGCGCACATAGTTTTCGGTCAGGATGCGCTTGACGTTGACCAGTCCGTTTTGGATCACCGCCTCGTCGTTGCTTGCGCAGTACATGCCCAGCAGGTACTCCAGCACATACACCGGCACGTTGGCCCCTTCCTTGATCAACTTGGTCAGGTCTTTGCGGACCACCTTACCCGCAAAGTGGGTGTTGAGCAATTCGTCCAGGCTGCTCGAAGCCAGGGCATCTGCCGGTGGCACGGGTGTGGGGGTATCGGTCGTCATAGCCATTCTCAAAAATCGTTTCCAAAGGCCAGATCCACCTTGATGGGCATCCGCAGCACTTCGATATTGGACGCCGCATCGCGCATCACCAGGTCATAGCGCTTGTGCGGGTCGTGGGCACCGGCCAGCACAGTGAGGAAGATGGAGCGTTTGCGCTCATCCAGCAATTGCGAGCTGCTGTCAAAGGTGATGGACTGCACATCGCTGATGGGCTTGTCACCGTCTTGCGCATCGCGCAAGGACACCACCACCGAGCGGGGCAGCACCCGCTGCGATACCGCATCGGTCTGTATGAATTCAAAGCGCTGGGTGTTGGTCACCACCTTGTTGAGCGTGCCCAACAGGCTGACATTCACAACCTTGGTCTTGACGTTTTCAGACTCGCTAACCCCCACCGTGATGACGGGCAGCACCACCTCTTGCGGCATGGCGCTGCCATGCACAAAGCGTGCGCCACCGGCAAAGTGAAAGCGACTGGCCCCCTTGGGCACCCAGAAGTCCAGACTGCCTTCAGGAGTGGTTCCTGCCGTGATCGCCGTATTGCCCGACCAGGCCTTGGCAGTGGCGCCCAAATGGTGGCCCAGCAGATAGCGCTTCTTGGCCTTGAGCGTGCCTTCCGGCTTGTCGTCCAAGGTGGACTTGTCTGACTCCTGCAGCGCGGACTCCTGGTACATAAAGCCGTGGTCAGCCGTCACCAACACGGTGGAACCGTTGAGCGTGTTGATGATGAAGCTCAGCACCTGGGAGAGCTCTTGCACCGTCTGAACCGCCGCTTCAAAGGTCATGGTCTCCGAGGCCTGCTTGTCGCCAATCATGTCGATGCGGTCGTGGTAGACGTAGACCAGCCGCTGGTCTTTCACCAATGCCCGCCCCTTCTCCTTGCCCAAGGCAAGCAGGTCATCCGCCTTGACCGCCATGCCGCCAAAAGCCTTGAGGTGCTCGTTGCGCTGCTCCAGCGTGGCAACAGAGTGCCCGTCGGCCAACACATCCAGATTCACACCTTCTTTGTAGGCCAGCGTCTGGTGCGGCAACAAGGCCGCCATGCCCAGCGCGGTATAGCTGGGCAAGACGCCCAGCATGCAATCCAGCGAGGCCTTCAGGCGATTTTTGCTGTTGATTTGCTGCACCAACTCCTGCGCCACTTCAAAGCGCAAGGCGTCTGAAATGACCACAAACACGCGCTTCACACTGCCGTCATACAGCGGCATCACCTTGCGATCAAAGAACGCTTGCTGTGGCACTACGTCCGGCAACGTCCATTGGCTGAGCAGCCCCTCTGGCCCCTCCACCACCTTGGCCCAGGCAATGCCGAGCTGCGGGACATACCAACCGGAGTAGAGACTTTCGATGCTCTGGCGCAGCTCATGCAACACCGCCCAGCCCGTAGGCTCCACGGCATCGGCCGCTGTGTGAAAGTGCCGGTACAGCTGGTCAAACCGAAACAAGCTGTCGCGGTACTGGCCAAAGGCCGTCGCCGCATCAGAAAAGCTGAAGCCAGCGGCATGCGCCGCCTTGAGGGTCAGAAAGTCTGCGGCGGCGGCCAAGGCGTCGTAGCAAGCGGCCAAGGCCTTGGTTTTGTCATTGGCGCTGGCCAGCATGCGGTTGGCCCAGTGGCCATCGCGCCGGCGCGCCATCAACGCGCGCACCACATCCATGTTGGCGCCGGCTCCCGCAACAATACGCGTCTTGAGGTCTTGCACCACCCGCAGCTCGACGTTTTCGAACGTCATGCATTCGGCCAGTTGTTCGGCGCTCAGGCCGCCCAGCAGGGAATCCAGGTTCAGCTCTGTGGCAACCGCATCTGCCAGCGCGTTGTAGTTGGCGTACTGCGCAATATCGGAGCGCCACCGGCCAATGAACACCGAGGCATTGGCCGCCAAGGTCCGCTCCGGCAGAAGCAGGTGCGTGAGCTGCTTGGGAATATCGCCATCCAGACTGCGGCAAAAGTCAGTCACCAAAATGCGGATCAACAAGTCGCGCAGGCTGGGCTTGGCATCCAGGTAGCCCAGTTGCAGCTGCACCAAATCCCAAAAGGCCGGGGTCAGGTCATTGGCGGCAATCTCCTGCCAAGCCTTGGGCTGCGCGGCCAGGTCGGCCACGCCGTCGGTGACCATGGCGCCGTACAGGCGCTGCAGCATGGCGAATAGCTCGGGCTGGTCGGCACGGCTCAGCACCGCCAGCATCTTGCAGTCCAGATCCACCGCACTGTCGCCCGGCAGCACCCACTTCTTCAGGCGGTCCAGCCGGTCTTTGGCGCGCAGAAACTTGGCACGGTCTTTCAGATGCGTGCGCAGGCTTTGGGTGGCAAGCCCCAAGTCCTCCAGCAGGATCGACATGGAGTCAGCCCGGAATGGCTTGGCGCGCAAGCGCACATCCAACAACCAGTCCTTGGTGGGCTCTGGCTCCGGCCGGTTGCTGTAGAAGAGCCAACGCTGACTGGGGGCGGCTTCGATCTGCAGCTTGACGCGCAAGGCAGGGCTGTCGTCCAGCCGGACAATCTGAACCCCGTCCAACTGCAAGGCATCAATGGAGGTACTGAATTCGGAATCAATGTCGTGCCAAAAAACGGTTGTGCAGTCTTGGTACAGGGCAGCTAAGGCGGTTTGTATGCGTTGCGTGTTCATTGAGTTGCTTGGGTACGGTTGACCAGCCGGTATTTTTGGGTCGGGCTGCTGGGTGAATCCGGCTGCGTCATTTCGACCAGGCTATCTTTACTTGTTCGGTCACTTGTTCGGTTACTTGTTCGGTTACTTGCGCGGATCCTCGCCCTGCAACTCTTCCTCAATCTGCGCAATGCTTGGAAGGTATTTAGCCAGGTCGTCAGGCAGTTGCAGTTTGTACTCTGCAATGCCAATGGGTTGGGTCATGCCGCGCAAGGTATATTCCGCGACCACACGGTGATTTTGCTTGCATAGCAACAGCCCCAAGGTGGGTTTGTCCTCATCACTTTTGATTTTCTCGTCCACCATCGTGACGTAGAAATTGAGCTGACCAACATGCTCCGGTTTGAATTCTCCGGCCTTCAACTCCACAACCAAGAATCTGTGCAGCCGATAGTTGTAAAACAACAAGTCGATGTAGAAATCTTGGCCATCAACTTCCACATTCACTTGGCGGCCCGCAAAAGCAAACCCCTCACCCAGCTCCATCAACAGCTTGGTCACATGGCGGGTCATGGCGTCTTCAATCTCGCGTTCAACTGCCTCATTGGACACACCGAGAAAGTCAAACAGATAGGGATCTTTGATAGTTTGCTGAGCTAATTCAGACTCCGCAGCAGGCAAACGCTTTTCAAAGTTGGTGACCGCGTTGCCGGAGCGTTGTTGCAATTGCGTTGAAATGTGGTGCCACATCACTGTGCGAGACCAGCCATGTTCAATGGCCTTTGCCGCATACCAAACCCGCTCCTCGCGCGTCTTGAGCTTGGTCAGCAGCAAGAGGTTTTGACCCCAGGGCAATAGTGCAACAAGCTGTTGCACAAATTCGGCATCGGGCCACTCTTCGGCAAAACTGCGCATGTACAGCAGGTTACGGCGAGAAAAGCCTTTCATGTCCGGGAAGGCTGCGGTGAGGTCGCGGGCCAGTTGATCGATCACCTTGGCACCCCAGCCTTGAACGCCCTGTCGCTCCAAAATATCACTGCCTATTTGCCAATACAGCATCACCAGCTCACGGTTCACCGCAAGCACGGACCGTTGCTGCGCCGCTTGAATACGTTGCTTTAAGTCAGCAAGCCATTGCGGGTACGAATGAACGGGCATCGGATTTTGATTTGTCATGGTTGACTCCAACAGCAGTCGACTTCACCAATCGTCACGCAGCGGCACTCGACGAACATCTGGATTTTGTGTCCCCAAGACAATAGGTCAACAACCTGTTGACCCATTGATAAGGGCGCATAACTCATGGAGTCAACCCCATTTTCAGCCAGACCATATCCAAATCCTCTGGCACTCCCCTGGTTCTGAAAAGGGCCAAAAACCGCTCTCTGGCTGGTTTTACACCCAGTAATTCGTTCAGGGTTTCATGGACGACTTCTTGATAAAAGTGCTTTGCGTGCAACCACTGTTTGCACACTATTTCTGCATCTTCTGCGGTCAACTGCGCTGCCAGACTATTTACGCGGGTCAGCAGGACATCGGCATCCAGCACATTGTGCCAATCGCTGAAAAAATCACACAACTGTTCGTCAGAGGGCGTGGGTGGCACTTTGGTCACACCCTCTGGAAAACCGGCATTTCTCAACTTCTGCCACAACGGGCGCACACCGTGCCACAAAGTAGCGTGCCGAATCCACTGGGCAAGTGGTGCCAACAACGCATCCCGAAACGCGGCCTCTCCGCCTACAACCTTGGCTTGCTGCTTGGCTGGAAACGCCTGCCAGAGTTCTGCCGGACTGATCAGGTAGCTTTCAAGGCAAAAGCGTGGCAACACCAGTAAATTGGGGTGGGCTGCCCGATGCTGGGTTTGAATATCCTCGCCCCACTCGTCCCGGTCCACCAGACCAATCCAGTCGGGAGCCAGAGACAATCCGGCCAACACCAGCTTCTTGTTGCCCATGTGCGCAACAGCCCAGGTTTGTTCCCAGTCAGGGAATTTCCTGCTCAAAAAATTGCGGTAAGCATCCACATCATCTGTACCCTCAACCAGCAAAACCCGTTTGCCGGTCTG
Organism: uncultured beta proteobacterium; assembly: GCA_903886275.1. Classification (GTDB taxonomy): domain Bacteria; phylum Pseudomonadota; class Gammaproteobacteria; order Burkholderiales; family Burkholderiaceae_C; genus Allorhodoferax. The sequence goes on along the minus strand of CAISLN010000074.1, from coordinate 19,622 downwards.
CCCCACCAGCTCGGATTGGATCTGGTCAATACGCACGCTGGCTTTGCTCATGCCTGCGCCCCCAATTCAATGCGCTTGCCCGAAGCCTCGTAACGCCGCCAAATGTCCACCGAGTGCGACGTGATGATGAGCTGCCCATCCAGTCCAGCGACCAGCTTTTCCAGACTGGCCAACATACCGCTGACCAAAGAAGGGTGCAGGTACAGGTCGGGCTCGTCAATCAGCACCACCGCACCTCTTTCAGCCCAGCGAGACAGCAAAAACAACAAAATCAGCACCTGATGTTCACCCGCACTGAGTTCATCCAGACTGTGATACTGCCCACGCTTACCCTTGAGCTTGACTCGCAAGCGGTTTTCTCCCGGGGCAATGTCGGGGTCTATTTCCTTGCCCATCAAAAAGGTGTTTAGCAGTCGCACCACCTCGTGGTACTTGCGAAGCTGCGTGGTTTTGAGGGTGATGAGCGATGCCTCCAACTGATCCCTCCAATCCTCGCTGGCGATGTACTTGGGCAGCCAACGCTTGCCGGGTTGATCGGCCACATGCTCGCCCACGCTTTTGCGCGGCAATACCCACCGGCGTTCTTCTGCATCCAGAAACACCACGTTGGGAAACTCACCCTTGTCAAACGACAAGATCATTTTTTTTCGTGCGTCTGACCATGCCTGAATCCAGGGTTCATCTGGCAAAGACAGTTTTCGCGTGGGATTGCCTGGCTTTCCGGTGCGCGCCACACTTTCCACAAGCCATGGCACATTGGGCTGTGCGTCTCGCATTTCGTCGCACCACGCCAAGTCCCCAAACACCAGCCCAACCTCGGGCACATCGGGTGTCACGGCCTGTAACACCACTGCACAACCGCCCCAGCGTTGCAGCCACTCACGGGCCACATGGTTTTTGGGGAGCGGCTTACGGTGGTCCAGCCAATAGCCAAGCGCCTCCCACAACATGGCCACCGCTCGCAACACAGTTGACTTGCCACAGCCGTTAGGCCCGCAAAGCAGTGCGCGTGGCTCCAGCGAGTCATCCCAATCGTTGACGAAGCTGATGGACTGGTCACCTAAAGGGCCAACATCTTCAAAATACAAAGCTCTAATTTTCATTCTCTATCCTTTTAAGCAGTAACCGCCTTCAACTCAGCCGCTTCTCTTCAAGACTGGCATTTTCACTTGCACCGTCATTGAGGTATTTGAACCTGTCCAAGTGCTGTGAGCCGGTACTGTTGCAAGCGGCTATTGGGTGTGGCAGGCAAAGTCATCTCAACGAACTCCAGTTCAAGCAGTCGCCGTATTTGCTTCTTCAACTCACCAGAAACCGATTGATGCCCCAACAAGGTGGCCAACTGCGATTTGCCTGCGCTTGCGTTACGAAGCAAGAGCATCACTTTTGCAGCCAGGGGTGATTCCAACTTGGCCGCAAGAAGCGACTCGGGCCGTGACTCGGGCCGTGACTCGGGCCGTGACTCAGCAGCTGCCACCACCCGCACCAACTCGGCCAAACGCACCACCACCCGCAGCCGCATCCCCACCTCCAAAAACTGCGGCTCCGGCAGGCCCAATGCCAGTGCTTCGGAATAAATGCGGCGCACACCGCTGCCCCACTGCTCAATCAGGTTCAGCTCCCTGAAGACACGGGCGATCACATGGTTGCGTATCTTGGAAACGCCCTCGCGCATGTCTTCCACTGTCATGCCAGGCAGCAGAATTCCGGGGTTTTCAATTTCGATACGGTCGTCAAAAAAGGAAATGCGTACCGGCGCACCGCGCTGCGAGTAGTCGGCATGCACCAAGGCATTGATCACCGCCTCGCGCAACAGCGTGAGCGGAATGCTCCAGACGTCTTTGCGCCGGGTGTCTGAAAAGTCGGCACCCCGCATGGCGTGCTTCTTGAGGAACAGCATGATGCTGTCCACTGCCTGCGGCAGCGGGTCGTGAATGTCGATGTGGTCAAAGATGGCGGCCTTGTCCGTGCCGACAAAGCGGCCACACTGCACCCAGGCATCTGAAAAGTGCTGGGTGCGCTCCTTGCCAAACAACAGTACCGCACCCTTGGTCGGCACCAGCCTGCCCTGATACGGCGTCACCAGCTTGAGCGTGCGCATTGCATGGTCATCCAACTCGCTGATCCCATGGAACAGCTTCTTGGCCGCCGCTAGGTCCAGGTCGGCCATACCCAAGTCGGGCATGGGTAGCTCATCAAAGGCCACGCCCTGGGCAGTGCGGCGCAGCTCATCAATCAGCGCCTGGTCAGCCTGGCGACTGCTTGAGCCCAAGCGCACATACACGCCATGCTCCGGCCCTTCGGCCTTGAGCCAATGCGGGCGCGAGCCGCTGACAAACACTTCCACCACCAACAGGGTCTTGCCATCCACAGTGGTCATTTCCACGCTTGGCACCAGACGCGGCGAAATGCCATCGGCAATCAGGTTGCACAGCCGCTCTTCTTCGTCCAGCGGGTTGGCCACGCCCAGCACCTGATGGTCATCTGCAACACCCACAATCAGCCGTCCACCGGCCGTGTTGGCGAAGGCCACAAGGGTTTTCAACAAAGGCTTGGGCGAAGAGAGGTTGCGCTTGAATTCAAGCGTTTTACCTTCCGGTTGGGATAGAAAATCAGTCATCGCTCGCCCCGTCCGTAGGCCGCGCCCCAATCTTCAAAATTGAAGGCTGTCATTCGGCTTCACCTGTTTGCTGCTGCATTTGCTGCAAGTCGTTCTCAATTTCTTCCACCGTTGGCAATGCGCCCTTCAGGTTATCAGGCAAGGCTTCCACCAGGGTGTATTCGCTCACGCCCATGGGTTTGTTCATGTCACGCAGGGCAAATTCCACTTCGATGTTGTTCTTGTCACGGCACAGCAGCAGGCCAATGGTGGGCTGGTCGTCGTTGCGTTTGAGCAGGGTGTCCACAGCCGACAGATAGAAGTTGAGTTTGCCGGCGTACTCGGGGATGAACTTGCGGTTCTTGAGCTCTACCACCACGTAGCATTTCAACGTGACGTGATAAAACAGCAAATCAATGTAGTAATCGTTGCCTGCAATTTCCAGGTGGTACTGCCGGCCGATGAAGGCAAAGCCCTTGCCCAACTCTAGCAAAAACTGGGTGATGTGCTGGGTGAGTTGACGCTCCACATCCAGTTCGTTGTACGGGGCCGTCATGGCCATGAAGTCGAAGGTGTACGGGTCTTTGAGGGTTTGCTGTGCCAGATCCGACTGTGGCAATGGCAAGGTGCGGGAAAAGTTGGTCACCGCCTTGCCTGCGCGTGCGTACAGGTTGGACTTGAGCTGCATCGCCAGCACATCGCGGCTCCAGCCCTGCTCCAGGGTTTGTTCGATGTAAAAGCGGGCTTCGGCCACGCTGCTGCACTTGGTGAAAATCTGGATGTTGTGCCCCCAGGGTATGTTCGCCAACACTTCAGACGATCCGGCTTCAGTGCCTGCCCACGGTGTATCTCCCAATTTGGCAACAGCCTGTTGCCAAATTGCAGAGTCGCAGTAGAAGCGAAAGAATGCCCGGCAATACCGGAGATTCTTGGATGAAAAGCCACCCAAATCCGGGAAGGCTGCTCTCAGGTCGTGACTGAAAGCGTCAATGAATCCGCTGCCCCATTGGGCGCGAGACTCGCGATCCACAATTTGAGCGCCCAGCTCGTAGTACAGGGCAATCAACTCACCATTGGCGGCCAACGCAACTTTCATGCGTGTGGCGTGGATCTTCTGCTTGATGGCTTTGAGCCACTCTTGGTATTCGGCCAACGCAGCGGGCGGTAGCGTCCGAAGGTTTGTCATGCAACACCCCTCCCAGGCCGAAGGATGGCATTGGCCACCTCATTGAAACGGTCCAAAAAAGACTTGAAACTTGGCATCGTGAGCAAGTTTTCCCAGTCAGCTGGGTTCTCAGCACACCAAATTGCTTCCTGTGCAGCAGTCTGAGGGCTTCCCATGAACGCATCCCACTGTTTTTTGGCCGAATTGGGTGCGTTGTCGTTCCCTGAGATAGCTTCAAATACCGCGTGCGAATGTCTAGCTGTTTGAGCAGCACACAGCAACCACGCTTCAGACTTGGGCTTGGGCAACATGGGCACACCGAAGGCAAAATCCGCCGAGGCAAAGCCATTCACCATACTGTCCCATTTGGTTTGCCACAACTGGCCTGGTGCACTGCGCGTGCCATCAGTATCTCGAAACAATACAGCCATAACAGAATCAGCGCTGTCAGCAGCCAACTGCTGCGCCATCAGCCCCAAATGTCTGGCATTGCCGAAATACAAACCCGTTTCAACCGCTTGCTTCTTGCCGCGCAAGCGCTGCATGGGTTTGCCGGAATTTTTGGCCTTTTGATCCAACGCCTTTTCACTCACATACACCACGGCGTCTTGGATATCCAGCAGGTTGTAGCCCAGCAAGGTATCCCACAACCGAGCTAGCCATACCGCCATGGGCCCTCGGTTGAAATCACCATCTGAGCATTGCCCTTGCGCGTTGTTGCATGCGCCCATGTCCCGCGGGCCTTCGCCGCTAATGAGCAGCTTCATGCACCACCTGCATCGGTGGCATCGAACTCGGCCTGCTCCTCTCCGCGCATAGCCGCCTCATGGCGATCATCCAAATCGATGCACTCCTGCGCCAGTAAGCGCAAATCAGTGTCCACAAAGACATCCCCCGGCCCCATCGCCTCCAGCTTGGCAGCCATGCGCGGGATTGAAAACAAGTTGCGACGCCTTGTTTCTCCCTGGGGAGTCTTGTACAAAAACTGCACAGCATCCTTTGCCACATCATCTGGCAGATAGTTCAGCAGCAAAGGGCTATGCGTGGTCACCAGCAACTGCTGCGGACTTTGTATCAGCGTATCCACCAGCATCTCAACAATTTCTTGGTTGATGCCGTTCTCAATTTCATCCAACAGCAGCAAAGACCGATCTGCATCGGCTTGCGTCAGCACCGCCAATATGCGCAGCAAGCCGTCGTTCAGATGCAGTGCTTCAGTTTCCAGTTTTTGGCCGCTAAATTGCTCAAACACCGACAGCTTCTTCCACCCTGATTTTTGCGAAGTGATTTTGAAATCCACCAAGGCTGGGTAGAACTTTTGCAGCAATGCCACCAGCTTTATTTTTTGCTCACCCTTGATGTTGTCGAGATAAGCAGACAGCCTCTCGCCACCGGCACCAATGTCGTGTTCACCAACTCGGGCGCTTTTGCGCAATTTGTCCGGCGACAAAAGCTCCAGCGACCGGACACGGCGAAGGGCATCGCGAAACTCCAGCAAGGGAGGCGACAGTTCGGAGTCCTTCAGCGCAGAAAGAATGGAGCCTTGGTACTCAAAGGCAATAGTTTGACTCTCCCGGCCGCCAAGCGAATAGGTTTGTCCGCTCAAGCGAAGCAACTTTGGGTCTACTTGATCACCCTGAATTAACACCACTTCTTCTTGGGTGCAACGCAAGTCCGTGCGATTGAATGCACCCATCCACGTCAGCATTCCACCGTCCGACGTTGCAAACGACACGTTGAACCGAATGTTGCGCTCGTTGCGCAGCTTGCAATTCAGGTCTGCCGCCATCCAGCCACGGCGATCCAGCCAGCCCTGCACATCACCCCGCATCAGCTGCGACAAAAAGTCTAAGGCCTGCAGCACCGTGCTTTTGCCCGCTCCGTTCATGCCCACCAGGCAGTTGAAACGCCCCAGGGGAATCGTCACAGTGGCCAGCGACTTGAAATTAACCACACGAACAGACTTAATCATCTGAAATACCTCCGGTGACGATTTTCACGCTATCCAGCAGATCCCCACACTTGCCATAGTTCACCTTCACCCCATCATCCAGATCCAGGGTGATGCGCATGTCGGCGTGGTGGCGGGGTTGTGCGCCGTAGCCTTTGTGTGGGTACGTCATGACTGCCCCAGCCCCACCAGCCCATCGTAAAAATCTTTGGCACTGGGACATTCGGGATGCTGTGCAGCATTGGCAATTGAAAACCCGTAGCTATTCACCATGCGCTTGGCAAATGCATTTTTGGCACTCCCAGGGCCTCGAACCTTCAACTCAGCAGCCAGCGCCTTGATGCGCAACCACGGCATACTTTGCGTCGCCTCCGGGTAGGGCTCGTACACCTGATCTAGCCCCAGCCACTTCTGAAGTGCGAGACTGTCCGCAAGAAACCACGCCTCTATCGCCTTCACTGCAATAAACACCAAAGCGATGTCAGTAGATTTAATTCTTTGACGAACAGCCTCTTGGTTCGGTGCATCCTCCAAATCAGTCAATATAACAATGTGATCAGGGCTTTGTCGTCGCAACTGAGTGAGCATCGGCTCCATGTTTTGTGGCAGTAAATTGCCGCCACCCTTGGCATCAATCACTGGCGTGCAAATATCGATACCCTGCATTTTGGCCCAAGCCCTGAAAGATTTGGAGTCAATCAAAATTTTCTCGGTATCACCCTCAACAATAAAACCAACGCTCACCATGGCAAACCCCCACCAAAGAGGTTCATCAACCACGCAGTATCCAGATTCAATTTTCCCAAATCACCGCTGTTTACAGCTGCGTTCTTCACCACTGTTTTACCGTCTTCTTTGTTGATCAACCAAAGCTCTTCCATGCTGGATGCCCGCACCAGAGATTCGCTGTGCGTCGTCACCAACACCGGGTGCTCGGGCGTTGCGTTGTCACGCATTAATGCAACCAACTGCTCAATCGCCTTGGGATGAATGCCACGCTCGGGCTCCTCCATGAGGGTTAGCCCATAGCCTTTTGAGCGGCTCAGCACTGCCGTCATGATGCACAAAGCGTAAATAGTTCCGTCTGAAATCAATTTAGCGGGGAAATGGGTCTTGATGCCTTCCTCCTTAAACTTGATCACCGTTCGCCCATCCAGACGCTGCTGCTCTGAGCGAACCTCTTGCATACCGGGCACCAGCAAGGCCATCCAGTCGGTAATTTGCGTGCTGAACTCCTCGTCTTTTTCTAAAACCGCCAACATTGTCGCTACGTTGTGACCCTGTCCATCCAGCTCACTGGTGTCGGTACTCGATGCATCGGGCTCTTTTGCCCCCAGCGGATCAAAGCGGAATATCTGAATATTCGTCAAATACTGGTACAGTGGAAACTGTTGCGTCAAAAGCAGTGCTGAAAAATCAACGGGCATATTAGGAACTTCGTCCAAACTGCCCCCCGTCTCATGCACGAGTTTTGGGGATTCTCCTTTCTTTCGTTGCAAAATAGTTTTGCCAGCAACACTCAGCTGCTCTTCAAGGCTTGGTGCCGTATCCATGTCATGAATTTTCAGGGCATATGAAAGCTTTTCACCTTTCATCGTGGCATCTATAGCGAACTCAAAAGTTCTGGCTTTGTTTTTTCTGAACTTATAACAATGAATGTGCGAAAACCCGTTGAACTTTCGGAGCGCCTTAATAGCCCCCAATTCAATGACAGCCCCTACAAAAGCCAAGGCATCCATCAGATTGCTTTTTCCGGCACCGTTAGGGCCAGCAAAAACGCTATACGGTTTAAGCTGGTCAAGAGTGACCTCGGCAATGCTTTTAAAGCCAACAATTTTTATACGGTCAATATTCATTCTTCATCCTTTCCACCTGTTACCGCTTTCACACTATCCAGCAGATCCCCAAACTTGCCATAGTTCACTTTCACTCCATCATCCAGATCCAGGGTGATACGCATGTCGGCGTAGTGGCGCAGTTGCTCGTCGTAGGCCAGCAGCTCTGCGTGCTTCTTCTTGAGCTTTTCCACTTCCTTGTTCAGCTTGTTGCGGGCGGCGGTGCTGCTGGCGACATTGGCGTCTTTTTGCAGCATCTCGATGCGGCTCTGGATCTTGCCGGTGAGGGGTACAACGTATTCGGCGCGCAGGCGAGCCAGGGTGCCTTCGGAATAGCGGTGCAGATAGACCAAGGCCTGGAAGGCGCCTTGTTTGCCGCTGCTGAAGAGCCAGTAGATGGGGCGCTTCTTGTAGGTTTGCAGGTGGTCTTTGAAGAACTTATCGGCGATGTAGCGACGGATGGTTTCAACCGGGGTCTCGCTGGCTTTGGTTCCCAGACTCTCGGCTAGCCAAGCCATGTTTTCTTCTAGGGTGTCTTGCCCCCAAACGGCAAGCAGGAATTCACGGATGCGGCCGCAAGCGTCGTCGGAAAACCAGAGTTCGTCGGTGATGGGGACGATGCCGTCAGCATCTGCGGGGAAGGTGGCATAGCGGTCTGGCTCGAAGCCGACGTTACCCGCGTGGGCATAAATTAGGCCGGGCTCGTCGAGGCTGTAGCGACCCATCATGCAGCCGATGGCGTAGGAGATCAGACGCTGGCTGTCCTTCTCGCGGTTGGCGCGGGCAAGGGTGATTTGGGATTCAGGGACTTCGGGGGAGATTTCGTCTTGAAGTCCATAAGCGCAAATAAACCGCCTGTTATTGGATTCCTCCAAAAGCTTGGCGTCCAATATTCGATCTCTTAAAGCAACATCCCAGCAATTCCAAGATTTATCGAGTGTTTTATAAATCAATGGAGAACATGCAAAAGAAATCGCCGCAAAATCCCAGGACGTTTCGTAAGCATTCCAATCAGACGTTGCTCCTTGGACTAGTTTTTCAATTATCTGAGCATGCTCAACTTCTAAAACCTCATGTACAACGGGCACTTTTGCAACTGTTCCCGAGTTGAAATCCAAGGTTGGAGCAAGTATTTCCATAAAGCGTGCTGCAACTGTTGAATTTAGCAGTCCCATATAGGAGCAAAGTGATCGATAATCATTATTCATGAATATGCATTGACCTTTGGTGTCAAATATGTAGCCATTCGGACTAAATCTCAAAGAGATACCGCCAGAACTCAGCGCCGACCACGTAATTGAGCTCTCAAAATAATAATTTATATTCTTAATCGTCCTTGTCGGTGAGCCATAGAGCTCAGCAGCAAACCCTAAAAGATCCCGCCCTTTATCTTTCCAATTTACGACATATCGATTGTTTCCATACCATTTCCTATACTCACCACCTTTGTTATAGGGAAACCATTTGGTATTTTTATCTTCAGCTTCTTTGTGATTTTTGGATCCAAATCCAATTTCTCTGAAATCAACTTCGTGCCACATTCGCAAAAATCTATCATTATCGGAAGTTGCAAGACCTTGCCGTGGTGCCGCAATATCTCCAAGTTTTCTTCCTAATGAAAATGCGTTAATCATTGCGCTTGAAGCCCAATATGCAAAAGGGCATCCTGGCATTCTTGCAAAATTATCTGGCTTTGATTCATATAGCCAACCACATTTGCGATCCTTTAACGCCTCAAGAACTCGTGGCGCCTGATTTTCATGACCTTTAAATTCTGAAAGCTTTATATATGTCCCCAAAAAATCAGGGGTATGAATTACTCCGACAACGAAGCAACAAACAGGAACGCAAGCTGGTTCGAATGCGTTATATTCAAGTTGAATCAATGTTTCAAGTGTCGCTTCTGAAATAAGTTTTGTGCGAATACCCTCATAGGAAGAAATAAACATCCAGACATAAGGTGTCACGAAACCCAGTTTCCCACTTTGGTTGCCAAAACCTTGGCACCGTTCAATAAACATTGAAAAAATGTCTGACTTACTATTCGGAAAATTAGTGATCGCAAAGTCTTTGACGGCAGCGTTCATTACTTTTACGCCCATATATGGCGGATTCGCAACTACAGCATCAAACTGCATCGCCAGCACCTGCGCCTGCTGCACCAACGGCAATAAGTCAGCCGCAGCCGCACTGGCATACATATCCCCTTCCTTCTTTACCAGTGTCAGGATTTCCGGCAACAACGCCAAATGTGTCTTGAGTGCATGGGGAATTTGAATCAACGAGCCAAAGGTCTTGGCGTGCTCAAAGGTATCCAACAGCGCGGTGATGGTGGCGCGCTGCACCTTGTACGTAGCCAGATGGGTGGCGAGTTCGTCCACGCTCAGACCCTTGCTCTCCTGCAGGCTCAGCACATTGAGCTTGGGCGGTTGCAGGTTGCCCGCATCGTCCGTGGCGGTGAACAGGCGGCGGTCATCGGCTCGGGCTTTCATCAGCAGGGCAAAACCGGCCATCTGAGCGGCGCGGTCATCAATGTCTAGGCCAAAAAGATTCTTTTCCAGTATCAGACGTGGGATGGCTCTGGCCTGGTAGCCGCGCTCCAGGTAGATGGCCTTGAGCACGTCATAGGCCACCACCAGAATGTGGCCGCTGCCACAGGCCGGGTCCAGCACGGTAATCGTTTCTGGGTTGAGGGTAGCGCCGCCACTTTCGTCATCTTCCCGCACACGGGTCTGGATGAGGGCATCGAGTTGGGCTTGTACCTCGGGCGTTTGCTCGGCGGGGGTGATGTAGTAAGGCCACTCCTGGGCCAGGGTGCTTTGCGGGTTGGCCATGAGCCACAGGCGGCCCACGCTGTTTTGCACCAGGTATTGCACGATCCAGTTGGGCGTGAAGAGCTGGGTGGCGGCGGGGATGTCCTCGCTTTTGACCACCTTGCCAATGACCTGGTCCTTCTTCTCGGAGATGTAGAACTGGTACAGCCAGCCGATGATCTCAATCTCTCGCCAGTCTTCTTCCGGTATTGCATCCACCAACTTGGCAATGACGGAGTCGCTGCGCAGCAGGTTGTCGGGCAGCAGTAACTCGGAGTCGTCGTCAATGCGCTCAAACAAAAAAGGCATGGCGCGGGACAAGGCGTTGCACTGTGCCACCAGCAGCATGCGGTACAGCTCGCCATCGCGGTTGCCTGCGAGCTTGAGCTCGGTGACCTTGGCCGCGTTCAGGCCAGGCAAGGCGTTACCCGCATCGGCGTTGCATAGGTCGGTGGCGTGGGTGAGGATGTCCGGCAACCCACCCGAGGTGCTGGAGAGTGCCCGGTGGCCATGGCCCAGATAGTCGTGCAACTCCATGAAGCGCAGGGCGGCAAAGCGGTTGAACCAGGTGTACGCCACCGCCTCCATGGTGTGGTCAAAGCCGTCTTTCTGGATGCGGGCAATGAGCTGCTTGCGCTGGCCATCCACCTTGGCGGGCCAGGCCTGACCGGCGATGACGGTGACGTCGCCCTGGGTTTGGCTAGTGGCCACTTCCAACGTGCCAGCCTTGCTGGAGAGGCCCAACAGATTGGCGCGGGCAGTGACGGCTGCGATGAAGTCTTTGCGGGCCTGGGGGGCGTAGGACTTGAGTTTGGCTTTGTTCATGGGTGTGACAGCGAGGTAAGGCGGCGAATGGTCAGGGCGCAACGCTGCTCGATGAGCGTGACGATCTGGTCGATGATGGGGTGCTGGTTGCCGTTGTTGAGAAACGTGGCTTGGGTGGCGCGCGCCAAATCTGGCAGCTGCCTGGCAATTGCCAAGATGCGTTTTTTCACCTGCCCAGGCGACAGCGCTGCCTCCGTAGCGAACTGCTCCCAGTGGCGCGCCATCACCTCGGAAAACTTGTATTTGCTGCCAATCTTCATAGCCATTTTGTCGGTCAGCGTGGGATAGACGGCCGTGCACAGTGCGTCGTACAAGGGTGTGAGAACAGCACCTGTGGGTGCATACAACAAAGAGAAGTTTTTGCCATGGGCATCGTGGTTGCCGATCAAGGCGTTGAACACCACATAGTCCAGCAGCTTCAGTGTGTGCAGTGCGCTGGGGCGGGTTGCGCTACGCAGCAGCGCAAAAGCTTGCGCCAGGCCGGGGCCGCCTTCGCTTTGGTACTTGTGCTCCGAGACGATACCCAGCGCCTGGCAAAAGTCTTCTTGGTGCAGGCGTTGGCCCGGTGTGTCTGCCGGTCTGTCGTAGCGCTCTACCAGGAGGTAGTGGCGTTGCTGCTCACCATCGGCAATGGCTTGCATCTGGATGCTTGCAACGTCCAGCTTGAACGCTCTGGCCAGAGCCATGCAAAAGGCCTCGTTAAAAACGCTGCCATCGATACCGGCAATGGGTGGCTTGAGGATGTGGGTGCTGGGTGAGCCGTTCAGGGGTAAACCAATGCGACTCCCATCCGCATCCACCACGACTGGCAATTTGTCTTGCGCGCCGGCCAAAGAGAGGCGCAGCCCCTCATCGCCCGCCCGCATGGGGCGCAGGGGCATTTCATCCAGAACCTGGAGCAACTGCGTGTGGTCTAACCAGCGAACTTCATGGAGGGCATCTGGTGATTGAGGCGACTGGCCCGACTCCAACAATGTGACAGCACCAGCACACTCGCCACCCAGGCTGTCCAGCAATGCGTAATCGTTTTGGGTAGAGATTTGCAGGGTCTTGGCAATCTGCTTACGTTTGCCGCCTTCTGGCAGCAAGCCGGCGAAAAATGGGCGGCTTGCGCGGTCATCGAAAGGCTCTGTCCGTAGGGGGAGGGAGTGCGACAAAGGCGTAGTAGCACCCGGTGCATAGGCGAAGCTGAGGCGCCCATCGACCTGCGACAGGGTGCCAACGTACGCGCCCAGCAACCAAACATCGAGGTGGCGTGCCATATCAGGCCAAGCCTTCCACAGCCAAACTCCCGCCCAGTGCGTGCAACACTTTGAGCAGCGTTTCCAGGCGCACGGTGGGCTTGCCAGCTTCGAGCTCCACGATAAAGCGCACACCGACGCCCGCCGCGAGTGCCAATTGGGGTTGGGTTAAGCCCAGTTTGCTGCGGGCAAGCAAGACCGCAGCACCCAGTGCTTCAGGACTGTTGGTGGGAGTAAGGGTCATAAAAATTTCCTGTTCGGGAAATTATTGCCAGTTACCCGTAGCAACACAAGAAAAATTTCCCGATTGGGAAATTGACTCAAGGCAGATCCAATAGATTTGCTTTTTGGCTAAAAGCCATCTTCGCTGGCCAGGCCATGACGGCTGCGCTGAAGTCTTGTCGGGCCTGGGGGGCGTAGGACTTGAGTTTGGCTTTGTTCATGAGTGGCGATGTGTGCAGCGGTCTGGCCGATCAATGGGGAATGGATTGGCTGACCGTCAGGCTGCTGCCAAGTGGGAAAGGAACGCGCTGCGCACGATGGTGGCGGCCGCATCGACATCAAACCGGGGCAGACCGGGGCGTAACAAGGTGTCCATGTCCAGGCGAAAGGCCTGGTTGCGCAGCCGTTGGTCCAACAACTGCCCGGCCTCTGCGCGCCCTATGACCGTGCCTTCATTGGCCAGGTACCACTCAAATGCTTGCATGGCGCGCTGGCAGTCCACGGTGTAGGGGGTGAGACCGGCCTGGCTCTGGTTCCAGGCAAACCACAGGTCGAATAGGTCGCGCCCTTGTTGGCGTTGCATCAAGGCGCGGGTCTTGGTGCCCAGCATTTCATTGATGTCATAGGAAACGGCCTGGGCCGTTACCAGCTCACCGTCTTCGTCCAGGCTCTGAAAATCCACAGGCACCAGGGGGTAGAGCGCTGCTTGCTCGTTCAGATTGATATCGACCTTGATGGTCTCGTGCCGGCTCAGCCCCAGGGGAACAAATTTGAACTTGATGGACAGAATTTGGGAGCTCTTGCGGGCATTGCGCAGCGCCAACCAGGCATCCAGAAAGATGGACGGTGCAGGCGCACCGAGGATGGGTGTCAGCACCCGCAGCAGGTGACTTTCAAGGGCAGCCGTGTCCATGGACTTGGTGAGCACCAGGTCAATGTCTTCGGAGTATCGGGCCGCTGGGGCCAGGTGCGCCTTGTGCAGCACAGTGCCCCCGCGCATGGCCAGGTGCTGGCGTAGCACCTCGTCTTCAAAGATGGCGGCAACGCCTCTGGAGAGGCGCAGGTCCTGCTCAATCTGACTGCGTTTGGGCCAGGGCGCGTGGGTTTGCCAGGCGGTGAGGTGGGTTTGTTGCATCAGGTATTGGCGGCTTGAAAGGTTGCGGGCATGTGCACTTTGAAACGGCTGTCCAGCGTGCTGGTGGCCTGTGCATCCGGTTCCATGGTGAGTGGGATTCTGCGGGTGCGTCGGGTGCCAAGCCAGTCGGCCACCAGGTCAGGCAACGCGCTGTGGCCCAGCTGGGACAACAGGGCACCCAGCCTCTGGGCAGTAGGCGTTTCTTGGCTTGCGTTGAGTGCGGTGCGCAGGCCCTCCACCGTCAGGTCCGGGGCCAGGCCTTGCAGCACATCCACAGTGCGGGCGATGCCACCCACCGCCTGCGGGCGGGCCACCAGGTCCAGCGCGGTGAGCTCGGGCGTACTGACCTTGAAGCGACCCTGGGGCGTCTCATGCCAGCGGGTGGGCATGTCGGCCACGCACGCGCATTTCAGAAACACCAGTCGGTGCCGGCCCACCTGCACGGGCCGCCGGACGCTGCCCGTCATCACCTGCGTGACCATGACGGCTTGCGGTGACGCGCCATAGACTTCGGCCGCACTGAGCAAGCAGACGTAGTAAGGCAGACCCAGGGTTTTGGACAGGTACGCATCGAGCCAGGTTTCCAGCGGCGGTGCACCGGTGGAGGCATCTTGCAGGGGAACAAGCACCCAGTGCTGCGAGCCGCGCGAGGTACGCACAACGCGCCCCTTGCGCTGTTGCCGGTACAACGCCTGTCGCAGCGCTTCGGCGCTAACGCCGGGCAAGGCTTGGGCAATCTCGGCAGTACGCAGGTTCAGCTTGCCACGGCGTTCGGCCGCGTCAAGAACTTGGGTCAAAGAGCTTTGCACAGCCAATCATCCGTTTAGTTTGCAAAATGTATTGAAAAATAATACATAACGCAATTCTATTGTATTCTGGCAATCTGACCTGCGCGCACGGCGGCCATCAGCGCTGTCTTGAGCTTGGCAACATAAGCATCCACATCGGCCTCGGTCTCCAGGTAGGTCTTGCTCGACAACTCAGCCGCACGAATGACCTTGGTGGTTTTGGCAGGTGCTTGGGGCACAGGAGCGGTCTGGGGCGTGCCGGTGTGCAGCGGTTTGACGGTGTTGCCCGGCTCGGCCACATGGGTAGGCTTTACCGCTGCAGCTTCGATCAGGGTGATGGCCTCGTCCATGGCGTCACCGCCTTGGCCCTGCAGGTACAGGATTTGGGCGATGCTGCTCTGGCTGGCCAAGCGCGTCTTCAATTCTTGCAGCAGGTGCAGGGCCTTGTTGCTGGTGTCTGGGGTGGCGACCACCGCATTGAGCTTGGCTTGCACCTCGGCAATTTTTCCGTCGATGGAAAGCAAGGCACGCTCGCGTTTGTCTTGCGCCAACTGCTCGTTGACGGAGGTCACCGTCGCAATCAGCGGCTCGATGCGGTTGACCTTGCCGTAGGGTTTGGCGGTGTCGCGAATCTGGGTGAGCTCGGTCAGCGCGGCGGCGGCCTGGGGCACTTTGTTGAGTGCCTCGCGGTTGTCGGCAAAGGCGCGCAGGCCATCGAGCAACTTGCGCCAAACGGTGATTTGCGTCTTGTAGAAGTTGACCAGGTCTTGAATGTCTTCTGCGGCGTCCAGCCAATCGTCCTTGGCAGACAGCAAGGCTTCGATAAAGGCACAGCTGTCGCGCGTGCCCAGTTGCTGGGCAATGCGGGTCAGCGCTGCGTCCATAACGGTCTTGCCGGGATGGTGGGCGGTGCTGGCCATCAGGGTGAAGCCCTTGAGGTCGGCCTGCCATTCGGTGAAGCGGGCACGGAAGTCGGCCACCAGGGCGTCTTCTTCGTCGCGGCCCAGCTTTTGGAAAAGGTCTTTGTAGAGCGCGCGGGCACGCTTGAGACTTCCGGCATCGGCCGTCTTGCGCTTCAAAATGGACACCTGCTTGAAGCGGGCGGACTTGGTCAGCGGCTCCACTGCGGCGCCGGGGTCGAGGTCGGAACCTTCGAGCATGAGCTTGATTTCGCCGGCCTTGAACAGGCGGGCCACCAGCAGCACGGTTTCCCATTCGGGCTTCCAGCCCCAGGGGATGCCGGCAAAGCGCTCCACCACGTCGGACAGCAGCACGCGGGTCTGGCTCGCGGCCAGCTGCAGGTAGTCGCGCAGCTCCTTGACGGCAAGCGCATTGCCCTCCTCTCCACCCAGCTCCAAGCCAGGGCTACCCAGGTTATCGGCCATGAGCACGGCCTTGATTTCAGCCTGCGGGTCGGCCTGGCGCACCTTGAGGTAGGGCAGCTTGCTGTAGGTGTTGGTGATGAGGTAGTTGAGCAGCTCGTCGAGCACCTTGTCGGGGCCGCTGGCCTTGATCGGCACGGACTGGCCTAGGGCAAAGAAGTCGCCCTCGGCAATCAGCTTGGAGAGCTGGTGCAACAGGCGCAGGCGGCGATCGCGGTTTTCTTCCTTGCGGTTTTGCAAAATGGTTTTGAGCGACGCGGTGGCGTTGGCCGCCTTGGGGCTGACGATGTACTTCTCGATCTGCTGGTACAGGGCCAGCTCGATGTCCAAGCGCTCGCCCTCGGCCAGGCGCACGATGGCGCGGCCATTGCCTTCGCTGCTGCGCAAAATGCACTTGGCGCTTTGCAGCTTTTCGTAGTCGTCGCCTAGGGGGGTGAGCACTTCAAAGCTGAGGGGGTGGCTGGCAGAGCGCCAGGGGGCACCGTCTAGCAGGCGGTTGAACTCGTAGTCGGCCTTGGTGTCGCGGTGGCGCACCTTGGTGATGCCCTTGAAAATTTCGTCGTAGACCAGCTCGGCCAGCAGGCGGGACTTTTCTGCGGCAGACACCTCAACATGCCCGATCTCGCGGGCCACGTCGCGCTCTTCATTGGTCAGGAAGAACCACAGGTCGCCATTGCGGCTGACCAGGCGTTGCTGCTCCAGACGGGCCAGACTCTCCTGGACCTTGCGTCTGAGGGCCAGCTTGTCGGCGTCGATCTGGTCTATGCACAGGGTGGCCAGGTTGTCGATGTTGGGTTTGACGATGTCGGGGATGTAGCGGATGAGGAACATCGCCTTGAGCAGCAGGCTGTCATAGGGCTGCAGCATGGGGTTGTCCGGTGCCTCGTCAATCGAGCGCTTGGCCATGCCGTCGATAAAGCTTTCGATGGACGGGTAGAAGTCGTACAGGGGCACCAGCACGTCGGTGCTGTGCTTGGCATTGCGCACGGCTGCGGACTGAAAGGCGTCGAGCAAGGAGCGCTCGCCACGCGACAGGTGCTTGCCGGTGGCACCCACCTTGCGGATGGACTCAAAGATTTTTTGCAGCAGGGTGAATTGGTAGGGGGCGAAGGGGTAGACCGCCACAAATTCCGCCGCGTCTTTGTAAGAGCGCAGGCTCACCGCATTGCCCACAAAGCTGAGCTGGTTGGTGATGATGTCGCTCTTGCCTGCAAACACATCGCGCAGGGCCACATGGGCGGCTTCGGTCTTGGACAGCAGGCGCTCGCCGATGACTTCATCGGTGTTGCTGCTGGCCAGCGACAAGCGGGTGTGAAAGCGGCCCTGAATTTTGGAGAAGTCCTGGCTTCTGGCCTTGTTGTCTTCGCCAATGGCGGCGTCAATGTCTTCCTGGCTGGTGACGATGATCCAGGCCCGGCCCTTGCACTGGCTGCCCAACTCCTCTGCAATGGTTTGCAGGTTGAGCATGAGCGCCGTGCTGTTGCCAATGAACTGCCCCACCTCGTCCACCAGAAAAACAAGTTTGTGGGTCGCAGGCTTGGTGGCCAGGTAGTCATTGACCACCTTGGCAAAGCCTTCGATGGTGACGCGGTAGTCTTGTTTGGCATCGTCAAACCATTTTTCGGCAGAGCTGGCGCTCATCTTCAAGGCTTGTGCCAGTGCCACCACGATCTCGTCGCGGTAGAAGGTGAAGGCGTCGCGCTCTTGCTCCCACGGACTGCCCTTGGCTTCGGCGAATGCCGCCTTGAAGGTGAAGAACGCGCCCTGTGCAGTCAGGTGGCGCTCCATGTTGGCGATGTGCGGCGCGTCACCAGACAGGCCTATCTTCTCGTTGAAGACCCGCAAAAAGACCTGCAGGATGGCATCCGGCTCGGACTTGTTGGCCTTGGCGTCGATGTTGAAAAGCATGACATCGGCCGTGCCGGCCACAGCGCGGTGCACGTCGGCCAGCAGCATGGCGTCCTTGATCTTTTGCTGGTCAAAGAACTGCGCGGCGCGGCGCTTCTCGCCGGTGGCCGGGTTGGAGGCCTCGATGTTTTCGAGCAGGTAGGAGAGGATTTTGATGAAGTGGGACTTGCCGGAGCCAAAGAAGCCAGACACCCACACGCCCATGCGGTCGGTGATGGCGGCGTCATGCGGGCGGTCTATGGCGGCTAGGTAAGCGTCGAAAAACTTGCGCAGGTACTCGCTGATTTGCTTGGTGACGACGTACTCTTCGAGCTCTTGCCAGACGCTGGCGGCGTCCATCTGGTCCGCCTTGATGACGCCATTGATGGGGCGGTCTATTGGTTTGACAAAAAGTTGGCTGATATTCATTTTTTATTTATCCCTGTTGAACGGTGTCGCAAATTTGCTGGAACCTACTCAGACGGTCTCTGGCACCAGGCGAAACGCCCGGTAGTAATGGTTTTCTGCCAAGGTGTTGAAGAGGCGCAGTGAATAGCCGTCGTACCTCCCCGGAAAAAACATCAGCAGCGGCGTGTTGCCCATGATGGGGTGCAGGGCCGACAGCAGGGTGTGGGTGCGCAGCATCGGGTACACGGCGCCCACGCCGCTGAGGATCAGCAGATCCAGGTTGGCGATGTCGTGCTGGGTGGCGATTTTTTGGGCAATCTTGTCTTCCTTGAGCACGGAGTTGAGGGCCGCCAGCGTGGCGTCGTCACCCTTGTTTTTTTGCATCTCCATGACCTTGTCGAGCAGCTTGCGCTCCTCCAATAGACCGGTCACCAGCTTGAGCAGGTCTATGGAATCCACCTTGAGGGCGGGCATTTGCTTGTCCAGGGCGGGGAGCACGGTGCCGTTGAGGAAGCCGCGCACGTCCATCTCGCGTTCGGGCGGATAGTCAAAGATCCAGAATCCAATCTCGTTGCCCAGGCCACTGCTGTCGAGAAAGTCTCTGGAGGTGATTCTTGGCAGGATTTGGTTCAGGCGCTCATCAAGCGTGAAGTTCATGGGGTGCGCTCCAGGCATTCAAGTACATAAGGGTCATGGTGGTCTCGCAGGTAGCGGGCAACGTCCGGGTGCAGGGCTTGCGGGGTGATGCGCAGGGTCTTTGCATCGGCCAGAAATTTGGCCTCGGTCAGGATGCGCACGATGACCTGGAACAGCTTGGCCTTGGTGCTGTCGGACCAAGCCGCCACAGCCGCGTCGTGGTGGGCTATTTCAATCAGGAAGTCATGCCAACTATTGGGGGCCAGGGCTTCTTCCAGGCCCCGCTGGCGTTGGGCGTAGACGATGCGCAAAAAGTCACCCAGCAAGCGGCTGTGCAGCACGGACGCCGCCAGCAAGAGTTGGTTTGCCACCTCGTTCTCACGCGTGGCAATCATTTCCCAGGCTTGGGGCTCCAGGGTCAGCAGGCGCTTGCGTATCAGCCTGGCCTGCCTGCGCGCGGTGGAGGGCGTCTTCTTTTGCAGGATGTTCTGCACCTCGATGGCGTGCCGCCAGGCCGCCTCATCGGGCTGTGAAAGCAGCAAGGCAGCAATGCGCTTGCTTTCCAGGGGCATCAGCGAGCCTGCGGAAATTTCTGCGTTGTAACGGGTAGCGGTTGCCTTGGGCATGGAGACTGGGCACTTCTTCTTGTGAAGAACGCAATATAGCCGCCTGCACCGGCCCAAAATGCTGCGCCAACGGGGCAATGGCGTATTGCGGCACCCATTTGTCATCCCT